>CAZAGE010000249.1:0-1001 GCA_964484345.1 uncultured Oceanicaulis sp. | reverse complement strand
ACGCCGATGTACGCCTCCTCGCGCCCGAGCGTGACAAGCTCCTCGCCCCGCACGCGACGGACCGCGTTCACGCCCGCGAGCAGCCCCTGCCCCGCGGCCTCTTCGTAGCCGCTCGTCCCGTTGATCTGCCCCGCGAGGAAGAGGCCTTCGTAGGCCTTGGTCTCGCACGTCGCGCGGATCTGGTGCGGACGCACCATGTCGTACTCGACGGCGTACCCGTGCATCACGATCTCCGCGTGCGCACAGCCGGGCATCCGTCGCACGATCTCGTCCTGGATGTCCGCGGGCAGCGAGGTCGCGATCCCGTTGCAGTAGATCCAGTCCGTCTCGTGCGACTCGGGCTCGAGGAAGACGTGGTGGCTCTCGCGATCGGCGAAGCGCACCGCCTTGTCCTCGATCGAGGGGCAGTAGCGCGGCCCGGGCGCGATATCACCCGAGTACATCGGCGCGCGGTGCAGGTTGGCGCGGATGATCTCGTGCGCCTCGTGCGTCGTGTTCGTGATCCTGCACGCGACCTGTTCGATCACAGGGAATCTGGCGGGGTCGGTCGCGTCAGAGAAGCGCCGGGGCGCCTCGTCGCCGAACTGCGGCTCGAGACCTTCCCAATCGATCGACTTGCGTAGCAGCCGCGGGGGCGTGCCAGTGCGCAAACGCCCGAGCTCGAAACCGAGGTCGCGAAGCGTGTCGGAGATGGTGATCGCCGGCTTCTCGCCGAAGCGTCCGCCTTCCTTCTTCGACTCACCGGTGTGCATGAGCCCGCGCATGAAGGTGCCGGTGGTGAGGACCACCGCGCCGGCGCGGAGCGTTGCGCCTTCGAATGCCGCGTCTTCTGCGCGCTCGATCGTGATCCCCGCGATGCGTTCGTTCTCGAAGACGAACCGCCCCGCGGCGCCGCCGATCACGGTGATCTCGTCGCGTGACGCGACGTAGCGCTGCACCGTGCGCGCGTACACGTGCTTGTCGCACTGCGCACGGGGCCCGCGCACGGCGGGGCCCTTCGA
>CAZAGE010000248.1:0-1006 GCA_964484345.1 uncultured Oceanicaulis sp. | reverse complement strand
TGGCTCTATGACATGGAAGGCGAAATGGTCCCGGCGCGCGAACCCGGCGGCGGCAAGCTGAAACCGATCTGCCCGGCGCCGGGGGAGTATGTGAAGGTGAGGAGCTGAACTAACCCTTCCCTTCCCCTCTTTCCCAGCGAAAGCTGGGATCCACAGAGACCAAGCGCCGGCGCTTGATGCTCGATG
The DNA here is from genome assembly GCA_964484345.1 of uncultured Oceanicaulis sp. Classification (GTDB taxonomy): domain Bacteria; phylum Pseudomonadota; class Alphaproteobacteria; order Caulobacterales; family Maricaulaceae; genus Oceanicaulis. The sequence goes on along the minus strand of CAZAGE010000248.1, from coordinate 820 downwards.
GGCCCCAGCTTTCGCTGGGGAAGAGAGAGACCCTAGCGCCCCGCTGGTGCAATCCTCGCCAAATCCGGTTCCAGCGCATAATCGGGCTCGCCCACCGTCTCGTAGCGGCGCTTGGCCTCCGCGTCGAAGCGCTCGATCAAAAAGCGGATGGCGCGGTTGCGGTTGGTGTCGACCAGCATTTGTAAGAGCGGGTTGCCGAAATGGTATTTGATCCAGAAATCCACCAGGGTCGAACCGTCTGAGAGCTCGTGGAACCGCCACTGATTGGCGAGCTCCTGGAACGGCCCGGAGAGATATTCCACATCGATCTGACGTTTGTTCCGGTCAAGGCTCACCCGCGTCGTGAAGCGCTCGCGCACGAAGCGGAAGCGCACACGCGCTTCGGCGTCGAGCGTGCCGACGCCGTCTTGGACCCGGTCGCGGGTCACGCGCATTCCGGTGATCAGCGGGATGAAGCGGGGGTATTGGCGCACATCGCTGACCAGATCGAAGAGATCGTCCGGGCGGTGGCGCAGACGCAGGCGTTCGATATGGTCGGCCGTCATAGAACCCGCTTAGACCTTGCGGCCCGCCGCCAGGGCTGCGTCGCGCGCCTCGCGCAGGCGCTTGAAATCATCGCCCGCATGATAGCTCGACCGGGTCAGCGGCGTCGCCGACACCATCAAAAAGCCCTTCGCCCGCGCGATGGTCTCATAGCCCTTGAACTCGTCCGGCGTGACATAGCGGTCGACGGCGGCGTGCTTGCGGGTCGGCTGGAGATATTGGCCGATGGTCAGGAAATCGATGCCGGCGGAGCGCATATCGTCCATCACCTGCATCA
>CAZAGE010000247.1:0-1008 GCA_964484345.1 uncultured Oceanicaulis sp. | reverse complement strand
TCGAGGACCTCGTCGCCCGTGGTCATGTCGCCCGACTTGTAGGCCTTCTTGACGCCGTCGATGAGGCGGAGTGAGGTCTTGACGCCGACGTCCGACTGGATGAGTCGCGCTTCGAGCTCGCGGATGAGCTGGTCGTCGAGCTTCCGCCCGAGGAGCATGGACTTGAGTCCGCCGACGAAGGAGTCGCGGGTCTTCTCGAGGCCCTTCTTGACCTTGGAGTAGACGGACTTGAGGAACCCCATCAGGCGGACTCCTCGGGCGTCGCATCGGTTGCGGTGCTCGTCTTCTCGGCTTTGTAGACCTTGTCGAGGACGCCGTTGACGAAGGCGGGGGAGCGCTCGGTGGAGTACTGCTTCGCGAGGCGGACGGCCTCGGCGATCGCGACCTTGGGCGGTGTGATGCCGGTGGTCATCTCGTGGATCGCGAGGCGGAGGATGGCGCGGTCGACCGCGGGCTGTCGGTGGCTGGGCCAGGAGGGCGCAAGGTCGCGGACGGTGGTGTCGGAGGAGCGCCGCCCCTCGAAGGCCCCCACCGCCATCTTGAGCGCCTTCTCGAGGTCCTGCTCGCGGAAGGTCGTGGAGAGGTCCTCGGCGGACTGCTCCATCGCGGCGCGGACTTCGGACTCGTCGACGTCGGACTGCGCGTCGAGTTGGTAGAGCGCGAGGAAGGCGAGCCGGCGGATGTCGCGGGGCTTGCTCATGCGTCGTCGTCCTCCGACTCGGCCTGCGCGAAGAGGGCGTCGGTCACAGCGAGCGTCGCGAGGACCGCCTCGACGGCTTCCGCGCCCTTGTTGCCCATCGAGCCGCCCGCACGCGCCTCCGCCTGCTCGGCGGTCGAGACGGTGAGCAGGCCGAAGCCGACGGGGAGCTCGGTAGAGAGGGCGCCGAGCGTGTTGCTGACCGCCTGGTTGATGAAGAGGTCGTGCTCGGTCTCGCCCTTGATGACGCAGCCGAGGCAGACGACCGCGTCCGCGCCCGTCTCCGCGGCGGCGGACGCGCCCGCGATCAG
>CAZAGE010000246.1:0-1018 GCA_964484345.1 uncultured Oceanicaulis sp. | reverse complement strand
TAAACTTGGTAACAGATACCTTGTTAATCTCTAAATATGCAGATTTGACCTTATATGTTTCTCGTGCTAATTATTTAGACAAACGTATGCTAAATATTGCGCAGAACTTATACAATGAGAAGAAATTACCAAATATGGCCATCGTTTTAAACGATACTGATATGAAACGAGGCTATGGTTACGGCTATGGCTATGGTTATGGTTATGGTTATGGTTATGGTTATGGTGCGGGTTATTTAGAAGAAGTAAAAAAGCCGTGGTATAAACGAATATTTTAAAATCTATAAAAAAAGAGCGCGGTTTGCGCTCTTTTTTTATGGGTTTTGATTTCTACATTACAGTCGAGATGATAGTTGGCTTGTTATTTTGAAAATAGTGTCAGTAGTTGGGGAAATCTAAATGGTATTGTAAATGAGATCTCTCGACAAGCTCGAGATGACATTCGTTAGACTAAATATTATACTTGTCATTTCGACTGTAGCGTTAGCGGAATGGAGAAATCTAAATATTTCTCTTAAATTGTTTCATTAAGAAAATCCCATTTTGGATTTAAAGATGAGATTAAAGCTTCTTTTTTGGATCTGCTCCATTTCTTTAGTTGTTTCTCTCTTTTTATTGCAGTTTCCACACAACTGAAGTGTTCAAAATAAAGTAAATACTTACAATTGTATTTATTCGTAAAATGTCTTGAATTTTCAATTGGTGCTGAATGTTCTTCTAATCGCCTTTTTAAATGATTTGTAACGCCTATGTATAATACTTTTTTTAATTGATTTGTTACTATGTAAACATAATAGTTATGTGTTCCTAATGTCTTTTTCATGTTATAAAAATAGTGAAATAGAAGAGACCTCACCATTTCAGTCGTGAAGTCTTATAGAAATTGTATTTGAGATCTCTCCATTTCAGTCGAGATGACATTTGTATGCTTAAGGTTAATCTTGTAATTTCGACTGTTGCGCTAGCGGAATGGAGAAATCTGAAAAGAATCCGTAAATGAGATCTCTCCACAAAGTCG
>CAZAGE010000245.1:0-1019 GCA_964484345.1 uncultured Oceanicaulis sp. | reverse complement strand
CCTGAGCTTGGCCGCTACTACGGCACCGATGTTCTGGTAACAGCCTTTGACATCATCTTCTTCTGGGTTGCCCGGATGATGATGTTCGGTCTGCATTTTATGAAGGAAGTGCCGTTCAAGGACGTTTACATCCACGCGCTCGTCCGTGACGAGAAGGGCGCCAAGATGTCCAAGTCCAAGGGCAATGTGATTGACCCGCTGGAACTGATCGACGAGTACGGTGCAGATGCCTTGCGTTTCACCCTGACGGCGATGGCCGCCCAGGGTCGCGACATCAAGCTCTCAACCTCACGCGTTGAGGGATACCGTAATTTCGGCACCAAGCTGTGGAACGCTGCACGCTTCTGCCAGATGAACGAATGCTCGCGTGTAGAGGGCTTTGACGTGTCAGCCGTGACCAGCACGCCGAACAAGTGGATTGCCGGTGAAACACGCCGGACCGCAGCCAAGGTCACCGAGGCACTGGAAGGCTACCGCTTCAACGAAGCCGCGAGTGCGCTTTATCACTTCGTCTGGGATGTTTATTGCGATTGGTATGTGGAGCTCATCAAGCCCGTGCTTTACGGCACGGACGAAGCCACCAAGGCTGAAACCCGCGCAACCGCGGCATGGGCGCTGGATCAGATTTTGCTGATGCTTCACCCCATGATGCCGTTCCTGACAGAAGAATTGTGGAAGGACGGCGTTGAAGGCCCCGCGCGGACAAGCATGCTGGTGTCAGCGGAATGGCCCACCTACAGTGCCGAACTGGGCGATGCTGAGGCGGATGCCGAGATCGACTGGATTATCCGGCTTGTATCTGAAGTGCGGTCCGTCCGTGCACAGATGAATGTTCCAGCAGGCGCAAAAATCCCGCTTGTTCTGCGTGACGCCTCTAATGAGACCGTAGAGCGTATCGCGCGCAACAAGGACATGATCGAGCGGCTCGCCCGGCTGGACAGCATCAAGGCCAGCGACGAAACACCTGCTGGCGCCATTCAGTCTGTGGTGGATGAAGCAACGCTCTTCCTGCCCCTTGC
>CAZAGE010000244.1:0-1020 GCA_964484345.1 uncultured Oceanicaulis sp. | reverse complement strand
GCCCGGGGCGCTGTCGTTGCCATTGGCAATTTTGACGGCGTGCATCGGGGGCATCAGGCCGTGATCGGCACCGCCCGCGACCTGGCAAACGAAATGGGCGTGCCGCTGGCGGTCATGGTCTTTGAACCGCATCCACGCCAGTTTTTTGCGCCTGACGCACCCTTCTTCCGTCTCTCATCCTTCCGGGCGAAGGTCGCGCTTCTGGCGGATCAGGGCGTGGACATTGTCTATGCCCTGCCGTTTGACGCCCATATGGCTGCCCTGACCGCGCCGGAATTCGTGTCCGAAGTCCTCATTGAGGGGCTGGGTGCGGTGCACGTGGCGGTGGGGTATGATTTCTGCTTCGGCAAGGGCCGGGCAGGGGACATCACCCTGCTGCGGTACATGGGCGACATGGAGGGCTTTGGCGTGTCGGTGATTTCCGCACAGGGTGACGGCGAGGGGGCGGAGGCCTATTCATCCACCCGTATCCGCGATGCGCTGACTGAAGGGCGTGTGGAAGACGCCGCCCATATGCTGGGCCGTCCGTGGTTCATCGAGGGCCGGGTACTGGACGGCGACAAGCGCGGGCGGACCATTGGGTTTCCCACCGCAAATGTGGCGCTTGATGGGGTCGTGACGCCGAAACTGGGTGTGTATGCCGTCGAGGTTGAGGTCGAGGATGGCGACCACAAGGGCACCTACAAGGGTGTCGCCAATCTCGGCAAGCGGCCGACATTCAACAAGAAAGACGTGCTGCTGGAGGTCAATCTCTTCGATTTCGCCGGTGACATCTACGGCGCCCATCTGCGGGTCTCGCTGGTGGGATTTATCCGCCCGGAGCAGAAATTCGACGGGCTGGACGCCTTGAAGGCGCAGATCGCGGCGGACGCAGACGCCGCCCGCAAAATCCTCGGCTGAACACCGTTTTTTTCGACAGTGCCGCCGGTGCTTTACGCGGCGACTCTCCCGCTGCTACAAGCACCTTATGCAGTGGATATGGACCATCATACCGGCGCGAATTAGCCGCCCGGTTCAGCT
>CAZAGE010000243.1:0-1021 GCA_964484345.1 uncultured Oceanicaulis sp. | reverse complement strand
GGGCCCTGATCAATGGTTAGCGCCATACTGCCCTTGCCGGTCAGTTGCTCCAGTGAAGGCGTATCGCTGTCGATAGCCGCGACGGCTTTCGCATCGAAATGGGCGTAGCCGCGCAGACCGCCATCCTTTGTCATATCAGCGACCAGCAGATCCACCGGCCCGTCGCTGGACGTCTGCACCGTGAAGCGGCCCTCAAGCTTGAGGGCTGTTCCGAGCATGGATACCAGCAACAATGCCTCCGCCAACAGACGCGAGACAGCAGGCGGGTAATCATGACGGCCCAATATGTCCGAGATGACCGGGCCGGTTCGCGCCAGACGACCGCGAACGCTCATTCCCTCAATGGCAAAAGGGAGCACCTGATCATCGGCAGGGGCGGCTGCGGCGGGTGTCTTACTGGCGGCAGATGCTGACGGTGTTGTCTGATCCATCAGGGGTTAGTCCAGACACCAGGCAAGAATACCCTTCTGCGCGTGCAGACGGTTTTCCGCTTCGTCAAATATGATGGATTGCGGACCATCGATGACGTCTGGTGTCACTTCTTCTCCACGATGGGCAGGAAGGCAATGCAGGAACACGGCATCATTATGTGCGGTGGCCATCACCGATGCGTTGACCTGATAGGGCGCGAGCAAGTTGTGCCGCCGCTCGGCTTCCTTGTCACCCATGGAGACCCAGGTGTCTGTGACAATGGCATCAACCCCGTCGGCCGCCTCGTGAGCATCGTGTACGAGATGCACATTACCGCCTGCGGCGATGGCCTCCTCAATGCACTCAGCGGGCGGCGCAAGCTCGGGCGGGCAGGCAAGCATCAACTCGAAGTCAAAACGGTGTGTGGCTTCAATCCAGGAGCGGGCCATGTTGTTGCCGTCACCAATCCACGCGACGCGTTTGCCAGCCACAGGGCCGCGGTGTTCTTCAAAGGTCATGATGTCAGCCATCAATTGACAGGGGTGACCCTGGTCGGACAGCCCGTTGATGACGGGGACGGAGGCGTGTTCTGCAAGCTCCTGCATCTTGG
>CAZAGE010000242.1:0-1021 GCA_964484345.1 uncultured Oceanicaulis sp. | reverse complement strand
TGACGACCCGTTCCGCAATGCGCGCACCACCAAGGCCAACTGGTTCATGCGGCTGATCCTGGCGCCGGGCTTTGTGAACTATCACGTGGAGCACCACCTCTTCATGTGGGTGCCCTGCTACAATCTGCCGAAGCTGCACAAGTACCTGATCGCCAACGGCCACGGCGACAAGATGGAAATCAGGGACAGCTATTTCGACGTGATCAAGATGGCGACGTCGCGACCTGACGATGAAGACCGGCCCGGCGAGATGGTGCACAACGCCCGCACGCGGCGCGTCGCCGGCATTGTGTCGGAAGGATTCAGCGAAGCGGATACGAACGCCACACCACCGGCGGCACCGAATGCCGCCTGACGCTTCTACCGTCCGCACGGCGGAAGCTGATCCGCACGCCTATGTTGCCGGAAACTCGGTGCTTCAGACGGCCCCGCTGGTGCCTGAGATCACACTGCATCTGGCAGATGAACGCGCGCCGCTATGGAGCAAGACCCAACGCGATCTGTGGGACGACGGCATCGTGCTGCCCTACTGGGCCTTTGCCTGGGCAGGCGGGCAGGCGCTGGCGCGGCTGCTGCTGGATGAGCCCGAAAGGGTTCGCGGTAAACGCGTGCTCGATTTTGCCTCCGGCAGCGCCATCAGCGGTATCGCTGCCATGATGGCGGGCGCGTCTTACGTGCTGGCCGCCGACATTGATCCCCTCGCCGCCATTGCCGCGCAGATGAATGCCGAGGCCAACGGGGTGGCGGTTGATACGTCGACGGATGATCTCGTCGGCAACAGCCTTGCGGACTTCGATGTCATCATCGCCGGTGACATCTGTTACGAGCAGTCCGTCGCCGAGCGGGTGCGGGACTGGCTGGGTGCGGAAGCGCGGGAGGGCCGCGAGGTTCTCATTGGTGATCCCGGCCGCACCTTCCTGCCGCGCAAGGATCTGGAGCCGGTCATCGGCTACGGCGTCAAATCCGCCCGCGATCTGGACGACACGGATGTGCGCAATGCGCGGGTCTGGCGGTTTGCCGC
>CAZAGE010000241.1:0-1026 GCA_964484345.1 uncultured Oceanicaulis sp. | reverse complement strand
GCAAGGATGGCCTCCTGGGCGTTGAACGCCTGCTCCCGAAGCTTCGCAACGACCCTTTCCTGTCACGCGCGCTTGCCATGCTGGTCGACGGCATCGAGGTCGCGGATGTGGAGCGCATGCTTGAAGACGAACGTCTTGCAACAGCACAGCGCCGCGCTGAAAGCGCCGAGGTTCTACGCCGCGCCGCAGACATTGCGCCGGCCATGGGCCTCATCGGCACGCTGGTCGGCCTCGTGCAGATGCTTGGTCAGTTGAGCGACCCCGCTGCCATCGGCCCGGCCATGGCTGTGGCCCTGCTCACCACATTCTACGGCGCGGTCCTGGGCACCATGGTGCTCTCCCCGCTTGCCGCCAAACTTGATCGCATCTCAGGCGATGAACGCGACATGCTCGCGATCTACGCCGCAGGTGCAGCCGCCATCGGCCGCAAGGATCATCCTCGCCAGGTCGAACACACACTCAACGCCCTGCTTCCCGAAGCAGATCGCGTCCAGTATTCGCGTTAAGGAGCCAACCCCATGCGTTTGCTTATTGTAGGTAGCCTCAACGGCCAGCTCACCACCGCCACGAAAATGGCCATGGAGACAGGTGCCAAAGTCGCGCAGGTCGACACCGGAGAACAGGCCATGGACGCCCTGCGCGCCGGCCAGGGTGCAGACCTCTTGATGGTTGAAGTCTCCAATGACATCGGCTGGCTCGCAGCCCAGTTGCAGGCAGAGCGTATTGCCCTGCCGATCGTGGCCTGTGGCCTGGGCTCAGATGCCCGCGCTGCCGTCAACGCCATCCGCGCCGGTGCCAAGGAATATGTGCCCCTGCCACCGGACGCCAAGCTCATTGCCGCCGTTCTGGAAGCTGTGGCCGACGACACCCATGCCCTGATCTACAAGGACGACATCATGGCCGATGTCATCCGTCTGGCAGATCAGATTGCACCATCGGATGCGTCCGTCCTCATCACCGGCGAAAGCGGTGTGGGTAAGGAAATCATGGCGCGCTATGTCCACCGCCACTCCGCGCGCAAGGACA
>CAZAGE010000240.1:0-1029 GCA_964484345.1 uncultured Oceanicaulis sp. | reverse complement strand
CTGGAGCTTGCTGTCGCCGAGCCAGAGCCGTTGGCGGACAAGGTCCGTCACGCGGGCGCCATCTTCCTTGGCCGCTACACCCCGGAAGCTGTGGGTGACTATGTGGCCGGCACCAACCACGTGCTGCCGACCGCGCGTTCGGCGCGGTTCTCCTCCGGTTTGTCCGTGCTCGACTTCATGAAGCGCACATCGCTTGTGAAATGTGATGCGGACAGCCTTGGGCGTATTGGCCCGGCAGCGGTCGCCCTTGCGGATGCGGAAGGGCTCGAAGCCCATGGCCGCTCGGTATCCATCCGCCTCAATCGGTAACCTGTTCTTGGTGCAATGCCGCCATGCTGAGCGCACTAGGTTATGCGCGCCGGAGCGCATAGACTGCGCTCGCATCCAATTGTCCTGGTCCTTGCATGACTGACGAACCCACATCCGAGCAGGCTCCCGATCCCACGATGCGGATCGCATCCATCGTGCTCGACGAGGCCAGTGTCGTGCGGCGGACGCCGGAGATTGAGCATGAGCGCAAGGTCGCCATCTTCGACCTCCTGCAGGACAACACTTTCGCCCCCAACGGCAGCGACGGCGGGCCCTACAGCCTGCATCTCTCCATTGAGGAAAACCGGCTGGTCTTCGATATCCGCAACGAGGCGGAGGACCCGCACGGCAAGGTGATCCTGTCCCTGACCCCGTTCCGCAAGATCATCAAGGACTATTTCCTGATCTGCGAAAGCTATTACGAGGCCATCCGCTCCGCGTCTCCGTCAAAGATCGAATCGATCGACATGGGCCGGCGCGGGCTCCACAACGAGGGAGCAGAACTGCTATCCGCCCGCCTTGAGGGTAAGATCGCCATGGATCACGACACGGCGCGCCGCCTCTTCACGCTCATCTGCGTTCTGCACATGAAGGGCTAGGCGCCATGCGCGGGCCCAACGGCGAAGACCTTCCGGACGCAATCCTGTTTGCCTGCAGCCAGAATGCGGTCCGTTCGCCCATGGCGGAAGGCATCATGCGCCTCCTGTATGGCCGCTATGT
>CAZAGE010000239.1:0-1033 GCA_964484345.1 uncultured Oceanicaulis sp. | reverse complement strand
GGCTTTCGCAACCATGCCCGGTCGGCGCTGGCGCTGGATGCGCGCAGTGTCGTTCTGGTGGGTGAGAACGGGGCCGGCAAGACCAATCTCCTTGAAGCTGTTTCCTTCCTGACGCCAGGCCGCGGCCTGCGTGGTGTGCGCCTGTCGGATGTATCGACGCGCGATATGTCAGCGCGTGACGACGCCCAGGCGCAGCAGCCTTGGGGCGTTGCGGCAACGATCATCACACCTGAAGGCACCATTGATCTTGGGACCGGCATTGCGCGCTCAGGCGATGGAGACAAACGCGTCGTCAAGGTGGACGGCGCTGCAAAACCAAGCTCCGGTGTGCTGGGTCACTATGTTCGCGCCCTGTGGCTTACCCCGCAGATGGACCGCATCTTCATGGAAGGGGCAGGCGGCCGCCGCCGGTTCCTGGACCGCATGGTGCTGGGCTTCGACGCCGGACATTCCTCCCGCGTCATCTCGTATGAAAAAGCCATGCGCGAGCGCACCCGGCTGTTGAGCGAAGACACGTGGGATACATCCTGGCTGAGTGCCCTTGAAAGCCAGATGGCGGAACACGGCATCGCAATTGCGCTTGCCCGGTCCCATATTATTGGTCAATTGGCTGCCGCCATTGCCGAGCATGAAGGCCCAAGCGACACGGCTTTTCCCAAAGCTGATGTGGCGCTGGCATCAGGTTTTGCGGAAGGGGTGGATGAAACACTCCATGCTCTGCCATCTGTTGATCTCGAAGACGCATTCGCACAGCGTCTTGCATCGTCACGTGGCCGCGACGCCGCCGCCGGCCGTGCTCTTGAAGGGCCACATCGCGCTGACATGCTGGTGCGCCACGCGCCCAAAAACATGGAAGCGCAGGCATGCTCGACCGGTGAACAAAAGGCATTGCTCATCGGCCTGATACTGGCCAATGCCCGGCTGCATTGCGCAAGCTTCGGCACACCGCCCTTGCTGCTGCTTGACGAAGTGGCCGCGCATCTGGACGCCCGCCGCCGCGCCGCGCTGTTTGACGAGCTTGAGAGGCTTGGCG
>CAZAGE010000238.1:0-1038 GCA_964484345.1 uncultured Oceanicaulis sp. | reverse complement strand
GCAGCGCATCCCAACCCTGATTCGGACCGACAGACGCTTTTTGTGGTCATTCCGTCTGCCATTTCCCCAAGACCTCTTGGCGGCGATGATCTGCTTTGGGGCAGCGCTCATTCTGCTGCCCGCATCCGGTGCAGCGCAGGAGAGTGCAGTCGCTCAATCAAGCCTGCCATGTCCCGTATGTGAAATCACCAGGTCGCTGGCCGTCGATCTGGCAGACAAGGCAGCAGAACTTGAAGGTGATGCGCAGGCGGCCCTGAACGCCAGCCGCACCCAGACAGACCCATCTACTTTGAGGTGGCCGGGCCCCGCACGTCTGGACAGCGGATCAACAATCTGGACGCAGCAGCAAACCGCACTTGCGCGGGCGCAGGCAGCGGATCGCTCAAACCAGATTGCAATGGGCGTTGACTTGTTGGCGCAAGCCGCCGCCCGCGCTGCTGCCGCATGTCTGACGGAAAATATCTGCGAAGCGTCTCACCACGTAGCTGCATCGTCCTCTCCGGCCTGTGCCGTCATTGGTGGCGACCAGACGGGGGACCTTGATCGCATCCTGTCACCCATCCGTGCCACGACGCAGGCACTCGAATCCGAAGCGCTCACCTGTTCGGCCATGCCGTGCCCGGGGGCTGACTGCGAGGCACGCCACGCCCTGCTGGAAAGCGCCGCTTTTGCAGAAGGCATCCTGAGCGCTGCCGTCGGTGAAACGTCACAAACCGTGGCTGAGGCGATGCCGCCAGACCCTGCCCCGACGCCGGAGATGCCGGCCGGGTCAGTCGCCCTGTCTGGCCTTCAAGCCTTGTCCCGCCTCGCAGCGATCTTCGATACGACGGGTCTTGATCCAAAGGGGACACAGGAACTGGCCGCAAGCCTGGCCAACATCGAAAAAAATCTGATCAAGCCGGTTTCAGGGGAGGGGCGTCCACCACGCTGGCGGCGCGTCTCTCTGCGCCTGGCACTTGCCGGCATGCGTGATGCGCTGGGCAGTCTGCGGCTGGAAAAACGTGTGTCCCAGCCTGCAGCATGGGAACGTGCGGCGGG
>CAZAGE010000237.1:0-1039 GCA_964484345.1 uncultured Oceanicaulis sp. | reverse complement strand
CGCGACGATCGCGATCGCGCCGAGCGCGAGGAGGCCGATCATGACGCCCTCGCCCAAGTCGCCCAGTCGGTCGCTGAATCGGTCACTCAGGACGTCGACGCACTCGACCCACCCGAAGAGCAGGAGCGCGGAGATGAGCGTGGGGCCCGCGTGGGTGCGGAGCTGGTCGCCCGCGTAGCCGAGGCGCCCCGCGATGGGTTGGACGGGTTCGCCCGAGGCGAGCCTGCCGTACTGCGTCGCCTCGCGGACGCGCCGCTCGACGGGCCAGAAGAGCACCCACAGGAGCGCGAGCGTGACGACCGCGGGCATGATCGCGAGCACCTCGTCGAGCGCGATCAGGTCGCCCGTTCGCGAGCGCACCGCGCCGACCCATCCCAGCGTGAAGCAGCAGAAGGCGAGCCAGAGGAGCGTGCACCATTGCGCGAGCAGCAGCGCTCGGTCGGCGGTGCGGACCCAGGCGCCGTTGCCCGTGCGGTCCATCCTCTGCGTGCAGAGCGCGACAGCGCACAGGTAGGGCACGAAGAGCGCGACGAAGCCGACGAGCGTGACGCCGACCGTTTGGTTTGACCACGTTTCGAGGGTGGTGCGTGCCCACTCGGGCGCCCAGTCGACGCGTTGCGCCTCGCCCGAGGAAGCGCCGACCGCAACGACCATGAGCAGGACGATCAGGTGGATCACGGGCGTTCGACGACGCCTAGGTCCACGACAACGCGGTCGGGCTGGTAGAAGTCGACCGCGAGGGTGTCGCCGTTGATGAACGTGAAGACGAGGGCGGCGCGTCCGTAGTGGGCGCTGTAATCAAGATCGCCCGCGCTGGGGCCCGCGTACTCCGCGTGGCGGAGCTCAGACGCATGGAAGTGGTAGTGCACGAGTGCGGTCGAGCTCTGCTCGATCATCTCGGGCGAGGCGACGAAGCGGTTGTCGCCGAAGCGCTGCGAGGGTCTCGGCGGGTAGTGCGTCGCGAAGAAGAGATCCGTCGAGGGGTCGGTGGTGACGACGCCGCCGTGCTCGGTGGTGCGGTCGTTGTGGTCGATGTCGG
>CAZAGE010000236.1:0-1040 GCA_964484345.1 uncultured Oceanicaulis sp. | reverse complement strand
ATGGTATTCATCCTACTAAAAAAGGACATAAAATACTGGCAAAAAATGTATGGGAAGTTTTAAAACCGATGTTATAAATAAAAAGTAGCTATACTTTACATATTAATTATAGTATATTTGAATTACTTAACATTAATTTAATAACGTTATTCTTTTGAAGTCCCTCATAACATTACTGCTTAGTATTTTTAGCTGGTATGCATTTGCAAATACAAATATTACAAATGATGTTACCTTAAGAAAAATTAGTGAACAAGAATTATCAACCCAAAAAAAAATAACCCTGGATTCAGGATGGTCATTCTACTGGAACGAATTAATTTCACCAGGAGAATTTGAAGGTAAAACCCCTTTAGGCACAGTAAAAACGAATTCTTGGACAAAGTTTGTAGATAGCTCTCAATCTGCTTTACCTTCTTTAGGATTTGCTACGTATCGATTAAAAATAGCTTTACCTAAGGATAGAAAAAATCTTTCTTTATACATTCCAAGAATCATCGGCTCTTATAAAATTTGGGTAAATGGTGTATTTATACAAGAGGTAGGACATGTAGGTACTACAAAAGAAACAACACAGCACAGAAAATTTACAGATGTTATAGATTTAGAACCTCAAGAAAATACTTTTGATATAGTTATACAGGTAGCGAATTTTTATCACAGAAATGGTGGAATAACCAGTCCTTTAATTTTGGGGTCCACAGAAACACTCTCATATAACAAATCTATAGAGGTGATGATAGATATGTTTAACATAGGAAGTTTTTCTTTTATTGGTTTTTTATTCTTGATTTTTTACGTTCTTTATTGGAATAAAGATAAGGCTATATTGTATTTTGCAGTTTTATGTATAGCAATTTCTTATAGAACATTTATCTACAGCTATGTGCCCTTATTTAATGCTTTAGAAAATATAAATGGTATTTTGTTAATTAAAACAGAGTACATAGCTACCTATATTGCTGTACTTTTTGCATGCCTGTACTTTGCATTAATTTTAAAAGACTTTATCTATAAATGGTATAAAAAAACTTTAATAA
>CAZAGE010000235.1:0-1046 GCA_964484345.1 uncultured Oceanicaulis sp. | reverse complement strand
GCTGGGAATACAGCAACGTGTACTCAAGATGTGACTGTGACAGATAACGAAGACCCAACCATTCTTTGTCCTGATGACATCGTTCAAGGTGCTGATATCGGAGAATCTTTCGCAACAATTTCCATTGCTGTTCCAGCTACCTCTGATAATTGTGGTGTGGCGTCAGTAAGCAATGATTTCACTGGAACTGCTGATGCTTCAGCTCAATATCCACTTGGTTTGACCATTGTTACTTGGACGGTGACTGATAATTACGGAAATACAACTACCTGTGAGCAAATCATCAACGTTTCCGATGACCAAGCTCCAGAAATCACTTGTCCGGCAGATCAAATCGAAGACCTCAGTGCAAGCTGTGACTTCACTTTGCCTGACTATACTGCTCTTGCTTTGGCAACAGACAACTCTGACCCCGTATTGACCATCGTTCAATCGCCAGCTGCAGGAACGATCATCACTACCAATACCATCGTCACCATGAGTGTGACGGATAGTGCTGGAAACGTGAGCACCTGTAATTTTGAAGTGATTCTTGAGGACAATACCGATCCAGCAATCACCTGTGCCGCTGACTTGAACATCAGTACAGATCTTGGCTCTTGCTTTGCATCCCTCGTTCTTACGAACCCCATTACTGCTGATAACTGCGGAGTAGCATCAGTAACAAACAACGCCCCTGCCACTTTCCCAATTGGAACTACAACGGTCACCTGGACTGTGACTGACAACGCTGGGAACACGGCAACTTGCGCTCAAAATGTTACCGTTACTGATAATGAAAATCCGAGCATTACTTGTACTACTAACATCAATGTATCGAACAACAATGGTGCTTGTGAAGCTATCATTTCTGTTCCGGCTTTGATTGCAAGCGACAACTGTGGAATTGATTCCATTATCAACAGCTACAACGGAACAGCCGATGCTTCTGATGTTTATCCTGTAGGTACAACTACCGTGACATGGACTGTAACCGATAACGCTGGTAACGCAACGACTTGCGATTTCACCGTGACCGTGAACGATGATGAAGCGCCTGTGGTGAC
>CAZAGE010000234.1:0-1046 GCA_964484345.1 uncultured Oceanicaulis sp. | reverse complement strand
AAGTACCGCATGATCGACTTCAAGCGCAACGACCGGAACGACATCCCGGGCGTCGTGGAGGCGATCGAGTACGACCCCAACCGCACGAGCCACATCGCCCTCATCAAGTACGAGGACGGCGTCAAGCGGTACATCCCCGCTCCCAAGGGGCTGAAGGTCGGCATGCCGGTGCTCGCTTCGAGCGAGCAGATCGAGCCGAACGTCGGCTGCACCATGAAGATGAAGTACATCCCCACGGGTATGTCCATTCACTGCGTGGAGCTGCAGCCCGGCAAGGGCGGCCAGCTGTGCCGCTCGGCGGGCGTCTCGGCCCGTCTGACCAACCGTGAAGGCCGTTTCGTGACCCTGGTCATGCCCTCGGGCGAGGCCCGTCGCGTTTCGGTCGAGTGCCGGGCGACCATCGGCGTCGTCGGCAACTCCGACCACGCCCAGCGTCGTCTCGGCAAGGCCGGCAAGAGCCGCCACCTCGGGCGTCGTCCGAAGGTTCGCGGCGTCGCCATGGACCACGCGACCCACCCGCTCGGCGGTGGTGAGGGTCGATCCAAGGGTGGGCGTGCACCTGTGTCGAAGACCGGTGTTCCCTCCAAGGGCGGCGGCACCCGTAACCGCAAGCAGTACTCCGAGAAGCTCATCATCCGTCGTCGCAAGAGCCGTCGCTACGGCCAGCTGAAGTAATCGAGGCAAGACCCAATGTCACGCTCACTGAAAAAAGGCCCGTACGTCGACGAGAAGCTCTACCTCAAGGTAGATAAGCAGAACGAGTCGGGAGAGCGCAAGCCCATCAAGACCTGGGCCCGCGCGTGCACCATCGTTCCGGAGTTCGTCGGGCACACGTTCCAGGTCCACAACGGGCGCGTCTTCAACGACGTGTTCGTTACCGAGGACATGGTGGGGCACAAGCTGGGCGAGTTCAGCCCGTCCCGCACGTTCCGTGGTCACACCAACAAGAAGGAAGGCATCAAGAAGGGCAAGTGATCGGGCGTCACGCTCGAGCACACCGTGTCTTCCTTGAAAGAGGTGCACCCGTGAGACTCAACTGTCTGAAA
>CAZAGE010000233.1:0-1047 GCA_964484345.1 uncultured Oceanicaulis sp. | reverse complement strand
TGTAATGGACAGGAGTTCGAGCATGGCTGACGGTCAGGACACCAACAGCACACCAGAGGTCAAGAAGGACAGCCCTGCTGCTGAAGCCTTCCGTCTGGATAACGCCAACGCCACCGCCCGTGATGAGGCGGTTGAGCGGGCGCGCGACTATGGGTCGCTCGAAATTCTCCAGGGCGAAAGCGACCCGGCAAACCCCAACATCCATACCGGAACACGCCAGCCGATCGATCCCGGCACCGACCAGGGCACGCTTGGTGCGCCTGAAACCGACCAGTCAATCGTCAGCTCCACCCTGACCCCTGCCGCAGCAACAATTGGCAACGCAGACCGCAGTCTCGACGACGGGGCAAGCGCGCCGGCTGTTCCATCAGACGTGCCGGTAGAGGACGCAGACGTTCCGCCGGTCGCAACACTCAATAATCTGGAGCTCGACCAGACACTCGACAGCGGTATCACGTCGTTGCAGGCCCTGACAGACCGCATCGCGCGCCTGGCCGACAACGTGGAGGCCGAGCAGCCGGCGCCGGCAGTGCAGCCCGTCGAAGCGCCTGTCACAGCCTCAGCTGACGAACGCACCACGGATGATCCCGTTGATGTGCCGGTTGAAGAAGTCATCAACCGGCCGCCAACGGACATCCTGCTGGACAATACCGGCGTTGTTGAAAATGCAGCACCAGGCACGGTGGTCGCGGTTCTGAGCGCCATTGATCCGGATTCCGGCGAAGTCTTCAGCTATGAAATCATCGGCACCTCTGATCTCTTCGAGATCGTCGGCAACGCAGTCCTGGTCAAGGAAGGTGCGGACCTGGATCACGAGGCACTTGCCACGGTCGACCTTCCGCTCCGCGTGACAGACAGCTCCGGCAACGAATATTTTGAAACCGTCACCCTTGACATCATTGACGTCAACGAGGTCGCGACGGACATCGCCCTGGACAACACGTCCGTTGCCGAAAACGCAGCCGGTGCGGTCGTGGGCACCCTGTCCACAACAGATCAGGACGACGGGGATACCCACACCTATGCCGTCTCTGACGCCCGCTTCGA
>CAZAGE010000232.1:0-1055 GCA_964484345.1 uncultured Oceanicaulis sp. | reverse complement strand
TCGCGTGGTTGATCTTCAGCACCGCCCCGTCAAGCGTATGGCGGTGCTGGCGCAGCTCGCGGGAGACCGGCAGGACATGATCAAACTGCACATGGGCCTGCTTTACCCAGAACGCCGACACCTCCTCCGGCGCGTTGGTGAAGAGCCCGACATCGAGCGAGTTCTTGGCGAGTTCCATGGCCTGGCTGACCTTTCTCAAGCGTAAGTGCGGATGGCAGATAGGCATGGCGCGGAACGGGACGCAAGACGGGTGCAGTCGCCTGCGCCAGCCGCATTCCCCTATATGGGATGCGGTTGAAGTGGCGGCGGTGGCGGTCCACACTTGCGCCAGAAAAGAAAATTCCGGAGGAAACCCATGCATGATCTCGTGATCAGGAACGGGCTCGTTTATGACGGGCTGGGCGGCAAGCCTTACGAGGCGGATGTCGCCATCGACGGTGCAACCATCTCCATCGTCGGCACGGTGACGGATTCGGGCCGTGAAGAGATCGATGCCAAGGGCCAGATCGTAACGCCGGGCTTTGTGGATGCGCATACCCATTATGACGGCCAGGTCACCTGGGACCCGTATCTCCAGCCCTCCACCTTTCACGGGGTGACCACGGCCATCATGGGCAATTGCGGCGTCGGCTTCGCGCCCTGCGCGCCGGACCGGCACAACTGGCTGATCGGCCTGATGGAGGGCGTGGAAGACATTCCGGGTACGGCGCTTGCCGAGGGCATCAAGTGGGGCTGGGAAAGTTTTCCCGACTACATGGATGTGGTCGAAAAATCTCCGCTCGCGATCGATGTGGGCCTGCAGGTGCCGCATGGCGCGCTGCGTGCCTATGTGATGGGCGAACGCGGAGCGCGGCTCGAACCGGCCACCCGCGAAGACACGGATAAGATGGCGGCACTCGTCGAAGATGCGCTGGAGGCAGGTGCGCTGGGCGTCTCGACCTCGCGCACCGAGAAGCATCGCGACAAGGACGGCGAACACACGCCGACCTACAAGGCAGAAGAGATGGAACTCAACGGCATTGCCGAAGCCATGAAGCGGTCCGGCAAAGGCGTGA
>CAZAGE010000231.1:0-1057 GCA_964484345.1 uncultured Oceanicaulis sp. | reverse complement strand
CTTCAAGGCGGGCCAGTGTCTCGTCATCGGCGAAGTAGTTGCCGTCATGGTGCGCGATGGGAATGCGGATCGGCTTTGTTGTCGCGTACTTCCGGGTAAACGCCGTGTCATTGCGCTCGACGCTCAGATGCACGTCCTTGCACAGGAATTTGAGCCCTGCGTTGCGCATCAGTGCGCCGGGCAGGAGGCCGGTTTCCGTCAGCATCTGGAAGCCGTTGCAGATGCCCAGCACATGGGCACCCTCGTCGGCGCGTTTCTTCACCGCTGCCATCACGGGCGACCGCGCTGCCATGGCGCCTGCGCGCAGATAGTCGCCATAGGTGAAGCCGCCGGGCAGGACCACAAGGTCACAGTCGGGCAGCTCGGTTTCCGTATGCCACACCTGTGTGGGTTTGCGTCCGGTGATGCGCTCCAGCGCCACCAGCGTATCCCGGTCGCAATTGGAACCGGGGAAGATCACAACGGCTGCCTTCATTACGCGGCATCCAGTTCGATGGTGTAGTTCTCGATCACCGTGTTGGCGAGGAGCTGTTCGCACATGTCCTTGACGGCGGCCTCGGCCTTGGCGGCATCAGTTTCGTCGAGTTCCAGCTCGATGACCTTGCCCTGGCGGACATCACCGACACCCTGGAAGCCGAGATTGCCGAGTGTCTTTTCGATGGCCTTGCCCTGGGGGTCGAGAACGCCGTTCTTGAGCGTGACGTGAACGCGTGCCTTCATGGACATGTTCCCCGGCCTGTTCTGGCAGGGCTCCTTGGTGCTCGCCGCATGTCGAAAACATGGGGGCGAGGGTTCGAATCGAAGTGGTGCGTGTGCTGAAAATACCAGCCGGTGCACCGGCGCGCCCGTGCGGGAGCGCATGGCAGTTACTTGACCAGCACAGGTCCCGTGCGGGGTGTCTGGTCGTCGTTTTCCATCAGTATGCCGAGGCGGCGGGCCACCTCTTGGTAGGCATCCATCAGCCCGCCCAGGTCCCGGCGGAACCGATCCTTGTCGAGCTTTTCATTCGTCGCCGTATCCCACAGGCGGCAGGAGTCGGGGCTGATTTCGTCCGCCA
>CAZAGE010000230.1:0-1058 GCA_964484345.1 uncultured Oceanicaulis sp. | reverse complement strand
TTTTCCCAGAGCCAGATCAGAACCTCCGGTGCCAGTTGTCCAATGCCGGTGAAACCGGGTACGCCGGGCACCTGATCCACGCAGATCAACTCCAGCCTGGGTAGCTGCCCGGCATCCGCGAAGTGATTGAGCAGATAGGCAAGTATGAGCTGGTCGTAGCTGTCATGTTCAAACCACAGCACCACATGCTCATGGTCAGACGCAGATGCAAGGGCGGCATATTCCCGGCTCTGGCGCGCCTGTGCATCCTTGAGATCAATGCCATATGCGCCTGATACAAACCGGGCCCTTGCGGCCAACAGCTCCGCCTGTGAGCCAGCCGGGACAGGCCCCTGACAGAAGGGGTCGGCAAACTCAAGAAACTGACCGCTGAACCCCGCAAGCTTCAGGCCGTGCTGTATATCCGAGCCGCATCTGATGTGCAGGGTGCCGGGTGTATCCAGGACGGGAAGCGTTCCCGCTTCTGCCTGCCGGCGTCTCTCCGCCAGCATGTCGCAGTGCGTTTTGAGTTTCGGCCAGCTGGTAAATCCGCTTTCACGGGCAACAACAAGCTGGGCGTCTGCAAGCTTTGCAGTGCGCGCATCGCAGGATGCGTGCGCAGCCAGGCGGTCCATGGCTTCCGGTTCATTCGCGTGGATGTTCTTGAGCAGTTCCTTGGCGCGGCGCTTTTGCTGCTCAAGGTTCAGGCGGCCATGGAAATGGTCGTGCAAATGGCTCGGTTGATGAGTGGGTTGGTCAGACGGCATACGATTCCCCTTCGGGTCATTTGCCTGTGTCTGCAAATCAGGCAAGGAAATCGATGCAGGATCATATGTGATCTTGAATGGGCGCAGCCCTTTCCGCAGACGGGGAGGCATGTCGCCATGCCTCCCCGCAAATTGTCGGATCAAGGGTAGTCCGTCAAGCAGTTGCTAGTAGAGCGTCGCCAGCGCTTCCTTGGTGAACGGGTTCAGGCTGTCGAACTGGCCCTTGTGAATCTTGGCGGCCCATTCATGGTCGCTGATGAGGGCGCGGCCAACGGCGATGAGGTCAAACTCGTCTGCTTCCATGCGTTCCAG
>CAZAGE010000229.1:0-1068 GCA_964484345.1 uncultured Oceanicaulis sp. | reverse complement strand
GGTCTTCCTCAATAATGAGATCCGTTGACCACTGCATGTCCGGCGCATGATCGGCGCGCTCGAGGCCAAGGATTGAGAACAGACCATCTGACCAATAGGGCCCGGCGGCACCGCGCTCCCACCGCCAGTGACCAAACCCGACTGCACGTTCGGCGTGAAGGATTTCTTCCTCACGCTTCTTATGTTCCGTGATGTCACGCGACACCATGACGATGCCCTTGACGCGTGGGTCGTCGACCAGGTTGATGGCGTGTGTCTGGATCCAGACCCAGCCGCCGCGTCCGTCGGACATACGGTGATCCGTCAGCTGACGGCGGCCGCCATGCGTCACGAGGTCATAGAACTCCGTGATTACGGTTTCATAGTCGTCGGGATGAAAGTGCTTTGGCTTGAGCGTGTCGATACTGCCGTGTTCAAAGCCAAACACATCTGCTGCCTTGGGGCAGGCGTAGATGAAAATGCCGTCTGTATTGATCACCGAGATCATGTCCGCGGCATTTTCAACAACGGCACGGAAAAACGAATCCGGCGCGTCTGCAGCGTTGTAGCGCAGCGCGTTCGGACTCAATCCCCCATGTGTCTCCGTGCCCTGAGACATCCCTCGACTTCGCGGTTGTTGTTCTTACCGCGGAAAGTCTGCACCCGGATAGGTTAATATCCTGTAGTTAAAGGGATTTTGGGCATCATAAAACACCGGATTCCGCCAAAAACGGGGCGGCTGCACGTTGTTTTCACCTATTACGTGCGTGTCTGGACAATCCGCCAGGCAGCTTCTGCGAGCATTTTGGCGGCATTGCCATACTGGGTCGCTTTCTCCGAACTGGCATTTCCGTCAAGGCCGCGCTTGTAGACACCCTGCGCAATGGAGGCGAGACGGAAGATCGAAAACCCGACATAGAAGGGCCAGTTCTCAATGCCGTCGCGGCCTGTGCGCGCACAATAGCTGGCGACATAATCCGCCTCGGTGGGAATGCCCGAGGCCGCAAAATCAACCCGTGTGAGCGTGCCCATGGTGGGGCTGTCGATGTGATACAGCATCGAGTTGTAGCCAAGGTCCGCCAGCGGGTG
>CAZAGE010000228.1:0-1069 GCA_964484345.1 uncultured Oceanicaulis sp. | reverse complement strand
TCAAGTCGCGGCCTTCCTTCCGCGCCCTGCTTGCGGACCATGTGCCCGGCATGCCGGCCGCGCGGCATTACGCCAATCTGGATTTTTAGGACGCCTCACTTCTCGACATCGAGTTCTTCGAGGCTGCGCTGTGCATCCCTGAGCGCCGCTGCATCGGGATGGTCAGGGTCAACTTCGCCAACGATACGGGCAACCGATACCCAGTCCGCCCGCGCACCGGCATCATCGCCCTGCGCCAGACGTATGGCGCCGCGCTCCACCAGCACGAAGGGCCCCTCGGGCCTGAGTGCGACGGCGCGTGAGATATCCGCACTCGCACTCTCGAGGCGGCCCTGAGCGCGTCTGGCGCCCGCCCGCAGCACGAGGGCGTCCACTTCGTCAGGCCGCAGGGTAAGTGCCTGGGTCAGGTCAGCTTCTGCGGCCTCAAAGTTTTCAGAAGCTGCATAGGCGCGTGCGCGATCAATCAGGACAGCACTCTCACCCGGTATCAGATCCAAGGCCGCGGTAAGGGCAATGACAGCATTCTCACCGCTGCCCGCAAGGAGCCAGGCATTGCCGGCCTGCGCCAGCAACGCGGCTCTGTTCTCAGGCTCGCCGGCGCCGGGTGCATCGGCCAGATCGCCCAGTCGAACAGCCGCTTCGCCATAGAGTTTGAGTTCCACCAGCGCCAGCGCCTCGCAATGGCGGGCTGCCGGCCCACCACCATTGGTGCGCCATTCCATGGCTTTATCAAACGCCTGATCCGGGTCCACCTGAACAAGGCGCAGACAATCGCGATAGCGCGCAGCTGAATCGAGGTCCTGTGTGTGTCCGCTTGTGGGGAACACCAGAACCATCAGCGCAATGACGCCGAGGATCAGCAATCCGACCCACGCGAAAAACAGTTTTGCCGCATTTATCATCTCTCTCATGGGCGCTACCGTCGCCCACGCCCATGACCTTTTCAAGGCGAGCATCTGGCAACAAAAAGGAATCTTCCGCCCATGCCCCGACTGTTCTGCTTCGGCCTTGGATTTTCAGCCATTGCGTTTGCCAGGCAGATGCAGCGCAAGGGCTGGCAGGTGGCGGG
>CAZAGE010000227.1:0-1071 GCA_964484345.1 uncultured Oceanicaulis sp. | reverse complement strand
GCCGGTCCGATACGGTCAAAATTCATACATTCCCGTGGTCGCTCATCCGGCAGGTATACCGGTCCCCTGCGACTCACGTTGGAAAGGGCGTGCATCTGACAGAAACCGCAGTTTTCAGGGGAGTCTTGGCCCTTCCTGCGTGTCGTCCGGTCATAAGCACGTCCCAAGTTGTAGCCGGGGCGTCCCGTGAGATGCAAGCGGCACGATACGCATGCGCCAAACTTGCCGGAATCTGCCGGTATATCGAGCGTGGGGCCCAGATGGTTTATGAGCGGTTAATCCTTTGAGACTTATTATCCGGCGTCCAATGATCGCCGGAACATGTTTTCGGCGGATTTGGGCCATTTAGTAGGTTGACCGATAAAGGCGGGGTGTCCTGTATCGGTAAGATATGTCCGGAATTCTGCGAAAAATGTCGTGCTTGGGTCTCATGTACAGGAATACCGCTCCCATATTGATGCCCGCCGTGCTGCTGGTGGCAGCTATTGTTGGGTTTTTCGGCGGGGCGCTGACTTCACCTGCATTGGCGCAGGACGTCGCCCCTTCGGTTACAGATGTGCGTCTGGGCAAAAGCGGCGACACAACGCGATTTGTTCTGGAACTAAGTGGCAAGGTTGACGCCAAGGCATTCACACTGGCGGACCCGCACCGGCTGATCATTGATCTGCCGGCCCTCGACTGGGAGCTTGCGTCGGACTTTGTTCCAGCAGGCAGGGGACTTATCAGCTCCTTCCGCTATGGCCTGTTTCGCCCCGGTAATGCACGTGTGGTGATTGACCTGTCCGGCCCGGCAAAGGTCTCACGATCCTTCGTTCTGCCACCTGATCCGGCAAACAACCGCAACTGGCGGATTGTGTTTGATCTTGTGAGCACACCGGAAGCAGCCTTCCGAGCCGCAGCCGGCTGGCCGGACGCCCCCAAGACAGCGCCTGCCGCAGTGACACCGAAACCCGATATCCCCAGCGCAAAGCCGGCAACAAATGCCCGCAAGATTGTGGTGATTGATGCCGGTCATGGTGGCGTTGATCCCGGCGCGCTTGGTGGCCGCGGTACACGCGAAAAGAACGTGAC
>CAZAGE010000226.1:0-1072 GCA_964484345.1 uncultured Oceanicaulis sp. | reverse complement strand
TGGACGCGCTCGTCTGGGCACTGACCGACCTGATGCTTGGCCCCAACGCAAGCGAGCCACGCCTGCGCAGTCTTTAGTTGACCAAACTGAAAGCAAACATGCCTCTTTTTCCTTGGCTTTCTCGCCAGACACCCACGCGCCTGCCAGAAACAAAGGCATCCCGCACCGGGCCTGTCGTCGCGCTGCATCTGCAGGGACGCCCGCGCTGGACGCCCCGCGACTATGCAGCCCTCGCCCGTGAAGGCCTTGAGAAAAACCCGATTGTCTATCGCGCCGTGCGCCGTATTGCAGAAAGCGCCGCCTCGGTGCCGCTGCTCATGTATCAGGGCAATGCGGAGCTGGAGAGCCACCCGCTGCTTGACCTGCTGGCCCGCCCCAATCCCATGGAGGAGGGCAGTGACGTCCGCTGTGCCTTCTTTGCCCACCTGCAAACCGCAGGCAACGCCTATATGGAAGCCGTCGAGGTGGATGGCACACCACGCGAACTCTACGCCCTGCGCCCGGACCGCATGAAAGTCGTGCCCGGCCCCCAGGGCTGGCCTGAAGCCTATGAATACGCGTCCGGCGGCGAGACCGTCACATTCGCATTGCCCGATACCGGCCCCATGGCGGGTCCCATCCTGCATCTCAAGCTGTTTCACCCGACTGACGATCATTACGGCATGAGCCCCCTTGAGGCTGCCGCCTTCGCCATCGACATTCACAATGCGGCCGGAGCCTGGAACAAGGCCCTGCTGGACAACGCAGCCCGCCCCTCCGGCGCGCTGGTCTATGCCGGTCCCGAAGGGGCAGAGCATCTGACCGATGAACAATTCACGCGTCTGAAGGAAGAGCTGGAGCAGAACTATCAGGGGGCTGACAATGCAGGTCGTCCATTGCTTCTGGAAGGCGGCCTCGACTGGAAGGCCATGTCCCTGAGCCCCAAGGACATGGACTTCATCGAAGCCAAAAACGTTGCCTCGCGCGAAATCGCCCTGGCCTTCGGCATCCCGCCCATGCTGCTCGGCATCCCCGGCGACAACACCTACGCCAACTACGCCGAAGCCAACCGCGCCTTCTGGCGCGAAACCGT
>CAZAGE010000225.1:0-1073 GCA_964484345.1 uncultured Oceanicaulis sp. | reverse complement strand
GCATCGCCCCGGTCCGCCGGGTGCTGGCGGCGTCCCCCGCCTTTCTCGACAGGGTCGGGCGGCCTGACATGCCGGAAGACCTCAATGGCGACTGGTGCCTGCGCTATTCCATCGGCGGTGACACGCTGGAGCTCGAGCGTGAGAGCACACCGGGCGAAACTGCAGCACGGATCAAGACCAGCGGTCCGCTGCGTGTGAACAATGGCGACATGATCCGCGAAGCCATGCTGCGCGATGTCGGCATCGCCAGCCTGCCGACTTTCATCATCGGCGAGGATCTGAAATCCGGCGCGCTGGAACGCGTGCTGCCGGACTGGTGCGCCCGCACCATCGCCATGTATGCGGTCTACCCACCCGGCAAGGCATTGTCTGCCAAAGTCCGTCTGCTGATTGATTTTCTCGCCGAGCGCTTCGGCCCGGTGCCGCCTTGGGATGCGTTTGAGGACAACTAGCCGTTCTTACACAAAGGGCGAGGTGAATTTTTCCGGAGGGCAACACCCACTTAACCGTGTCCCTCCGGCTTGACCGGAGGGCCCACTCTAGGTTCCGCTTGCAGCAGTGCTGGTGTTGGCGTCTCGGCCCGGGCTGCAACCCTCTGCTCAACAGCGGACGCGAGTAGACCCTCCGGTCAAGCCGGAGGGATGCGGGGGAGAGCTGGCCTCAGGCTGCCTGCGCTCTGGTTGGCGCGATGAGAGCCAGCAGCGCAAACACCGCCAACGTCACGACATGAAACGTCACCAGCGTGGTCAGATAGGCCATCTGCTCGGGAGCCAGCGCATGCGGTGTGCCCTCCATTGCCACGGCATCGCGAAAGACCGTGTAGAGAACAATCTGGCTGACTGCGGCGAGGATGAAGGCGATGAGCCCGAAGGGACGCTTCAGGATCAGCCCGGCGACAACCGCGACATCGAGAACAAGATAGGCACCGTCCAGCGCCTGCCACAGGCGCGGTGCCGCCATCCAGTCAAAGCCGGTGAGGCTCGCCATGTTGGCCACATGGACCGCAGCGCCATAGGCGTAGAACGCCGCGACCAGCAGCAGATACCAGCGCAGAAGCGGTTTGTCGTAGAGGC
>CAZAGE010000224.1:0-1079 GCA_964484345.1 uncultured Oceanicaulis sp. | reverse complement strand
AGCCCCACCATCAGCCCGCCCACGAGACCGGGGCCGGAGGTGGCGGCGACGGCATCCACATCGTCGAGCGTCAGGTCGGCTTCGCGCAGGGCGGAAGCGACAAGCGAATCCAGATGGTCAATATGGGCCCGTGCGGCAATCTCCGGTACGACGCCCCCATAAGGTGCGTGTTCGTCAAACTGGGAGAGCACCAGATTGGAGCGTATCTCGCCTGGTGTGCCCGGCGCGCCCGTCACCACTGCGGCGGCGGTTTCGTCGCAGCTGGTTTCAATGCCAAGGACGGTAAGCTGGCGGGACGTGTCCATTTGATCTGTATCTGCTTTGCGGTCAGGGCTGATGTGCTATCCATCGCCCCTGATTTGACATGTGATGTGCCCGGAAAGGGCGCATAAAGCACATAAGTTCTTGTTTCGTCGAGGTTTCATGCCTGCTTCCTTTACACCCGCCTCCCCCCTGCGCCTTGGCACGCGGGGCAGCCCGCTGGCGCTGGTACAGGCCAATGAGGTGGCACGTCGCCTGCGCGACGCCCACGGGCTGGAAGAGGCGGCGGTGGAAATCGTGCCCATCACCACCAGTGGCGACCGCGAGCAGGTGCGGCCTCTGGCTGAGATCGGCGGCAAGGGATTGTTTGCCGTCGAGCTTGAGACAGCGCTGCATGAAGGCGAGATCCATCTGGCGGTGCACTCCATGAAGGACGTGGAGACGGTTCTGCATGAGGCCTTTGAGATCGCCGCGATGCTGCCGCGTGAAGATACGCGTGATGCGTGGCTCAGTCCTGTGGCGGATCATCCACGCGATCTGCCGCATGGGGCTGTGGTGGGCACTGCATCGCTGCGCCGGGGCGCACAGATCAAGGCCATGCGGCCGGACGTAAAGATCGTCAATTTCCGCGGCAATGTGCAGACGCGTATCGACAAGCTGGCAACGGGTGAGGTGCAGGGCACATTGCTGGCGCTGGCCGGGCTCAAGCGTCTTGGCCTTGAAGACAAGGCCACCTGTCTGCTGGACGCACCGGAGATGATTGCTGCCGTCGGACAGGGGGCGATCGGAATTGAAATCCGTACGGATGCGGATGATGT
>CAZAGE010000223.1:0-1089 GCA_964484345.1 uncultured Oceanicaulis sp. | reverse complement strand
CTCGCGAGACGCGCTTAAGCGCTTGAAGGAACGAGGTTTTTTTCAAAGGCGAAAGTGGCTTAACCACCCATCACCTCAAAACCCGGCGCCGAACTAGCACAGGGTTGCAGGGGCGGCAACAGGAACAGGTGGGGATGGGGGGATTGGCGGCAGGTTTATGGGGTGGGGGGAGCGGGTTCATTCCACGCTTGAGATCGGGGCGATGGGATAAAGCCGGCGAGCCCGATCCATGCGGTCCTGGTGTTTACGCCTTTCCAGTCATACGGATTGAGACTCCACTCCTCGGCTACCTCAAACGGAAGGTAACCAACGTCTTCAGAATTGAACGCAGCCTCGAGGGCCGTTGTAGGCAGAGGGTCGGAACTCGTGCTCCAGTCTGACCCCGTTTCCACCACGGGCGCGTGCATGATGCGACGCTCCACAGCGGTAGGCTTGCCGATTGCACCGACAGAGCCGTCGCCATTCATCCTGTAGCTGCGTACAAGTTCGCCATTCTTGAACCAATCCCAGCCGAGGGACCAGTTGGGAGCACCGGTTCGGATAAAGAACTGAGCCTCTCCGAAGGCCTTCGACAGAGATCGCAGGAGTTGGAAGGAGTCATGCGGTGACGCGAAGGACCATGCTGGAAGCACAAAGACCCATCCGTTAATCGAAGGGCTGATGAAGCATGGCATCTCGTCTTCCAGCAGTGTGTGGGCCGGGTAAAAGCGCGCCCATTGGAGGCCTTGCTTCCAGTTTGACCGTCGCATGTCACGCATATCGAGGTGGTCCGCCACCCTGCTGGCGTTTTCAGCACGGACGACAAACCAGTGGGGCTGACGGTCAAAGCTGCCAGGCTGATCTGGTGCGCCCCCACGTCTGGGTTGGTAGGAGGCGCGTGGGTTGTCCGAGCGCGAAAGACGCCGCAATTCAAAGTAAAACGCGACTCCAAGGCCCGTGAGCAGCGTGATCGAAGCGATTACAGTCAGCATGTTTCAGGCATGGCGTTGAGATCACGGCGCGGGTGCGCCCCTCACAAGAAGCTGTACGGCTCAATATCCACCGTCACCCGCACGCTCGACGGCGCTTTAAAGCGGGCGGTCCAGGCGC
>CAZAGE010000222.1:0-1094 GCA_964484345.1 uncultured Oceanicaulis sp. | reverse complement strand
AGGAGTTTATAGGAAAAGAAGCTTTTAAATATATTCATTCTGATGATTTAGAAAGCACTATTAAAAGTTTTAATGAAGTAATTACTAAAGATAGAGTAGTTATGGAGCATTATAGAGCTAAAAATCAGAAAAATGAATGGAGATGGGTAGAAACAGTCTTAACAAATATGATAAACAATCCTGCAGTTCAGGGTATTGTTATTAACTCTAGAGATATTACCAAAGAAGTAAAAGAAAAACAACATCTTAAATTATTAGAGAGTGTAATTACAAATACCAACGATGCAGTTTTAATAACTGAAGCAGAACCTTTTGATGAACCAGGACCTAAAATTATATATGTAAATGAAGCTTTTACCAAAATGACTGGGTATACTTCTGATGAAGTAATAGGTAAAACACCAAGAATATTACAAGGCCCTAAAACCGATAAAAATGAGTTAGCTAAATTAAGTAAAGCTTTAAGAAATTGGCAGCCTTATGAAATGACTGCAATAAATTATAAAAAAAATGGTGAAGAATTTTGGATTAATTTTTCAATAAAACCAATTGCCAACGAAAAAGGTTGGTATACGCACTGGATAGCAATAGAAAGAGATGTAACAGACAGTATTTTAGCAAAAGAAAAATTAATTTTAGCAAAAGAAAAAGCTGAGGAAAATGAGCTTAAAATGAAAGAAGCTCAACGAATAGCTAAATTAGGAAGTTGGTATTATGATGTTATTAATAAGGTATCTGAATGGTCTGATGAAACTTACAATATTTGGGAGTTTGATTCTGAAAATAAATCAATAAAATTTGAAGATCATAAAAAGAGAATTCATCCTAAAGACTGGGACTATTTTAAATCTGTAGTTCAGAATGCTACTGAAAAAGGGATTCCATACAAAATGGAACTAGAACTTATTATGCCAGATGCATCTAAGAAAATTGTTAATGCATTAGCCAAACCAGTTTTTAATAAAAATAATGAGGTAATTGCATTTAAAGGGACTACTCAGGATATTACTGATCGAAAAGCAATTGAAAATGAATTAATAACAGCTAAAGAAAAAGCAGAAGAAAATGAGCTTAAAATGAAAGAAGCTCAACAA
>CAZAGE010000221.1:0-1096 GCA_964484345.1 uncultured Oceanicaulis sp. | reverse complement strand
TAGGACCCCAAAGAAAAGCAGCGATTGCCCCAAGATGCTGTACAGCTCTGGCTGAAGCCCAAAGCCATTCAGCATGCCGTACAAACCGATATTTTCTACTACAAGGTCAAGGGCTTCCCGTATCATTTGGGGCTGCAGCACCCGGAAGTAGTTGGACAGGGACACAAAGAGGATCCCGAGTAAAAGGTGCCCCTTGTACCGGAAAAAGAACTTATTCAGATAGGCGAGTTGCTTCACGTGTGGGTCGCTTCAGTCAGGTTCAGGAAAAATATCCTTTCACAAAATTAAACCGCTTCCGGAAAGGTTTGGGCGCAGCCAGATTTTTTCATGCAGGAAATGCCTGTAGGGGAGGGGGGTGAGCGGGAAGCTCAAGCCATTCCACAGCCGTTTTGCACTTTCTTAAAACCCATGTGCTATAGATTGGTTGACCTCTCGGGCCTATTCTGCCTCATCTTTAGTGTTTAGCCATCGTTTTCTGCCCAAAGCCAGCACTCCGAATAAAGCCGCACCTGCACCCGCAATAGGCAGCCATGGCAAACCTGCAGGTGCCGGGGCTACAGCTTTTCCGTAAGGGGTAAGCCCAGCCCAATAGTAGGGCGATTTCTTGAAGCCAGGAATGCTGTTGTCTTCCAGGTAGCCCCGCTTAGCAGAGGATAACGCCCGGGCAAGATCTTGGCCCCGAGCCAGCTCCTCATAAAAGCGGGCGATGATGAGGCTAGTGCTTTGGTCGTTCAGGTTCCAAAGGCTGGCCAGGACACTGTGGGCGCCTGCGTACACGAAACCGCGCCCTAGCCCGAGCACGCCTTCTCCCTGTGCAAGGGCGCCTACCTGGCTTTGGCAGGCGCTCAGGACGACCAGCTTGGAGGAAGTGCGCAGCTGGTAAAGCTGGCTTAGGGTGACGAGGGTGTCTGCTAGGGCAAAGTAGGGCTCTCCGCCGGTAGGGCTAGAGGCTGCATGCGTCGCAAGATGGAGGATTTGTGCATCCGGCAGGGCCTCCTTCAGCCATAGATAGCAGGCCTGCTGCCCGTCTGCCCGCAGAGCGGGGTATTGGCGTGCAATGGCTTCTGCTTCGGCGGCGGTATGAGGAAGTGCTGCC
>CAZAGE010000220.1:0-1096 GCA_964484345.1 uncultured Oceanicaulis sp. | reverse complement strand
CGCGGAGGACGGGGATATCGCTGCTCGCGGGGTCGAACTCGTCGATGATGTGCGTCAGGCGCATCTTGGCGCGGATGTGCCCGGGGAGGGCGTTGAGGAGTTCGACGTTGGTGTGCGCGGGGCCCAGGTTGGTCTCGTGGACGATCACGTCGCAGTCCGAGAGCCAGGCGACGTGATCCGGGTCGTAGGCGGTGTCGCCCGACCATCCAAGGCTCCGGGCGCCGTCGGAGATCTTGAGGCCCACGGTGGGGATCGGGTGGACGGTTCGGCGGGTCTCGATGGTGAGGCCGCAGACTTCGAAGCGTTCGCCGATGGGTCGGGCGTGGAGTTCGTAGAAGTCGTCGAGTGTGGAGGGTTGGTCGGGCCTCAGGAAGGGCGCGTCCATCGCGGGCGCGAGGCGTTCCCACACGCGGTCGGCGGCCTCGGTGTGCGTGTGCAGGCGCGGCTTGGTGTCGTGGTCGCCACGCATGCGGTAGACGAGGCGCTTGAAGCCGAGGGATTCGAGCCCGTTGCAGTGGTCGCCGTGGAGATGGGTGAGGAAGACGTCGTCGAAGGACCGGCAGTCGACGTCCCACCCCGATGCGTTGCTCGCCTCGTGGAGGGCGCGGTGGATGAGGTCGGGGCAGTCGAGGAGCAGGCGCCCGGACGGACCCTCGATGAGCGCCGAGGTGCCGAAGCCTCTGGTGGTGAACGCATCGCCGATGCCAAGGATAAGTGCGCGCACGCTCGTGACCTCCTCCTGTGCCTCCGATGGCATGGTACCGGGGGAGCGGTCAGTCTTCGAGGAACTTCTCGAGCAGCGGGGCGGCGATGCCCATGATGTCGTGCTCGGAGATGAGCCCGACGAGCTGGTCGCCCTCGAGGACGGGGAGGCAGGAGATGTCGTTCGAGCGCATGAGGCGGATGGCCTCGAGTGTGGTCGTGTCGGGGGTCGCGGTGACGGGGTCTTTGTCCATGATCTCGGAGACGGGGACGGCGCGACCGTTCCCGTTGCGTGCGCGCCCGAGGTGGCGGAGCAGGGCGCGGGCGCTCACGATGCCCACGAGGCGGTGGTCGTCGTCCTCGACGGGCACGTGGCGGACGTGCTTCCAGTCCA
>CAZAGE010000219.1:0-1102 GCA_964484345.1 uncultured Oceanicaulis sp. | reverse complement strand
ATGCCCATCGAAGTCACCATGCCGCGCCTCTCCGACACGATGGAGCAGGGCACGATCGTCGCCTGGAACGTCAAGGAGGGGGACGAGGTCTCCGCCGGCGACATCTTGGGGGACATCGAGACCGACAAGGCGACGATGGAGCTCCAGGCCTTCGACGACGGCGTTGTCGCCGCGATCACGCTCGGTGAGGGCGAGACCGTCGACGTCGGCGCGGTGATCCTCCTGCTCGCGGAGGACGGGGAGGACGTCGCGGACGTGAAGGCGAACGCCGGCTCGGGCGCGTCAGCATTGTCGGCCAAGAGCGAGGGCGGCTCGGACACCTCAGCCCCCGCCGAGAGCACAACGGCCGTCGCGGAAGAGCCAGCGCCGTCGGCCCCCGCCCCCACCAACGGTGCCGCCGCCTCCAACGGCTCGGGCGGGCGCGTCTTCGCCTCGCCGCTCGCGAAGAAGGTCGCCGCCGAGAAGAACGTCGACCTCTCCACCCTCACCGGCAGCGGCCCCTCCGGACGCATCGTCGTCAAGGACGTCGAGAACGCGCCGGCGGGCGGCAGCAGCACTCCCGCGCCCAGCGCCCCCACGATGGCCCCCATGCCCTCCGCCGGCGCCACCCTCGAGTCGAAGACCGAGCAGGTCAGCAACATGCGCGCGACGATCGCCAAGGTCCTGACCGCCTCGAAGCAGACCATCCCCCACTTCCAGGTCACCGTCTCGGCGCGCATGGACAACCTCATGGCGCTCCGCAAGCAGCTCAACGACCAGCTCGAGCCCCAGGGCGTCAAGCTCTCCGTCAACGACTTCCTCGTCCGCGCCTGCGCCCTCGCGATGCACGAGCACCCCGCGACCAACGCCTCCTGGGGCGACGACGGCAAGTCCATCGTCTACCACGCCAACGTCAACGTGGGCGTCGCGATCGCACTCCCCGCAGAGCGCGGCGGGGGCCTCGTCGTCGCCACGCTCCGCAACGCCGACCAGCTCGGGCTCCGCCAGATCTCCGCGGACACCAAGTCGCTCGCCAAGAAGGCACGCGACAAGGGCCTCTCCATCGACGAGATGTCCGACGCCACCTTCACCATCTCCAACCTCGGGATGTTCGGCGTCGAGC
>CAZAGE010000218.1:0-1109 GCA_964484345.1 uncultured Oceanicaulis sp. | reverse complement strand
CCAAAAGCGGTACGGTGCTTTGGAACACCTCTTTGGTTGTTGCGCTCGTATGGAATACGGTCTCCAAAAACCCGCGCTTGCGGCGGAGCATCGCTAAAAGCTCCGCCCCGGTATCTACAACAAAAGCATTGATGCTGTCCAGGACGGGCCCCTCGTCCAGCTCATAATGGAAGGAATGAGGCACCCCATCAAGGAAGATGTCTACAGAGGGGTCTATGCCATCGTCCTGCCGGGACTCGGCCTGATGGTAAACCAAGACCGGGGCTTCGAACGCTCTGGCGATCTGCCGGAGCGGGAGGGTCACTTCCGCCCCGCTGATGCCCTCTCCATCCACTGCAAAAGCAATCTGCCGGATAGGAGCGAAGTGATAACCTTCTGGCACTGCCAGCACAGGCACAGCAGAACGGGTAAGGACCGCATTGGCTGTACTGCCGATAAATACCTCGCGGAGCCCGGAAGCCCCCTTAGTCCCCATCACTATGAGGCTGAAGCCCTCGGCACGGGCCAGTTCGGTAATCATAGGCACGGTATCGCCATTGATGACGCGGGCGTGCAAGCTTACCCCGGGCTTTACTGCAGGGCGGTGCTTATTGATGAGCTCTTTCAGCTGCTCTTCTGCATCCCGGCGCATGAAATCCCTGACCGAGACAAACATACCAGCATTGCTCTGTACCTCATAGGTGTGCAGCAGGGTCACTTCTGCCTCGCCAAAAGCAGCGGCCAGCTGCAGCGCATAGTCTAATGCATCAGCCGCGCAGGCGGAAAAATCGGTTGGTGCCAGTATCTTCATCATCGTTTCTCATCAGTTTAGTTTCTGTTGAGGAAAGTGAACTGCCAAACAACTCAAGATGGTTTGGCTTCGTGCTTCAAAGCAACTTGCTTACTGCTTCCAAAGAAGTTAGAAGCCTTAGTGCTGCTCCACACGTGTACTCGATAGCCCCTACCGAGGTTTTAATGTCTTATACTGACATTGCAATGTACTAGATTTGCCGCTTACATCCAAAGCACTAAAGATGTTTTGAGCGGAAACCCAATTGCCGAAGGCGTTCATGTATTCCGGGCTCTAGTGCCTCAAGCCATAAATCCTTGCCACCCCAAGTTTCGTTCTT
>CAZAGE010000217.1:0-1109 GCA_964484345.1 uncultured Oceanicaulis sp. | reverse complement strand
TCTCGACGCGGCGCGACTGGCTCTTGGAGCCGCGGGGCTTGTCGGGCCCGTAGCCCGCGATGTGCATGCGTCCCTTGTCGACGCCGCGGCTCGCGAGGTACTGCTCGACCGCGTGCGCGCGCTCGGCGCTCAGGCGCTCGTTGGTTTCCCACTTGCTCTTGCGGATCGGGTCGTTGTCGGTGTGGCCCGCGATGCGGATCTCGTTGCCCGCGTACTGGCTATTGAGCACGCCCGCGATGCGGTCGAGCGCCTGCTTGGAGGCGTTGCGGAGGGTCGTGGAGCCCGAGGCGAAGAGCACGTCGCCCGCGACGTCGACGACGATGTCGGAGCCGCGACGGCTCGTGGTCGTGCCCGAGATGCCCTCGAAGCCCGTGCGGTTATCGACGACGGGGCGCTCCGCGGCGCTGCGGCGGAGCTCGTCGTTCTCCGCGTTCGCGCGGTTCAGGTCGTCGGCGGCCTGCTGGGCCCGGAGCTCGGCGTCGGTCAGCGAGTTCTGGAGCTGCTGCGTCCGCGAGCGGAGCTCCTCGTTCTCCTGCTCGTAGGCGATGAGCTCGGCCTCGAGGTCGCGTCCGTTGTTCGCGCACCCGCCGAGGGTGACAGCGGCGAGTGCGAGGGCGGTCAGGGGCAGCATGCGGGTCGTCATCGGGCGCTCCGTGCCGATTGGGGCATCAGGTGGTTCGTGGGGGGTGGGGGGGAGGGAAGCGGTGAATTATCGGGACAGCCTACCACGACGATCACGGCAGGTGCACCGCCTCGCCCATGATCGCACCGAGCCCACGCTCCATCCACGGCTTCGCGAGCACCACCACCACCGTCATCAGCGCCAGCTGGGGCCCGTAGGGCAGGTGGGCGCCCGCGCGGTTGAAGACCGCCTTGCTCAGGACCGACAGCACCACCCACAGGATCCCCGTGAAGGGCGCGAGGAAGAAGGCGAGCGTGGGGTCGATCCACCCGAAGACCGCGCCGACCCCCGCCATCAGGTGGACGTCGCCCAGCCCCATCGCTTCCTTATTGAACGCGAGCGAGCCGAGGATGCGGATGATCCAGACGACCCCGCCCCCGATGAGCAGCCCGAGGACGGACCCGCCGAAGGCGCGGAGCCAGAGGGG
>CAZAGE010000216.1:0-1114 GCA_964484345.1 uncultured Oceanicaulis sp. | reverse complement strand
CTGACGACCAGCGCCTGAAAAGAACTGACCTGTCCCTTCTCCCGATGCAGACCGGCTCCAAGCACGGCGAACATCCGGGTAAAGTATCGGAACTGCACGAAGCGTGACGCAACGGTGAAATAGCTGCCGATACCGACCAGGAGCACGACAAGTACCGTACTCCAAAGCCAGTCAGAAATACTTGCCAGCATTGCCTAGGCCCCGTTGCGTGACGCGATCTTTGAGGGAACGCGCCTCAACTGATAAAGCCGCGTACGATGATAATCAGCAGAGCCGGCGGCACGGCGTAGCGAATAAGGAAATACCAGATGCTGTAAGCGGTGGCCCCAAGCGTTGTGAACTCATCCTGGGAATGCTCCCGACGCATGAACCAGCCGGCAAACACGGCAATGAGCAAGCCGCCGATAGGCAGCAGAATCTGATTCGAAAAGTAATCCATCAGCGCGTTGAAGTTCTTGTCGCCCAGGCGCAGCTCATCCATCACGTTGTAGGACAGAGCGCTGAGAATACTGAGCACGGCAACACTGCCGACAACGATCGCCGCGCTGCGGTGCCGGGATATCTGGTACTTCTCCTCGATCCACGCGTTCACCGATTCCACCAAGCCCACCATGGAAGTGATGCCCGCAACCGACAGCATCAGGAAGAACAGCACCGCAAAAATGTAACCTCCGGGCATTTGCGCAAAGGCCACCGGCAGGGTCTGGAAGATCAATCCGGCACCCGCTGCGGGATCCAGACCGTAGTTGAACACCGCGGGGAAAATCACCAGCCCCGCGAGCACCGCCACCAGGGTGTCGGCGATCACGACAATCAGCACAGACTGGGAAATAGAGATATCCCGCGGCAGATAAGAGCCATAGGTCATCATCCCACCCATGGCCACGCCAATCGAGAAGAACGCCTGCCCGATCGCAGCCAACACCGTGACTCCCGTCACCTTGCTGAAATCCGGGGTGAACAACCAGTCGACAGCCTCTTTAAAACCACCCGCAAAGTAGTTGTAACCCGCAAGGACCACGAGCAGGATAAACATCAGCGGCATCATGATGGTCACCGCGCGCTCGATGCCGTTCTTGACGCCTGCATAGATAATCGCGCCCGTGATGCCGAG
>CAZAGE010000215.1:0-1114 GCA_964484345.1 uncultured Oceanicaulis sp. | reverse complement strand
CCAGCTACGAAGCACAGAGCAAGGCTGGCACGCACCAGTTCTACGTCTGGTGCACAGGTGCAGCTGACAGCGAAACAACAGCAGACGGCGCCAACATGGAAGAAGCCATGGCGTCCGTACAGGGTTCCGTTGGCAACACCTGCAAGCCGGTCTGGCAGGGCCTCGTCAACTAAGACGACCCAATACGCGTATCCAATCACTCTTCACTGAGTGGCAAGACGGCGGTCTTCGGAAACGAAGGTCGCCGTTTTTGCGTTTGGGCCAGGGCAGGTTCCCGCATCCCTCTGGCTTGACCGGAGGGCCCACTCGCTGCGGATCAACTGCACAGCAGACGAAAGTGGACGCGGGACATGCCCGCGGTGCCGGCCTTTGTCCTGCGCTGATCCTACCTGGCAGGTAATAGCATTGCGGGACCGGGCCTCGCTATCACTCCTCCCGATGACATGACATTCAGGAGGCTTGTTTGATGTCCAGCACCGCAGATCAGCTCAACGCCAACCCGCTGCCCCTCGCCAGGCACCTTGGCATTCATTTCATCTCAGCCGAGCCGGACAAGGTCGTTGCCGAGCTTGAGATCACGGCAGACCTCTGCACATCCGGCAGCATCATGCATGGCGGCACGGCCATGGCGCTGGCGGATACGGTCGGTGCCGTGGCGACCTTCCTGAACCTGCCCGAAGGGGCAGGCGGCACCACGACCGTTGAAAGCAAGACCAACTTCCTGGCGGCCTGCCCGGCTGGCCAGAAGGTGACAGCCACTTCAACGCCGGTGCATCGCGGCCGCCGCACACAGATGTGGCAGACCCGCATCGAGCGCGCCGACGGCAAGCTGGTGGCGCTCACCAGCCAGACGCAGATGATTCTCTAAACATTGCCCAGTGCGCATTCGGGCCTTGTGGATCGATTCAATTGCGTGAGTCTTTTCAGACTCTTGAATCGTTATCCACAAAGGTCTGAATCGCTGTGGGTATCAGTCAGGCACCGCCCGTGGCGCGTCCCTTTGTTGCGTTGGGGGCGCGCATCGCTATGGTCACGCCAATGTCCCCTCGGGGCGGATTCCCTTGAGCGCGGGCTTGGTGGAATTGGTAGACACAAGGGACTTAAAATCCCTCGG
>CAZAGE010000214.1:0-1115 GCA_964484345.1 uncultured Oceanicaulis sp. | reverse complement strand
AGCCACATCAGCACCCCACCGAGCATCATCGCCCCCGCGAGGGCGTGGCTGAACCAGGGCGCGTTGACGATGATCGAGTCCATGTGGTCCGGTAGCTCCCGCGTATTCTTCGGCACATCGCGCCGGTTTCCTGTATCACCCACGCCCAGAGGGGCCGATCAAAGCCCCTGACACTCCTTCAACGCCCCCAACAGGGGTTGGGTTCTCCGCCCCAACGATTTCACCATGACCGACGATCAGCACCACGACCACCAGAACGCCGAAAACGCCCCCAAGCCGACGCTCCCCGAGCTGCGCGACCGGATCGACGAGCTCGACCGCAAGCTCGTCGAACTCCTCAACGAGCGGGCCCGGGCCGTCGTGACGGTGGGGGAGGTTAAGCGCGGCGACGGCACCCCCATCTACGCGCCCCACCGCGAGCAGGAGGTCCTCAAGAAGATCATGTCCCTCTCGGACGGTCCTCTCTACGAGCAGACCCTCGAGGCCATCTGGAGGGAGATCATGTCCGGCTCGTTCAGCCTCGAGAAGCCCCTCCGCATCGGCTACCTGGGCCCCGCGGGCAGCTACTCGCACCAGGCCGCGACGCGCCACTTCGGGCAGTCCGTCAGCTACGAGGACATGCACGAGGTCGACGGCGTCTTCACCGAGGTCCTCCGCGGGCACTGCAACTACGGGCTCGTCCCCATCGAGAACTCCAACTCGGGCGGCGTCGTCGACACCCTCGACGCCTTCCAGGCCCACGGGCGCACCATCACCATCTACTCCGAGCTCCTGCTCAACGTGCACCACTCCCTGCTCGCCAACTGCGAGCCCAAGCAGGTCACGCGCGTGCACTCGAAACCCGAGGCGCTGAGCCAGTGCCGCAAGTGGCTCGCGACGCAGTACCCGGGCGTCGAGCTCGTCCCCGCCGCGAGCACGAGCCGCGCTGTCCAGACCGCCAAGGCCGAGGAGGTCCTCGAGCCCGGTCGCGGGTCCGCCGCCATCGGCTCCACGCTCGCGGGCCAGCTCTACGGCGTCAACACCCTCTTCGAGCGCATCGAAGACGACCCGAACAACATCACGCGCTTCTTCGTCATCTGCCGCGAGAAGGCCCAGCCCACGGGCGACGACAAGAC
>CAZAGE010000213.1:0-1118 GCA_964484345.1 uncultured Oceanicaulis sp. | reverse complement strand
TCAGCGCACACGCGCACAGCTTTCCGAGAAGACCCACCATCGTCCACACTCCTTACACATCCAATGCACGCCCACAACGGGCGCGAAACGCGCGGCGAACCCCATCCTATGCCCCCACACACGCCCCGACGGGAATCCCCGCATAACTCAGGCTCACCCGCGTTTCCCGGGCCACGCCTCCGTGGGAGGGGCCTCGCCCGGCAGCAGCACCGCCTCGCCCTCGGGCGTCGTCACGCGGAATGACGCGCCCGCCGATCGCAGACGCGCGAGCTGGCGTTCGCCCACGCGGGCCCGCAGCGTCACCGACCCGTTCTCGTACTCGCGATCGAGCACCTCGG
Source organism: uncultured Oceanicaulis sp. (assembly GCA_964484345.1). Lineage (GTDB taxonomy): Bacteria > Pseudomonadota > Alphaproteobacteria > Caulobacterales > Maricaulaceae > Oceanicaulis. The sequence continues at coordinate 780 of CAZAGE010000213.1, read as the reverse complement.
CCCGCTTCTCGAGCACGTCGATCGCCTTGCCCTCGGACATGGGCAGCGTGACGAGCAGTTCCCGGACCTTGCCCGCCGCCGACGCGCGGACGCGCTGCACGAGGCGCTCGTGACCCGGGTGCTCCAGGTCCTTCGCGGCGATCTCCAACGAGTCGGGCACGAGCCTCGTCCAGTACAGCACCTCGCGGTTGTCGCGCAGCAGGTCGGCCTTGTTGAGCAGCAGCAGACGCTCGGGGCGGTCGTCCTCGTGGACGCCGCGATCGTCGAAGAGACCGTCGAGCGTGGACATGACGGTCTCGTAGTGCAGCTCGGCTGAAGGATCGGAGGCGTCGAGGACGACGAGCAGCAGGTCCGCGTTCGTCGCCTCTTCGAGCGTCGCCTTGAACGAATCCACCAGGTTGTGCGGCAGATCGCGGATGAACCCAACCGTGTCCGACAGCATCACCCGCTCGCCCCCGCCCAGGTTCCACTCGCGCGTGCGTGTCATGAGCGTCGCGAAGAGCTGGTCGTTCGCGAAGGCGCCGCCCTCGGTGAGGGCGTTGAAGAGGGTGGACTTGCCCGCGTTGGTGTACCCGACGAGGCCCACGGTGAAGTGGTCGTTGTTGCGGGCGTCGACCTCGCGCATCTTGCGACGGTCGATCTCGTCGAGCTGCTTCTTGAGGATCGCCTTGCGCTTCTGGACGAGTCGTCGGTCGATCTCGATCTGCTGCTCGCCCGGGCCGCGTGTGCCGACGCCGCCGATGCCGCCCACGCCCACGATGCGCTCGAGGTGGGACCACA
>CAZAGE010000212.1:0-1118 GCA_964484345.1 uncultured Oceanicaulis sp. | reverse complement strand
CGGGTTGTCCTCGTTCGTCGTCATGACCGGGGCAGGCTACGCTCTCGGTCCCCCGACCGGGGCCCGCACATCCCACTTCGACCGCCGACCACGAGGAGATTCCGCAATGTCCGACGCTTCCACCACCCCCGTCATCCTCGCCGCCAAGCGCACGCCCATCGGCAAGTTCTTCGGCGCCCTCTCCTCCACCCCCGCCACCAAGCTCGGCAGCTACGCCATCAAGGCCGCGATGGACGCCACGCCCGGCCTCAAGCCCGAGGACGTCGACGAGTGCGTCATGGGCCACGTCGTCCAGGCGGGCTGCGGCCAGAACCCGGCGCGACAGGCCGGCCTCGGCGCGGGCCTCCCCGACACGCTGTCGGCGATCACCATCAACAAGGTCTGCGGCAGCGGCCTCCAGGCCGTCATGATGGCGGCGCAGTCCATCAGGGCGGGCGACAACCACCTCGTCGTCGCGGGCGGTCAGGAGAACATGACCCACGCGCCGCACTTCTCCCGCGTCCGCAACGGCGTCAAGTACGGCTCCGCGGACCTCACCGACTCCATGGCCCACGACGGGCTCACCTGCGCCTTCCACAACGTGCCCATGGGCAACCACGCGGAGTGGGTCGCGAGCGAGTTCGGCATCACGCGCGAGCAGCAGGATGAGTTCGCCGCCAAGAGCCAGCAGAAGGCCGAGGAGGCGCAGAAGCAGGGCTGGTTCCGCGATGAGATCGTTGCGCTCAGCGGTGAACAGGTCGGCAACCGCAAGGTCCCGGGGCCCGAGGGCGGGTGCGCCGTCGACGAGGGCCCCCGTCACGGCACGACCGCCGAGGGCCTGGGCAAGCTCCGCCCCGCCTTCCAGAAGGACGGCACCGTCACCGCGGGCAACGCCTCGACGATTAACGATGGCGCCGCGGCGTTGGTCGTGGCGTCGCAGGCGAAGGCGGAGTCGATGGGCGCCGCCCCGCTCGCGAAGGTGCTGGCGTACCACACGTCGGGCGTCGCGCCCCAGGCGCTCTTCACCGCCCCCGCGCTCGCGGTCCCCGCGGTCGTCGAGAAGGCGGGCCTGACGATGGACGACATCGACCTCTTCGAGCTCAACGAGGCCTTCGCCTCGCAGTCGATCCACAACATCA
>CAZAGE010000211.1:0-1121 GCA_964484345.1 uncultured Oceanicaulis sp. | reverse complement strand
GGGCGGGCGATACGCACTGGCCCGCGAGAGAGGTGCCGCCGCCTCGGGGGAGCATAGGGATGCGTCTTTCGTGGCAGACGCGGATGATCGCGCGCAGGTCGTCGAGGTCCGCGGGGATCGCGACGCCCAGCGGCTCGACTTGGTAGATCGAGGCGTCGGTCGCGTAGAGCATGCGGTCGTGCGCACCGAAGCGGAGCTCGCCGCGCACGACGCCCTCGAGCGCGCGCTCGGCGGCGGCGCGTTGGGCGTCACCCGAGATGGTCAGCGGCTGCGGCATGCCAGCGTGAGGGTACGCGCCTCACGACGGTGTGTTCGCGCTCGCGGAGCGGATCAGGGGAGGCAGTCGGTGCGCCCGAAGTCGGCGCCGAACTGGCCGAAGTCGCCCAGGTCGACGTCACCGTCCTGGTCGATGTCGGCTTCGGGGACGTAGTTCATGTCGCCCGCGACGCTGCCGAAGGCCGAGCCGAAGAGCCCGAAGTCGCCAAGGTCCACGACGTTATCGCCGTTGAAATCGCCCGGACATGGGCCGGGGCGGGGCGCGAAGGTGACGAGCGCGTGGGTGGCGTCATCGAAACGCAGCGAGACGAGCAGGCGGCTGTCGTCGGCGAAGGTGTTGCGGATGGAGAAGCCGAAGTCCTCGAGCGTACGCTCGTCGGGGAGGGGTGCTTCGGGATCGACGTCGAACAGATCGCCCGAGCGGAGCAGCATGCGCGGCTCGTCGCCCGGCTCCATGAGGAAGAGCGCTGTGTCATTGGTGAAATCGACGCCCGGGCCGGCGACCTCGGCGATGAAAGCGATGGCGCCGTCCTCAGCGATCGCCCATCCGTCGAACTCACCGATGGCCAGGCCCTCGGGGAGCCCGATCGCGGTGTCGCCCTCGCGGACGGCGAGTTGGACGCCGTCTTGGAGTGTCCACGTCCACAGCGCGAGGTCGTTGCCGATCTCAACGCCCGTGCCGTAGCTGCGCCCGTTGAAGAGCAGCGTGCTGGAGGAGGTCTTGCGGATCGAACCCGTGAGGAGCATGCGTGCGTCGGGGCCGATCTCCGGCACGAGATCGTTGTCCCGAAAGACGAGGGCGAGTCCCGTGTCGGTCTCGGTGAAGAGCGCGTCGTCGGCGAGGC
>CAZAGE010000210.1:0-1121 GCA_964484345.1 uncultured Oceanicaulis sp. | reverse complement strand
CGGCATGCTCCACACCTACTCCCACGACAACGGCACCCGAGGCGACGGCGGCTCCGCGCCCCTCTGGCCCTACGAGGACGTCATCGCCCCCTGGGCCCACGCGCACCTGCTGCTCCGCACGGGCCGCGCCATCGTCTACCACAACGGGCGCGCGCAGGTCCCCAACACCAACCGCTTCTGGCCCCGCCAGGGCGTCCCCACCGCGCTCGGCGTCGGCGAGTACTACCAGGTCCCCTCCACCGTCCCCGACGGCGTCCAACCCCCCACCCGACTCGACGACCGCTTCACCAAGCTCGTCCAGCTCCGCAACCAGTACGGGCGCGGCATCTACCAGCCCCGCTTCGAGTCGAGCGACGTCTTCGTCTTCGAGCGCCTCAACAACCTCCTCGTCGGGCTCACCGACCGCTACACCACCGGCTTCGAGCAGGTCACCGTCAACACCAACTTCCCACAGGGACAGGTCCTCGTCGAGCTGACGGGCAACTCCGACAACCCCGAGATCGACCCCAACAACCAGATCCCCGAGACCCTCACCGTCGGGGCCAACGGGCAGGTCACCATCCGCATCCCCCGCAACGTCTCCTCCGTCCGCAACCACTCCACGGGCTACGTCGCCTACGGCCCCCAGACGCCCCGCGGCACACTCTCCATCCCCGACGCCACCGATGTCGTCCTCCCCGACGGGCCCTCCACCCCGTCCGCGATCCGGCGCATCACCCCCATGGAGGTCGTCACCACCGACACCTTCACCATCGACCTCGCCACCATCCCCAACGACGTCGACATCAACCACTGCGACAACGCCCTCTTCCGCATCAACAGCGGCTACCAGGACTACAACGGCAACGGCCTCACCTCACGCGAGGAGATCCTGGGAGGCGAGTTCGAGCAGTACGAGTTCTTCCTCGACACCGCGATCCCGGGCTTCGGCGGTGACGGCAACGGATCCTTCATCCAGACCGTCGACACCACCCTCCTCCCCGAAGGCCGCAACTACGTCTCCGTCGTCGCCTTCCGCCAGCGCCCCTCCAACACCGACCCGCTGCTGACGGACTTCCGCAAGGTGCTCTACGTCGACCGCGTCGCCCCCGACGCCACCGTCGAGGTCGAGACCGACTGCG
>CAZAGE010000209.1:0-1123 GCA_964484345.1 uncultured Oceanicaulis sp. | reverse complement strand
AAAGTCGCCATTCTGGGCATGGGCTGCTCGAAATTCGGCGAACGGTGGGACAGTGACCCCGAAGACCTGATGGTCGAGGCTTATCTCGAGGCCATGCAGGATGCGGGCGTTGAGCCGACGCAGCTGGATGCGGCATGGTTCTCCACCCACATTGATGAAATCGGCACCGGCAAGGGCGGCACGCCGCTTTCCGTTGCGCTCAAGCTTCCCAACATCGCCGTCACCCGCGTGGAGAATTTCTGCGCGTCAGGGTCTGAAGCATTCCGCGGGGCCGTCTATGCGGTTGCGTCAGGGGCCTGCGATATCGCGCTGGCACTGGGTGTCGAGAAGCTGAAAGACACGGGCTATGGCGGCCTGCCGACCGGCAACATGGGCACGCTCATTCCGCAGTGGGCACCGACGGGGTCCGCACCGGGCAACTTTGCGCAGCTCGCCTCGGCCTATCGCGCCAAGCACAATGTCTCGAAGGACGATCTCAAGCGCGCCATCGCGCATGTATCCGTGAAGAGCCATGAGAACGGCGCGAAGAACGGCAAGGCGCATTTGCAGAAAGCGGTGTCGGAAGAGCAGGTGCTCAACGCGCCGATGATTGCCGAGCCGCTTGGTCTGTTCGACTGCTGCGGCGTGTCGGACGGGGCGGCGGCCGCCATTGTAACGACGCCGGAAATCGCCAAGGCCATGGGCAAGCATGACATTGTCACCGTCAAGGCGCTTCAGCTGTCCGTCTCCAACGGTCTTGAAAGCCAGCACAATTCCTGGGACGGCTCTTACTTCCACACGGCGCGCATTGCCGCCAAGAAAGCCTATCAGGAAGCCGGCATCGAGAAGCCGCGCGAGGAAGTCTCGATGATGGAAGTGCATGACTGCTTCTCCGTCACCGAGCTTGTGACCATGGAAGATCTGTTCATTTCGCCTGAAGGTGGTGCGGTGAAGGATGTCATGGACGGCTTCTACGATGCGGACGGTCAGGTGCCGTGCCAGATCGACGGCGGTCTCAAATGCTTCGGCCACCCGATCGGCGCCTCCGGCCTGCGGATGCTGTATGAAATGTATCTGCAGCTGCAGGGCCGCGCGGACGCCCGCCAGCTTGCTGATCCCAAGATCGGCCTGACGCACAATCTCG
>CAZAGE010000208.1:0-1129 GCA_964484345.1 uncultured Oceanicaulis sp. | reverse complement strand
AATCACAACCGCTGGACAGTGGCGTCGCAGATGGCATTGACCGCCTTGCGTGCCGCGGGAATAACGCCGCCCATGGTGAGAAAGCCGTGGACCAGTTGCGGGTAATCCAGGGCAGTGACATCCACCCCCGCTGCCCGCAATTTCTCGCCATATTCCAGCCCCTCGTCCCGCAGGGGATCGGTGGCGGTGATCAGGATGGCGGGGGGCAGACCGGACAGGTCCGGGTTGCGCAGGGGCGACACGCGGAAGTCCTCCATCATCGCCGGATCCTGAATAAACTGGCTGCGAAACCAGGTCAGCAAGGCCATATCCAGGCCGAAGCCCTGGCCCAGGGTCTGCACCGAGGGGTGCTTGAGGGCCCCGTCGGTGGTGGGGTAGATCAGCACTTGCAGGGCAGGCAGGGTCAGGCCGGCCTGTTTGGCCTGCTGGCAGACCACGGCGCTCAGGTTGCCGCCGGCACTGTCGCCCATCACCGCCAGCCGCTGCGGGTCCAGCCCCATGGCGGCGGTGTTGTCGAGCAACCAGCGCCAGGCGGCCAGGCAATCCTCCGCCGCCGCCGGAGAGGGATGCTCCGGGGACAACCGGTAATCCACACTCAACACCACCGCATTGGTGCGGTCGGCAATGTAGCGGCACAGGCGGTCGTACTCGTCCACGCCGCCAACGGTAAAGCCGCCACCGTGCATGAACAGGATTGCCGGCGCCACCCGTGGCGCCAGGGCCGGACGATAACGCCGCACCCGCATCGAGCTGCCATCGTCCCGCGGCACCTGGTGATCGACCACCACGGGCAAAGACACCGGCGCCACATCCAGCAGATTGATGACATCCCGGTACAGGCGGCGAGCCTGTTCCACGGTACCGCTATCCAGCGTCGGCTTGGCGGCGCTGAGCGCCAGCAGGAAGCGCAGGCGGGAATCCAGATGGGAGCGACTGTGGGTTTCCAGGCCGGCGGACAGCTTGTCCAGCACCGCACCGGGCAGGCTCATCAGGGCGCGCACCGCGCCACGCTCGAATACTGCAGGATTCATCGATTGTCCTCTTTGTATCTGCCGTCGATGACGCTCATGCATCAGGCCGACCGCCAGCAACTGTACTAAAAATACAACTCCAGACCACCTACAAAGCG
>CAZAGE010000207.1:0-1134 GCA_964484345.1 uncultured Oceanicaulis sp. | reverse complement strand
AAGTACATCGCTATGAAACATGGCCGGAAAATCTTTTTCCCAGGCGGCATACAGGATAAGGCCGTCCGCTGGCGGGATAACGATAAGCTGTTCCACAAATGGGCGACAGGCACAACAGGGGACGATTTTGTAGATGCCAATATGAGGGAGCTCCTCTATACTGGCTTTATGAGCAACCGTGGGCGGCAAAATGTAGCCTCTTACCTTGTGCATCAGCTAAAGCAGGACTGGCGCAAAGGGGCAGCCTGGTTCGAGGCTTTGCTGATAGATTACGATGTAGCGAGCAACTATGGCAATTGGATGTATGCCGGCGGAGTGGGCAATGACCCCAGAGACAGGGTGTTCAATACTCAAAAACAGGCCCGGGATTATGACAAAGATGGGGCCTACCGCAAGCGCTGGCTGCAGGAGGACAAACGTAGCCCTAATGCCTGGTTTGAACGCCTGACCACGCCTATTCAGTCTGTTTCCAAATAAGGCTAACCATCTGTTTTTTATAAACTTGGCTGGGTCAGCGCACGTTGTATAGTGCGTTTCGGAAATATTTAGAAATCCAAAAATCCTAAGCAGATGAGCCTCGAAAATAAGCAATTGACCCACGAAAAAGTGGATGTAAATATTGGTATTGAAACCGGGCAGCGCGGGCAAGTCGCCCAAGCGCTCAAACAGTTGTTGGCGGATGAGCACATCCTGTACATCAAGCTGCGCAATTACCATTGGAACGTCACTGGCATACATTTTCAACAGCTGCACGCCTTTTTTGAAGAGCAGTATACCGCCTTGGCCGAACATATCGACGACATCGCAGAGCGTATCCGCAGCATCGGCTACTTTGCGCCGGGCTCTATGGAGGCCTTCCGTCAGCATGCCCGCCTAGAGGAGACAGGGCACTTCAATGGCAATGCAGAGCAGATGCTGCAAAACCTGTTGGCTGATCATGAAGCTATCATTCAGTTTCTGCGCAATGACCAAGAAATGGTCATGGAAGAGTGCAATGACGCAGGTACACAGGACTTCCTGATCGCTCTGATGGAGGTGCACGAAAAAATGGCTTGGATGGTGCGCGCTCATTTGGCATAGCCTAGTGCCTCAAGCCATAAATCCTTGCCACCCCAAGTTTCGTTCTTTTCCGCC
>CAZAGE010000206.1:0-1134 GCA_964484345.1 uncultured Oceanicaulis sp. | reverse complement strand
CGTTGCCGAGCGCTTCGTTGAGCGCCGCGACGAGGGCGTGGACCCACGCGGGCTGGGAGGAGCCGCAGGTGATGACCGAGGTGCCGCGCTTGGCGCCGTTGGGGCCCCAGAGATCGTCGAGCAACGCGTCGAGCCAGGTGTCGCTCGCCTCGCCGCCGTCGACCGCGCCGAGCGCCGTCGCGACACCACTCGGCATCGCGACACCCGCGTTGGCGAGCTTCTTGGCGATGTCGATCGCGAACGCGCCGATGCGCGACGCCTTGCAGGGCACGCGGTGGTCGGCCTGGCCGCCCGTCGCGGTCATCCGGCTCTCGACCGCGTAGAGGCGGTTCATCTTCGCGTCGGCGGCGTACCGCTCGCCCTCGCCGGGCGTGAAGCGGTTGCGGGCGAAGTCACGCAACGCCGCGAGGTCGCCCTCGGCTCCGAGCAGGTCGCGATCGAGGCAGACGATGGTGTCGGCCTTCTCCAGACGCAGCTCGACGCTCATCGGCTGGCCGAAGGCGATCTCGGTGCCGCGGAGCTCGCCGATGTTGTCAGCGCTGTCGTACGCGGCCCACTTCGCCTGGGGCCAACGCTCCATGATCTGCGCCTTCAGGCGATCACGCGTGGGAGAGGTGTCCTTGTCGACGAGGAAGGCCAGGCGGCTGCCGTTGGTCGAGTCGAAGGCGCCGAACTGAACGGGCGCGTCCTTCTCGAACGCGTCCCAGTCCGTCGCGTCGATGACCGTGTCGGTGCCGCGGGTGCGCTCGCGTGCGATCTCGGGCGAGCGGTCGGGGTTGTACAGGTCGAGCACGTGCGACTGCGCGTGGAGCGAGGTCTTGCCGCGGTTGTACGGGTGCAGCGGGTTGCCCTCGAGCTTGGTCGGGCGCCCCTCGAAGGTCGTCGCGAGCACGCCCTCGACGCGCCCGCCGGGGCCGCGCATCGCGGTCGCGTAGTACAGCGGCTTGCCGGGGACGATCCCCTCGGGCGCGGTGTTGTACGCGACGATCTTGTGATCGGGGCGACGGCAGCCGGGGATGGTCGCGGCGCCCGCGAGCGCGAGCGAGGCGCCCATGATCTTCAGGAAGTGGCGGCGCGAACCGTCGAGCAGCTCGCTCGCGTGCGCGGGGAACTCGCGCTCCACGAAGTCGCGGA
>CAZAGE010000205.1:0-1140 GCA_964484345.1 uncultured Oceanicaulis sp. | reverse complement strand
TGGGCACGCCGCCTGACGCCATTGACCTTGCGGAAGACCGCGACCGCTTCAAGGCGCTGCTGGATGACCTGAAGTTGCGTCAGCCTGCCAACGGCATTGCCCGTTCTGCTGAAGAAGCCCGCGCAATTGCCGAAGACATCGGCTTCCCCGTCGTCATCCGCCCGTCCTACGTACTGGGTGGCCGTGCCATGGAAATCGTCCACGGCGTGACGGACCTTGAGCGCTACATGAAGGAAGCCGTTGTCGTGTCCGGCGACAGCCCGGTCCTCATCGACAGCTATCTGCGTGACGCAACAGAAGTGGACGTGGATGCGCTGTGCGACGGCAAGGACGTTTTCGTGTCCGGCATTCTGGAGCACATTGAAGAAGCCGGCGTGCACTCGGGCGACAGTGCCTGCTCCATGCCGCCTTTCTCTCTCTCCGACGAGATCATCGCCGAGCTTGAAAAGCAGACCGCCGCCATGGCCCTGGCGCTGGGCGTGATTGGCCTGATGAATGTGCAGTTCGCCATCAAGGACGGCGACATTTACGTCATTGAGGTCAACCCGCGCGCCAGCCGGACTGTGCCGTTTGTGGCCAAGGTGCTGGGCGCGCCGATTGCCGGCATTGCCTCACGCATCATGGCGGGTGAGAGCCTTGCCAGCTTCGGCCTCAAGAAGCGCAAATATGACCACATCGCGGTCAAGGAAGCCGTCTTCCCGTTTGCCCGCTTCCCCGGTGTCGACACCATTCTGGGACCGGAAATGCGCTCGACCGGCGAAGTCATGGGCCTCGACACCAGCTTCGGTGTGGCCTTTGCCAAGAGCCAGCTGGGCGGCGGCACGACCGTGCCCGAAGAAGGCACGGCCTTCATTTCCATGAAGGACGGCGACAAGGAACGCATCATCGAACCCGCCCGCCAGCTGTGCGAGATGGGCTTCGATATCCTCGCCACCGGCGGCACGGCCCGCCTGCTGGAAGAAAACAACGTGCCGGTGACCCGTATCAACAAGGTGCTGGAAGGCCGTCCGCACATCGTGGACGCCATCGCCAACGGCGAAGTGCAGCTGGTGTTCAACACCACCGAAGGCGCTCAGGCCCTGTCTGACTCAGCGTCCCTGCGCCGCGCGGCCCTGCAGAACAAAGTGCCCTACTACACGA
>CAZAGE010000204.1:0-1140 GCA_964484345.1 uncultured Oceanicaulis sp. | reverse complement strand
CCACCACGGTCAAACGTCACCACCGCGACGGCGCCACGCTTCTCAACTGTCACCAGATTATCCGGCATTACCTTGCCTCCCCATTTGTTGTTTGGGGAAGCTTAGCAAACCGCCGGGCATTGCCGAGTGTTTTTGGCTACCTGCTTGGTTGCCTATTTGTCTGCCGCTTTTTCGTCACGCTTCTTGAGCGTCACAAGCGTACAGGTGCTAGAGCCCTTGGCCAGCAAGGTGCCTTCCGCATCCAGAAGTTCGCCTTCAACAAACACGACTGACTTGCCCCGGCGCAGGACACGGCCCCGGCCTGTAAGACGTCCGGGCTTAGCAACCGACAACATGGACACTTTCATTTCAAGCGTCGGGGATATCTGGCCCCACTCAAGCTTGAGACCGACCGCAATCGCCAGAATGTCGTCCATCATCGCAGCCACCATGCCGCCATGAATACCGCCCCACAGATTGCAGAGATTATCGGTCGCATCGAAGGCAAGTTCGACCGTCCCCGCATCCACGTCGCAATCAATCACCTCAAGACCGAGATAGGCGCTGGCCGGTGACTTACGTTTGAAAATGGCCTTGATGTTCGGGGGCCATTCTTCCGTTTCGCGCGCGCTTGCCATGGGCAACTCCTGTCTTGTCGGGATTTGATTTGAGGTATCTGTAAGGTCAGGTCCGCGCTGACGCGGAGGACGCCTTGGCCACAGCATCCCGCGCCTGGGCGCGGATGCCGCGCGCGAGGCTGCGAAGATCCATGCCGAGCGACTGCATCATGGCACGCCCCATGGTCGGGTATTCACTTATCAGCCGGGCAACCAGCGGCCGGTCAATCACCAGCAGCCGGGTGTTGGTCTTGGCCTTGAGCGTAACCGGCAACTCCGTATGCGCCATGGCGCCTTGCGCGTTGACCAGAGCACCGGGGCCTATGACCTCATCATCCGCCAAAAGCCGGCCACCGCTGACCAGCATGGCCGGTGCACCATGCGCACCGGCCTCATAGATCAGGGTCTCCGCAGGGACGTCTCTTACTTCCGCAGAAAACGCCAGGAGCCGAAGCTGAGCCGGCTCTACATCTCTGAACAGCGCCGAGCGCCCCAGGGCAGCCACCAACTCATCAAGCGGCAGGCTGGGATATATGGTATCGGG
>CAZAGE010000203.1:0-1148 GCA_964484345.1 uncultured Oceanicaulis sp. | reverse complement strand
GCGTGGTCCTTCGGACGGCGCGCTTCAAAGAGTTCGGCCACACGCGGCAGACCACCGGTGATGTCGCGGGTCTTGGCGCCCTCGGTCGGGATACGTGCGAGCACGTCGCCCGCGTGGACGTCGTCGCCGTCGCCCATCGACAGAATGGCGCCCACCGACAGCATATAGCTGGCGGTCGAGCCGTTCGGCAGTTTTACCGGATCGCCGTTGTCGTCGACCACCACGACGGCCGGCTGCAGAGCATTGGCTTTCGCGCCGGTGCCGCGCCAGTCGACCACCACTTTCGAGGCGATGCCGGTGGCTTCGTCGGTCTCTTCGCGGACCGAGACGCCTTCGACCAGGTCGATCAGCTTCACCTTGCCGCCCACTTCCGTGACGATCGGCATGGTGTAGGGGTCCCACTCGGCCAGGCGCGCGCCGCGCTCGACCTTGTCGCCCGCATCCACGCGCAGCTTGGCGCCGTAGTTCAGCTTGTAGCTTTCCAGCTCCTTGCCGTCCTTATCGACCACCGCGACCTGCATGTTGCGGCTCATCACGATGAAGCTGCCATCGGCCGTCTTCACCGTCGAGCGATCCGTAAAGGCGATCTCACCTTCATGGGTCGTCTCGATGAAGGACTGCTCGGAGACCTGGGCGGTGCCGCCGATGTGGAAGGTCCGCATCGTCAGCTGCGTACCCGGCTCGCCGATGGACTGGGCCGCGATCACGCCGATCGCTTCGCCCATATTCACCTTGGTGCCGCGGGCCAGATCCCGGCCGTAGCAGGTGGCGCACACGCCGACGCGGGTTTCACACGTCAACGGCGAGCGGGCTTTCACGCTGGCGACGCCCGCCGCTTCAATCTCGGCGCACAGCTCTTCGTCCAGATAGGCGTCGACCGGGGCGATGATTTCGCCGGTGTTCGGGTCTTTGACGTCTTCAGCCGTCGTTCGGCCAAGGATGCGCGCGCCCAAAGACACCACGACTTCACCGCCATCGACCACGGCCGACATGGTGATGCCCTGGCTGGTGCCGCAATCGACTTCATTGACGATGCAGTCCTGGGCCACGTCGACCAGGCGACGGGTCAGATAGCCGGAATTGGCCGTCTTCAACGCCGTATCCGCCAGCCCCTTACGGGCGCCGTGGGTGGAGTTGAAGTATTCAAG
>CAZAGE010000202.1:0-1149 GCA_964484345.1 uncultured Oceanicaulis sp. | reverse complement strand
ACGCCGTATCCGCCAGCCCCTTACGGGCGCCGTGGGTGGAGTTGAAGTATTCAAGGACGGTCAGGCCTTCCTTGAAGTTGGAGATGATCGGCGTCTCGATGATCGAGCCATCCGGACGGGCCATCAGGCCGCGCATGCCGGCGAGCTGCTTCATCTGGTTCTTCGAACCCCGGGCGCCGGAGTGGGCCATCATGTAGACCGAGTTCACCTCGCCCGGCCGGCCGTCTTCGCCCGGCAGCGGCTGAGAGATCTCGTCCATCATGGCGTCCGCGACCTTGTCGGTGCACTTCGCCCAGGCGTCGACGACCTTGTTATACTTCTCACCCTTGGTGATCAGACCGTCGACATATTGCTGCTCGTAATCCGAGACGAGTTCGCGGGTTTCCCCCACCAGCACCGCCTTGGCGTCCGGGATCAACATGTCGTCCTTACCGAAGGAAATGCCGGCCCGGGCCGCTTCGCGGAAGCCGAGCGCCATGATGCGGTCGCAGAAGATGACCGTCGCCTTCTGGCCGGTGTGGCGATAGACCTCGTCGATCATCCCGCCGATGGCTTTCTTGGTGAGAAGCTCATCGAGGAGGTGCGGGCCAAGCACCGGGTGCTTGGGCATATGCTCGAGGATTTTCATCCGGCCCGGCGTGGTGTCGATCACCTCGACCTTCAGATTGCCGTCGGAGTCCATGGACTCGTAACGCGCCTTGATCTTGGAGTGGAGCGAGATCACGCCGGCGTCGAGGGCGGCCTCCAGCTCGCTCATCGTCGCAAACGCCATGCCCTCGCCTGGTTCGCCGTCCTTGGCGATCGAGAGATAGTACAGGCCCAAAACGATGTCCTGGGACGGCACGATGATCGGCTTGCCGTTGGCGGGCGAGAGTATGTTGTTGGTCGACATCATCAGGACGCGCGCTTCCAGCTGAGCTTCCAGGCTCAGCGGGACGTGCACGGCCATCTGGTCACCGTCGAAGTCCGCATTGAACGCGGCGCAAACGAGCGGGTGCAGCTGGATAGCCTTGCCTTCGATGAGCTTGGGCTCAAAGGCCTGGATGCCCAGGCGGTGCAGGGTCGGCGCGCGGTTCAACAAAACCGGGTGCTCGCGGATCACCTCGTCGAGAACGTCCCAGACTTCCGGACGCTCTTTTTCGACCATCT
>CAZAGE010000201.1:0-1150 GCA_964484345.1 uncultured Oceanicaulis sp. | reverse complement strand
TGCACACGCTGCCCCATGAAGACCCGCGCGTGTATGACATGCTGTGCAAGGCGGACTCTGTCGGCGTGTTTCAGGTGGAAAGCCGGGCGCAGATGTCGATGCTGCCGCGTCTCAAACCGCGCAAATTTTATGACCTTGTGATTGAAGTCGCGATTGTGCGGCCCGGCCCCATTCAGGGTGACATGGTGCATCCCTATCTGCGGCGGCGCGATGGCATTGAGCCGGAGGTGTATCCGTCCGAAGAACTCAAAGCCGTATTGGGCAAGACGCTGGGCGTGCCGCTGTTTCAGGAGCAGGCCATGCGCATTGCCATTGTGGCTGGCGGGTTCACGCCTGCTGAGTCAGACGGGCTCCGCCGCGCCATGGCCACCTTCCGCAAGGTGGGGACCATCCACAGCTTTCAGGACAAGCTGGTGAGCGGGATGATCGGCAATGGCTATGAGCGCGACTTTGCAGAACGCTGCTTCAAGCAGATTGAAGGCTTTGGGGAATATGGTTTTCCGGAAAGCCATGCAGCCAGTTTTGCGCTCCTCGTCTATGTGTCGTCCTGGCTTAAATGTCATTATCCGGACGTTTTCTGTGCGGCCATTTTGAATGCGCAGCCCATGGGTTTTTATGCGCCGGCCCAGCTTGTACGTGATGCGCGGGAACATGGCGTGGAGGTGCGGGCGCCGGATATCAACGCCAGCGACTGGGATGCCACCCTTGAAATGCGGGAACACGCGACGCCGATCAGTGATGAGGGCGGTGGCCGCATGGCCGTGCGTCTGGGCATGCGGCAGATCAAGGGGTTTCGTATTGATGCTGCGGAACGGCTCATGGCGGCGCGGCCACCCCAGGGGTTTGACAGCGTGCGCGATGTCTGGCTCCGGACACGGCTGACCCCGGCAGAGCTTGAGCGGCTGGCGAAAGCGGATGCGTTCCGGTCCATCGGCCTTGATCGTCGCGATGCGCTGTGGGCCGTGCGCGGACTTGGCGGTACGCAGCGCACCATGCCGGCGTCGCTTCCGCTGTTTGCGCATGCGGAAGGCACGGGCTTTCAGCATGAGGAAGAGGTGGCTTTGCCCTCCATGCCCTTGGGTGAGCATGTGATTGAGGATTACACCCATATGCGCCTGTCGCTGAAGGCGCATCCCCTGTCGTTCCTGCG
>CAZAGE010000200.1:0-1151 GCA_964484345.1 uncultured Oceanicaulis sp. | reverse complement strand
AAGCGAGCACGCGGCGTGTCACTGGTCGCTCGATTGACGCAGAAGCGGCAGTCGAAGACGCACCAGTTGGTCAGCAGTATCTTGAGCAGGGAGACGCAACGGCCGTCGGGGGTGTAGCTGTGGCAGATTCCGACACCATCGGTGTCGCCGAGGCCTTGACCGCCGTTGCCGCGCCTGGAGCCACTGCTGGCGCAAGAGGCGTCGTACTTCGCGGCGTCCGCCAGGATAGAGAGCTTCTTTGCCAAGTCCATTGTACGGGTATCGTAAGGGGTTCCCGGGAAGAGTCAAGTCCTGAGCTAGACGGTCTTTAGCATGCCCGGCAGCCGGACGGAGCTTCAACGCCCCGGCCATCCTCGACCTGGAGCATCGCGAGCTTGCTCCGAGAGGGCAGATACTCGTTGATCTGAAACTCGACATCCTCCGGCCCAACAGCGAGGTCTCCGTCGGGCTATACGCCGCTGGACCTGGCTTGAGAGCCAGTGACCGCTCCGATGGAATCGTGGGCCGTCGACCTGTGAGAAACGTTCGCTTCGGAGTCGCAAGCGCCGAACTTAAGCCGGAGCGGGTCGGTACATCGAACTGCATCCCGCGAACGGCGTCGAGATGAGCTCGCTAGGCTTCCCAATGAATCACGTCCCGCTGGCGGTTGAGGATGTGGACACCGCGAACGCCCATATGCTCGATTCGGATGGGAAAGCATAGAAATTTACATCCCGAATGAGAGATGAGACGGCGTGCGGCTCGATGTGATGACGGCGGATGAACGCACGGAAACGATGCGGATGGCGTTCCGAATGGGCACGGATGTTGAGCTGATCGATGTATACCAAGGGCGCTGATAGGCAGCATCGAGAGACAGCACTCTTCTACACGCGATACGGCCTGCTGATCCGATCCGTACGGATGTACCTCCGCATCGACCAGGAGCACCACCGATCGCCAAGCACTGGAGTATCGCGAAGTGAATTGGAGAAGCCGATCGCAACCAGCGGAAGTGCGATGAAGCCCGCAGCGGACACGTCAGCTCTGCGACTCAGTCAGACCATGAGAGAATTTCTCTCGGCGTCCCGATGAACAAAGATGACTGCCTTGCACCATCGCTCGAGGCATGGAGCAACGCCGTCCGTTGACACTCGCTCCGACGAATACCC
>CAZAGE010000199.1:0-1151 GCA_964484345.1 uncultured Oceanicaulis sp. | reverse complement strand
CCATCAGCACTTCCTGAAGCTCCCAGCGCGTCAGGCTGTCCAGCATGCCGAAGGGCTCATCAAGAAGCAGGAGTTTGGGCGACAGTGCAAAGGCACGCGCGATGCCCACCCGCTGCTTCATGCCGTTGGACAGATCGGCAGCCGACTTGTGCATCGCGTCCGCAAGGCCGACGCGTTCGAGGTAGTACTCGACCACGTCGCGGCGCTCGGCAGGTGTTGCATGCGGGTAGACCCGGTCCACGCCAAGGGCCACGTTCTCGCGCGCTGTCAGCCACGGCATCAGGGATGGTGCCTGAAACACTACGGCCCGGTCCGGTCCCGCTCCGGCAATTTCCTTGTTGTCGAGAATGATCCCGCCGCCAGAAATCTCATTCAGTCCGGCAACCATCGACAGGACCGTGGACTTGCCACAGCCCGAATGGCCGATGAGCGTGATGAACTCCCCCTTTTCCATGTTCAGGGTGAAGTTTTCCAAAACCGTCAGCGGCCCTTTGGGGGTCGGGTAGACCTTCTTGGCTTCAAAGATTTCGACGTATTTACGTTCGACCGGTGACTGTGCTGCTTTCAGATAGGCCGAGGGAAGCTTCATGGCGGCTTGTGTGATCGGCGTCACGTTCGGCGCTTCACGGTCCGTGCTGGCACTGTTGGACCTGGCGGTCGCCCCAACGTCGATGAGATAGTTCGTGACCTCGGCTCGCAGGGAAATGAAATCCTCGTTCTGATTGATCGCCGTGCGGTCACGCGGACGCGGCAGGTTCACCTTGAAGGACGGGCCAAGTTTCGCGCGCGGGCCTGGATCAAGCGGAACAATCCGGTCCGCCAGAAGAATGGCTTCGTCCACATCATTGGTGATGAGGATGACGGTCTTCTTGTCCTCCGCCCAGATGCTTTCGATTTCATCCTGCAGCTTTGCGCGGGTCAGCGCATCGAGCGCGGACAGAGGTTCGTCCAACAGCAGAATATCCGGATCCATGGCGAGAGCCCGGGCCACAGCAACGCGCTGACGCATGCCGCCGGACAGCTCGGAGGGCATGCGATCCGCCGCATGAGACAGACCCACCATGTCGACGTATTTCTGTGTGCGCGCCCGCCGGTTGTCCTTGCTGTCCTTCTTGAAAACCGTATCAACCGCAAGGCCGATGTTTTCGCTG
>CAZAGE010000198.1:0-1173 GCA_964484345.1 uncultured Oceanicaulis sp. | reverse complement strand
GCCACGGGCGACTTCGCGACCCCGGACATCTTCCCGGATGTCCCCGCGTACGACCTGCTCAGCGTGAACCAGGGCGTCTTCTGGGATCTGCCGGTGCTCGACGCGGGCAACGCCGCGGTGCGCGGCTCCAACCTCATCGGCGCACACCCCGGGTACTACCCGGGCGTCGCGGACGGCGCGAGCGGTCCCGATTCGGGCGGCGTGGGTGCGCTCCTCACGACGGGCGATCCGCTCGATTCCTCGGACGACACTTCGTTCGACGTCGGGTGGTTCATCACCGACCCAGACGATTACGTCAGCTCCACGGCCTTGCCTCCCACAGATATCGGCGGCGGCCTCGAGATCTGGAGCGGGAATTCGCTGTGGCTCGGTCGCATCGTGGGCGAGAACGTCGACATCCACACCGTCGAAGTGGTCTTCGCTGAGAACACCGCGGAGATCATCTCGTTCGAGCTCGACGGGAGCGGGGAGAACACGCCGACCGGCACGCTCTTCGCGATCACGGTCCCGGTGCCGGGCGTGCCCAACGCGGTGGACATCCTCCTGGGCGACCTGATCATCATCACCCCTTCCCCGGGTGCGTGCGCGTTGTTCGGTCTCGCGGGTCTCGCCTCGACGCGGCGTCGTCGAGGCTGAGCCTGTGTAGATTGGTCGCATGCCACGCGACGCGCTCCGTTCTGTTATGCCGACCCTTGTTGCCCCCTCGATCCTGAGCGCCGATTTCGCGCGCATGGGCGAGGAGTGTGCGCATGTCTTGGGCGAAGCAGGTGCGGATCTGTTGCACATCGACGTGATGGACGGGCACTTCGTCCCCAACCTCACGATGGGACCCGCGCTCGTCGCGTGCCTGCGATCGGCGCTGCCCGACGCGTGCCTGGACGTGCACGTGATGGTCACGGACCCGCTGCAGTACATCGCGCCCTTCGCGGAGGCGGGCGTGGACCACCTGACGTTCCACATCGAGCCGTCGTCGGACGTGCGCGCGGGGTCGGGGATGGCGCCCTTGTCCGAGGGGTACGACGCGGTCGAGGTCGCGCAGCGCATCCGCGACGCCGGCATGAGCGCGGGGCTCGCGATCAACCCGGGGACGGCGCTCGACGACGCGATGCGGGTGATCGACGCGGGGGTGCTCGACCTGGTCCTCGTGATGAGCGTGAACCCGGGCTTCAGCGG
>CAZAGE010000197.1:0-1178 GCA_964484345.1 uncultured Oceanicaulis sp. | reverse complement strand
AGCGCCATCATGCCGGTGCGGTGCTTGTCCATGGCCACAAACATGGTGGTGAGGTGCGCATGGGTGTCGGCCAGATAATCATCTGACCCGTCCCCATTGAGCCAGTCATCCACAGTTTCGCGGATGGCACCCTCAAGGCGGCCCAGGAACCCAAGCGCCAGCTCATCAACGCTTTTGAAGTAGTGATAGAACGACGACCGCGTCATGCCCGTGCGCTGCATCACGGCATCTACCGTCAGCGCATTGAAATCCATTTCCGTCAGCGCCGCCTGGGTCGCATCGATAATCTCTTCGCGCGCCATTTCCGGTGTACGGCGGATGCGCTGGGCTCTTTCAGACATGACGGGCTTTCTGCTGCATTTGATGACCTCTCTTAGCCTGCTTGAGTCTACGCATGCAATTGCTTATTGACAACCCGTCAATAAGCCATCATGTTAGCGTCAACAGGCAGAACAAATGCGCCAAACGGCGGGATTGGGAGAGGGTCGTCATGAACATGCACACAAATGAGTTTGCATCCGGTGGATCAAACGGCTGGGCCAAGGCAGGCACACAGCCGCGCATCGCCATCGTGGGTGCGGGCATGTCTGGCATTGCAGCCGTCGTGAAACTCCGCGAAGCCGGGTACACCGACCTCACGGTCTATGAAAAATCGGACAAGGTGGGTGGCACCTGGCGCGAAAACCAGTATCCGGGCCTCTCCTGCGATGTGCCCTCCCGCTGGTACTCCTTCACGTTCAATCTCAACCCGGACTGGTCGCACCGGTTTTCCTATGGCCCCGAAATCCAGGCCTATATGGAAGAAACCGCTGAGAAATTCGGCGTGACCAAGATCGTGAAATTCAACACGCCCGTGACCGACCTCACCTATGAAGGTCCGCAGTGGAAACTCACTGACGGCAATGGCGACGTTGAACACTATGACGTGGTGATCTCTGCCACCGGCGTTCTGCACAAGCCGTCCTTCCCGAGCATTGAGGGGCTGGACAGTTTTGAAGGCGATATGTTCCACACCGCGCGCTGGGACCACTCGGTAAAACTTGAAGGCCGCAAGGTCGGCATCATTGGTACCGGATCAACAGCAGCCCAGATCATCGGCGCCATCACCCACAAGGTCGGCACGATGAATGTCTTCCAGCGCACCCCGCAATGGATGATCCCGCTGCCGCAGAAGGAAT
>CAZAGE010000196.1:0-1179 GCA_964484345.1 uncultured Oceanicaulis sp. | reverse complement strand
CGAGGATGCGGTTGACGAGGTGCTTGAGGCCCTCGATCTCGACCTTGCGGAGCAGCGTGTCGCGGACGGAGCTCTCTTTGTTCGAGGCGACACGGAGGACGAACCACTGCATGCCGTCGTAGACGATGGGCTCGCCGTCGATGAGCTGATCGGAGACCTCGTTGAGGCGACCGTCGAGGGCGTCGGGGCTCGTCTCGACGGGCTCCTTGGGCTCGACCTGGGAGACGGGCTGCGCCTCGTCGACGGGGGCCTCTGTCGGGGCGGGGGCGTCGGCCGCGGGAGCCTGCTGCTCGACCGCCTGCTCATTGTCGTGGGACGCCTCGATGGGCTTCTCGTCGCTCATGGCGCGCTGCTTTCGGGGTGAATCTGTGGAGGGGGGAGGGGAGGGAGGAGCGGGAAGGGCGACCGGGCGGTCAGTTCGCGCTGCCCTCGAGGACGCCGACCCAAGTGAAGAAGGAGGAGAAGACGAGGTCCGTCAGCAGCAGGATCAGGGCAATGATGGCACTGATCGCGATGACGACCCACGTGGAACCGATGACCTCCTTACGGGTCGACCAGTTCACCTTCCGCATCTCGCCCTCGGTGGCGATGAGGAACTCCGAGGTGTTCCGCTTCACGTAGAGCAGCCAGTACAGGAGCGCCCCGCCGACAAGCAGGACGATCGCGGCGCCGCCGCCCTGATACAGACCGAGCTGCTCGGCCCCGACAGAGTCGCCGAACCACCCCGCGGAGGACTTGTAGACCCACATCGCGGTGTAGGCGATGACGGCGCCGAAGCCGATCGCGCTGAAGATGCGGGTCCAGTAGCCCTGCCCCGCCTTGTACGGTGTCAAACCTGCCATCGTGGCTCCCGCCTCACTCGTGGGACTTCGGAACACGCCAAGAGAGACTCGAACTCCCAACCTGCTGATTTGGAATCAGCTGCTCTACCAATTGAGCTATTGGCGTGTGGGGAACGAGGCACTAGGCACTAGGCATGGGGCACTAGAACCGAGGCTCCGCACTAGTGCCTGATGCCTAGTGCCCAGTGCCTTCCCGATTACTTTCTCTTGATCTTGTGCAGCGTGTGCTTGCGCAGACGCGGGCAGTACTTGTTCAGGCCGTCCTTGAGCTTCTCGGGGAGGCCGCCCTTGACGTTGACCTGCGTGCGGTAGTTCAGGTCGCCCGTCTCCGAGCACT
>CAZAGE010000195.1:0-1189 GCA_964484345.1 uncultured Oceanicaulis sp. | reverse complement strand
TCAGGCACCGCACCCACGCCTGCGCAGTCAGCCATGGGGACATCCACCACGGTGGCGGCGGAATCCAGATCCCAGATAAAGAAACGATTGCCCCGCGGCGCCGTCATGGCCACCAGTCGCTTCTCGCTATGGATGGCAATGCTGGCGGTGTACTGTTTCATCATTGCCAATTGGCGGTTGCTGACCGGGAACGGCTGGTAGGGCTGACCGGGGCGCTTGATGGCCAGCAATGGCACGCTGTCCCAGGCCGGACCATGGTATTGCTGACCGGTAATCACGGTGCCGTCACTGGCCACGGCCAGATGGCGAATACTGTTCTGCTGTTGCGGCAGGGTTTCCTTGCTGAGCCTTTCACCGTGGCGATCCATGATCACCAGACTCGGCGCCATGGCGTCCAGGTTCATTTCCTCACGGCTGCCCCCTTCCGTCCGTATACCGCCATTGCCGATGACCAGGGATTCACCGTCCGGCAGCCAGGCCAGCTGATGCGGGCCAACGCCATGGGTGGAGACCTCGCCGTCATGGATCAGCTGCTTGCCGTTTTCCAGACGATAACGCCCCAGCACTCCCCGCCCCGGCTCGGCCGTATCGTTCTCCGTGGTGTAGAGCCACTGACCACTGTGGTGGAACACTCCATGGCCGTAGAAGTGGCGGTCCGGCTGACTGCGCAGGGTCTGTAGCAGAGTACCGTCACGCAGGTCCACCAGATAACTTTCCCGGGACGGGCGGCGGCCAACAAACAGGGCAAGGGGCAGCAAGGGGTGGCGACAGATGTCGTGGCAGCGCTCTGCGACAGGCGTGGCGAAGGCCCGCTGGCCATCGAGAAAGTAACCCACCGCGTAATGTTTTCCGCCCGCATCATTACGGGCAGACAACAGCAGCGGTGATTGACCGCGTCCGGACCAGAGCGTCCAGCCACCGAGGGCGGCCACAGCAGCCACTGCTGCACCGGAGCCCAGCAACTGTCGTCGTGTCAGTGGCATAAGGTCTCTCCACAAAGCTAGCCAAACCCCGCTGAAGGAATCCGGCGCAGCGAAGTCACGCACGCAGTGAATCGCGGGCACGACCTTTAATGGTCAAAACGGCTATCCCGCGCCTTTTAACGTTGAACTTTCAACTCGCTCCTGCTTTCAATCGCCGTCGTTGGCATTGAAACCGAGCTGAATACCCAGGTCCCGGGCCAGGTCGC
>CAZAGE010000194.1:0-1192 GCA_964484345.1 uncultured Oceanicaulis sp. | reverse complement strand
AGCCGCCAGCTGTCGCCCTCGGGCGTCGAACTGACGAGACTGCCAACGCCGTCCACGTGACCGCTGACAATATGGCCGCCCAACTCATCCCCCGCCTTGAGCGCCCGCTCAAGGTTCATCCGGGTGCCGACCTTCCAGCTACCCAGCTTGGTCAGGTTAAGGGTCTCACCGGACGCCTCCACATCGAACCAGCAGGTGGTGTCGTCGACGCGGCCTTTCTCAATGACGGTCAGGCAGGCACCTGAACACGCGATGGAGGCACCGAGGTCAATGCCGTCTGCGTCATAAACCGTGGAAATACGAAATCGTGTGTCGCCGCGCTCTTCGATCTCCGTGACCTTGCCGATGTCCGTAATGATGCCCGTGAACATTTTGCTTCTCGTTTGTGTCTAGATGTCGTGCCGGACGCGCAGGCTGGTCAGCACGTCCTCGCCCAGGGCGGTGACGGCCAGACGCTCAAAGCCGGCATCCAGGTCAATGTCATCAAGCCCCAGACCGGCAATTGCGGAGTACCCGTCATCACCAATGATCTTGGGGGCCTGGAACCATTCAATGCGGTCGATCAGGTTATCGCGCAGCAGACTGGCAGCAAGGCGCGCGCCGCCTTCGACCATCACCCGTGTGATGCCCCGACCGGCAAGAAGCTTCAGAGCTTCCGCCATGTTCATTTGATTGTCCGCACCCAGAGGAACATTGATGAGGTCCACACCCTGTTCTTCAAAGGCGCGGGCGCGATCCCTGTCTGCATCTTCCCGCGTCAGGACAATGACAGGCGTCTCGCCGGCTGAGCGCACCAGCTTGGATGTGAGCGGCAGGCGCAGGCGGCCATCGGCCACGACGCGAATGGGCGACCGTCCGCCAAGCCCCGGCAGCCGGCACGTCAGCTGCGGGTCATCCACAATCGCCGTGGCACTGCCCACCATGATGGCATCCGCCTGGGCCCGCATGAGATGGGTACGCTCGCGGGCCATCTCGCCGGTAATCCAGTGGCTCTTGCCCGTATGGGTCGCGATCTTGCCATCAAGGGTGGAGGCAATCTTCAGCAGGACTTCCGGCCGACCTTCCCTGACCCGCATGAGGAAACCGGAATTGAGGTCCCGCGCCTCATCTTCAAGCACACCTTCAGTAACAGAAAGACCACCCTCCTTCAGCATGGCAATCCCCCGCCCGCTGACCCGAGGATCATCATCCG
>CAZAGE010000193.1:0-1194 GCA_964484345.1 uncultured Oceanicaulis sp. | reverse complement strand
AAGACGGGGATTTCCTTTTCCGCCGACAGGGCGCGGATGCGCTTCATGATCAGCGCTGACTGGACCGGTGAGCCACCGGGCGAGTTGATGGCGAGCGCCACGGCCTTTGCGGACTTGTCCGAAAACGCAGCTTCCAGGTCAGCAGCGACCGACGTCAGGGTCAGGGGCGGATTGAACATGTTCGGTTGTCCGCCGATGACGCCGTTGAGGCGCACCACGTTGACCAGGGGCTCGGGGTCGCTGAAGAGCCGTTTTGCCAGCGGGCCGATGAGGGGCTGGTCGCGCAGGCCGCGCAGATTGTCTTTTATTCCCATGGGGTGAGACATAGGCATTCAGGCCGGTTGGCACAAGCTGGCCTCATATGTTGATTTCCCTGCCTTTTCTGAGGATATCCCACGCCTTATCGGCGATGAGACCACCCTTCCCGTGCAGTTCGAGGCCGGGGAGGATCTGCAGCGGTGCGCGGCTGCCCTTGGTGGCCTGCACAATGATCCGCGTTGCCGCCTTGCCGGAGCTGCGCGGTGCCGGCCACAGAGGATAGACCTTTGTGCCCCCTGCCCGGCCTTCAAGGGCCGCCAGCAGATCCGCCAGCTTGTCCGCGCGATGGACGAAAGTGAGGGTGCCGCCGGGCTTCACCATGCGGGTGGCGCATTTGACCCAGGCGGCCAGAAGATCTGCGGGACCTGCCAGCGCCCGGGCGCGGACATCGCCGGGCGGCGTTGTCGCCTCGCCCTCGGTCAGAAACGGCGGATTGCCGATGGCGTGGTCGCAGCTCTCCGGCACAAGTCCAAGACCTTCCAGCACGCTGCCCTTGGCTGTGACATCCGCCTTGATGAAGGTCACAGCATTTGACAGCTCATTGCGCTCGGCATTGCGGCGAGCAAGATCGAGAGACTCATCTTCAATTTCGACGCCCAGCACAAGCGCGCCGGTGCGTTTGGCCAGGCACAGGGCCGCTACACCGGGGCCACAGCCCAGCTCGATCACGCGCTCGCCTTCGCTGGCGGGACACGCCGCGGCGAGCATTACCGTATCAACACCGGCCCTGAACCCGTTGCGCGGCTGCAGGCATTTGATCTGGCCGCTGAGGAAATCATCGTCCGAGGTTTCAAGCTCGGCTCTTGTCGCCTGATCGCCTGTCACCCGCGGCTCTCCCCGACGGGCGGCACGTCGATCCCGGCATCCACCAGCAGG
>CAZAGE010000192.1:0-1195 GCA_964484345.1 uncultured Oceanicaulis sp. | reverse complement strand
CGGTCCGTTCGCCCATGGCGGAAGGCATCATGCGCCTCCTGTATGGCCGCTATGTCTTCGTGGATTCAGTGGGGGTCCGCGCCGGCGAACTGGACCCGTTCGTCATTGTGGTGATGGAAGAGCTGGGTGTTGATCTGACAAAGCACAAGCCGCGCAGCTTTGATGAGCTGGAAGACACAAGTTTTGATCTCATCGTGTCTCTGACCCCCGAAGCCCAGCACAAGGCCGTAGACCTGACCCGCACCATGGCTGCGGATGTCGAGTACTGGCCGACCCATGATCCGACCCTGGCGCAAGGGTCGCGCGAGCAAAGGCTGGGAGCCTATCGTGAGGTGCGCGATACCCTCATGCAGCGCATCAAGGACAAGTTCGGCTGGCGCCCGGCTCCCAGTGGTTAAACCACATGTCCAAAAGTCCTTTGTCATCCCGGGCTTGACCCGGGATCGCCATCCGCAAGCTCCACACCCCTACGCAGACGATCCCGGCTCAAGGCCGGGATGACATTTGCAGGTGGTAAGGCGCTGTAGGGATCACAATCCGCAGCTCTGCTAGTTCTGTGTCGGATGCCCCTCAAACTGCTGCGCGTCGTCGCAGATCTCATACCAGTCCGGCTTTTCTGACACGAACTCATGAAACCGGTTGCGCACCTGCGGGTCATCGTCCAGCACATTCGCTGAAATCGGAAAGCTGTCATCCTCCGACAGGATTTCCCCCAGCGACGTGCCGCAGACCTTGCAGAAACACCGCGCATATTTGTGCGGCGGCTCGGGCACATATTTTTGAACCTTGTCGCGCCCGGCAATCCACTTCAGATCATCCTTTTTGATAAAGACAATCACGCTTGCGCCCACCTTGCGGCAGCGCGTGCAGTGGCAGGTGCCCATCATCGACGGTGGCGCGAGCAGTTCAAATCTGACCACACCACAGCAGCAACTTCCCAGCATTGATTCCTCCCGGCTCGAACAAGAACATTAAGTGAACATACATGCTGCGGGGCTGCAAATCGATGCCAAACTGCATGCTGTCTTGATTTTACCGGCTCAAATGCCCATTCTCCGGCCCAATTCATGGACATACGCGTTGAATGCCGCATCTGGCTGGCGTCCGCCGTCTGTTGATTGAGACACTGGAAAGGCCAGTATGGCAAAAGAAGAACTACTCGAGTTTCCAGGAACAGTTGTTGAACTGCTCCCCA
>CAZAGE010000191.1:0-1197 GCA_964484345.1 uncultured Oceanicaulis sp. | reverse complement strand
AGACCAAGACGCGCACCCACATCAAGATAGGTCTGACGGATATCCACCAGAGATCCTGCGTCAGGGACACGCAGCACATCAACGCCGAGACGCTCGACATGACCAAGCAGTCTTGAATGGCCGAAAGACCCGGCAATCACCAGATCAGGCTCCAGCGTCATGATGCTTTCCAGCGACGCTTGGATCACCGGAACAGCTTCCGCTTCCCGCCAGTACGTCGACAGGTCCGGGTCCCGCGCCAGATAGGACACCGCCGCCAGCCGCTCACCGGGGTCAAGCGCCAGCACCACCTGATCCGTACACAGATTTATAGAAACAACGCGTTGCGGCACCTCAGCCGCAAAGAGAGACGCCGGGGCGGCAAGAACCGCCCCGGCCAAAAGCACTCGAAGTGCCCTTTGAGGATATGTCGCGCTAGAACGCAACCGACGCTTCCACATAGGCAGCCCGTCCCGGCAGCGGGAACGCCCCGAAGACATTCGGGTTGGTGTCGGAAGCAGCTGCCGTCGCAAAGTAGTCCTCATCCAGCACGTTGCGGACTTCCCCCTTGAGCGACACCATGCCGATGGTGCCGCCAACAGAGATGTCCAGCAGATCATAGGACGGAATCTCCGGGAAGATCGCCTCCTGATCATTGATCATGCGCTGGCTGTCCACATAGCGCCAGTTGGCACTGGCCCACACATTGTCGCCGGTCCAGTCAATGCCCAGACCACCGGTCCACTCAGGAACAAGCGGCACCTTGTTGCCGTCAAACTGCCCCTTCGTGAACACAGCTTCCGTATAGGCAACGCGCGGCTTCACTTCAAAGCCGTAGCCAAGCTCGGCCACCGCTTCCGCCTCGACACCGCGCCGGCGGGTGTCATCAAGGTTGGTATTGAACCCGAAAGTGGTGATGGTGCCCGGTGTAAAGGCGATCTGGTTTTCTACGTTGATCTGGAACGCGGACACACGGGCATCCACCGGACCAAAGCCGAACTCCGTGCCGACTTCAAAGTCCCAGGAGGTCTGGTTCTTGAGATCGAACGAAATGACCGCAAATGTCGGCGCACCAGCGCGCTGCGTGCCGACCCGCTCGTCAATCGTCGCCAGCCGCACAGCGCGGCCCGCACGGGCAAACAGCTTGACTGCATCCGTGACGTCATAGGCAGCGCCCACATTGGCCGCGACGTTGAAGTCATTGTCCTTGCTGCGGGC
>CAZAGE010000190.1:0-1207 GCA_964484345.1 uncultured Oceanicaulis sp. | reverse complement strand
GCGAGGATCCCGTCGATCATCGCGTGACGCTCCGCCAGCGCATCGTCGACCGCCTTCCTCGACGCCTCGTCGAGCGTCAGCGCCTCGAGGGCGGCGACCTCGGGCATCCCCTCGGGGCGCTCGAGCGTCCCGTCGAAGGACCGGCGCACGATCGTCGGCGCGTCCCCCGTCTCGCCGCTCGTGACCGAGGGCCCTCCCAGAACATCCTCGTCGTTCGTGGCATCCTGTGCGCACGCGAGTCCCGCGAGCGCGATCGTGAGTGTGACGGTCAAGGCGTGTCGTCGCATGGTGGTCCTCCTGATGATGGTCTCCCCACGCCCAACGCACCGATCCCGCGGCTATTGCACGCGGTCCGATACGCTGTACCCACCCCAACCCATCACCCCGGAGGCCACGCGATGACCGACCACGCCATTTCCCGACGCACCGCCCTCACCTCGCTCGCCGCCGGCTCCATGGGCCTCGCCGCCTGCGCCTCAGCCAGGCCCGCCGGCGCCGCCGCGTCCCTCGCGCCCCTGCTCACCGCGGGCGAGCTCGGTTACGACACCGAGTCCAACACCTACGCCCTCCCCGACCTGCCCTACGCCTACAACGCGCTCGAGCCCGCGATCGACGAACAGACGATGACCATCCACCACTCCAAGCACCACGCCGGCTACGTCCGCGGCCTCAACCGCGCGCTCGGGAAACTCGCCGAGATCCGCGACGGGTCGGGCGACGCGGGCCTCATCAAGCACTGGTCGCGCGAGGTCTCCTTCCACGGCTCGGGGCACGTCAACCACGCCCTCTTCTGGCTCACCATGGCCCCCGACGCGGGCGGCGCACCCGACGGCCTCCTCAAGACGCACATAGATGGCTCCTTCGGCTCCTTCCGCAAGTTCCGCGCGCACTTCAGCGCCGCCGCCCGCGCCGTCGAGGGCTCCGGTTGGGCGTGGCTCGTCTACGAAGCCGTCAGCGGCAACCTCCTCGTCATCCAGGGCGAGAAACAGCAGGACATGATGATGACGGGCGTCGTCCCGCTCCTGGGCATCGACGTCTGGGAGCACGCCTACTACCTCCGCTACCAGAACCGACGCGCCGACTACGTCGAGGCCTGGTGGGACGTCGTCAACTGGCCCAAGGTCGCCGAGCTCCACGCACGCATCCTCGGCTGAATACACGTGAAACCTGACGGTGCCGTGGTCTGAGCGAAGCGAAGGCCACGCCA
>CAZAGE010000189.1:0-1213 GCA_964484345.1 uncultured Oceanicaulis sp. | reverse complement strand
AGCGTACCGGGCAGATCATTGAGGCGGTGCAGAACCAGTGCGCTGGTCGCAAAATCCACAGACCCAGTGCCGATTGCCAGGCGCTCTTCGTCCATGATGACACGGGGCATATGAGCCTGATGTACCATGGCGCTCACGCTGTCTGCGTGAATCAGGCGGGCGAGCTTGCCTGTTTCCATCAAGGGAGTATGGAGTTCGCCATGGTGGCTGCCAATGTCGAGGCCTGTCTCGAAGGACCGGTTTGAATCCAGGAGCCGTTCCGCAATCTCGGTGGCCGCCAGCGTTTTGAGAAAGTTGAACTCGCCATACTGCGCGGCCGCGCGGGCGCGGCGCTGACGGATCAGCTGCGTATCAAACGGTGTCTGTGGATTGGGTTCGGTCACAATGGGTGAAATAGCTTACCCTGTGGCGATGGGCAAAGCGTTTCATGCGATTTGGACGATGACCGGGAGTGCAGCGCGCAATGCGGGCCGAGGCATGGTGTCCATTGCGCTGCCGCCGGTCTGTCCGCTGACGGGCGAGCGGGTGGCCGAGCACGGCACTCTGTCTGCCTCGGCCTGGTCCGAGCTCGACTTCATCACACGCCCCCTGTGCGCTGTTTCCGGCGTTCCCTTTGAGCGGGATATTGGCGATGGCGCTGTCAGCCCTGCGGTGGCTGCACGACAACCCGCATATGACCGGGCGCGGGCCGCACTGATTTATGACGGCACGGCGCGGCGGCTCATTCACCAGATGAAGTACAGTGACCGCATGGATCTTGCCGGCCTGCTGGCGCGGTGGATGTCGATTGCGGGGAGCGAGCTTCTGGATGGTGCAGACATTCTGGTGCCGGTACCGTTGCATCGCCGGCGGTTGATCTGGCGGCGGTTCAATCAGGCGGCGCTGCTGACCCTGACGCTTGGGCGCCTGACCGGCATTGCCACGGCGCAGCAGTTGCTCGAGCGTGTCCGCCCCACCAGAAGCCAGGTGGGGCTGAGCCGCGCCGGGCGGCGACGTAACGTGCGTGGGGCGTTCCGGCTTGGCGCGGCCGTGGAAGAAAGCCACGTGGCTGGCAAACACATTGTTTTGATTGATGACGTACTCACGTCAGGCGCCACCGTGGAAGCCTGCGCGGGCGTTTTGCGGCGCGCCGGGGCTGCCCGCGTCGATGTTCTGACCGCGGCACGGGTTGTAGCACCGCAGGATGCCACCATATGATGGCCAACAAAGAGCT
>CAZAGE010000188.1:0-1217 GCA_964484345.1 uncultured Oceanicaulis sp. | reverse complement strand
GCTTCCGCGCGGGCGACGGACTGGTCGTCCATCATGGTGCGGTCGGCGGCGACCATCTCGACGTCGTGGATGCCGATGAAGCCCATGATGTGCCTGAGCCAGCCGGAGGCGAAGTCGATGTCGGAACCGACCTGGGTGCCGCCGGAGGCGAGCGCAATATAGGCCTTCTTGTTTTCCAAGAGACCGACCGGGCCATTTTCCGTGTAGCTGAAGGTCACGCCGGCGCGGGCGACCTGATCAATCCAGGCCTTGAAGGCGGCGGGCACGCCGAAATTGTAGATCGGTGAGCCGATGACGATGGCGTCTGCTGCCTGGAGTTCCGCGACCAGAGCGTCTGACACATCCAGCGCCTTGCGCTGGGCGGCGGTGCGCTCGTCCGCCGGGGTGTTGATGGCGGCAGTGAAGGTGTCATCGATGAAGGGGACGCCGTCGGCGAGGTCGCGGCGGATGAGCTTGGCGTGTTTGTTGTTGCTCATCAGTCCCGAAACGATGCGGTCGCTGAGATCGCGGCTCACGGAGCCTGACTTTCTGGCGCTGGCATCGATGTGCAGGACGGTGAACGGGGCTGCGGTGTCTTTGTTGCGATTGAACATCTTGTCTCTCCATTTGCGGTCGCGGCCCTGGACGGGCGCTGCTGAATTGCTGATGAGATCAAGATGGATGTTTTCCCTGAAGGGATTAACCGGACAACCGGGGAATTATTGTTTCCTATTGCGCAATAATTAGAGCTACTCCGGCAGGGCACCCGTCAGAGAGGCGCGCTGGGAGAGTTCGATCCAGTTGCCGAACGGGTCGCGGATGAAGGCTATGCGGGCCGTCTTGCCGAGCGTTCTTGGCGCCTGCGCCCCATAGGCCGGGTCATGGGCCGTGATGCGGGCATATTCGGCGTCCACATCAAACACCTGGATCGTCGAATACCGCAGGCCGGGACGCACCATCACGTCATTGTCTGCCCGGTCCGGCACATCGGGGACGACACGGCCGACAATGCGGCTCTGGCCGCAGACCACTGCACAGGGCAGGCTTTCATCAACCCGTAGCCCCACCGCGTCACGATAGAAGGTCATGAAAGCCTCGACGGACGGGGTCGCCAGTTCCAGGGCCCAATGGGTGATGCCGTCGCGTCCCGCGGGCCAGCGCACAAGCTCATTGCCATCGGGATCAACCAAAGTTTGAGGCTCCGTCACATCCGGACAGGCAACGACCAGCCGCAGATA
>CAZAGE010000187.1:0-1219 GCA_964484345.1 uncultured Oceanicaulis sp. | reverse complement strand
TTCCGACGATGTTTGTCTGCAGCTGCAATGCCTACCGCGATAGCCAGATCGCCGATGCCGCCCGCAAGGGCGCCCGCACCGCGTGTGAAGCCTATGAGGCGTTGGGCAACGGCCCCAATTGCGGAAGCTGCCTGGACACAGCCACAGAGATTGTCGAGCAGGTCCACGCAAACCGCGCGGCCTCCCACTCCGCCTTCAGCAGCGCAGCGGATTAGACCTCATGTTTCTGTGGCGCGCTCAACTCGAACGGGACACGCGCACAAAAACGCGCCGTCAGTTTCCCGACGACGCGCCTGATACTCAGAGCACGGATGTGCCGGAAAAAACGCCTAGCCTTCTGGGCCGGTGGATTCAGTATGTAGCTGAACGTAGTTCTGCAGCCCCATCTTCTCGATAAGGCTCTGCTGGGTTTCCAGCCAGTCGATATGTTCTTCTTCACTTTCCAGAATTGAGATGAACAGATCGCGGCTCACGAAATCGCGCTTCTCTTCTGAATCGAGGATGGCCGCCTTGAGGTCCACCACGGCTTCGGCCTCGACCGCCAGATCGCTCGCCAGAATCTCTTCGACATTCTCGCCGATGCGCAGCTGACCCAGATCCTGCAGATTGGGCAGACCCTCAAGAAAGAGAATACGCTTGATGATCTGGTCGGCGTGCTTCATCTCGTCGATGGACGCGTCATACTCATGCTCTTCGAGCTTGGTCAGACCCCAGTCCCCCAGCATCCGCGAATGCAGGAAGTACTGATTGATCGCCGTCAGTTCGTTTTTGAGGATCTTGTTGAGGTGATCAATGATGACCTTTTCGCCCTTCATCTCGGCAATTCCTTACGCATAGTCTGGTGAATCGAAGTCCTAGCTTCAGTGCACCCTAGCATGCGCCGTCAGGCAAGTCCGGCACGCCTGGCGAATATCTCAATCACTTCGTCGCCCGCCTCTTCCTGCACAAAGTGCCCGGCATTTGGAATCGTATCGAACGTGGCGCCCTCGATCATCGACGCCCATTTCTCGCCCCACTCAGCCGTGAACACACCATCCGCGTCGCCGAAGATCACATGCACCGGCTTGCCGGGGTTCTTGAGCGCCTCAAAACACCGTTCCTGATCCTTGCCGTTGCCCGCCTCATATTCCCAGTTGGGAATGCACCACGGAAACCGCCGCGTCCCGGCCCGGCTTTCACCGCCATCAGTAAAGGGCGCTTCATATGCTGCCTTGATCGC
>CAZAGE010000186.1:0-1222 GCA_964484345.1 uncultured Oceanicaulis sp. | reverse complement strand
TCACGATCTTCGGGCACTCGATGGGCGGGCTCGGCGCGATGGCCTTCATGCTCGAGCGTCCGGGCCTCTTCGATCGGTACATCATCGTCAGCCCCGCGGCCTTGTACGACGACTTCCACGTCCTGCGCACGCTCGAGGCGACCGATCTGCTTACGTACGAGCGCGTCTTCCTGAGCGCGGGGCGGTCCGACGCTCCGGGGTACCTGTCGAACACCGAGTTCGTGCATAAGCAGCTGGAGGAGCGCGGGCCCGAGGGCGCTCCCCTGCGGTTCGTCGTGCACGAGACGGAGGGCCACGGCTCGTCCGGCTTGCGGGGCCTGCTCGACGGGATCGAGTTCGTTTATGCGGACGAACGCCCGGAGTGAGGGCCCGCGCAGAGCACGTGAGCGGTCGCGTTTGCGTTCTGTGTGGGCGGTGGGGACACGTCGGGGACGCGGTGCGTGAAGAAGAGCGGGGGGGCGAAGCGATGTACCATTGAGACGCCCGGTGGCACGGAAGTTGCCGGGACGAGCACGCCGAGCGAGGCGCCCATGCGATTCGACACCGCCCAGCAGATGAAGCTGAGCCAGTCCATGAAACTGGCGCCGCGGATGATCCAGTCCATGGAGATCCTGCAGATGTCCCTCGCGGAGCTGCAGGAGCGGATCGACCAGGAGCTCGAATCGAACGTCACGCTCGAGACCGCCGAGGGCGAGCGCACCGCGGAAGACGTCCAGCGTGATCTGGACGACGCCGGCCCCAGCGCGGGCGAGCGCGAGCTGGACGTCACCGAGGGCGGCGACAACGCCTCGGACTTCGAGCGTCTGGACGAGTTTGCGAACACCGAGCCCGAGGCCTTCGAGGACGACGCCTCGCCGCGCGAGCGTGCGCAGCAGGAGTACGAGCCTCCCGCGCGTGCGAATTCGCGACTCGAGGGCGAGCGCGACGGGAAGATGGACGCGATGGCCAACGCCGCGGCGCGCGAGGCCTCGCTCACTGACCAGCTGCTCGAGCAGTGGGCCTTCTCCGAGGTGGACGAGGATCTGGTGCTGCCCGGTCGGCTCATCATCGAGCACGTCGACGACGACGGCTACGTGCGC
This sequence comes from uncultured Oceanicaulis sp., assembly GCA_964484345.1. Classification (GTDB taxonomy): domain Bacteria; phylum Pseudomonadota; class Alphaproteobacteria; order Caulobacterales; family Maricaulaceae; genus Oceanicaulis. The sequence goes on along the minus strand of CAZAGE010000186.1, from coordinate 143 downwards.
ACGGAGCTCACCGAGATCGCGAATCGCGCCCGGCGCGACGGCATCGACATGACGCCCGAGCTGCTCGAGGAGGCGATCCTCGAGGTCCAGCTCGAGCTCGACCCGCCGGGCCTGGCGGCCCGCGACGCGCGCGAGTGCCTGCT
>CAZAGE010000185.1:0-1222 GCA_964484345.1 uncultured Oceanicaulis sp. | reverse complement strand
ACCCGTCGACGCGTGTCAGCCGAGCCGCCACAAAGGCAAATGCGGTCAATCTCGCGCCGGGCTTTTTGCAGGCCGTTGCCCGCCGCTATGGCGGCACCCGGCTTGGCCGTCAGGAGCTTGATGCCGAACTGCTGGAAGACAACATCAATGCCCTGTGGCAGCGCGACCAGATTGACCGGACCCGCCTGTCCGCCGCGCCGGACCTGCGCCGCATCGTCGTTGCTGTCGATCCGCCCGCAACATCATCTCCGCGTGCGGATGAATGCGGCATTATCATTGCCGGTCGCGATGACAAGGGGCATGGATACATCCTGGCAGACCGATCCGCCGGCGGTCTGAGCCCGGCCCGCTGGGCGCGCCGCGTCGCTGATGCGTTTCACACCTATGAGGCCGACCGCATCGTGGCCGAAGTCAATCAGGGGGGAGAGATGGTGGAAGCCGTCCTGCGTCAGGTCGATCAAAGCCTGCCGGTTCGCCATGTCCGCGCCACAAGAGGAAAGGCGGTCCGGGCCGAGCCGGTGGCGGCGCTCTACGAGCAGGGACGCGTCCATCACATCGGCGCTCACCCGCCGCTGGAAGACCAACTGTGCGAGTTCGATCCATCCGCCCCCGGACAATCCGGTTCACCAGACAGGCTGGACGCTCTTGTCTGGGCGCTGACCGACCTGATGCTTGGCCCGGGCGCGGGCGAACCACGCTTGCGCCAGCTATAGCCGACTAAGTCTCTTCCGCTATCCCTCCGGCTTGACCGGAGGGCCCACGGGCCGTTGCACAAGAAAGAAAACATGCCTCTATTTCCCTGGCCCTTGCGCCGGTCACCACCTCTCGTGCCTGAACAAAAGGCCTCCCGCACAGGCCCCGTCGTCGCCCTGCATCTGCAGGGCCGTCCGCGCTGGACACCACGCGACTACGCAGCCCTCGCGCGGGAAGGTCTTGAGAAGAACCCCATCGTCTACCGCGCCGTCCGCCGCATCGCTGAAAGTGCAGCGTCCGTCCCGTTGCTCATGTATCAGGGTAACGCCGAGCTTGAGAGCCACCCGCTTCTGGACCTGCTGGCCCGCCCCAATCCCATGGAGGAGGGGAGTGATGTCCGTTGCGCCTTCTTTGCGCATCTGCAGACCGCAGGCAATGCGTATATGGAAGTGGTGGATGTTGATGGCACGCCGCGCGAGCTTTACGCCCTGCGCCCGGACCGCATGAAAGTCGTGCCCGGCCCGCAAGG
>CAZAGE010000184.1:0-1225 GCA_964484345.1 uncultured Oceanicaulis sp. | reverse complement strand
GGGCATCCCGTGTGGCTACTTCTTGTTCGAGGCCGGCAACCTCACGCTCCAGCGTCGTGCGGGATTCTTCAAGTGCTGTCACGCGCGAGGAGGCTTCAGAGGAGATTTTCTCTCGTGAGGCTTCCAGCTGCTCGATTTCAGAACGCAAGGCGCCTTCACGCTGGGCGATTTCGCCCTCGTACTTCCGGGAAACGTGCTGACTGGCCTCGCTAAAGGCAGCTGAGTGAGCATCCTGTTGCACCTTCTGGGTCGTTACCCGCGCCGCGCGTGCCCAGAGCAACGGCGCCAGGGCCAAGGCGGCCAATGCCATAATCAACATGCCCAGCAGGACAAGCATCAGTGCTTCCAGCATCGTATGTACTCACCCCCACTGCGCGTTGGTCAAAACCATTGCGGCCTGCGTTTTACGCCCCAATTGAAGGGTGACCACTTCCCCGAGTGGACCCCGTGGGGTGCAGATTGCCAAAAACGTCGGAAAGTTGCCACCAGATTGGCAAAACACCGTTAAACTGAGCCCATGAGTGACCCACGTGACACGCCCGGCAATCCGCCGGTAGATGCGCCTGCTGACCGGCTGGGCCAGGTATTGCCAACTGCTGTGGTATCTCCACCGCTGGCGGATGTCGAACCGCTTGGGGATACTCACCAAGGTGAGAATGATGCCTACCCTGCGGCTTATGTCGAATGGTATGAGGATGGGGGGCGCAAAACGGCACTTGGTGCCTGGGCGGGTGTTGCCGTGCTCAGCTACGCTGCCATGCAGGTAACAGGGTACTTCGCTGACTGGCCGTTCATGGCGCTGGTAAGCGGGGCCATAGGGTATTTCTGCGTCCGGGGCGTAGCTGTCGTGCTAGGGGAGCTGAAACGGCGCTCCAGCTAGCCTGAACGACACATGAATTTTGCCCCATTTCGGCGGATTTTGCGAAAAATAGATTGCTTGATTGGTGCGGTCTCCTGCGCTCAACTCAGTTTGCAAACATTTTGTGACACAGGGGAATTTCTCATGATCACCAAGACATCTTTCGGCATTGCCGCTGCGGCTGCATTTGGCTTTGCGGTCGGAACAATATCCATGACCGGCGCGGCTTTGGCTGACGAAGTCATCATTGAAGAAGAAATCATCATCGAAGAGACCTACGAGGAAGAGGTCATCGAGGAAACTTATGAGGAAGAGGTGATCGAAGAGACCTATGAGGAAGAGGTCATCGAGGAAACCTACGAAGAA
>CAZAGE010000183.1:0-1228 GCA_964484345.1 uncultured Oceanicaulis sp. | reverse complement strand
CGGTGTACGGGTGCGGGATGTTGGACGTGGTGCTAGCGACCAGCTCGTGACCGATCACCGGTGTCACCTCGCGAGCATGCTCGCGTGCGAAGGGCTCGAGAATCAGTCGTTCGGTCTGGATGGTGACGCGCTGCTCGGGTGTCACGTGTCGCCCCCCCACTCCCCTTCGTACACCAGACGCGCGGGGCCTTCGAGGATCACGCCGTCATCGTCATCGCCCGACCACGAGCATTGCAGCGTGCCGCCGGGAACCTCGACCTTGCACAAGCCGTCGATCGTTCCTGCGCGCACGGCGCTGGCGACGACGGCGCAGACGCCCGAACCGCAGGCGTGCGTGCGACCGCTGCCGCGCTCCCAGGAGTCGACGCGAAAGGCATTATTCGCGGTCAGGCGTGCGGTGTGGACGTTGGTGCGTTTGGGGAATGCGGCGTGCCGCTCGAGCGCGGGGCCGAGCGTGTCCAGGTCGGAAGCGTTGCCATCGAAGAGGACGGCGTGGGGATTTCCCATCGACGCGCAGGCAAGCTCGTGCCCGCCGACGCGCCAGCGCTCGCCGTCGAGATGCTCGGCGTGCGCGGGATCAATGGGGATGTCTGCGCCGTCGAACACGGGCGGACCCATGTCCACCGAGACCGAACGAAAAACGCCCGTCTCGAACCGCGGCTTCGCGACCATCTCGCGCCCGCCGAGGCGGACGACCAACGACTTGCGCGCTGCGGAACTGACATGACCACGCTCGATCGCGAGTCGCACGGCGCAGCGCAGCCCGTTCGCGCACACGCCGCCGTCCGATCCGTCGGCATTGATCACGCGCATCGCGAGCACGCCGTCGGAATCCTTTGACAGGATCAGGAGACCGTCCGAACCCACGCCCGTCCGCCTGTGGCTCAGCACCTGCGCGTACTGCGGCAGGTCGTCCAACGACGCCAGCCCGGGCTCGGCGACCGCGTCCAGCAGCACGTAATCATTGCCCACGCTCTCGACCTTTGTGAAACGCATGCCACCACGCTACCCGAGCGCGGCTACAGCAGGGCACCCGCCTCGGGGAACCGCCACAGGACGAACGCGAGGAGCACGCCGCACGCGAGGACGGCGCGCTTCATCCATCGGACCCAGGCGTCGACGGGCAGCGCGTCGCGTTTGGCGCCGACGAGTCGGGCGAGGCGGCGTTGGCGAGCGCGGATGGAGCCGTGACGGAAGGAGAACTTCGCGGGCGGGATGTGGTTGAACC
>CAZAGE010000182.1:0-1229 GCA_964484345.1 uncultured Oceanicaulis sp. | reverse complement strand
TTGTGACCGTTATCGGCGGTAGCGGTTCACCGTCCACGCGCAGATTGATGTCGGCGGGGGCAGGGTCACTGGTCGCGCCGCGGTCGTCCACGCGCAGTTTCAAGGTGATGCTTTCTCCGACGATGGCAAAGCGCGGGGCGTCTTCAATGGTGAGGATTCGGTCGGCTTCATCCTGTCGGCCGGTGAGGAGGGCGTGGAAGGGGGCGCCAGAGATGGCGAGCGCACGAGGGGCCAGATCATGTATCTGGCCATCGGTCACAGCGACGATACCCGCAAGACGTTCTGCGGGGACGTCGGCTATGGCGCTTTCAATGGCGGAGAAAAGCTGCGTGCCGCCAGCATCGCCGGTCTGATTCATGCTGAGGGTGTCGGACACATCCACTTCGCGCAATTCCAGTCCTGGTTCGGCTTCCAGACGCTCCCGCATGGTGTCTGCGGTGGTATCCGTGAGGGTGGTGCGGTCGTCCAGAGTGTTGGACTGGGAACGATCCACAACAAGCACGGCCACATCTGTTACCGGTTCGCGTTCTTCGCGCAGGGCTGATGGATTGATCAGGGCAATGACTACAGCGGCATAGGCGACAATGCGCCACCACGCACCTGCGCCGCGCCGCCACAGGCTGACGACCATCAGTATCACCGCCAGAGCGATTGCGAAGCCAAGCAACCACTCCGGTACCAGGGGGGAAAAGCCGATCTGCCAGGATGCACCCATTACTGGCCCAGCCTTTCAAGCAGTGCGGGTACATGCACCTGATCCGCCTTGTAGTTGCCGGTCAGGGCATACATCACGAGATTGACGCCGAAGCGCCGCGCCATTTCGCGCTGGCGCTCGCCGCCGGGAACGGGCTGTGCCATTGGCAGCCCGCGGGCATCAATGGCCCAGGCGGCGGCATAGTCATTGGAGCCAATGAGGAGCGGTGTAACGCCGTCCTGATTGAGAGTGCCTGGGCTTGTGGTCGCATCACCTCGGGCCTCGACCCACAGATCTCCGCCAGCCCAGCGGCCAGGGAAAGTGCGCAGCAGATAGAACGCCTTCGTCAGAACATGACCTTCGCCAACCGGCTCTAGCGGCGGCACATCGAGATTGCCGAGCAATGCCCTCAAGGCATCATTGCCGGGTGATGTGCCGATGGCTTCAATGCGCTGGTGATCCATGGTGTCGAACAGAATTGTGCCACCACGTTTCATGTAGTTGTCGACATTGGCCAGTGCCTCAGCTGACAGGT
>CAZAGE010000181.1:0-1242 GCA_964484345.1 uncultured Oceanicaulis sp. | reverse complement strand
GCGACGATGATCGAGGGGGGTTCGGACCTGCTCGACGGTCTGACGCAGGCGCACGAGGTCGTGACGTCGCGCGAGATCGGTGCGCGGCTCGCGACCGCGCGTGCGCGGGTGCGCGAGGGGGCGGACGCGGGGGAGGTGCTCGCGGAGAGCGGGGTCCTGCCGGCGATGGCGTCGACGATCGTGCGGGCGGGGCTCGCGGGCGGCGATCTTTCGGGGGGGTTGCGGCGGGCGTCACGGTTCTGTTTGGTGCGCCAGGAGGCGATGGGCGAGCGTGTGCTGACGCTGCTCGAGCCGGCGGTGCTCGTGGTGATGGCGGGGGCTGTCGGTTGGGTCGCGTACTCGCTGATCGCGGGTATGCTGGCGATTACGAACGCTGGGGGATTGTGAAGTGCGAACCGAGAGGTGTGCGATGCGGACGATGAGTCGTGGGACGGTGTGTGTGGGTGCGGCGCTGAGCGCCTCGGCGTTGGTCTGGCTGTCGGGGTGCGCGAGCACGTCGGCTGATGAGACGGCGGCGGTGGAACCGATCGTGCGCGCGTTCGAGGCGCCGCCCGCGTGGAACAGCGGCGACCGACCCGTGTCGCGTGCGCTCGTGATGGGCGCGCGGGGCGAGGCGGGGCCCGAGCTCGTGTCGCGTCAGAAGCTCGAGGCGGCGCGGACGCCGACGGGGGCTGAGGGCGTGGTGATGGGGGGCGTGGGCGAGCTGATCCGCGTGCAGTACGCGGTGAACGGCGCGAAGGCGGAGGAAGTGATCCGCACGCTCGCGGGCGAGTTCCTTGGCGCGTCGATCATCATCGATCCGTCGATCGTGACGTCGTCGCAGCTTGTGACGATGGCGATCGACGAGGAGATGACGCTCGGCGGCGTGCGCGACCTGCTCGGCGGGCTCGCGACGGTGTACGGGTGGATGATCGTCGAGCAGGACGGCGTGATCACGTTCAAGGGCGCGTCCGCGGGGCGGAGCGGTCCCGGTACTGGGATGGGCGCGGTTGCGAGCGCCCCGATCCTGCGCGCGCAGGCGGCCTTCGAGACGGACACGCCCGCGGTGCGGATCGTGACGCCTCAGCATGTCGATGCGAGCACGCTCGTGTCGGGTGCGGAGACGTTCCTGTCGCCCGGCGGGACGGCCGTCGCAAGCGGGCGGACGATCCTGCTCGTGGACACGGTGCGGAACACCAACCGGATCGCGCGGATCCTCGAGGCGCTGGACGTGCCGGCGTTCGAGGGCGTGGAGATCCATAC
>CAZAGE010000180.1:0-1256 GCA_964484345.1 uncultured Oceanicaulis sp. | reverse complement strand
CTGAGGTGTTCAACTGCAATGCGCCGGACACCGGCAACATGGAAGTCTTCATGAAATATGCGACGCCGGCGCAGCAGGAAAAGTGGCTGACGCCGCTGCTGGCCGGTGAGATCCGCTCGTCTTATGCGATGACGGAACCGGATGTGGCGTCCAGTGACGCGACCAACATACAGTTCTCAATCAGGCGCCAGGGAGATGAGTGGGTGCTCAACGGGCGCAAATGGTTCATCACCAACGCCATGTATGAGCGTACGCAGATATTCATCGTCATGGGCAAGTCCGACCCGGACAACGAAAACCGCCACAAGCAACAAACACAGGTGCTGGTGCCCAGGGACACGCCGGGCATCACGCTTGTGCGGCCGCTGTCCACGCTTGGCTATGACGATGCGCCTATTGGCCACGCGGAAATCGTTTTCGAGAATGTGCGTGTGCCAGCTGACAATGTGCTGCTGGGCGAGGGGCGCGGCTTCGAGATTGCCCAGGGGCGGCTTGGGCCGGGCCGGATGCATCACTGCATGCGGCTGATTGGGGCCGGACAGCGCTCACTGGAGCTGGCGTGCAACCGGGTGCTCAACCGTGAGACCTTCGGACGACCGCTGGCCAAGCATCAATCTGTGCGTGAAGAGATTGCCAAGTCGTTTTCAGAGATCGAGATGGCGCGGTTGCTGGTGCACCGCACGGCACAGTCCATGGACGAGAAGGGCGCTCAGGAGAGCCGTGACCTGATTGCCGCCACCAAGACGCAGGTGCCTATCATGATGCAGACGGTGATTGACCGGTGCATGCAGATGCATGGCGCTGGTGGCCTGACCGAAGACTATCCCATGGCTGAGCATTACAACTATGCCCGTTGGTGCCGACAGGCGGACGGGCCTGATCAGGTGCATCTGATGACGTTGGGCAAGATGGTCATCGAGCGGTTCGGCATGTAGTCACGACAGCCGCTACCAGATAGAAAAAGGCCCGCACCGGGACATCCGGTGCGGGCCTTTCTGTTGAGTAGCAGTCGCTCGCCTAGATGTCCTTCTGCGGGCAGACGAGGAATTTCTCCCCGGTCGTCTTGGCCTGATAGCGGGCGACGATGTCGGCCTGCAGAGCCTCGGAGAGGGAGATTTCGTCGGTGTAGTTGCTGGCGAAGGTTGTCTTCAACTCGTTGGCCACGCGGGTGCGCAAGCGTCCGGCGACTTCAAGGCCCGCTTTGGCGAGGAAGTTCGGCAGCAGCCAGCCGCCGACGCCCCAGGCCATGCCGTAGC
>CAZAGE010000179.1:0-1260 GCA_964484345.1 uncultured Oceanicaulis sp. | reverse complement strand
TAGAATGTGATCAGATTTCTCCGAATCTTTCAGATTGAAAACCGCGCTTTTCAGCCATTTTCTACGTCCACTCATACTTTCGGGTGATTGCGAAGCTCTGAGAAACCGCCACTTTCCGACGGATGCACCATCGGTGCATCCGGGGATCAAAGTGTACGGGGCCACCATGAGTTCGAATTCCAACAGTACGTCATCAGTTAGCAGCGCAGTTCGTGGCGCTTTGTTGTGCACCGCGTTGGGCACCACGGCGCTGACCGCGCTCACGGCAGCGCCTGATACAGCCCATGCAGCCTGCTTGGCCGCAGGCCCAGCAAACACATTCAACGTGAACGATACCTTCGTACCGTTGAACCTGACCAACGACTGCCCTGCGCCAGGGGCAGCAAACACCGCAACGGTTTTGGCGGGCAGCACCATTACGAACGCCGGCGGAACCGGCATCACTTCCGGTGCTTCCCAGTGGGAGATCAACAATCTGGGGACCATCAATCCCCTTGGTAACGGCATAGACTACACCACAGCGAATGGCGTGATATCCAATTCCGGCACCATCAACGGCAACACCGCAGTAATATTTTCAGGTGGCGGCAACAGCACGTTCACCAACGAAATCGGCGGTGTTGTTAACGGCAACCTAGGCAACGCTTTGTCCTTGGCCGGAACGGGGACTGTGACCAACAGGGGTGCAATCAATTCCAACGGTTTCGGGACCGGAATTGCCATCAACGCTGCCGGCGGTGTGATCAACAATACCGGCAGCATCACATCAGCAAACGGCCTTGGTGTGGTGGCACACGGTGGTGGAACAGTCACCAACGCACAGGGCGCATCAATCACGTCTTCAACCGGCAGCGTTCAGCTCATCTTTACCGGCGGAACGTTCATCAACGCAGGCACCGTAACCAGCAATCTGACGAACACAGTTTTCATTGGCAGTGGTTCGGCGGACATCGTCGAATTGCAGCCAACCGGCGTTTTCAACGGAAACCTTCTGGCCAACGGTGGTAACGATACCCTGCGCTTCGGCGGCACCGGAGCAGGTACGTTCAACCTTGCTGAAATTGATACCGGGACCGACACACTCAAGTACCAGTCATTTGAGACCTTCAGCGTTACGGGGGGTGAGTGGACGTTCAACAACACCACAACCGTCCCCTTCGCCATTAATGGCGGCACAGTCAAAGGCACCGGCACCTTCGGCGGCCTCACTGCCAATGCAGGTGGCACGCTGGCGCCGGGTAACTCCATCGGCACCCTGAA
>CAZAGE010000178.1:0-1262 GCA_964484345.1 uncultured Oceanicaulis sp. | reverse complement strand
GCCCACGCCGGGGCGGTCGGTGCCCTGCGCGGGCGGCGGTTCGGGCGGCCTGCCCGCCTGCGTCGCCGCGGCCAGCGCCTCGGTGCCGAAGGGCGCGATGATGACGGTCGCGGCACCGGGGACCGGCACCGCTCCGGGGCGCGCCGCCTCGAGGCTGAGAACGCGCGGCAGGTCGGAGGGGCTGAGCGCGAGCATGGCGACGAAATTGCCGCCGCCGTCGGTCTCGATCACCTCGACCGGCTCGCCGTCGATCTTGAGCGTCACGCGGGCGCCGGACCCGGCCTGCCCCGCGATCACCGCGCTGCCGAGCGCATCCACGCGCACGACATCGAAGCGCGGCGCGTCACCGGAGGACGGCATGGCGGGCTCTGGCGCGACATCGGGCGCCGCTGTAGGCGCGGCCATCATGTCGGGCGCGACCTGGGCGGCCTCGGAGGGGCTGTCACCCGCGGGCACGGATGCGACGGACGGTGCTGAACCCGGCGCGGGTTGCTGCGCGCCCTCGGCCAATGCGGCCTCGGACGCGCGCGTCATCGCCTCGGGGGCGGGCACTTGCGCGGGCGTGTCGCCGGGATCGCGCAGGGTGACATAGGCGATGGCGGCCGCCACGAGAAGGCCGCCCGCCGCGGCTGCGCCGACGATCGGAGTGACGCTTGCGCCAGCGGCGCCTGAGGTCTCTTTCACCATTCTGTTCCCGTTTCCCTCCCCCGAAGGCCGGGCCGTGACATCCCCTGCCCCAAGCCGCCGACGGTCCCATGGACGCAGCCGCTTGAGCGCCGTGGTCATTGCGCCTAACAGAAGGCAAATTCAAGCCCCGGAGCAAGGGATCACGATGCAAAGCCTGTCCGTCTGTGTCTATTGTGGCGCGCGCCCCGGGTCCGACCCCGCCTACATGGAGGCGGCGACGGCGCTGGGAACCGCGTTGGCCGGGGCCGGGATGCGGCTGGTCTACGGGGCTGGCGACGTGGGGCTGATGGGGGCCGTGGCGCGCGCCGCGCAGGCGGCGGGCGGTCAGACCTTCGGCGTGATCCCCACGCATCTGATGGCCTGGGAAGTGGGCAAGCGCGACCTGACCACCTTCGTCGTGACCGAAACGATGCACGAGCGCAAGAAGGTCATGTTCATGAACGCCGAGGCCGTCGTCGTCCTGCCCGGCGGTGCGGGCAGCCTGGACGAGTTCTTCGAGGTGCTGACCTGGCGGCAGCTGGGGCTGCACGACAAGCCCATCTACCTGCTGGACATCAACGGCTACTGGCAGCCGC
>CAZAGE010000177.1:0-1264 GCA_964484345.1 uncultured Oceanicaulis sp. | reverse complement strand
TGCTTGCCAAGCTACGCGCTTAGCGCCTGCTCCCATGGGCCCTTCGGTCAAGCCGAAGGGAGAGCGAGAACGGTGGTCTTCATTGCCTCATCAAATCCGCTTTCCCTCCGGCTTGACCGGAGGGCCCATCTGACTCTGTTACCCTCCACAACCGGAGTGCCGGATGGATCCCACCCCTCCGGTCAAGCCGAAGGATGGCGGCGGGAGTATGGTCTCCCCCTAAACAACAACGCCATTGTCCTCCTCCGGCTTGACCGGGGGATCAACCGGACAATCCATAAACCGTCTCGAAATGCGGTGCGGCCTTAGAGTCCCAGCACCATCTTCGCCATGATGCCGCGCTGAACCTCGCTTGACCCGCCATAGATTGTGCCGGCGCGGTTGTTGAGCATGGCCGGGATCTTGGTCATTACATCAGGACTGCCTACGGGCTCCACATTTGATCCGGGCTGGCGTGCCTGCATCTGGTCCGGCAGGGCCAGATTGCCGATTGCTTCGACCGCCAGCAGGTCAAGCTCCTGGCGCAGTTCGGTGCCTGCCACCTTGAGCATGGAAGAGGCCGGTCCCGGGTTCTGACCATTGGACATGGCCGCCATGATGCGGTTCTCGGTCATTTCCTGCGCGTCCAGAGCCACTTCAAACGCCGTCAGCTTGCCCACAAATGCGTCATCCTCGGCAACACTGCCGCCATCGCCATTGGACTGGTTGGCCGCAAGTGACTTGAGCCGCTCAACGCCCACCCGCAGGCGCGGCGCGTAGGAGCCGCCGCGTTCAAACTCCAGCAGATATTTGGCGACGGTCCAGCCTTCATTTTCAGCCCCGACGCGGTTGGCCTTTGGCACGCGCACATTGTCGAAGAACACCTGATTGAACTCGTGGTCCCCCGCAAGCGTGATGATCGGCTCAACCGTGATGCCGGGCGTATCCATATCAATCAGCACGAAGGTAATGCCCGTCTGCGGCTTGCCCGAACTGTCCGTCCGCACCAGGCAGAACATCCGGTTGGCCTCATGGGCATGGGTCGTCCAGATTTTCGTGCCGTTGATCACATAATCGTCGCCGTCGCTCTCAGCCTTGCATTTGAGCGACGCGAGGTCTGAGCCTGATCCGGGTTCGGAATATCCCTGGCACCAATAATCCTCGCCGGACAGCATGCGCGGCAGGTAAAAATCCTTCTGCTCCTGTGTCCCATGGCCAATCAGCATCGGCCCGCACATCTGCAGTCCCAGCGGTGACAGGGTGGGCGCTCCGGCACGCGCACACT
>CAZAGE010000176.1:0-1277 GCA_964484345.1 uncultured Oceanicaulis sp. | reverse complement strand
CCGACAGGGCCGCGATCTCGCCGCGCGCCAGCGCCGCGTCCGCCGCCCCCCCGTGGCGCGCCGCGGTGCGCGCCCATTCCTCGAGCAGCCGGTCAGACCAAAGCGGCGCGATCAGTCCTGCGCGCGCCACCCCCAGCACGATCTCGCGCAGCACCGTGGGATAAAGCACGCAGGCGTCGATCACCGCCTTCATGGCAGAAGGCGGAAGGACAGCGCCTTGAGATACCCCGTCTCGGTCAGCGCCGGATGCTGCGGATGATCCGGCCCGGCAAAGCCGGTCTGGATGGTGCGTGGCGACCGCCCGGCCCGCCCGATCCCGCGCAGGCAGGCGGCGCGGAATTTCCCGAGGTCGGCGGCATGGGAACAGGAACACAGGATCAGCACACCCCCCGGCGCGACCAGCGGCGCGGCGAGCCTTGCCACCCGCTCATAGGCGCGCAGCCCCTTCTCCAGCGCCTGTTTCGAAGGCGCGAAGGCCGGTGGATCACAGATCACGAGGTCGAACTGCGCCCCCTCCGCCCCCAGCGCCTCGAGCGTGGCGAAAGCATCGCCCGCCCGCGTCTCGAACCGCTCGGCCATGTCGCCCGCCCCGGCCCCCGCCCGCGCCAGCGCCAGCGCGGGCTCCGAGGCGTCGACCGCCAGCGCCCGCTCGGCCCCGGCCGCAAGGCAGGCCAGCGCGAAGCCGCCGACATGGGAGAACACGTCAAGCACCCGCGCGCCCCGCGCCAGCCGCGCGGCAAAGGCGTGGTTGTCGCGCTGGTCGTAGAACAGGCCCGTCTTCTGCCCGCCCATCACGTCGGCCATGTAGGTGGCCCCGTTCATCGGCACCGGGATCGGCCCCTCGGGCGCGGTGCCCGCCAGAACCCCGGTCACCTCGGGCAACCCCTCGGCCGCCCGCGCGCGGCCGGTGCCGTTCTTGATCAGCGTGGTGCAGCCCGTGGCCGCCAGCAGCGCGGCGGCGACATCGGCCTCGCGCTCTTCCAGCCAGATCGCGTTGGGCTGCATCACCAGCAGGTCGCCGAACCGGTCGACGATCAGGCCGGGCAGCGCATCCCCCTCGGCATGGATCAGCCGGTAGAAGGGCGCGTCGTAGAGCCGCGCGCGCAGCGCCAGCGCCGCCCCGATCCGCGCGTCGAACCAGGCCCGGTCGATCACCGCGCCGGGGTCGCGGTCCAGCAGGCGCAGCCCGATCTTCGCCTCGACCGTGGCGACACCAAGGCCCAGCGGCTGACGTTCGGCATCCTCCAGAACGGCCAGCGCGCCCGCCGGAACGGCGC
>CAZAGE010000175.1:0-1286 GCA_964484345.1 uncultured Oceanicaulis sp. | reverse complement strand
ACGCATCTGCAACACAGTGTCGTGGCGCCACCAACGCGTGCATTAGTTAATTCTAATTTTTGGCATGGATGTCGGTGTAATGCGCGCCCATAGGGACAAGCACCTCAGCTCTTTGGCTGAGCTCAATCCGCTTCATCTTGCTCGTGCGTTTAGTCTTAGGCAACCAGTTTATCGTATGAAACCCGCCGGTCGGGGGACGAACACGCAATGCACATTCTTGCCATCACGGATGGGACGAAGGAAACGAGTGAGGCTATCAGTCTGCTTGATGACTACGCGCAAGTCGACTTGCAGCTTATCTCACGCCTGTCACAAACGCCGCCAAAACCTCCATCTTTGGTTGTGGTTGCGCTGTCAAAATGCAACGAGCGAATTTTGAATGCACTGGCAGGTTTGCTGGAGACGCATTTCAAGGGATTGCGCAATCGGTTGGTGCTTTGTGTGTCGATCAACGACAAAGCGCATTATGCAAGCCGTCTGAAGCTTTTTTCGGCCGAAGTGGTGTCGCTTCCCACGGATCAGGACCGACTGTTCCGCGCGATCAAAAAGGCAGATCCAACTTTCAAGCTGCAATCGAAAAACGCGGTTCTAGCAGCCAAAGCAACGCAAACTCTGTCCAACACACTTAGCACGTTCTTGGCCAATGACACCGAGGCGCAAGAACACTGTCTTGAAATGATTTTGGAGTCGACGGCAACGGTTGATAGCGCCATCACGGAATTTGGGTTCGATGAATGGATGGCAGCCGTTGCTGAGCATCATTCCTACACTGCGCGCCATTGTATGATCGTTGCAGGGTTTGCGTCGCAATGGGGGGAAACCTTAGGCTTTTCGAAAGCTGATCGGCCACGTTTCACAGAGGCAGCCTTGCTGCATGATGTCGGCAAAGTGGCGATACCTTTGGAGATTCTCGACAAGCCGTCCCGGTTGACGGAGGAAGAGCGATCGATCATCGAGATCCACCCCACTGAGGGGCTTAAAATCTTGGAGAAAAACCCAAAAGTTAGCCAGTTGGCCAAAGATATCACGCTTTCCCACCATGAGCTTTTGGACGGTTCAGGCTATCCCAACGGCATTGCTGGGGATGAGATCAGTGACCCGGTTCGATGCTCGACAATCATCGATGTTTACAGTGCGCTCGTCGATACACGCGCCTACAAGCATGCCATGGTGCCGTTCGAGGCCTATCGGGTCATGACATCGATGAAAGGGAAGCTTGATCCGCATTTGTTGGATGCCTTCCGCCCCATCGTCGAGATGCATCACGACACCTTGAAACAGGCTGC
>CAZAGE010000174.1:0-1316 GCA_964484345.1 uncultured Oceanicaulis sp. | reverse complement strand
CGATGTCGGCGCCCGTTTCTTCCGCCTTGGTGATGGTGTCGAAGGCGAGCCCGGCGGAATCCGCGCCGACTTCGCGGGCCACAACCGGGGCGCCGATGCGGTCTCCCCAGATTTTCAGCTGGTCAATGGCGGCCGCGCGGAATGTGTCGCCTGCGCCGAGCACGACGGACTTGCCGGCGGCGGACATCTTCTTGGCGAGCTTGCCGATGGTCGTGGTCTTGCCGGCACCGTTAACGCCGACGACCAGAATGATGTGCGGCTTGTGGGTGCCGTCGAGCAGCAGGGGCGCCTGCACGGGCTCCAGCACTTTGGCGACTTCACTGGCGACGATGGCGCGAACTTCTGCCTCGTCCACTTCCCTGTCGTAGCGGCCGTCGCTGACGGCATCGGTGATGGCGGTGGCGGTCTCGACGCCGAGGTCGGCCTGGATCAGCAGGTCCTCGAGGTCCTCAATCGTCGTGCCGTCGAGCTTGCGCTTGGTGAAGACGGACGCGATGCCGGTGGTCATGCTCGACGTTGAGCGGCTCAGGCCTTCGCGCAGACGCTTGAACAGGCCTTTCTTCTCCGGCTCATCCACAGGAGCAGGCGCGTTGGCGCCCAGATCGATGATTTGCGGATTGCGCGGGGTGTCGGTCATGCGGCGGCGGATACTTTCGGGGTGGCAACAAGGGTGGTGCCGTCGCGGCCTGTCACCTGTGCGTCGAGGATGCTGCCGGGAGCAACGGCATCTGTCAGGCGGATGGCGGCGAAATCATCCGTATGCCCCTCTGTCTCACGCTCGGCGAGGAGGCGGACTGTCTGACCCGCCTGGCTGTCGAGATGGGCGGCCAGCGCCTGTGTCCCGCGGGCGCGCAGCTCTGCCGCACGGGCCTTGATGGTGGGGCCGTCCACCGGTGGCATCTTGGCGGCGGGGGTCATGGGGCGCGGTGAGTATGGGAAGACGTGCACATGGGTGAGACCGCAGGCATCGATCAGCGACAGATTGGCCAAGTGCATCTCGTCGGTCTCGGTGGGGAAGCCGGCCATGATGTCGGCGCCGAAGGCAATCTCCGGGCGCAGGCGGCGGGCTTCCTCACAGAAGGCAATGGCGTCAGCGCGGGAATGGCGGCGCTTCATGCGCTTCAAGATCATGTCGTGGCCGTGCTGCAGGGACAGATGCAGATGCGGCATCAGGCGTTCTTCGTCGGCGATGGCGCGCATCAGGTCTGCGTCGGCCTCAATGCTGTCGATGGATGACAGGCGTAGGCGTGGCAGCTCCGGCACCAGCTTCAGGATGCGTTGCACGAGATTGCCCAGCGGGGGCGTGCCGGGGAGGT
>CAZAGE010000173.1:0-1317 GCA_964484345.1 uncultured Oceanicaulis sp. | reverse complement strand
GCCTCCTCCTGCAAGTCCGTCAGCGGCAGGCCGGGGCGATTGGGGTCCGGATCCGGGAAGGGCGGATCAACCGCGAGCTCTTTCGCGGAAAGCGCGCCAGCCTCAGCCAGCCCCTTTACCACGGACGACGACACCCCCGCCCGCCGCGCCAGCTCGGCGGCGCTGGCCGGACCGTCTTCTACCGCATCCAGAATGGCTTTGCGCGCCGGAGTCATCCGCGCGATCGGCTGGCCGGTGGGCGCATAGACCGTCTCCACCGGCGAGGGCTTCAGCGCCGCCGGGCTGCGCAGGACCGAGCGCAGGATGACGCCTTGCGGCTCCACCAGGTAGCGCGCGGTCCATTCGATGAAATCGCGCACCGGCTTTTCGATCCGCGGCCCGCCGCGCACCATTTCGATGGGCTTCAGCTGACGTTTGCCGTCATCGGGCTCAACCGCCCAGACCACCCCGCTCGCCGAGCGCTGGCCAAGAGGCACGATGACATGGTCGCCCGGCTGCACAAACACGCCCTCGGGCACCGCGTAATCAAACGGTTCCGGGAGGGGCATCGGCAAAAGGACGCTTGCGCGTTGGAGGGTCACGGACGGCTCCGGTTACGAGTCGGCCTTGATCCTAGCAAAGCGAAACGCCGCACGGTCAGGGTTAACGCATTCAAAAGCCGCGGCCGGTAGATAGGGCTGTGAACAACAGGACGCCCGCCATGACCGACACGCCTGAGCTTGCTGAGGAAGACATCCACGCCGTGCGCACCCTGGTGCGCGCGCAGCCGGATATCGTCACGGCGGATGCGGAATTGATGGGCTTGGTGCGCGGCGCTTTGTCCTCGGACGGGGTGGTGGACTTGGCTGGACGTCAGCGCGCGCGTCTTGAGCGCGAGCTGTCCAAGGCCAAAGCCTCCAATGAAGCCCTGATCGAATTGTCCAAAGCCAATCTCGCGGCCCAGGCGCAATGCCATAGCGCGGTGCTGGCGGTGATGGAGGCGGACAGCCTGTCCGCGCTCGACCGCAAGCTGGATGGCCGTGTCGCCGGGGCATTGAGCGTGGACAAGGTCCGCGTCCTTATCGAAGGCTGCACGCCACTGGCTGAGAGCCGCGCCATCATCGGCTGCGCCCCCGATTTGGTTGACGCCCTGATCGGGACCAAAGCCGAGCGGCTTGGCCCGGTCGATGCGCGCTTCGCCGACGCGGTTTATGGGCCGCAGGGGCCCGGCCTGCGCTCTGAAGCGCTCGCGCGTATGGAGATCGCCGGCCACCCCGCCGCGTTGTGCCTCGCCGCGCGCGACGGCGCGGCGTTCACCCCCGATATGGGCGCGGATCT
>CAZAGE010000172.1:0-1318 GCA_964484345.1 uncultured Oceanicaulis sp. | reverse complement strand
GGCGCGCGCGACGGCGTGGCGTCGCCGCTGGAAGTCCCTGCCGGATACGCCTTTTCAATCTGGGGCGTGATCTTCCTCCTCGGCCTCATCTACGCGGTGCAGCAGGCGCTGCCGTCCGCCAAAACCTCCTCCCTCTACCGCGAGATCGGCACCGGCGCGTGGATGCTGTTCGGCCTCTCGACCGCCTGGATGGTGGTGGCGCAGTTGAACGGCCCCAACGCCGTCCTCGCCGTTATCATCGTCGTCATGCTGGTGATCGCCCTGCGCATTCTCGCAACCGCATGGGACAATCGCGGCGACACCGCCCGCACGGTGGTGATGCCTCTGTTCGGTCTCTATGCCGGCTGGCTGACCCTGGCGACGGCCCTCAACATTTCAGGTGTGCTGCGCGATTTCGGCCTCGCGCCGTTTGATCTGCCGGACTGGCAGTACGCCTCTGTGGTGGTGCTCGCAGCCACGCTGGTGGCCATCCCCATGCTGATGCGCGTGCGCGGTCTCGTCTGGTATGCCGCAGCGGCGGTCTGGGGTCTGGTGGGGGTTGCCGTCAAGGATGTGCCCATGGATGCGCCGGAAAGCTATGTGGGCATCGTGGCCGCGATCATCGCCCTCGTTCTGGCGCTGATGGTGGTCAACTACCGCCGCGCCAAGTACCGCGAGCCGGCTTATCCGTTCGTCTGAACCGCTCCGAAGAAGTGCCGCATAGCTGACCCTCTGCAGGGGATTGGGAGCATGTTGCCTGTGCTGCTATAAACCCGCCCATGAGCATGATTGAAAATCCCGTCTTCTGCGCCCTTGATACGCCCTCGCCGGACAAGGCGGCGAAGCTTGCGTGCGACGTCGGGGAGGCGGTCGGCGGCCTGAAGCTGGGCCTTGAGTTCTTCATGGCGGCAGGGCCGGAGGGTTTTGCGCAGGTGGCAAAGGAAGGCCGCCCGATCTTCCTTGATCTCAAGCTGCATGACATTCCCAACACGGTGGCGGGCGCGGTGCGTTCCCTGCTGCCCCTGAAGCCTGCCATCCTCAATGTGCATGCCCAGGGCGGCATGGCGATGATGCAGGCGGCAAAGGCGGCAGCCGATGAAGCGCCGGAGGGCGCCCGGCCGATGATGATCGCCGTCACCATGCTCACCAGCCTTGATCAGTCCGATCTCGAGCGTCAGGGCAACCGGGTGGCGCCGACGGATTTCGTGCGCCGCCTTGCGGAGCAGGCAGCCGAAGCCGGCCTGGAAGGTGTCGTGTGCTCGGCCCACGAAATCGAAACCCTGCGCGCCGATCTGGGCCCGGACTTCAAGCTCATCGTGCCGGGCATCCGGCCTGCGGG
>CAZAGE010000171.1:0-1331 GCA_964484345.1 uncultured Oceanicaulis sp. | reverse complement strand
GCGAGGGCGGCGCGTCGGACGGTCTGCGCCTTCGCGATCGTCGCCTCGGGGTCGCCCGGGACGGGCGAGGTGTCGATCTGGACGGATCCGCCCACGGCGTAGCGGTTGCCGTCGGGGCCCTTCTGGTAGGAGTAGGTCGGGCCGCCTCGGTAGTACGGACCGGCGGCGGCGACGTGGGCCTGCTCGTGGGCCTTGACCTCCGCGTCGCGGGCCTTGAGTTCTCGGACCTGGTCCTGCTCCTCCTGGCTCAGCTCTTCCTGAGCCCCGGCGGGCGCGGGCTCGTTCTGGGCGCCCGGCGCGTCCGCCCCCTCCACGGGGCGGACGGGCTCGACGGCGCCGGCGGGCGACGAGGCGACGACCGCGGGCGACAGGTCCACGCGGTCGGGCTCGCGCGTGGGCGAGGCCTCGTCCGTCCTGGGCGAGGGCGCGGCGCGGGTGGTCGTCAGCGGCGCCTGCGGCCTGCTGACGAAGGAAGAGCCCGAGATGGAAGCGATGGCGGACATCGGATGGTCTCGCTTCGCTCATCGACGGCGCGTCGGGGCCGGTCGAGGCCGATCGGGCGGAATCGCGCCGGTTCCCGGAGCGACCCGAACCGCGTACGGACAAACCGCGAATGGACCCCCTCTTGTGCGTTCCGTCTGCGCCGTCTGGGACGGTCGGGGGGCGTGAGCGTGATAGAGTGTTCCGCCCAGCCCGCAGCCCCGCTGCGCGCCCGAACCCGTGCCCTCCGATCCGAGGGCTCGATCTGTCCCGAGCATCACGCCCCACTCCCGAGGCACCACCCGGCATGAACATCCTTTCTGACAGCATCGCAGGCGAGTCCATGACCGGTCACATCGCGCTCGCCGCCGAGCGGAAGACCGACCCGCACGCCACCCGATTCGGCAAGTTCCTCCAAGCGTGCATCAAGTTCGACGCCTCCGACCTCATCATCAAGACGGGCACCAGCCCCAAGATCCGTCTCCGCGGCGCCCTGAAGCCCCTCGACACCGACCCGGTGACCCACGAGGAGTACATGGAGATCTGCCGCAACATCCTCACGAAGCAGCAGTTCGAGGACCTGAACAAGTTCGGCTCCGTCGACTTCGCGTACGACTACGACGCGACGAACCGCTTCCGCGTGAACCTCTTCCAGGCGCGCGGCAGCATCTCGATCGCCGCCCGTCTGATCACGTCGAACATCCGCAAGTTCGAGGACCTCTACCTCCCCGAGACGATGTCGGAGATCGCGATGCAGCCGCAGGGCATCGTGCTGCTCGCGGGCGTCACGGGCTCGGGCAAGTCGACGACGATCGCGTCGATGATCGACTACATCAACGAGCGCAAGCCGG
>CAZAGE010000170.1:0-1336 GCA_964484345.1 uncultured Oceanicaulis sp. | reverse complement strand
ACGACCTTGTTGTGCGGCAGGCCGGAAAACTCGCGCAGCGCCCAGACCATGGCGTCGAGCGGGTTGGTGATGCAGATCACAAAGGCGTTCGGGGCATGCTCTTTGATACCTTCGCCGACGGCTTTCATGACTTTCAAATTGATGCCGAGGAGATCATCGCGCGACATGCCCGGCTTGCGCGGCACGCCGGCGGTCACGATGCACACGTCCGCGCCTGCGATCGGAGAATAATCTTCCACCGAACCGCCGGTCAGGTGGCTGTCCTTGCCGAACACCGGGCTGGCTTCGCACAGGTCCAGCGCCTTGCCTTTGGCGGTGCCTTCGGCGAGGTCCATCAACACCACATCGCCCAGCTCTTCACGCGCTGCGATATGGGCGAGGGTGCCGCCGATCATGCCGGCGCCGATTAGGGCGATCTTCTTGCGAGCCATGGTGTTCTCCTAAGGATGTCCCGGGTGTCGGGCGTCAGGCAGGGGCGTCCGCTTCGCAGACGCAATAATTCTGCGCGTCGGTCTAGCGCCGGACGGCCGAAAGGGCAATGCGGCGAAAGGCTAGCGCTTCATCGCCAGCAAGAGCCCGTCGCCGATGGACGTGAAAACCGGCTCGACGCCGTCATGGTCGTGCACCAGCCGGGCGACGGTGCGAAGGGCGTGGGTGTCCTCGTCCGTCACCGCAGGATCAGCGACGGAACCGCTCCACAACACATTGTCGAAGGCGATGACGCCGCCAGGGCGCAGCAGCTTCAGGCCGAGCTCGAAATAGCGCGGATAGCCGGTCTTGTCGGCGTCCACGAAGATGAAGTCGACCGTCTCGCCATGTCCTTCGGCCAGGAGCGCCTCCAGGCTGGCGTCGGCCGGGCCGGCGCACGGGTCGATGACGTCTTCGACGCCCTCCTCGCGCCAATATTGGGCGGCGGTCTCCAGATACTCCGGCGAGATATCCAGCGCGTGCAGCTTGGCCTCATCACCGACGTCTTTCAGCGCCCGGGCCGTCGCCAGGGCGGAATAGCCGGTGAAGACGCCGACCTCGACCGCCCGCGTCGCGCCGAGCAGGCGGACAAAGAATTCCAGCACTGCGCCTTGCTCCGGGCTGATCTGCATGCGGGCGATATCGCCCATCGCCGCGGTGTCGATACGGCAGCGCGCCATCGCTGCGCTCTCCGCCCGGTTCATCGCACGGATATAATCGGTGACAGGCTCTGACAGTCCGAGGGATCGGGACATGGACGGCCCTCCTAAATCTGGCTCAGGTCCGCTTCTCGCCGCTCGGCGGCGAGATAGTCATGGCTGCGCATTTCCATCAGGCGCGAGGCGGTGCGTTGAAACTCGAAGGCGTA
>CAZAGE010000169.1:0-1340 GCA_964484345.1 uncultured Oceanicaulis sp. | reverse complement strand
GCGGACTGGCTGAGGTTCAGCTGTTCACTTGCATGGGTAAAGCTGCCAGCCTCGGCGGCCGCATGAAATATGCGCAGCTTATCCCAGTCCATGACGCCCCTAGCTCCCGCCTGCTTGCCGCAGCGTTATTCGCTTTTGGTTCTGGCTCTATATCCAACGGGAAGCGATTCGGCGCAAGGGCCATGCCTGCCAAATGTGACACCTAAATGTATCGCATTTTTGCATATCCACTCTGCGGGTCCTCCGGGCGGGTCCTCTGGACAGGTAATTCTGAAACGCATCGAAAAGCGATGTGACTGGCTCTTTGAGCACAACCCGCCTACACCGCATGCCATGACACAGACGCCGTCATCGCAGCGCCCGGACCTCGTGATCTTCGATTGCGACGGGGTGCTGGTGGATAGCGAAACGATTGCCAATGAAGTGCTTGCGGTAGCGGTGACCGAACTTGGCTGGCCGACGACAACCGCTGACAGCCATCGCCGCTTTCGTGGCCTGTCGTGGTCGTCAACGGTTGCTATCATCGAAGACCAGATCGGCAAACCCGTTCCCGAAGAGTGGGTGCAGCAGGCCCGCGGGACCATGCACAAGGCAATCTATGAGACCGTAACGGCCATTCCCGGTGTGGCGGAGGTGGTCGCACGGGTTGAGGAAGCGCAAATCCCGCGATGCGTCGGCTCGTCGAGCCAGCCGGACTATCTCGCCCGCGTGCTGGGGCGTTCCGGGCTGGACCATCACTTCGGGGAAGCCGTCTTCAGCGCAACCATGGTGGCCAGGGGCAAACCGGCGCCGGACCTGTTCCTGTTCGCTGCCGCCCAGATGGGCCATGCCCCGCATCGTGCGGTGGTGATTGAGGACACGGTGCCGGGCGTTCAGGCAGGCATGGCGGCAGGCATGCGCGTCATCGGTTATGCGGGTGATCCGAACACGGATGGTGATGCGCTGGCGAAGGCAGGCGCCATCGTCGTGGGTGACATGGCCGAGGTGCCGGTGCTGCTAGGCCTAGGGTAGGTCGCGCGGCCATCCATGTACCTGTCATCCTGGCTCAAGGCCGGATGACGAATGATATTGCGCCTACACCACCCCACCTCCGTATCCCTCCGGCTTGACCGGAGGGATACGGGGAGCGTCTCTACATCGCCCAATCTACTCCGCAGCTGCCGCCTTGGTGTCATTGGCCTCGTTTTCGGCAATGAACTTTTCAGCCTCCAGTGCGGCCATGCAGCCCATACCAGCGGCGGTTACAGCCTGGCGGTAGGTTTCGTCGGTCACGTCACCGGCGGCGTAGACGCCGGGGATGTTGGTGGCTGTCGAATCCGGCTTGGTGATGATGTAGCCCG
>CAZAGE010000168.1:0-1347 GCA_964484345.1 uncultured Oceanicaulis sp. | reverse complement strand
CCGGCTATCCTCCGCCCATGCCCGCACCGGATGAGCACCAACCCCAACCCGACCATGCCCAGGGGCCCCTAGGTACACCCGAGATCTCGGTCGTCGCCCCTGCGCACAACGAGGAGGGGAACGTCGGGCCCTTGGTCGAGGAGATCAAGGCCGCGCTGGCGGGGGCGGGGGTCGCCTTCGAGACGGTCATCGTCGACGACGGCTCCACCGACCAGACCCGGGCCAGGCTCACCGAACTCCAGAAGGAGCACCCCGAGCTTCGGGTCGTCTGCATGACCAACACCCCGCCCGGCTCGGGCAACGGGCAGTCGGCGGCCTTCCACGCCGGCTTCCGCGCCTGCCGATCGCCCCTCATCGCCACCCTCGACGCCGACCTCCAGAACGACCCCGCCGACCTCCCCGCGATGCTCGAGAAGCTCCGCGCCGAGGGGGCGGACATGGTGCAGGGCGACCGCTCGCACGCGCGGGCCGACAACTGGATGCGCAAGCAGACCTCCAAGGTCGGGCGCTTCTTCCGCAAGGCCCTGCTCAACGACACCATCCGCGACACCGGCTGCTCCCTCCGCATCATGAAGACGGAGATCGCCCTGCGCCTGCCGTTGGAATTCAAGGGCATGCACCGCTTCATCCCCGTGACCGCCCGCCACCTCGGCTTCACGGTCGTCGAGATGCCCGTGAACCACCGCGAGCGCCACGCGGGCGAGACCAAGTACGGCTCCATGGGCATCACCAAACGCGCCATCCCGGGCCTCGTCGACTGCTTCGCCGTCCGCTACATGCGCAAGCGCCGACGCCCGATCTCGAGCGAGAGGCTCGACGGATGAAGTGGGAGCCGATCGCCGCGATGGTCGCGGTGCTGCTCCTGGGCCTCTGGCTCGCGACGGGCCCCGGGCGCCTCGTCGGCATCCCCGACAAACGCGAGGGCGCCGAGCTCCACGACCTCCGCCTGGGCCCCACCCGCGGCGTCGTCGAACTCCTCCGCACCACGCCCGACGACGAATCCACCTACACCTGGCGACTGCTCTACCGCGACGGCACCGCCATCGGGCCCATGACCCACGACGAATTCGCGAAGCACATCGGCACACCCGTCCGCAACGAGATCGTCCAGACCGGCGTCAACCCCGTCTTCCAGCTCTTCAACATCACCAGCTGGGGCGGGCTCGTCTGGGTCGCGATCGGCCTCGGCGGGCAGGTCGCCTTCTTCGGACGCATGGCGGTCCAGTGGATCGTCTCCGAGAAAGAGAAGAAGTCCGTCGTCCCGCCCGTCTTCTGGTACCTCTCCCTCTTCGGCGGCGTCACCCTCTTCACCTACTTCATCTGGCGCCAGGACTTCGTCGGCGTCCT
>CAZAGE010000167.1:0-1348 GCA_964484345.1 uncultured Oceanicaulis sp. | reverse complement strand
CGATCAGCTCGAAGGCCGAGGGCCACCACCGCCACAAGAAGCAGACGGGCGGCGCGGGCCAGTTCGGCGAGGTCCACCTCCGCGTCGAGCCGTGGACGCCGGGCGAGGACGACCACAACGAGCGCCTGCTCTTCGTCGACGCCACCGTCGGCGGCTCCATCCCGCGCCAGTTCATGCCGGCGATCGAGAAGGGCGTGCGCCAGGTCCTCGAGCACGGCGCCGTCGCGGGCTACCCCATGAGCGGCGTGAAGGTCGAGGTGTACGACGGCAAGCACCACCCCGTCGATTCCAAGGAGGTCGCCTTCGTCGCCGCGGGCAAGCGCGCGTTCATCGATGCGGTCGCGAAGGCGAAGCCGGTCTTGATGGAGCCCTTCGTCGAGGTCGAGGTCACCGCGCCCGCCGGCTCGATGGGCGACATCTCGGGCGATTTCTCCTCCAAGCGCGGGCACGTGATGGACTCGGAGATCCTGCCGGGCGACATGTGCCTCGTGAAGGCGAAGGCGCCGCTGTCGGAGATGAACAACTACTCCTCCCAGCTCAAGAGCATGACGGGCGGGCAGGGCGCCTTCACGATGGACTATTCTCACGACGAGCGGACGCCCCCGCAGATCCAGCAGGAGATCATCGCGGCCTTCGAGGGCCACGACGACGACGACTGACCCGAACCGAGAACCACAGGAGCACGGATGCGGACACTCATCATCGCGGCGCTGAGCGCTATGCTGTCACTGCCGGCGTGCGCGCAGACCGAACCGATCGAGGACGTGCACGCTTCTCCGTCACAACCCCCGGTGCAGCCCCTCGGGCAGACGCCCGAGGAGGCCCCGCGCTCGTGGCGGCGCGTGCTCCCCGACACCGCGCGTGGGGAGCGTCTGCGCGACTTCTTCCGCCTCGTTGCTCAGGACGAAGCGGTCGAGATCGAGGACGTCTTCGATGACGCCTTCTTCGCGCACACGCCCCGCGAACGCCTCGGGCAGATCCTCGTGGAACTGCGGGAGGCCTCGGGCGGCTCGCTCTCCTTCGTCCGCGTGCTGAAGGCTAATGATGAATTGCTCGGCGTCGAACTCGTCGACGCCAACGGAACCCCGTGGACCGCTGGGTTGCAGCTGGCTCAGGGCTCGGATCGCCTGGTGGCGCTCGACATCAACGCCCAGTCTCCGCGCGCCGAGGGCGTGAAGGTGTACGACACCTGGGGCGAGGTGCTCGAGGACGTGCGGGCGATCGACGCGGAGCTCTCGTTCGCGGTGCGCCGCATCGGGGCCGCCGGCCTGCGCACGCCCGTCGCGCTGCACGAGTCGGAGCGTGTGCTCAACATCGCGCAGATCGGGCAGCTCTTCCTGTTCGGCGG
>CAZAGE010000166.1:0-1354 GCA_964484345.1 uncultured Oceanicaulis sp. | reverse complement strand
GGTCATAACTTGTCCCGTATTCTAAGATTAAAGCAAGTGGAATAGTACAATTTTTAATTTTTAGGCAGCATATTTCATCGTGTCGACATATGGGGAACCTCTTTCTATTACTGCAAATATCCTAGATACGAGTTTGTTCCTTATGATATTCATTGTGCTCATCTTGTTCTTTCCTTCACCGGTTCGTTTTTCATAGTAGAGTTTCATTTCGGGATTGTACTGTACGGCCACTCCGGCACACATGGTCAAAAGTGCCTTAATACGTTTGTTTGCCAGTTTGCTGGTTCTCGTCTTCCCCATATAAGTCCCCGACTGGTTTGGAAAAGGGGCTATGCCCGCATAGCTGGCAAACTTTCTCCAGTTCTCAAACAAAGTAAATCCCCTTGTCAATACAATCATCATAACGGCAGTCTGGGGACCTATTCCCTTGATAGATTTGATCAGAAGATATTGTTTGGACAATTCCCGGTCCTCCCTGATCAGGCGTTCTGTTTCAGCCTCTATTTTTTTGAGCTCTTCGTCCAAACAGTCGATAACCCTATTATGTGAAGCGAAATAAACCTCAAAACCCTCCTGCCCATGGACTTTTTGGTATTCGCCAATCCGGGTTTTAAACGCAGTTCTTTCCTTCACCAATCGTTCCCTGTAAGATGCGAGACTTTTTAACAATTCCAGATTTTTGGAAGGTATTTCGAACAAACTGATCTTCTCCCTTTTCTCATAGATATACTCGGCGATGTATCTTGAGTCAGCCTTGTCTGACTTGCCGCGCCTTATCCCCATAGACCTTTTCAGCTCCAAGCCGGACAGTACCGTTAATGAAAACCTGTGGCCGTTCAGGAAAGCAATCAGAAGCTCGCTGTAGAGGCCAGTGTGCTCCAAGCCAAACAGCATTTCTTCATTGGTGATCTGGCCCAGAATATCCATAAGCCATTCAATCATAGCTTCAAATCCTTCCAGACCATTGTTAAACACAGCGTGTATTCCGGCGTTTCTCAAATGAACATCGATGGTAGACTTACTCACGTCAATACCGATAAATGCATTAAATTTCATAGCTTTACGTTTATGATTTGACAAAAGTGGTTGCTTGAACTAAAACCTTTAGAAGGCCTGGAAACCTAAAATTCTAACTGGTCCTTAAGCAACCGGAATCGGGAACGGGGACTGATACGGGACATAGGACTAGATAGCCTAGAGCATCGGAAAGTTCACCCCGTTCCAATTCCTAAATTTAAAGTTATCCACAATTATTAACAAGTTATGAGTCTCCCCCCAGACCCCCCTCAATGTTGATAACTATAACAATAATCTTAGAATATTAACATTTAACAAATCTAAAGGAGTATCGGGA
>CAZAGE010000165.1:0-1357 GCA_964484345.1 uncultured Oceanicaulis sp. | reverse complement strand
GTGGGGTTATGTGGCACGATGACGCAAGTTTTTGCCGCCAAGTGACTGATATGTCTGGAAAAAGGCCGCGTGGGGACAAGCCCCGTGACGCCCATCCGCCCCTCAGTTCCCTGACTTTATGAGCGAGTCACGACAATGCGCCTTGCGCTCTACGAGCCGGACATTCCCCAAAACGCAGGCACAATCATGCGATTAGCGGCCTGTATGGGCGTATCCGTGGACATCATAGAGCCGTGCGGTTTCACCCTTTCAGACCGCAGGTTTCGCCGTGCCGGGATGGACTATCTCGACCATTTAGACCTGACCGTCCACGCCTCATACGAAGCCTTCACCTCGTCCCCGGCGAGAACAGCCAGCCGCACCATCCTGCTGACCACCCGCGCGGACACCTTCCACCATGAGGTCACCTACAAACCCGGCGACACGCTGATGCTGGGCCGCGAGAGCGCCGGTGTGCCGGACGACGTACACAATGCCGCAGACCTGCGCGTGAAAATTCCCATGGCGCCGGTCCCATCTTTGCGCTCGCTCAATGTTGCCATGGCCGCCTCCATGGTACTTGGCGAGGCGCTGCGCCAGACGGGTCAGTTCCCTGATTCCGTTCAACCAGGTGCATCTGACATAACAATGCCTGCCACAACTGGAGTATCCCCGTGAGTGACGCCGCCCTCTCTGCCCCATCCAGCGCTGACTATGTAAGCGAGGACCACAAGGCCACCGCCGCTGCATGGTTCCGCCAGCTGCGTGATGACATCTGCGCGAGCTACGAAAAGATCGAAGACGAGCTGACCGGCACCAATGCCGACATGCCCGCCGGTCGCTTTGAGCGCACGCCTTGGCAGCGCGGTGATGAAAATGAGGATAAAGGCGGCGGCGAAATGTCGGTCATGAAAGGCCGCGTCTTTGAAAAAGTCGGCGTGCACATCTCTACCGTCTATGGCGAGTTCTCCGAAGAGTTCCGCAAGCAGATCCCCGGCGCAGAAGAAGACCCGCGCTTTTGGGCAGGCGGCATCTCCCTTATTGCTCATATGTGGAACCCGCACGTCCCCGCCGTGCATATGAACACCCGCCACGTCGTAACCACCAAAGGCTGGTTCGGCGGCGGCGCTGACCTGACGCCGGTTCTCAATCGCTATCGGACCCAGGAGTTTGAGGACTCAGTCGAGTTCCATGCTGCCATGAAAGCCTCCTGCGACCCCCACGGCGCGGATTACCATGAGCGCTTCAAGAAATGGTGCGATGAGTATTTCTACCTGCCCCACCGCGACGAACCGCGCGGCATTGGCGGCATCTTCTATGACCGCCACAACACCGGCGACTGGGACAAGGACTTTGCCTTTACGCAGGACGTGGGCCG
>CAZAGE010000164.1:0-1361 GCA_964484345.1 uncultured Oceanicaulis sp. | reverse complement strand
AGATACATGCGGTCGGTGGGGGAACAAGTTCACCAAGCCTGTCCATCGGCACAACGGCACGCCACGCGACATTGCCGGTGAAGACTGGGGCTTCGGGACCCAGCATCTGTGTACGGACGGCAGAGTGAATGCCATCCGCACCAATCAGCACGTCGCCTTCAACTGTTTCCCCGCTCTCAAGGCGCGCGGAGACAGAAGCGGATGTTTGCTCGTATCCCGAGACATTGGCATTGAGATGAACTGACCCGGGGGCACGCAGCTCCAGTTCGGCTGCAAGAGTCTCCACCAAGTCAGCCCGATGCACGTGCAGATAAGGTGCACCCCACCGCTCGACGGCAGCGTCGCCCACGGGGACCCGGAAGATGCGACGACCGGAGCGGCCCCTGCGCATTTCCAGCGCCTCCGGTTCAAAGGCATTTGCTGCGACGCCCTCTGCAATACCGAGCGCGGCGAGCACCTTCATACCATTGGGGCTGATCTGGATACCGGCACCCACTTCACCAAGCTCGGGGCTGCGCTCATGAACGGACACATCCCAGCCGAAATGGCGAAATGCGAGGGCTGCTGTCAGCCCGCCAATACCGCCGCCTGCGATGATGGCCTTCATGGCGCGAGTCTCTCCTATTCAGCAGCAACAGTGCCGGGCGGCGTTGTTTCGCTGGCAGCCTGTGTCAGCGTTTCGTCCGGGGTCGCCAGCATGGCCTCGTACACGTCAGCAGGATAGTGCTGATGAGGCTTGGCGGGATCATAAGCAGGCTGCGGCACACTGCCGCCCGCACCTTGGTATGCTGCCGGCGTCTTGTAGCGCTGGAGGTCTTCATCGGAAATGCCGGCAAGAGCCACAACTTCCGGATCAATCCATACGTCAGACGACAATGGATGCTCCACCTCTGCCGAGGTAGCGATCTCAAGTGACAGGTTCTCTGGTCCAGCGAAGTAGACTGACGAACAGAAGCCATGATGAATGGGACCGAACACGGGAACACCACGAGACCGGATGCGGTCACGCATGGCCATCAGGTCGTCCATACTGTCCACGTTGAGAGCCAGGTGCTGCAATGTTCCTGGTGCGGAGCTTTCGCCTGGATTACCGGCGTGCGACACGCCCATGATCGGGTCCGTCCTGGCGTTTTGTTCAGTGTGTACGAAGGCCACCGCGCAGGTGTCATTGAGTTTCAGGAACCCGTGCCAGGCACCCTCGACGCCATGCATCCAGTAGAGCGCCACCAACTCCATGCCGAGCACACCCGTAAAGAACTCGATCTGAGATTTCATGTCGCCGGTGGACAGGGCGAGATGATGCAGAGCGTTTGGTTTGACCATGATCATTCCTCCTTGGTGCCAAGGGATGAGAGACAGAA
>CAZAGE010000163.1:0-1363 GCA_964484345.1 uncultured Oceanicaulis sp. | reverse complement strand
TCGTAGCCGTTGGCGTGGCGGATCTTGACGTATTTGCCGTAGCCGCCGTTCCAGCCTGCCTTGACGATTGTGCCGTTGCCGGCGGCGTAGATGGGTGTGCCGGTGGGGGCTGCGAAGTCCGTGCCCGTGTGCATCTTTGTGTAGCCGAGGATCGGGTGGCGGCGCTTGCCGAAGTTCGAGGAGATGCGGGCGCCGTCAATCGGAGTGCGCATCAGGAACTTCTTGGTGCTCTGGCCGTTTTCGTCGAAGTAGTCGACTGTGCCCTCACCGGGGATTTCAAAGCGCCACAGAGGCATTGGCTTCTTGCCGGTCTGCAGGGATGCAAACAGGATGTCGCCGGTCTTCACGCGCTCGCCGTCTTCATCGTTGTACTGGGTGTAGTACACCTCGAAGCGATCGCCCTTGCGGATTTCACGCTGGAAATCCACTGAATAGGAATAGAGCTTCATGAAATTGACCATGACAGCACTGGGAACGCCGATCTTCGCGGCGGACCCGAACAGGCTGCCTTCAATGGTGCCTTCCGCGCGGACAACTTCTTTCGTCAGCTCACGGAAGATTTCCTGCGACTCGAAAACAGACGTTTCGGCGTTGTAGGTCACACGGAGCGAGCGTTCGCTGTCTGCCTTGAGATTGAATGACACCAGTGACGGTGATGGGGCTTCGATGTCCAGCTCTTCAAGGGCTGCGACTTCCACCGGAAGTGTTTCCAGTTCGACCTGCAGCGCCTGACCGATCCTCAGCTCGCGCGGGCTGAAATGTTCCGCAAGGGCGTTGACCGCGGCGCGGGAGTCTTCAGAAGGAACGCCAAGATTTGTGAGGACGCGGCCCAATGTATCGCCGCTCTCGATCTTCAGGTTCACTGTCTGGCGAACGGGCGTCGGAGGTCCGAAGAGTTCCGCCGTTGCATCTGTGTCCTGCTCTGCGTCGAACGATGCATTGATATCCGTGACGGGGTCAGTGACAAGGCTGCCGCGCAGACCGTCCGTCGCCGGAGCATCTTCTGTGGATGTGGCCTGTGCAACTGAGCCGGTGGTTATGTCGGTGTCGGCCGGCAGAGCCAGAAGCGCGGCCTGAACAGGCGCTGCCTCCGGGGCATCAGGTGTCTGCTCATGCGCGGCCAGGTGAACGACCGGCGAAGAGGTGGTTGCAAGGCGCGGTGTGCTGTCCGTGTCGCCGGGCAAGATGGCTGCCGCGACGCCCAGCGTGAAGACCACACCGCCGGTGGCGGCAATGGCGGTCACCGGCAGTGAGCGCACCAGCAGGGCGTTCGATGACGTGCGCTGCAACAAATATTCGACAAAACCGGTCATATGGCTGGTTGCAGCGCGATAAATATCAGCGCCGGCGGCCAGGCCGAAGG
>CAZAGE010000162.1:0-1368 GCA_964484345.1 uncultured Oceanicaulis sp. | reverse complement strand
GCGTATTCTTCCGGCAGCGCTTCGGGAATGGTGGCGAGCATCTGCGCCACCTTCATGATCGGGCCCTTCATGCCGCCCAACGCATCGCGCAGTTCTGCCGCCACCGCGGCGTCGTCAACATCTCGGCCAAAAAGCCGCGCACCCGCCATCCGGGCGGCAATGCCCCCAACGCCGCCGCCTACTTTAGCGTAGCGCTTGGCGCGACCGGCAAGCCGGTTGTCCTCATTCGTCGGCGTGTCGTCCATGCCTAGGCCACCAGCCCTTCCAATTCATCAATCAGGCCTTCAATGACAGAAAGGCCGCCGGCCCAGAAATCCGGAGTGCGGGCATCCAGACCAAACGGTGCCAGGAGTTCAGAGTGATGCTTCGTACCACCCGCCCTCAGCATGTCCAGATAGGCTGACGCAAAGTCCGGATGTCCCTGCTCGTACACACGGTACAGGGAGTTCACCAGACAGTCACCGAATGCATAGGCATAGACGTAAAACGGTGAATGGATGAAATGCGGGATGTAACACCAGAACGTCTCATACCCTTCATTCAGCTTGATTGCAGGGCCCAGGCTGCGCTCCTGCACACCCATCCAGATGCGCCCGATATCGTCTGAGGTAAGTTCGCCGTCTCGCCGGCGCAGATGCACGTCACGCTCAAACATGTAGAACGCCGTCTGACGCACAACTGTGTTGATCATGTCCTCCACCTTGGAGGCGAGCATCGCGCGGCGCGCTGCTACGTCCTGTGCGTCTGCAAGCAGGGCACGGAAGGTGAGCATCTCACCAAACACTGACGCCGTCTCCGCCAGTGTCAGTGGGGTCTGGGACAAGAGCTGCCCCTGCGGTCCCGCCAGCACCTGATGCACGCCATGCCCCAGCTCATGGGCCAATGTCATCACATCGCGAAGCTTGCCCTGATAGTTGAGCAGCACATAGGGATGCGCACTGGGGACGGTCGGATGCGAAAATGCACCAGGCGATTTGCCGGGGCGAACCTGGGCATCAATCCAGCTTGCCCCGCCGTCGGGCTGAAAGAACCGGCCGGCAATCTCCGCCATGTCTGGCGCAAAGCCCTCATAGGCATCAAGCACTGTCCGGCGGGCGTCATCCCAGGATAGCTTGCGATCATCACTTTGCGGCAATGGGGCGTTACGATCCCAGTAATTGAGCTGGTCCACGCCGATCATCCGGGCCTTGAGTGCATAGTACCGATGCGACACCGCTTCGAACTTGCTCTCCACCGCTGACGCAAGCGCGTCAACAACGTCAGGCTCGACCTGATTCGACAAATGGCGCGCCTGGGCTACGTCCTCGTAGCCGCGCCACCGGTCTTCGGTCTCTTTGTCTTTTGCCAGCGTGTTGGTGATAAGCGTGA
>CAZAGE010000161.1:0-1380 GCA_964484345.1 uncultured Oceanicaulis sp. | reverse complement strand
CTGCAGGATGAAACCGTGCAGGAGGGCAATGCCGGTCGGGAAGGTCAGCAGGGCATGCCCCTTGGCGAAGACGGCGCCCAGCAAGGCGGCGAGCAGGGGGGCCAGCAGCAGGGCCGCAATGAAGGCACCGGCTCAGGCGGCACACTGCTGCAGCGTCAGGAGGATGTGCGCAATAGCCTCAGCCAGTTGCGAGAAGGTCTGGACGGCACGGGCGTTGACACCCCGTCCGCCCTTGGCCGCGCTGACCGCTCCATGCAGGAGGCACAGGAGGCTCTTGAAAGCGGCGACCTTGAACGCGCGGCCCGCAAACAGGGCGAGGCGATTGAAAATCTGCGCGACGGCGCCCAGGCCCTGGCAGAAAGCCTGCTCAACGAACTGGCCATGTCCGGCGAACAGCAGGGCCAGGATCGTGGCCAGGGCGGCGAAGGCCGCGACCCGTTGGGTCGCCCCCAACGCACCACAGGTCCACAACAGGGTGACGGTGTGGATGTGCCCGACGAAAGCGAAGTCCAGCGCGCGCGCCGCATTCTTGAAGAACTGCAACGCCGCGCAGGCGACCGCGAGCGGCCGCCCATCGAGCTGGACTATCTCAACCGTCTGCTGAAGCGTTTCTAGAAGGTCTTAGGTTTCGTCGGACGGAACCGGTGTTTCGTTGCCGGTGTATTCGCCAGGCTCAACAAACCGCAGAACCAGATCACGCGCTGCCGCCGGCGGGCTGGACAGGCGGGTGACAAACTCTGCCGTCGCGCCTGCATCAAGCTCGGCTTCGGGAATGGCAAAGAAGTAGTGATAAAGCTCCTGGCCTTCTGCATCCCGCAGTGCCACGCGCACACGCGGCACGGAGCCACGCTCCTCCGACACATTCACAATCTCGCCGCGAATGGAAAGAACCTTCAGGCCGTTTTCGACGGCACTCTCATAAACAACCTGCCGGAACTCCATGCCCTGTTCAGCGACAGGCGTTCCAATCATTTCGTAAAGTGACGCTGTTGATGGCCAGTAGCGCGCGATGTCCCCACGGAAGGCCCAGGCCGACCCGAAAAACGCAACCACAAACAAAACCAGTGCCGCCCAGCCTACGAGCTCGCCACGTGATCGTTTGGGTGCAGGAGTCGGTTTGAATTTCGCAGGCTTCGAAGCCGCGACCTCGTCCGCCAGATCATCATCGTTGGATGCAGAAAAGTCTTCTTCAGGAAGGGTCGTCTCTTCGACCTCATCAGGCCGCTTGATCACCGGCTTGGCGACAGCCGGAGCCTCTGGCGGTGTTTCGTCTGCGGGCTCTTCGGCGGCAGGCTCTTCCGCAGCGGGCTCAGGAGCGGGTTCAGGCTCGGGCGCTGGAGCTGCTGCTACCGGCTCCTCAAGCTCAACCGGCTTGGGGGC
>CAZAGE010000160.1:0-1385 GCA_964484345.1 uncultured Oceanicaulis sp. | reverse complement strand
TGATTTCCCTCACCCGCGAGAATGATGTTTTCACCCTCACCATGGATGCGGGCGAGAACCGCTGGAACACCACCTTTGTGCGTGACATCGACAAGGCACTGGACGAGGTCGAAGCCTCCACCGGCCCGGCGGCGCTGGTGACGCGCTCCACGGATGAAAAGTTCTTTTCCAACGGGCTTGATCTTGAGTGGCGGATGGACCCGGAAGCGCATCCTGAAGGGGGCGACGTGGATGCGTTCGGTCTTGAATTCATGGCGCTGATGGGCCGCTTCATCACGCTGCCCGTCCCCACCATCTGCGCCATCAATGGTCACGCCTTCGGCGCGGGCTTCATGGTCGCCCTGTGCCATGACATCCGCATCATGCGCGAGGACCGCGGCTTCATGTGCGCAAACGAAATGGCCATCGGCTTCCGCATCCCCTCCGCCGAGCTGGCGCTGTTCCGTCACAAGCTGTCCGGCAGCGCCTTCTATGAAACCGTGCAGTTCTCCCGCCGCTGGGGCGGGCCGGACGGGAAGGCGGCTGGTGTTGTTCAGCACACCGCGCCGCTGGAGGATATTCCCGCCCTCGCCCAACAGATTGCAGAGCAGTCGGCACCGCTGGGTGCCAACCGGGAGCTGTTCGGTGATCAGAAGCAGCGGCTGTTTGGTGAGAACTCAGTCCTCAACCTGCCGCACGGGGCCGCGTATATGCTGAAGAATGCCGGAGACTTTTCTTAAGGCAGGCGCGGCAATCAAATCCGCTCTCTCCAAGTTTATTTGCAGTTGAGCAGACCGCTCGGCACCCTGCGACCTGTCAATTGGATCAAGCAAAGGGTGCCTCCATGGTTGCGCTGACCAGCTTCATACCGACACGCCGTTTCCTCATGAGCACGGTCGTTGCCGCCGGTCTCGTCACGGGTCTCAGCGGGTTCCGCAGCTTTGAAGCGAACTTTGCCCCCAGCTCCGATTTGTGGCCGCGCTGGCAGGCGCATGATGCCATCAGCACCGCAACCATTGACGCGTCCGCCTGGGACCGCTTGATCAAGACCTATCTGCGACCGGACCCGGACGGGGTGGACGTCTTTGACTACGCTGCTGTGACTGCTGACGACCGGGCCGCGCTTCAGGCTTATCTCGCAGAGATGGCGGCACTGCCCATCAGCACCTATAGCCGGCCTGAGCAGATGGCTTACTGGCTCAACCTCTACAACGCGCTGACGGTTGAGGTCATTCTCGAGCACTATCCGGTCAAGAGCATTCGCGACATCGACACATCGCCCGGCTGGTTTGCCGACGGGCCGTGGGACCAGAAACTGATCCGCATCGAGAACGAAGACCTGACCCTCAATGACATCGAGCACCGTATCCTGCGGCCGATCTGGCAGGACGCGCGTATTCACTACG
>CAZAGE010000159.1:0-1389 GCA_964484345.1 uncultured Oceanicaulis sp. | reverse complement strand
CCATCTCGTTGATGAACGAGATCTTGGTCGCGAGGAAGTTGTTGGAGGCGTACTTCACCATCTCCGCGGAGCGGACGTCCATGATGTAGATGGGGTTGCCCGAGCGGACGTAGGGAGCGTAGATCTCCTTCATCATCTCGGCGGTGCGCTCGTCCTCGACGCCGCAGACGACGCGGTCGGGGTAGTTGAAGTCGTTGATCGCGGCGCCCTCTTTGAGGAACTCCGGGTTGTCGGCGATGGAGAAGGGGATGTCGGGTCCGACGATCTCGCGGATGCGGTCGCGGACGGCGTGGCTCGTGCCGACGGGCACGGTCGACTTCACGACGACGACCTTGGGCTCCTGGTTCGGGCCCAGCTCCTTGATCATGTTGCCGATGTCCTCGGCGGCGCCCATGACGTAGCTGAGGTCCGCGTCGCCCTCGGTCTTGCCCGTGGGGGTGCCGACGCAGATGAAGATCATGTCGGCGTCGCGGTAGGCGGCGTCCTTGTCGAGGGTGAAGGAGAGGCGGTTCGCCGCGACGTTCTTCTCGATGAGGTCGGTGAGCCCGGGCTCGTAGATGGGGCAGCCGCCGTCCTCGAGGGTCTTGATCTTCGCGGGATCGACGTCGAGGCAGGTGACGTCGTTGCCCGTGTTGGCGAAGCAGGTCCCCGTGACGAGACCAACGTAACCCGTGCCGACCATGGTGAGGCGCATTTTCGAACTCCTGCGGCTGCTGCTCTTGAGGGGCCCGCGGGGGGCCCTGGGACCAAGGGGGTGTGATGATTCTGAGGCGAAGGGCCCGCGCGAGCGTGGGCCGGGAGGCGTATTTCGTCCGCGGGGCCCCCGAAGTTCGGTGGCATCGCGCTGCGACGACGGATCCTGCGACAATCTTCACGATTGGGCGGGTTCAAGCGTATCGGGCGTTGAGAGCGGCAGCTTGTCCGAAACCGGCGCGTGCGCGCGTTTCCCGCGGAGTGGGGGCCCGGGCCTCGGGGAGACTCAGTAGTTGGGCGTGGGGGCCCGGTACTCGCTCATGTCGATGGACTTGAACCATTCGATCGTCCGCGTCAGCCCCTCGCGGAGGTCGATGGTGGGCTCCCACCCGAGCTTCTCTTTCGCGAGGGTGATGTCCGGCTGGCGCTGGAGCGGGTCGTCCTGCGGGAGCGGCTTGTGGCTGAGGGTGCACTTGTTGCCGGCGATCTCCATGACCATCTCCGCGAGCTGCATGATGGTGAACTCGCCCGGGTTTCCGATGTTGACGGGGCCCGTGAAGTCGTCGTCGGTGTTCATCAGACGGACGATGCCCTCGCAGAGGTCGTCCCGGTAGCAGAACGAGCGGGTCTGGGAGCCGTCGCCGAACATGGAGATGTGGTCGCCCGTGATGGCCTGGCGGATGAAGTTGGAGACGA
>CAZAGE010000158.1:0-1392 GCA_964484345.1 uncultured Oceanicaulis sp. | reverse complement strand
ATCAGTACAGGGCATAACGACATGCCTTATTTTCCTAACCAAAGATAGTGAACTTTCCCCCCACGCCCCCATGCCCTACGGGCGGAAAAACTACCCTAACTATGAAAAACTACCTCTTCTTTCCTCTACTCCTCCTTGGGCTGAACGCTATAGGACAGCCTGACTTTACCGCGCAACTAGGCGCTTTGTCCAAAGCACACTCCCGCACGGCCTTTTCTGCTGCGGTCATTCAAGATGGAAAAATCAGCTACTTCAATGCACAGCCCCGTCGAGGCAGAGCTCCGGCAGCGAATGAAAAGAGCATTTACGAGCTGGGGGCGCTTACCGGGCCCTTCACGGCTCTGCTCATGCTCCGCCTTTCAGAAAAGGGCAGGATAGCCCCCGGCCGGCCACTTACGGGCTACCTCCCCGACAGCCTTTGCCCACCCCCTTTTCAGCCAGCGCGGTGCACAGAAGTGGTATTGCCCGGCACCCCGCCACGGCTTATGATGAGCTGTTCGCCAGACCTGGCCCGGGCAGGGCGCACTCCAACTTTTTGTGAGCTCGCAGCCCACACCTCTGGCCTCCCCAACGCTGGCCTGGGCCGCTACGACTGGCACCCGGGCGCACAGTATGCTACTGTAGTTTCTCAGCCCCCTTCAGCAGCTGCGGCCTACCCGGCCTTGCTAGGCGGCCTTACGCAGAGCTGTTACGAAAACGAGCCTGGCACAGCCTGGCATTTTTCCAATACTGGCATGGCAGTGCTTGGGCACAGCCTGGCTATAGCCGAAGGCCAACCGTTTGCCTACCTGCTGGAAACCGAAGTTGCGGGCCCGCTTGGGCTGGCAGATACACAGCTGGAGCTCAATCCGGAACAGCGCACCCGGTTTATGAGCACTGAGCCAGCGACGCTGCCTATCATGGGGCCTGCCGCCGGGCTGAAATCTACCACAACAGACCTAGCCCAACTGCTCTATGCTTACCTCAACCCAGAAAGCCACCCTTGGGAAAGCATCCTGCTCGAAAGCCGGCAGCCCAGGGTAGACGCGAATTTCCCAGGGTTTGCATACCCGACCACCGGCACTTATGGCTGGCTGTCCAGCTACCTCGCCGGGCCGAAGGCAAGGGAGATTATTTGGATGAACGGTGGCACCGAAGCATTCAGTGCATTTGCTGGCTTCGACCCCGATAATGGGCAGGCTGTTGTGCTGCTTTGCAACAAAGCAGGCGTTGACCTTACCAAGGAAGGTATAAAATGGTTGCAGGAGCTGCCTGTAAGGCGTTAGTTCAGCCGGAGCAGTGTGCCCCGGGGCAGTTTGTCGCCCTGTTCTACCCCATTGAGGCGGGCAACAGCATCTGGATCGAGAACTGGCAGCTGCTGTGACTAGTCGGCCACCGTTTGCCGGTTTCGCG
>CAZAGE010000157.1:0-1396 GCA_964484345.1 uncultured Oceanicaulis sp. | reverse complement strand
CCAGGTGGACCAGGTCATGGTGTGGCTCCGAGTGAACGGGGCGGCTCGCGCGGGCACCTTCACACTGATCGGCGCCCGGGGATCCAAACCTATCCGGGGCGGTTAGGGAAGTCACCTATATCTGGATAGATTTATCCGAAATAATGCGGATAATAAGCCATGGTGTATACGCCATAGTTGTGCCCCTCAGGCGTCGGTGGCAGGGGCGCTGCGCGTTGGTCGTGCAGCACCTCGTCGGCGGGGTGGCGATCTTGTGATTGGTTGTTGCCGGTGTGTGCGGTCTCGCGTTGACCGGGGTGCTCAGGGGCTGTCGAGCGTCAGCAGGAAGAGGATTACGTCGTTCTGGTCGACGACTCCGTCTTGCGTGACGTCGGCGTTCACGATGTCTCCGTCCTCGACGAGGGTGAGGAAGGCGGCGACGTCGAAGAAGTCGACGGCGCCGATCGGGTTCGCGATGTCGGTGTTCGGGAGGAGCGTCTGCTCGACGGCCCCGATATCCGGCGCGCCGGCGAAGGGTCTGGGGAAGGCGCGTTGATCGCTCGTGAGCAGGGTGGATCCCGTATCGATCGCGTCGCTCGTGGCGCCGAGGGCGTGCGTGTGTGAGGGCCCGCCGTTGTCGGCGAGTGTTAGCAGGTCGGCGACCGCGTTGAGCAGGTCGGAGGGCAGGGGAGAGTCCAGCCCGGCGTCGCTGATGAGGTTGTTGCCGAGCGAGGTGATCGGGCCGTTGGTGTTGTTGCTCGCGGGGTTCGGGGTGGAGACGTTGTCGCTGACGATCGTGTTGAGCATCTCGAAGGTGGCGCTGTCGGCGGTGGCGTTCGCGCCGCTGTTGACGTTGAGCCCGCCACCGGTGCCGCCCGACTGGTTGCCCGAGATGGTGCTGTTGGTGATGGCGAGGCTGCCTCCGACGGCGTTGACGCCCCCGCCCGCGGCGCTGGCGATGTTGCCGCTGACGAGGCTGCGGGTGATGACGATGCCGCTCTCCTGGCTGTTGATGCCGCCGCCCGCGTTGTCGGCGGTGTTGTCGCTGAGGACGGAGTCCTCGAGGGTGACGGTGGTGCCGGTGTTGGCCATGTTGACGCCGCCGCCCGTGGTCGTGGTGCTGTTGCGGAGGACGTGCGAGCGTCGGAGGATGAGGTCGGCGTTGACCTGGAGCTGGAACGCGCCGCCGTCGTCGCCCGCGGTGTTGTCGGCGAAGAGGCTGTCTTCCGCGGTGATCGGCACGCCGATGGAGGCGAGGAGCACGCCTCCCTCGCGGTCTGCGGTGTTCAGGACGAAGCGTGAGTTGTTGATGGTGGTGACCGTGCCGCCGTTTCGGAGCCACATGACAGCGCCCTCACCCGAGTTGGCCGGGTCGCCCGCGAGGAACTCGGCGCGGTTCATCGTGAAGTCGGAGTTG
>CAZAGE010000156.1:0-1408 GCA_964484345.1 uncultured Oceanicaulis sp. | reverse complement strand
TATATGTGTGTTTCATAATTTTTAAAGTTTTACATTTTCATCATTTTATCTTCATTCATTTCCATTCCCATTTTCATATTTCCATCTTTATCTGTATGAGATTTCATAAAAAGAAACTGAAAGAGAAAAATGAGTAGAATACCTATTGCAGCAACTATTAGCACAAAAGGGTCGTTTACATATTTTAAATAAATGAATGCTGATAAAATAACGATATCCATTACTATTGCTATTATTGGAATAACTGGATTAAATTTCACTTCTTTTTTAAGGTGCCTGAAAAGACCCCAATGAATAGCAATGTCCATAATTAAATAGAAAATTGCACCAATGGAAGCAATTCGAGTTAAGTCGAATAAAATTGTTAAAAGTATTGCCAAAGTAACCGTGAAAATTAACGAGGGATTTTTAAGTTTCTTCATTTTGTTGATATCGGGTACTTGTTTCATACTACCCAACATTCCTAACATTCTTGACGCAGAATATACGCTGGCAATAACACCAGAAACTGTTGCTACAATAGCCAGTAGAATTGTTAAAATTGAACCCCATTCACCAAATATTGGTTTTGCAGCTGCTGCCAATGCATAATCTTTTGCTATAATAATTTCATCAATACTTAATGCACCTGCTACAGATAAAGCCAAGACAACATAGATAATTGTACAAACTGCAATTGAAATAATAATGGAACGACCAACATTTTTGTGGGGGTTTTTAATATCACCTCCCTGATTGGTAATTGTTGTAAATCCTTTAAAAGCAAGAATTGATAGTGCCAATGCAGCTACAAACCCAAATCCTTCAGGTAAAAGTTGACTATTGGTTGCTACATAATTCCCTGTTATTGTAGGAAAACCTGAAATAATCAACCCAGAAATTGCTAACAATGCAATACCCACTATTTTAACAATTGCAGTAAAAGTAGCAGTTGCTTCAATAATTTTATTACCAGAAATATTTATGATATAGGCTGTACCAATAAGAACTACACCTAATATAGATGCATATCCGACATATTCTTGTGGAAATAAACGTAAAGTATAAGCACCAAAAGTACCAGCAACTAAACTTTCTGCAACTACCATTGATATATACATTAATAGAGAGAAAGAACCAGCAGCAGTTCCAGGACCATACGCTTTTGTTAAAAATTTTGCAACACCACCAGAAGATGGATATGCATTCGAAAACTTAACATAAGAATAAGAACTGAAACCAACTACAACCGCACCAGCAATGAATGCGATTGGAAACAAATCGCCTACTAATTCTGCAATTTGACCCATTAGCACGAATATTCCTGCACCAATCATTACCCCTGTACCCAAGGAGACAGAGCCTAATAAAGATAGTTTTTGGTTTGTTTTTTTTAGTATGTTCATTTTATTTATTTTAGTTTTTTTCG
>CAZAGE010000155.1:0-1409 GCA_964484345.1 uncultured Oceanicaulis sp. | reverse complement strand
ACGAAATAGACCATCACCTGCGCATCCGAGTCCTTTGCGCCTTCTCCGGACGAAGAGCCCGCACGGCTGATATAGGCCTGCAGAACCTTGTCGTTCTCGCCGCTGTCATCATCCGGGGTATCTATGCCGGTCGGCGGCATCAGCCGCACGTCCACCGGTCCCTTGTCCGGCTCGCCCTTGGCCGCATCCAGAATGGCCGTATCAAACGCCGCCCGGTCTTCATGCGCCACAAGGTCCGACAGCAAAACCGTCTTCTTGTTCTCCCCGGTCAGTGTCCCTTCCGGCAGCGCTTCGCCCACAATGTCGCGGAAGGTGCGGTTGACGGAGACGATCTGGCCTTCGCCATTCACCGTCACCATGCCGATCGGCGCGTTGTTGAAGAAATGCGCAAACCGCACTTCAGCGGCATCCAGCAGATCACCGCCTGCATTGATGCGGCGGTCATGCAGCACCAGGAAGGTGACCTTGCGCCCGTCCGCCATCTCCCCGGCACGCTCGACGATGCGCACAGGCACGACCCCTGCGCCGGTCACCGGCCCGCGTGGCTTCAGGTCTGCGTCCGAGACCTTTACGTCTGTTGCACCGCCATTCTTGCCCAGCGGCACCCGCGCACCCGCCAGCAGGCTGTCAAACTCAATGGCCCCTGCGGTAAAGGCGTCAGCATCCACCCCGACCCAGCTGGCCAGCGTGTCGTTGAGATACAGAACCCGTCCCTGCTCATCCAGCGCGCAGACACCGGACACAAGCCCGTTGAGATAGGAGCCGAGCCGCAGAGCCTCACGCTCACTGGCGTCAAGACGCTCCCGCGATGCCGTCTGGTCCGCCACCCGCCACAGAGCGTAGGTCTGCCCCACGGTGCCGGGTGCCAGATCAGCAGGCAATGGTTCAACACTGGCAGTTACCGCGCGTTTTTCACCATCAGCTGAGCGGAGTGTTATCTCTTCGCTGGCTTCAGCGCCGGACCGCGCCGCACGCGCCAGACGGAAGGCGCGGGCGCCGGCTGTCTCACTGTCATCGGCCGCGCCCGCATCATGATCACCGTCACCCGCCAGCACCGTTTCCGCGTTGCGCAGTTTGCGCCCGCCCGCCAGCGCCATGAATGCCTTGTTGGCATACACCATACGGCCCCGGTCATTGGTGACCGCAAGAGCCATGTCGGATGTTTCCGCCAGTCCCGCCGCCAGCCGCTCGCCCAGCAACCGGCCACGCAGATCAAGCCGGATCAGCCCACCGAAAATGCCGGCCACCACCAGCAGGCCCAGTGCGCCGAAGCCCCCCAGAATGTAGAACGCGACCTGCCCCAGGGAGCCCGGGTCAAGCACAGCAAACCCGATTGCGACCAGTCCGACAGCACACAGGAGAAGGCCGAGCCAGCGGCCTGCGGGTTTCGGTGCCTGGTCAATGTCTTC
>CAZAGE010000154.1:0-1415 GCA_964484345.1 uncultured Oceanicaulis sp. | reverse complement strand
GCCGGCCAGGTGCTCGAAAGCCTCGGCACGCCCCGTGAAGCGGTGGGCGACATCATCTCCCGCATCCGCGAGCGGGACTATGTGGGCCTCGAAGCCCCGGGCTCAGACGACGCCAAGCCGATCCCGGTTAATCCGGATACGGATGATAAGCCAGGCAAGGCAGCGGCTGAGTAGTCAGCACAAAGACCACATATCTCAGTTTTTGATCTGCCGGCGCACGATCCCGAGCGTCTTCATGTCCAGTCGCTGAACCTCTGTAAAACCACCATCCAGGATTGTGTAGGTGATGGAGGTGTCAGTTGCTTCGTGGACAACAAAGTTCACGCCAAGGATCGAAATGTTGGATCCGGGTCGGACGGAGTGGGTGGATGTCGTCGGATAGCCAAGCTGTCGGTCGTCAATGTCAGACCCGGATGTGACGAATCCGATCACTGAGAACTTGCCCACATCGCCCACGTCTTTGCCCTGATAGGACAGACGCATTGTGGTCGCGAATTGCGGCTCGTCCAGAGTGATCTCCTCGTAGCTGACCGGCGGGCTGAGGGTCGCTTCGGCAGCGTCAGAGTAGCTGTCCCATGCCTGGCGCGAGGCGAGATCGAAGGTGCCATTGCCATCCCGGTCCACCATGCAGCCGGGGTTC
Organism: uncultured Oceanicaulis sp.; assembly: GCA_964484345.1. Lineage (GTDB taxonomy): Bacteria > Pseudomonadota > Alphaproteobacteria > Caulobacterales > Maricaulaceae > Oceanicaulis. The sequence continues at coordinate 775 of CAZAGE010000154.1, read as the reverse complement.
CAGCCGGCCAGTCCGTTGTACACAAAGTCTACCGTGGTGCAGTAGACCTTCTCGGGTCCCTTATCGAAGCGCGTCAGGGTCAGTCCGGGCTCGGCTTCATAGCGCGCGGCCCAGCTTTCGCCGGCCACTGCGGACGTGGTGCGCGCGCCCTGCAGCCCGCCGATGACTTCCGAGTACATGGATTTCTTGACGTCAACAGTCTGCTTGATGCCGGGCGCGGGATCCTCACTTACCCGGTCAAGAACGGTCTGGACCATGCGTCCGGCATTCAGCTGCGCCATGGAGTCCCGCTGCTGACGCGTGGCACACGCAGCGACGGTAAGGGCAAGCACCGAGACGAGACCAATCCGTGCGACGTGATTGAGGGTGATTGAGCGGCGCGCCGCGGGCGTAACGGTGGTTGTCATTGTCTGGTGTCCCTTCAGGCAAAAGCGTTGGTACTCAACACGCGAAACCCTGATCTCAGTCGGCGCATCGATTCTGAGGGAAGTGTGGCGGTGTCGGCGGAGCGGTGCAACTCCACGCAGCCGCTCAGTGGTGATTTTGCTGCCATGGGTTGTGGTGCCTCGGCCGCTTCGCGCGACGTCCTTCCTGATCTTTGTCGTCTTACCTCCTCTTCCCGTATCCCCGGACTTGATCCGGGGTCCACTCTCATTCCCGCTTGCCGCAGCACTGCGAGTAGGCCCCGGATCACGTCCGGGGCAACGGGTGTGCACCCGGCCAGCACCAAACGCCCCGCGCTCAAAAGGGAGCGCGAAGGGGAGCGGTGGTCAGG
>CAZAGE010000153.1:0-1446 GCA_964484345.1 uncultured Oceanicaulis sp. | reverse complement strand
ACCACCCAGTGATGGTCCGGCCCCAGGTCCCCGGCGAAATAGGCATCCAGCATGCTGATCAGTTCATCCCGTTCCGGCCCGGGCTCAAAGCCCATCAGCGTCCCAAGCGCAAGGATCACGTCCTTGTCGCCACCGGTCGCCGGGCGGATCGTCGTTTCAGCTGTCACTGTGTGTCCTGTCATCATCGAGAGTAATGCGACCTCAATAGATGAAACCCGCCCCCTCATCGAATGACAAATGCGTGCGCTGACAGGTGTCAGGCGTCAGGCTCGTCCGCGCCCTCATACGCCCGCTCGCCATCCTCCACAGGCTCCCCAAAGTACCGGTAGGCCCAGTCCCGTGCGGCGGCCTGCTCCACGTCGCTGAGCCGGCCGCCGACCGCGTCCCGTTCAACCTCAACCGCTTCGCCCTGTTCCACTGCCACCAGCAGCATGCCGTAAGCGTACTGGTCATCCGTGAGCGGCGTGTCGAGCGCCGCAAAATCCCACAGCCGCTCCGGCAGATACCGGGGCTCGGTGCCGTCCAGTATCTTGCGGGCATAAAGCACCAGCGACGGGCCATGAGCCATGCTGAGGCTCGTGCCGAATGTTTGAAACATGTTTTTGTATTGCCGCGCGGCATTCGCCTCATCCTGCATGTCAGTGAACCACGGCCACTGGCCATGCACCAATGGCCGGGCCGCGTAGAGATAGTCTCCGTGGGGCACCGAACGGGCATAATGCAGCAACACATCAACCGCCCGGCCTTCACCGCCCGTCGCCCCCACACCGACAGCTTCAACAAATGAAACGACGGCGCCCGCGCATTTTTCGGCGACCCGTTGCCAGGGCCGGTCAATCGTCATGTCGTCAGCATCATGGAAAGCCCATGATTCAACATGCAGCCAACTGGTCCTGCCGGACCCGCGCACCGGGTCGCAAAGGGTCACAGCCCAGGCCACCCGGACACGGTCGATCAGAGACACATCCATGAAGTCCGGCTCATAGCGTGCGCCCGTCGCATCATACCCGGGTTCGACCCAAAACCCGTTGAGAGCGGCCCAAGCGGTCCCCAGGCGGCTGACTGTCAACATCTCTCTCGGCGGTGGCGGATTGGAGGCTTCGTCCCGCACATAGCCGAGCGCCTCAGCCACAATATCCGCAGGTGTGTCCGGCGCACCGAACAGGGCTTCCCATGAGGGGCCGCAGGGCGGGTCTTCGCCTGACACTAGGGGGGTTCCATATGTATCAAGCCAGAAATCAAACCCGCCGGGGACGTCTGCAGCGCTTGCTGCAGCAGCTGCCACATAGGCCCGCTCACAGTCCTGCGCCGCCAGCGCCGCATCGTGCAGGGCGCGCCAGTCAGGAGGCGGCGGCAGGCGCAATTGCGCATAAAACCAGCCGGACATCAAAAAGAAAACCAGAGCCGTTCCGGTCAGGACAGGTCGCCTGCGGATCCAGGCCATCA
>CAZAGE010000152.1:0-1449 GCA_964484345.1 uncultured Oceanicaulis sp. | reverse complement strand
CCGGCAACTCTTCGGGCATCGTGGACGGCTCAGCCGGTATCCTGCTCGGCACCAAAGAAATGGGCGACGCGCTTGGCCTCAAGCCGCGTGCGAAGATCCGCACCATGGCCTCCATCGGTTCCGAGCCGTGCATCATGCTGACCGGCCCGGCGGACGTGTCCGCCAAGGCCCTCAAGAAGGCCGGCATGGAAGTCGACGATATCGACCTCTATGAGCTGAACGAAGCCTTTGCCTCTGTCGTGCTGCGCATGATGCAGGCGCTGGATATCGACCACGAAAAGATGAATGTGAATGGCGGCGCCATCGCCATGGGTCACCCGCTGGGTGCCACCGGCGCCATGATCCTCGGCACGGTGCTTGATGAGCTTGAGCGCCGCGACCTCAACACGGCTCTGGCCACGTTGTGCGTCGGCGCCGGCATGGGCACAGCCACCATCATCGAACGGGTTTAACGAACGGAAGCTTCTGACCCCCACCCCGGCCCTCCCCACAAGGGGGAGGGAGATTTGGCGCACACCCCTTAAGTTCCCTCCCCTTGATGGGGAGGGTTAGGGCGGGGTGAAGGCGTTACGGGAAGGATCAAAGGCTAACCTCCGCAAACGGAGCATTTTAAAATGTCAGACTACGAGAATTTTGGATTTGAAGTTGATGGGGACGGCATCGCCGTTGCCACATGGGACATGCCCAACCGCTCGATGAACGTTCTGAGCCAGTCCTCCATGAAGGACCTGGCCGACATCATTGAAAAGGTCGCCTCCGACGACGCCATCAAGGGCCTCGTTATTACCTCCGGCAAGAACGCGTTCTGCGCCGGTGCTGACCTTTCCATGATGGGCTCGAACGCCGGTGGCGGCTCGGGCGGTTCAGAGCAGGACAAGGTTAAGGCGCTGTATGAAGGTAACATCGCTTTCAACATGCAGCTGCGCCGTATGGAAAGCTGCGGCAAGCCGATTGCGGCAGCCCTGACCGGCACAGCCCTTGGCGGCGGCCTTGAAGTCTCGCTTGCCTGCCACGCCCGCTTTGTTGCGGACAATCCGCGCGCCCAGCTCGGCCTGCCGGAAAGCAAGGTCGGCCTTCTGCCTGGCGGCGGCGGTACCCAGCGTCTGCCGCGCATGATCGGCGCAGCCGCCGCGCTGCCACTCATCCTACAGGGTCAGGCGCTGTCTCCTGAGAAGGCCGCCAAGGCCGGCATCGTCAACAAAGTCGTGCCCGCAGACAAGCTGGTGGATGAAGCCAAGGCATGGATCAAGGAAGGTCTTGCCGGCGAGAGCATCAAGCTCGGCAAGCGTGGGCCGGAAGTCCTCGCCGCCGCACTTCAGCCCTGGGACAAGCCGGGCTATCGCATTCCCGGTGGTGGCCCGCACGACAAGGGCGGCAGCCAGACCTTCACCATTGGCAATGCGATGCTGAACAAGACCACGCACCAGAACTACCCGGCGCAGAAATACA
>CAZAGE010000151.1:0-1455 GCA_964484345.1 uncultured Oceanicaulis sp. | reverse complement strand
CGCTATGGCATTGCCTGGGGGGCCATGGGGGCTGCAGAGTTCTGCTGGCATCAGGCGCGGCAATACACGCTGGATCGCAAGCAGTTCGGCAAGCCGCTGGCGCAGACGCAGCTGATCCAGAAGAAGCTCGCTGACATGCAGACCGAAATCTCTCTGGGTCTCCAGGCTGCGTTGCGCGTTGGCCGTTTGTTTGATGAAAAGCGCGCTGCCCCGCCGATGATCTCGCTCATCAAGCGCAACAATTGCGGCAAGGCGCTGGAAATTGCCCGTCACGCCCGTGACATGCATGGCGGCAATGGTGTTTCAGACGAGTACCACGTGATCCGTCACGTCATGAATCTGGAAGCCGTGAACACCTATGAAGGCACGCATGATGTACATGCGCTCATTCTGGGTCGTGCACAGACCGGTCTGCAGGCCTTTTTCTAGGATAGAGCCTGGGCTGCTTCATCGTCGCGTCCTGCGCCAAGACGGTAGGCAATTGCAAAGCTAACCAGCCATACAACCGGCATGATGATCCAGCCGGTTGCCGGATGATGCGCGACATAGACGGCAGCCGGCAGGAAAACCAAGAGAGACAATGCCCAGAACCGCATAACGACTGGCGCATGTCCACCAAGCGTGCGCGACAGTTGTTGGTAGACATGCGCACGATGGGCCCCAAAATAATCTCCATAAAGGCGAATGCGCACGGCCCGTGTGACGGTTGCGTCTGCGATGAAGGGCGTCATCAAGATGCCCCACGCCCAAAGGTTGACGTCCTGTGCGGAGGCGATCGCAACGGTACCGATTGCGAGGCCCAAAAATCCCGATGAGACATCGCCCATGAATATGGTGGCCGGTGCCCAGTTGAAGACAAGGAAGCCAGCCGAGGCGGTTGCCAGCAGCAGCATGAATGCAGCCAGACCAAGCGCGTCGGCCTGCCAGAGGAGCGCGGCCCCTGCCAGGCCGACAAAGACCGTGTGGCTTGCGGCCAGGCCATCTATTCCATCCATGAAGTTTGTCAGGTTGATCATCCAGACCAAGCCGATAACGGCCACGACCCCGCCAATCACGCCGGGTTCCCACATCTGAGCGCCAACGGGCAAGACGCTGACACCCCCGACAATCATCACGACTGCCAAGGCTACGATGAACTGAACAATCAACCTCAGCGAGGCAGACAACCCTTTGCGGTCATCCCAATGGCCAATCAGGGCTATCAAAGCGCCGCCGACGCCAAGCGCCAGCGCTTGGGATGCGGACAGATGGCTGCCCCAGTAAAGTACGGCCACGCACACCAGTGCGGTAATGACAATCGCGATGCCGCCGCCCCGCGGTGTGGGAACCGTGTGGGAGCTGCGCTCATTGGGCATATCCAGTTGGCGTGTCTTTGCCCACATGCAGACGAATGCCACGATGTTAAGCGACACCGTGAAGGCGAGAAGAACTGCAAGATAGGCATGATGCATCAGG
>CAZAGE010000150.1:0-1456 GCA_964484345.1 uncultured Oceanicaulis sp. | reverse complement strand
TAGCGGCGCGTCTGCCCTTTGCCCTGCTCAACAGCCTCTTTGAGCGATATCTCGCCGCGCAGATGAGCCATCAAGGGCGGCACGCCAACAGCCTTCATCACCGGCAGGTCCTGATCAAGGTCCCGCGTCATCAGCCGCGCCACTTCGGCCAGCGCGCCCTCTTCCATCATCCGGTCAAAACGTGCGTCGGATGCTTTGGTGAGATCAGATTTCTCCGGCGTGAGAACCGCTTTGACGAAATCGGCATTGAGTGCCGGTTCCGACGGCGCCTCCTGCCAGTCAGCCAGCCCCCGCCCGGTCGCCGCCAGAACCTCCAGCGCCCGCGAGATGCGCTGCGGGTCCGTTTTCTTGATACCGGCCGCTGTTCGCGGGTCACGGTCGGCAAGATGCGCATGGGCCTGTTCAGGCCCGAGTTCCTCCACAAACACACGTGCGGCTTCCCGGTTGATGCCGGGAATGTCCGGGATGGCGGACAGGCCTTCGGTCAACGCCTTGAAATAAAGGCCGGTGCCGCCCACCACCACCGGCAGATGGCCGCGTGCCCATACCGCCTCGATTTCCTGAACAGCAATCCGTGCCCAGTGTGCGGCGGAACAGGCGGTTGACGCATCCATGAACCCGTAAAGGTGATGAGGGACCCGCGCCTCATCCTCAACTGTGGGCCGTGCGGTCAGCACCCTCAGGTCCCGATAGACCTGCATGGAGTCCGCATTGATGATTTCGCCGTCGGCGCGCTCGGCCACATCCATGGCCAGCGCCGACTTGCCGCTCGCCGTCGGCCCTGCAATAAGCAGCACATGTCGCCCATTCGGTGTCATGGGTGGTGTCATTTGCCTCTGGTCATATCAGCCGCTCGCCGGCCTCAAGAAAACTGAAGTGAGTATCATGCGGTCAGTCCTGACCCTCATCGCAAATCCGAAAACACGCAAGCTGTCCGGCGACGATCTGGACAAGGTCCGCCGTGCGGTGCCCGAAGCCGGGCAACCCGCCTGGCTTGCGGAGGATACCGCCTGCGACCTGCTGGTGGATATTGACCCCGCAGAACTGCATGCCATTGAAGCCGCAGCCCGCGCAGCTCTTGATACCCAGCCCATTGATATCATTGCCCAGGGCACAAGCCACCGGCGCAAGGCCCTGTTGATAGCCGATATGGATTCGACCGTCATCGAGCAGGAATGCATTGACGAACTGGCCGCCGAAGCAGGCATTGGCGCGCATGTGGCAGACATCACAGAGCGTGCCATGCGCGGCGAACTGGCCTTCGACCCCGCGCTGCGCGAACGCGTAAAGCTGCTTGAGGGGTTGCCCGAAGCCAAACTCGAACAGGTCTTTGAAACACGGATTACACTGTCTCCCGGCATTCGGACTGTCACTGACACCATGCGCCTCAATGGTGCCTATTGCGCGCTGGTGTCAGGCGGCTTCACCTTCTTCACAGCTCGCGTGGCGGTGAAGG
>CAZAGE010000149.1:0-1477 GCA_964484345.1 uncultured Oceanicaulis sp. | reverse complement strand
GCGTTCGGCATTCCGCCGGTACTGTGCTTCCTGTTTGGTCTGTCGCTGATGTTCCTGGTGGTGCAGTTCCTGAACAAGGATGAACCGGTACTGGAATATATCCGCAAGATCGAATTCGACACCCTGCTGTTCTTTCTCGGGGTCTTGCTGCTGGTGGGCATGCTCAAGGAACTGGGCATGCTGGCCTACTTCCCGGCCCTGTATGATCTTATGCCGCCGGTGGCCGCCAACTTCCTGGTGGGAATCGCCTCGGCTCTGTTCGATAACGTGCCGCTCACCGCAGCACTGCTTAATTCCGGTATCGAGATGACCCTGCCGGAATGGTTGTCGCTGACCTACTCGGTGGGCGTGGGCGGCTCTCTGCTGATCATCGGCTCCGCCGCCGGGGTGATCGCCATGAGCAAGGTGGAGATACTGACCTTTGTCAGCTATCTGCGCTATTTCCTGTATTTGCTGGTGGCCTACAGCATCGGTTTCATTGCCGTGCTGGGGCTGGGACAACTGCTGGTCAGGTAACCCCGGGAAATCAGCCGGCAAACGCCGGATGGTAATGCACCCGGGCATCCGGCCAGTCCCCGTCCAGCAGCAACGCCTGGAAATATTCCGCCGGTACCCCGGGCAGGCGCAGCAACGGTGTGGCCACAAAGCCGAAGCGCAGATACCAGGACGGGTCCCCCAGTAACACACAGCCGGCGGCCCCCTGCTCTCGCAACGCCGCGATGGCCGCCTGCATCAGTGCCGAGCCGATTCCTTCTCCCTGACAGTCCGGCAGAACCGACACCGGACCAATGCCGAACCAGCGGCGGCTACCGTCGGACAGTGTCACCGGGGATGCCGCCACATGACCCAGGAGGTCGCCATCGCGCTCGGCGACCAACGACACCACCAGGGCATCCTCTTGGCGTAGCAGATCAACGATCTGGGCTTCGCGCTGATCGCTGTGCGTCACATTGGCAAAGGCCGCGTTGATCAACGCGGTAATGGCAGGAATGTCCGCCGGGGTTTCCGCACGGAGACTCAGCCCGGTCATGGCAAACACCGGGCAAGAGAGAAAAGTGGCGCCACCCTGGTCATGACAGAGCCAACATGGCGGATGCGCCTGGTCGACAGTCAGTTGGCGCCATACAGATCGTTATTCAGATCCTTCAGATCACGGTCCAGCTGCTGCCAGTTGCCCTGGCCATCAGCATCCATGTCAGCCAGCTCATGGTACTCATCAATTCGCTGCTGCAAATCCGTGAGCACATCCTGCAACGCCAACTGGTGACGTTCCGCTTCGATACCCGCATCGCCGTTAGCGCCCACGCCCCGAGCCTCCAATTGCTCCAGCTCCGTTTCCAGTTCATCCAGCTTGCCCTTGATGTCGGCAAGCATCTGCTTGGCATTTTCCATGGTGCGGCTCCTTGGAAGTCTCTGCATGATTGCGATGAATCCGCGTCCAGATTGGCCCCATTTCTCGACGGTGGTCAAGGCAATG
>CAZAGE010000148.1:0-1481 GCA_964484345.1 uncultured Oceanicaulis sp. | reverse complement strand
CCATCGAGACGCGCGTCAGCTTCTTCACGCGGTGCCCGAGGTGCGCGAGCATGCGGCGCACCTGGCGGTTCCGCCCCTCGCTCAGCGTGATGTCCAGGATCGTGCGGTCGCGCTCCGCGCGCACGATGTGCAAGGACGCCCCGCCCGTCCGCTCGGCGCCGACGGTCACGCCGTCGCGCCGGTACGCGAGGTAGATGCCCTTCTCGAGCGTCTTCACGTCCTCGGGCGTCACCGCCCCCTTCACCACGGCGCGGTACGTCTTGTGCACGCCGAACTTCGGGTGCGTCAGCGCGTTCGCGAGGGCGCCGTCGTTGGTCATCAGCAGCAGGCCCATCGTGTCGTAGTCGAGGCGACCGACGGGGTACAGGCGCGCGCCGGACGGGTGCTTCACGACGTCCTTCACCGTCCGACGATCGTCCGGGTCGTCGAGCGTGCTCAGCGTGTTTCTGGGCTTGTGCAGCATCACGTACACGTGACGCTCCCGACCCGCGATCGGGCGGTGGTCGACGGTGACCTTGTCCTCAGCGGGGTCGATGAGCACCGGGAGGTCCGTCACGACCCGCCCGTTCACGCGGACCCGCCCCTCCTCGATCATGCCCTCGGAGGCCCGCCGCGACGCGACCCCCGCCTCGGACATGAACTTCTGCAGGCGCACACGCTCCCCCTCGCCCCCCTGCTCAGCACCCGACTCCTCCGCCTGCCCTGTTGGATCCGCCTCGTTCATAGCCGCGATCCTAGGCGATCACCGAATTCGCAGGCATCGGGCCCCCACAGCCGATATCCCACACTCGCGCGGCACCCCGCAGAACCGCCACGGAGGGCGACCATGACCACGACACGCGACCAGACGAGCCTCCCCCTGCACGCACCCGTCGAGGTGCAACCCAAACAGGGGGGCGTCGTCAAGAGCCCCGTCATGCTCTCACCCCGCGTGGTGGACGAGAAGGCCTTCGACGACTTCGCCGGTCGCCTCCGCTCGCTGCTCGACGAGGCCTCCTCCGCGACCGACCGGGCCGAGGGCGCCCTGAGCGAGCTGCGATCGCTCGGCTCGACGACCTCCATCGCGCGCCAGAAGACGCTCATCGAGGCGGGCGCGAAGCTCGTCAAGGCGGTCGAAGCGACGACCGCGCGACTGCAGGGCGCGAAGACCGACGCCGACGGCGTGCTCGCGAGCATCGACGCCGCGTCTGAGCGAGCGGACGAGGCCGTCGCCTCCATGGAGGTCCGCCTGCAGGCGAAGCTCGATGAGCAGATGGCGGCCTTCGAACAACGCATCGACGAACGCGTCGCACAGATCACCAAGCAGATCGAGTCCTCCCTCGAGGCCCGCGTCGCGAACGTCTCGCGCCAACTCGAGCGCATCACCGAGACCCATGAAGACTTCGAACGTGTCGTCACCGACGCGACGGAGAACACCCTCGTCGCGCTGCACCGCGCGAGCGAGAAGGCCGCCCGCCTCGCGGGGTGGGACCCCGACGACA
>CAZAGE010000147.1:0-1484 GCA_964484345.1 uncultured Oceanicaulis sp. | reverse complement strand
CCGTTCTGCATGCCGCGGCCACCGGAGATGATGACCTTGGCAGCTGTGAGTTCCGGACGGTCGGATTTGGTGAGTTCTTCGCCCACGAATTCAGACAGGCCAGGATTTTCAGCAGCAGCCACATTCTCAACCGCAGCCGAGCCGCCGTCACCAGCCGCAGCGAAGGACGCGGTACGGACCGTGATGACCTTCTTGGCGTCGGTGGACTGCACGTGCTCGATGGCGTTACCGGCATAAATCGGGCGGGTGAACGTGTCAGGGGCTTCCACTGACATGATTTCCGAGATCTGTGCCACGTCCAGAAGTGCAGCAACGCGCGGCATGTAGTTTTTGCCGTTGGTGGTGGCTGCGGACAGGATCGCGTCGTAGTCACCTGCAAGGCTTACGATGAGGGCGGCCATCGGCTCGGCAACCTGCTTGGCGTACTGGGCGTCATCCGCAACCAGTACCTTGGCAGCGCCTTCAAGCTTTGATGCGGCTTCAGCAGCGGCACCGCAACCTTCGCCAGCCACCAGGATGTGCACGTCGCCGCCGATCTGGGCAGCGGCGGTCAAGGCCTTGGCCGTGGCATCATTGAGCGCGTCGTTTGAGTGTTCTGCAATAAGGAGCGTTGTCATTAGATAACCCCTTCTTCTTTGAGCTTGCCGACGAGGTCAGCAACGGTCTCGACCTTGATGCCGGCTTCACGTTCCGGCGGCTCGGTCACTTTGAGGACGTTCAGGCGGGCTGCGGTGTCACCACCGAAGTCTGCCGGTGCCTTTTCATCGATCGGCTTCTTCTTTGCCTTCATGATGTTGGGCAGGGACGCATAACGCGGCTCATTGAGGCGCAGGTCTGCGGTGACGATGGCCGGCAGGTTGAGCGCAACCGTCTGTGTACCACCGTCGATTTCGCGCACCACATTGAGCTTGCCGTCGGCCTTCTCGATGCTGGCAGCGAAGGTGCCCTGGGCCCAGCCGAGCAGGGCTGCGAGCATCTGGCCGGTCTGGTTGGCATCGTCGTCAATGGCCTGCTTGCCGAGGATGACGAGTTCGGGGCCTTCAGCCTCGACCACACCTTTGAGGATCTTGGCGACGTTGAGCGGCTCAACCGTGTCGTCCGTCTTCACCAGGATGCCGCGATCGGCGCCCATGGCGAGAGCAGTACGAATGGTTTCCTGAGCCTGCTGCGGGCCGATGGAGACGACGATGACTTCGTCGGCTGTTCCGGCCTCTTTGAGGCGGACAGCCTCTTCAACGGCGATTTCGTCGAACGGGTTCATCGACATTTTCACGTTGGCGAGTTCAACGCCTGACTGATCCGCCTTGACGCGGATTTTGACGTTGTAATCGACCACGCGCTTGATCGGCACGAGCACTTTCATGGAGGCAGTCTCCGGAATTGCGAAACTTGTCAGGGAGCTTCGTTTTGATGCCGCGCTTTGGCTTGAGAAACCTTGGGCGCGAGCGGAAAACCAAGCAAACCCGGTGATTGCTCACCGAGTG
>CAZAGE010000146.1:0-1485 GCA_964484345.1 uncultured Oceanicaulis sp. | reverse complement strand
GGCACAATGTGTCACTTCTCTGGGCACCGCGTATGCGCAGCTATGCCCAGGGCGCCTTCGAAGCGTCGTCATCGGTCAATCAGCGATATCCTAAGGAACTGGAAGCCAATGTTCGGCTGTTTACGGATGCCAACGCGAAGCCGCTGCGTGTGTTTGAGTATTATCTGGATGCCATCCTGTTCAAATCCGTCCTCCCGCCTCTCGTCACCCAAATGGCGCTTGATGCCGTCGGCTACGCGAATGCCGGCACACACACGCTGCAGGCATTGATGGTAGGAGGCCGGCCCTGGTGCGCCCCGCAACTCAACGCCTATGCCTTTGCCCGCCTCGCATGGGACCCGACACTGGCACCGGATCACCTGGTCCATGAGTTTGCGCAGCTGCTTGTGGGGACGGACGCCGCCGATCATCTGGCTGCCCACTACAAGGCGCTCAGCAACGCCTTTTCCCTGGCCCTGACATTTGAACCGGATGAAGCCAGACCGGCGGCAGCAGCCGGTGCGGCCGATTTTCTCGATACACCGCCCACCGACATGGGGGACCCGTGGCACGCAACCCCGGACGACATCGCCCTACGCTTGAGTTGGCAACCGGAGATCGCTACCCAGCTCAACAAGGCAGCCCAGGCGCTGGCCCAGGCTGGCCGCCACGCCTCCCCTTCAACACATATCGCAGGCCTTCAGGCAGAGTTCGCACTGACGCGGCTCTGGTTCGACTTTCATTTTGCCCGCCTGGCTGTCTATGACGCCTGGCACAAACGCCACAACGCAGACACCGCGGCAATCCATGCCGCCCTTGAACGCGCCTACGCCATCTGTGATGCCATAGACGAGTGGGCTGACATCCATGTGACCGAGACGTGCTACCGCACCAACACCAAGCTTCTGCACTGGCTGTTCTGGCGGCTGCGGCTCGACTGGATTCGTGAACAGCTGGCACCGGCCGGTGCCCTGCGTGACGCCATACGCGCAGATCGCGAAGCCGACATGACCGCCCGCTTTGCACAGGGCCGCACCCTTTGGACACAATCGAACGAGAATGACAGTGAAAGTAACGGTGAGACCACATGACCTGGGAAGATGAAGCCAAGGAAATCAGCACCCGCCGTGTAGAGGCCAAGGCGCAGGGCGGCAAAGAAGGCATTGCCAAACAGCATGCCAAGGGCCGCCTGACAATCCGTGAGCGGATTGCACACCTCACCGACGACAGGAGCTTTCAGGAACTGGGCGAAGGCGCAGGCGCGCCGGAGTTCAACGACGACGGCAACCGGACGGGCTTTACACCGGCGAACTTTGTACTCGGTTTCGCGAAAGTCGGCGGCCGCCGCATTGTTGTTGGAGGCGAGGACTTCACCCTCAAGGGCGGGTCGCCGAATCCTGCGGGCCTGCGCAAGAGCGTCTATTCGGAAGACGTCGCCCTGCAATACAAGGTTCCCCTTGTCCGCCTGCATGAAGGCGGCGGCGGCTCGGTGGCAGGCTCCGGTGG
>CAZAGE010000145.1:0-1494 GCA_964484345.1 uncultured Oceanicaulis sp. | reverse complement strand
GGCGGGCAGCAACGGCAGCACCGGAGTCATGCGCCACAACGCTTTCCATGCCGGTACCCACGAGAGGCGCATCCGCCTTCACGAGAGGCACAGCCTGGCGCTGCATGTTTGACCCCATGAGCGCACGGTTGGCGTCATCGTTTTCAAGGAACGGGATCAGTGCTGCAGCAACCGACACCAGCTGGCGCGGCGACACGTCAACAAATCCGACTTCTTCGCGCGGCATCATCAACACATCGCCGGCGCGACGGGCTGCAATCAGCTCGTCTGTGAAGGTGCCGTCGGCTTCGATGGACACGTTTGCCTGAGCAATCGCGTACCGGCCTTCTTCCATGGCGGAAAGGTAGGACACCTCATCCGTCACAACACCATCCACAACCTTGCGGTATGGCGTCTCGATGAAGCCATACTTGTTGACCCGGCTGTAGGTTGCCAGCGAGTTGATCAGACCGATGTTCGGACCTTCAGGCGTTTCAATCGGGCAGATGCGGCCATAGTGCGTGGGATGCACGTCACGCACTTCAAAGCCCGCGCGCTCACGCGTCAGGCCGCCTGGCCCAAGCGCTGAGAGACGACGCTTATGCGTGATCTCGGACAGCGGGTTCGTCTGGTCCATGAACTGCGACAGCTGCGAAGAGCCGAAGAACTCACGCACCGCAGCCGCAACCGGCTTGGCGTTGATGAGGTCCTGCGGCATCACCGTGTCGATGTCGACGGATCCCATACGTTCCTTGATGGCGCGCTCCATGCGCAGCAACCCAACGCGGAACTGGTTTTCCATCAGTTCGCCAACAGACCGGACACGCCGGTTGCCGAGGTGGTCAATGTCGTCGATCTCGCCGCGGCCATCACGCAGATCAACCAGCGTCTTGATGACGGCGAGGATGTCGTCCTTGCGCAGCACACGGACTGTATCTTCCGCATCCAGCTCAAGGCGCATGTTCATCTTCACACGGCCAACCGCTGACAGGTCATAGCGCTCGCTGTCAAAGAACAGGCTGTCGAACAGTGCCTGCGCTGTGTCCGGGGTCGGCGGCTCACCGGGACGCATGACGCGGTAGATATCCACCAGCGCCTGATCCTTGTTGGTCGCCTTGTCCACTGCCAGCGTGTTGCGGATGTACCCCCCCACATTCACCTGGTCGATATCAAGGATTTCAATGGCCTTGATGCCCGCTTCAGCGAAGGTCTCAAGAACCTCTTCCGTGATCTCTTCGCCTGCTTCAGCAAAGATTTCGCCGGTTTCTTCGTTGATCATCTCCGTGGCAACGAACTGGCCGATGAGGTTTTCCGGCTGCATCAGGAGTTCCTTGACGCCTTCTTCAAGGAGCTTCTTGCCAAGACGCGGCGTGATCTTGCGGCCTGCTTCGATGACAACGTCGCCGGTCTTCGCGTCCACAAGGTCAACCGACGGCTTGATGCCGCGCATGCCTTCCGGGTTGAACGGCGTCTTCCAGCCGTCCTTGGTCTTCTTGTAGGAAATCTTGCCGTAGA
>CAZAGE010000144.1:0-1504 GCA_964484345.1 uncultured Oceanicaulis sp. | reverse complement strand
GATCATGGTGCCAACGTTCTGAGCGGGCAGGCAGGAAATGACGTCATCCATGGTAACGATGGTGACGACACGCTCCTGGGCGGAGACGGTAATGACAACCTGCTTGGCCAGGCTGGTGATGATATCCTCATCGGCGGTGCCGGATCAGATACGCTTGATGGTGGCGCTGGCATCGACACGGCGAGTTTTGCGGACATTACTTCCGCGGTGACCATCAACCTGCACAACGGAACTGCGCCTGACTCCGATACGGGTGCAGTTGATACGTTGATCAGTATCGAAAATGTCATTGGCTCGTCTCACAACGACGTCATTTACTCCGGCGCGGGCGCGAACCACATCGATGGAGGAGCTGGACGGGATCAGGTTGACTATCGTTTCTCGGCTGCTGCCGTGCAGATCGACCTTGCGGCCGGAACCGCCAGTGGAGGTTCGGCAACTGGCGACGTGCTCGTGAACAGCGAAAACATCCATGGGTCTGTGTTCAACGACACTCTGACCGGCGATGCAGCGGACAACACACTGTGGGGACATGTCGGCAATGACACGCTTGCAGGCGGCGCAGGCAACGATGTGATCCTTGGAGGGGATGGTGCAGATGCCATCTTCGGTGGCGACGGGTCGGACCTTCTGTTGGGCGGTGCCGGCGCGGATTCTCTGGATGGCGGCGCGGGCCATGACACCGTGAACTATTCCGACTCGTCGGTTGCGGTAACCGTCGATTTCATCAACGGTGTTGGCTATGGCGGAACCGCTCAGGGCGACACATACACCAGCATCGAAGGCGTTGTCGGCTCTGACCATAATGACAATCTCATTTCCAGCTCTGCAGCTGAAACACTGAACGGCGGCGGTGGCATCGACAACGCCAATTATGTTTACTCGACAGCTGCAGTTACTGTTGACCTTTCATCAGGTGGGACGGGGCAGGGCGGCTCCGCAGCCGGCGATACCTACATAAACATCGAAAATGTATTTGGTTCGATCTATGACGACGTCCTGACCGGTGATGCGGGCGACAACTCGCTGTGGGGTCACGATGGTGCTGACACCATGACCGGCGGCGCAGGTAACGACCATCTGGAGGGTCGCACCGGATATGACACGTACATCTTTGATCGCGGGATGGACGATGACATCATCTACAATGCCTTCTCCGACAGTGCCGGTGGTGTCGCAGACTTCGGATCATCTGTTGACTTTGACCAGCTGTGGTTGAGCCAGGCTGGAAACGATCTGGTTCTCAGCATCATAGGCACGACGGATACTCTGACCCTTGACGACTTCTTCGGCACAGGTGAGCGTGAAGTCACACAGATTGTGGCCAACGGTGCGACCCTCGATGTCTCATCAAGCTCGCAGGCAGCCCAGGACCTGGTGACCGCCATGGCGTCGTTCACGCCACCCCCTCTGGGGCAGCTTGATCTCGACCCGTCCGTCAGCAGCGATCCGTCCATCAGTGCGGCTCTGTCCGCTTGGGATCTGGTCTAGACCGGAGGCAGCC
>CAZAGE010000143.1:0-1511 GCA_964484345.1 uncultured Oceanicaulis sp. | reverse complement strand
TTAACCTGATGCTGGATATCGAAGAAAGTACGGGCCTTTCAGTCGCTTAGAGGCCCTCCATAGGGGTGCCGCAACACTCTGTTAAGCAAGGAGTCCATCTTTTGACATTTGAGTGCGTGCCTGCCATTTATGCTTTGCGGGGGCGGTATTGATCGAGACATCAATCCAACGTGTTGCACGGGATACAGGAAAAGTTAAGACGCGCCGGTCGTGCCAACGTTTGGTCGATGCCATCGGTGGCAAGAGAAGTGTGTTGATGGATATGTTTGTATCTCAGGAATGCCAGTGGTGACGAAGCAAAAAGAGAGAAATCCAGTCCCGGACGTGTTGTACATGGGGCTTCAAAGATCCGGTTCGACGTTTCTTCGCGCCTTTTTTACCAAGCACCCTGAGATCGTGTGGACTCGACAGGCGTATCGGCTTCA
The DNA here is from genome assembly GCA_964484345.1 of uncultured Oceanicaulis sp. Taxonomy (GTDB): domain Bacteria; phylum Pseudomonadota; class Alphaproteobacteria; order Caulobacterales; family Maricaulaceae; genus Oceanicaulis. The sequence goes on along the minus strand of CAZAGE010000143.1, from coordinate 1,086 downwards.
GACGCACTCTTTGATGCAGGAATACCGCACTCACGCACTTGAGGACCGTCAGAAACAGATGGCTGCAAGTTCGGCATCTAGCGAAGCGCGTGTCTGGATAGACATGTTTGAAAGTGTTGGTCTCCAGTATAGCCTCTGTTCCGAACGGTGGGCTTCGGAGACCATGATCTCATTTGAGGAGCGTAACAACGAACTAAGGGGATATGATCCCGAGTTGTTTCCACGAATCAAAACTTTGATGCCAAATACAAAGGTTCTGCTGACTATCCGCTCACAACCAGACTGGCTGATCTCAAACTACCATCACTTTTGGGACTATCTTCCGAAGAACAGGAATTCCTTTTTGGATTTCATTGACACAAATGAAGGGAAAATTCTGAAGCGAGCGGCGTTCTACCCCCAAACCTTACAGCGGCTAGCGGAAGTGTTCGGAGAAAAACGTTTTAAGATTGTTTTGACAGAACAACTTGAAAAAGACCCATCCAAGACCTTAGACGAGATCGCTAGCTTTCTTGGCTGCGGCCATATCGAGTTTGATCCGTCAAGAGAAGATTACAATCGTGGCAAAGATCACCTTGGATATACGCAGTCAGAGAACCAAAATACTGGCGCGGATGATTCCGGGCAACCCCGGAGCGGACACGAATCACCAAATGCTTCCCCTCCAAAAAGTAAGAGTTATCTGAAGAGAAAGCACGAGACGTTTTTTCAGAATACTTACGCTGAAAGCAACCATCAGCTTCAACAGATGTTGAACACAGACCTGTCAGGGTATGGATATCCGCTGGCATAACGCTCGCCCTAAAACACGTTGTTCAGAACTGGAATTCCATGATCTGTTTACGCTTGGTTTTCGTAGCTTCTGATTTTCTTGACGGGCAACACGCGTAGTCGAGAGGCTGAGTACGCATCGTCATTGGAGTGTTTCAGTCCAATTTGTCCTTCTGCCGCCAAAAACTGCGAAAACTTTCCGGTTTTTTTCTTCCGGGTAATGCTTTGGGTCATAGATTTTGCTATGCATTAAGCAGGGCTCAGCGTGAGGGGAGACAGCAGCGCGCGGAACCATCGCAGCATCAGCTGCGTTTC
>CAZAGE010000142.1:0-1516 GCA_964484345.1 uncultured Oceanicaulis sp. | reverse complement strand
TACTACTTTACGGAGTTAAAAATTACTTGGTTAGGAGCTCCAAAATAGCTATATTCGGGTAAATATAATGAATTTCAAACCATGACCGATTGAATTAAGCCCATGCTTTTTCAATCGGATAAAAAAAATTTTGATTTTAGGTTAAATATCTGTAAATCAACCTATAAGCTCCAAAATTTTGTCAACTCCTACCAATCCTGTTTTATCTGTCACCGGCACGACAACACCCCAACTGCTTTTGAATACACCTTGGGTCTTATGACTTGTGAAAAAAATACGGCAAACATGGAGCGGATGGAAGAAGAGATAGATTCAGCCGAATACAGGAGGTACCAGCACTTCCTGACCCATTCCAAATGGGACCATCAGGCCGTGATCAACAAAGTCCAAACCCAGGCCTCGGAAGCCCTGGCGGCCCAAAAGGAAATAAACAAACTGCCTGTGGGCCTGCTCATCGACGAGTCTTCGCACGTCAAGAAGGGCATTGAATCAGTAGGCGTATCCCGGCAGTACGCCGGGTCAGTGGGCAAGGTCGACAACTGCCAGGTGGGCGTTTATGCCTCCCTGTGCAACCATACCTCGGCAACACTTGTCCACGAAAAACTGTTTTTGCCGGAGGGTTGGACCTTGGACACCCGGAGATGTGACAAAGCCGGAATTCCAGAGGACCAGCGGGAATTCAGGACAAAGCCCGAACTGGCACTGGAAATGGTAGACGAATGTGTGGAAAACGGTGTTTGCTTTGACTGGATCGGGGGCGACGGCCTTTATGGCCACAGCGGCGAACTGACCAGGGGCTTGGACGATAGGGGTTTGTTTTATGTGCTGGACGTGCACAAGGATGAAATGGTCTATATGGAGGAGCCCCCAATAGCCGTTCCGGAGCCCGTCGGCAACAGGGGACGGAAACCCACAAACCCGAAAACGGACAGGACCCCCTTCCGGCTGGACACCTACAAGGACAGCCTACTGGACCAGCACTGGAAAAAAGTAAAGATCAGGAAAACGGCCAAGGGCTGGCTCAGGCTTTTGGTACACACCTGCAGGATATGGTCCTGGGACGGACAGGAGGACAGGGCCAGGGAAAGGACGCTTGTAATCACCAAGACGGTTGGTAAAAAAACCAAAATCAAATACAGTTTCAGCAATGGCGGGGTGGATGAATACGGGGCGAAAGAATACGGGTATTTCCAGGCACAGAGATACTGGGTGGAAAGGACTTTCGACGACAGCAAGAACGAGCTGGGGCTTTCCGATTATCAGGTAAGGAAGTGGAGTGGCTGGCACCACCATCATTCACTGGTCTTCATGGCTACCCTCTTTATGATGAACGAAAGGATAGCCAACGGGATAAACTGCCCCCTTTTGAGTGTTAGGGATCTGAGAATCCTGATGATTGTGCTGCTTTTCGGAACTCCCGAAGATTTTGAGAAAAGACTGGAGCAGATGAATATCAGGCATAAAAACAGAAAGGCAGACATCGACAGGCACTACGAAAACGAAGAAAAAACTTAAC
>CAZAGE010000141.1:0-1523 GCA_964484345.1 uncultured Oceanicaulis sp. | reverse complement strand
GCCCTGGCGGGACCGGGCTGGGCCTGGTGATCGCACGCGAACTGGCGCGGCGCATGGACGGCGACATCACGATCGACAGCACCCCGGGCAAAGGCTCCTGCTTCAGCTTCAGCATCCCGGTTGAAACCGCTTGTCTCCAAGACGACGAAGTCGCGGCGGCGGGCGAGACCGGGGACGCATTGGCGGGTGCTCAGATTCTTTTGGTCGACGACAATGATATCAACCGCATGGTCGCGCGCTGCTTCATCGAACCGTCCGGCGCCGCAGTGACCGAAGCCAGCTCCGGGGTCGAAGCGCTAGAGATTTTGACGAAGCAGACATTCGATATCGTCTTAATGGACGCGCATATGCCGAAAATGGACGGGGTCACGACTGTGGCGGAGTTGCGCAAGCGGCCGGGCGGAGAGGCCCTGCCGGTCATCGTGATTACGGCGGACGCCCAGCCGAAGGATGAAAACCGTTATCTGGCGGCGGGGATGGACGCCTATGTGCCCAAACCGGTCGACAAGCAGCGCCTGCTCAAGACCTGCGCCCATGTCCTAAAGCATGGACGCGGCGGGCCGGCCCTGACCGCCAAAAGCGCCTAGCCGAAGGCCGAACCGCCCGGCAGCGGGGCATGGCGGATCAGGCGGCTGTCCAGGACGGCCGCTTGGCGATGGGGCACGGCCCGGCTTTGATAGTCAGGATCGGTGACCATCTCCAAAAACGCGCCGGCGCTGGGATAGGCGGCGATGAAGCTGAGATCCCAAGCCTCGTCCCCGGGTCCGATCAGCACGCTGCGCGGCGCCCCGCGCCAGAGGATTGAACCGCCGACCCGTTGAAAAATCGGCGCGGAGTGCTCGCCATACGCCGTGTAAGCCTCCAGCCCCGTCGCGGCGCGCCCATCGGGATAAGCCGCCTTGTCGCGCAACCGGATCAGGTTGAGCATTTCCAACGGCTCATCACGCGGCAGCGCCTTAAAGACTTCAAAGCTTTCCCGGGTCGGATCGATATGGCCCGTCATGGCGGCTCCTTTCAGCGTGGCGGCCGACAGAGCAGCGGAGCCGACAGGGCGGGTCAAGCCCGTCAGCCTAGGGCTCGATCTCTTCTCCGGCCCAGTCAAACAGACGGCCGCTGTCATCCGGCCCAAGACCATCGAGAACGCTGAGCAGACGCTCGGCGGAATAGGCGGGCGTGAACAGCTTGCCTTCGGGTACGCCGCGCTGGAACGGCTTGGACAAATCCGTATCGACGGTGCCGGGATGAAGGCCGACACACAGCGCCGCTGGGCTTTTTCGCGCCAGCTCGATCGAACAGGTGCGAATGACCTGATTGAGCGCCGCTTTGGAGGCCCGATAAGAGTGCCAACCGCCCAGGCGATTGTCCGAAATCGACCCCACGCGGGCGGACAGCGCCGCCACAATCGCCTTTTCCGGCGCCGCTTTTTCACCTTTCGCCAAACGCCCCAGCGCCGCCTGGAGGATCAGGCTGGGCAGCACGGTGTTGATGCGAAACGCGTCCATGAAGCGGTCATGGCTTAATTG
>CAZAGE010000140.1:0-1574 GCA_964484345.1 uncultured Oceanicaulis sp. | reverse complement strand
GGCCCAGCGCGGTCTTCAGCGCTGTTTTCAGCTCTTTGAGCTGGGTGGCGGTCAGCGGATCAGCTGAAATGACGTCAGCCGAACTAGAGCCGCGACGCTTCGCGGCCAGCACCTTGAAGGCGCGTAGAATATTTTTCAGGTCGCCGGCGCGGCCATTGCGCGCGGCCACCGACAGGAAATCGCCGGTCAGCTTATGCAGCTTCAGCTTGTCCGCCAGGGCGGTCAGGGCGGCGGCTTTATCCGCGCCTTTAAACACCGGGCTGGTCAGCACGTGGGCAAGCTCCGCGCTCTCAGCGAAGGCGGCCAGCAGGGTGTCGACATCAGTCTCCACCTTGTCCAGCGCGCCCGCCTCATCGGCCAGCTCGAACAGGGCTTTGGCATAGCGTTCGCCAGCTTCGCCCGTGATCACATCCTCGGAAGGGGTCACCGTTGTTCGCCGCTTTCTTCTCGTGACTGGCGCCAGGCCGTGTCCCGCGACTCGCGAGACGCGCTTAAGCGCTTGAAGGAACGAGGTTTTTTTCAAAGGCGAAAGCGGTGTATCCACTCATCACCTCAAAACCCGGCGCCGAACTAGCACAGGGGTGCGGGGGGGGCAACAGGAACAGGTGGGGATGGGGGGATTGGGGGCAGGAATGTCGACCGCCAGGCGCGCTATCGAGTCTCACAAAGGGCGACGGGAAGCACTGTTCACGGCTAGAACTATTCAACCAATGCTAGCTCAGCCAGTTTAGCTGCAACGTTCGCCATCGACTCTTCACCGGTGCTTAAGCCACTTCGTGAAGCTAACATCGGACTAACGTCGCGAAGTTCCTCATGTGTTGCGTTGTGCATGATTGGGACAAGCAGCTCTCGATGCAAAAGTGCGGATAGCTCTTTGTCCGCAATGCCTTCGCCTTCAAGTCTACGCAAGAGTGCAGGTGTGACGAGCACGATCCCGATCCGAGATTTCGCCAAACCTTTATCGATTTCGCGCATTAGTGGGGCCCCTAGAAGTACGTCTTTCTCACTAAACCAGACAGATACTCCCTTGGCCTCGAGGAGGTCATGCAACTCCTTGGCGGCCTCCTTTCGGTCATCCCACGCGTGGCAGAGAAATATATGCTTCAGCTCTGGTTTTAAGGCGCGCCTTACAACGCTTTCTCTTACTGGGGTCAGAGCTTGGACTTGGCTCGGTGTGTAAACGAGCGTCGAACCCGCAGGCGACCAGCGCGGTCGCGTCTTGCTGCCGGAGCTGCCCGACCCACCGTAGCTCGTGCTAGGGTTGCGGATAGTCCCAGATCCATAATCATATGAAGGATACGACCGTGAAAAGGACGGATAGGAGGTATAACCGGAACTGCGTCCGCGACCGCGGCAGGCTGGGCAGTTCGCTGCGCCACTCGCCGTGCGATGCCCGTAAACGGGCGCTGTACATCTAGCCATGACTATACTCTAGGTCGATTCTCTAGCGACTCAAAGCGCGACTTGATGTTTTTTGTCCCATTGCGACGCTGCCCCTCACAAGAAGCTGTACGGCTCGATATCCACCGTCACCCGCACGCTCGACGGCGCTTTAAAGCGGGCGGTCCAGGCGC
>CAZAGE010000139.1:0-1615 GCA_964484345.1 uncultured Oceanicaulis sp. | reverse complement strand
TGACCCGTCCTGAAAAAAGTTTACATATTTAAAATTTATTTATTGTTAGTCCTGCTGCAAATTTACATTTAAATTAAGTCCGAAAATAGGTTTACATTTACATTTATCAACCGAAGCGTAAGCCAGCTCTGCTGGAGAGCAACTGGCCAGGAATAGGTTGATCAGATAAGGTTTATCCGGGGCTTTCGTCCCGGGTTTTCTTTAACCTATTCTGCTTATGCCTCAGAAAACTCATTTTTCATTTCGCTTATTTCCTGCTTTCTATAATAGTTTTTCCATAAACGCCTGACTTCCCTATCCAAAGATCCATTATGTACCTGCGATGGAACCATATTGCCGACGCTGGAGTGCGGTCTGTCTTCGTTGTATAGTCCAACAACAGACTCCAATAATGTTTTGGCTTCCTCTAGATTGTTGATCTGGTAATCAATAAGATATTCACCCTTTATTATACCGTTTAATCTCTCGGCAATGGCATTTTCCAACGGATCACCTTTTTCTGTCATCGATATTTGAATGTTGTTTTTCCGGAGTAGTTCCACATATCCGGAACTGCAGTACTGTGACCCCCTATCTGAATGGTGTATCAGTACAAATACTCCGGGACCGAGTCCTTTTAAGGCCATTTTTAACGCATTAATACTTTCCATCGCCTCCATCGTCTGCGCAACCTGATACCCGACAATCTTCCTTGAATAGGCATCTGTAATAAAGCTGATGTAATAATGCCCCCCTTTTGTCTTCCAATAGGTGATGTCGCTTACCCAGATTTGATTGGGGCCTGTTGGTTCCATATCCCTGATCAAGTTGGGGTATTTCCTCATCCAGTGGTTCGAGTCGGTGGTAACATGGTACCGTTTTCGTCTCCGAACCAGCAGTCCCCCGCTTCTCAACAAATCAAAGAAGGCATCCCTTCCCATTTTTATTTGGTGGTCGTCCATAAATCCCCGAAGTTTGCCGAACAGTTTTCTGCCCCCCAAATGCTTGTGATTCTCACGGATACCCTGTATTTGCAGAATCAGGATTTCCTGTTCTGTAGCTGTTTGTAAAACACGGAGCTTATTTTGGTAAAAGGCCTGTCTTGTAACGCCAAACCATGAGCACAAGTCGACTAATCTTATGCCCTTGAAGTTATACTTCATTTCTTCGATGGTTGGGTATTGTACTTTTTTCTTATGGGGATGTTAAACTCCTTCTCGGCAATATCGACCATCGTGGAGAAGGCAACAGCCTTCATCTCCGCTGTCTGGACTTGTCGTTCAAGGTCCTCAATGCGCTTCTTTAGCTGGAGAATTTCAAATTCCTCAGAACCGGTCACATCTTTTTCTTTCCTGTTACGCATAGGATCAAAGTTAGGGATTTTGATAAAATTATCCTCCATGCCAAATCTCCGCATCCACTTAGTTATTTTACCATGCTCGGAATTATATCCCGTATATCTGCTATAGACAGACCTCTTTGGCTCATTGCCCGACAAGTAGTCATTAATAATTAGCTTCTTCTCATCATCTGAAAAATATAGCCGATCTCCACACCATTGTCCTAATTTAGCTTTACTCTTTCTTTCCATTTTACACATTATTTGTGTAAACCTATTTCAGGACGGGTCACAATT
>CAZAGE010000138.1:0-1618 GCA_964484345.1 uncultured Oceanicaulis sp. | reverse complement strand
ATATCCACCGTCACCCGCACGCTCGACGGCGCTTTAAAGCGGGCGGTCCAGGCGCGCATATAGGCGGAGACGTCGACCTTCTTGTCCGCCTGCACCAAAAAGCGCCGCCGCCAGCGGCCGCGGACCACGGCGAGGGGCGGTTCGGCGGGGCCGAAGACCTCGACCCCCTCGGCCGACGGCGCCGCCGCCGCGATCATGCGGGCGGCGTCGTCGACGAGGCCGGCGTCGGGCGCCGACAGGATCAGCGCGGCGAGGCGGCCGAAGGGGGGGAGCTTTAACAGCTCGCGCATCTGACGCTCGGCGGTCAGGAAGGCGTCGCGGTCGCCGGCTTCCAGGGCGCCCAGGGCTTCATGGTCCGGGTTCCAGGTCTGCAACAGCGCCCGGCCCGGCTTGTCGGCGCGGCCCGCGCGCCCCGCGGCCTGAACCAGGGTTTGATAGGTTCGCTCGCCCGCACGCAAATCGCCGCCGGCGAGGCCCAAATCCGCATCCACCACGCCCACCAGGGTGAGGTGAGGAAAGTTGTGGCCTTTGGCGGCGATCTGGGTGCCCACCAATATGTCGATCTCGCCTTGCTCCATCCGCTCCACCAGGGCGCGGACATCCTCGCCGCACTGGGCGGTGTCGGAGGAGAAGACTTCGATGCGGGCGTCCGGGAAGCGGCGCACGGCTTCCTCCGCCACCCGCTCGACGCCAGGGCCTACCCCGATCAGGCTGTCCTCCGCCTTGCACTCCGGGCACAGCTTGGGTTTGGGCATGGAAAAGCCGGTCGTGTGGCAGACCAGACGGCCGGTATAGCGGTGCTCCACCAGCCAGCGATCCGCCTCCGGGCTTTTCATTTTGTGACCGCAGGCTTTGCATAGCACCAAAGGCGCGAAGCCCCGGCGGTTCAAGTAGAGCAAAGCCTGCTCGCGCCGCTCCAGCGTTTCGGCGAGCGCTTCGACCAGCGGCGGGGACAGCCATTCGCCCTTCTCCGGCGGCGAAAGGCGCAGATCTAAGAGCTCCACCTCCGGCAGGACCGAGCCGGTCACCCGTGACGGTAGGCGGACATGGACGTAGCGACCCGCTTCGGCGTTGACCAGGCTTTCGATAGAGGGCGTCGCGCTGGCCAGGATCGAGACGGCGCCGGAGAGCTTTGAGCGCGCCACCGCGAGATCGCGGGCGTTATAGGTCAGCATCTCGTCCTGCTTATAGGTCGGGTCGTGCTCCTCATCGACGATGATCATGCGCAGCTTGGGCATGGGCAGGAAAATCGACGAACGCGCCCCCATGACGATCCGCGCCCGGCCGGATGTGGCTTCGCGCCAGCTGCGGCGGCGCTCCTTGTCGGCGAGGCCGGAATGCCAGCGCGCCGGCTCCACGCCGAATCGATCCGCGAAGCGTTTGATCACCGACTGGGTCAGCGCGATCTCGGGCAGCAGCACCAGGATTTGCGCGTCCGGCTCCCGGCGCAGCAACTCGGCGATGGCCTCGAAATAGACTTCCGTTTTACCCGAGCCGGTGACGCCATCGATCAACGCCGCCTGAAACCCGCCGGCGGCGACCAGCCGGCGCAGTGTGGCCGAAGCCTCCTCCTGCAAGTCCGTCAGCGGCAGGCCGGGGCGATTGGGGTCCGGATCCG
>CAZAGE010000137.1:0-1645 GCA_964484345.1 uncultured Oceanicaulis sp. | reverse complement strand
GAGCGGGCCGAGGCGCTCAGCGACGCGGACGAGAGCATTCCCGGCACCCATGACGATATCTCGGTCTTCCCCATGGCGATTCCGATGCTCGCCGGTCCCGGTGCCATCGCGTCCATCATGCTGTTCATGAATGAAGCGCGCGGCAGCCTGTCCGGCCAGCTTATGGTGTTCGCCGGCATGGGCGCCAATCTCCTGCTCTGCCTAGGGTTGTTCCTGGCGATTGGTTTTATCATGAAAACTATCGGCGACACGCTGGCCGCAATGATCACGCGCATCCTGGGCGTGATCCTCGCCGCGCTGGCGGCGCAATTCATCTTCGACGGCATCCAAGGCGCGTTGTTGGGGGGTGGGTGAGGCTCCGGCCTTCCTTAACCGCAAAGTCCGCTCCTGGACCGCGCTTAGCGCGCATTAACTGGATTTAATTTCTCCGTAAGGGCGCGAGAATTGCGAAATCCTAAGTTTTTTGGGCCGTGCCCTCAAAGGAGATCCAGATGCTTGCTGTCGCCGCCGCCCTTGTGCTGACGTCTCAACCGGCAGAGGCGCAAACGCCCTGTCCAGAGCCGGCGGTATGCGCCGAACGCGACGGCGTGTTCATCGCCGCCGGTAGCGAGGACCAAGCCGAAACATTGCTCGAGGCGGCGATCAATGCGCGGGTTGAGTTCAACTCCGTCATGGGCGTGACCATGACCCGGACCGCGGTCGTGATGGATCCCGATCTGCGCCCGGCGGCTCTGAACGCCGCCCGCGAAGCCGGGTTCGACACCATCAAGACCTGGACCTCCGCTGCGCGCACCGCGAATATGATCCGGACACAGTTGGCAGCGGCGATCAGCGCGACCCAACCCGACCAAACGGTCGAGGAGATCGAGGCGACGATCCTGCCTATGATAGAAAGACGTTTGGCCGATGAGGGTGACATCATCGCCCATGAACTTGGCCATGCCTGGTTTGGAAATGCTTTCGACTGGCCGCCGGCGCCAATGGGCAGTGGTCGCTATTATGGAGTCCCCGCCTCGCCGGACTGGCTGGACGAGACGGCGGCTGTGCTGATGGAGGGCGAGGCCAGCTCACAGGATCGTTGGACGACCTTGTGCACCCGGCGGCCGCGCGCCGCGTCGGCGGATTTTTACATTGCGTTTTTCGAGCAGCTCCACCCCAGCCAATCTCCCGAAGTGGTGGAAACAGAACAGACCATCGCAGAGTTCGATCAAGAAGAGGGCTCTCCGGAGGGGACGCGGATCGTCGTTCGCGCCCGCCCCGGCGCCCTGGCGAACGCAACCGCGAATGACGCCGGCGACATCTACTATCCCCTTGTGCGCGGCCTGATCGACTATGTCGCGGCGCAAAACGGCGATGCCCCGATTTGGGGCGATGTCGCGCGCTGGATTGCCGATGGCGGTGATTTCGACGGCTGGCTCGCCGCCCATGGCGAGACGCATGGCCTGGCCGGCGACGTGCCGGCGCTGTCCCAGGATTGGTCAGTCTGGCTGGCGGAAAGCTGCGCCCAGCGCTAGCGCGGACCCGTTCGACTGAAGCGGAAGCGCCCCAATGGTGGCGCCGAGGGCCTACGCGCGCTACCTATGCACTAGATCAAGCGCGCACTTTGGCGCGCTGCAGCATGAAGAGCCGTGCCCTGCAATGACTG
>CAZAGE010000136.1:0-1649 GCA_964484345.1 uncultured Oceanicaulis sp. | reverse complement strand
GCAAAGCGCCACTGCGCCCCGGCCGCGAGAACGCGATCACGCAGCGGTTCTGGAAGGTCCATGATTTCCGAAAGGCCATCATCAGCAGAGGCCGCGGCTTCACGCCGATCTATCATCGGGGTCCCGGCTGCCTCGCCGACACCGCCCTCCAGCGCATCAATAGCAGCCATGGCCACATCAATCGCATCATCAGATAGCGCCTCACCCGGCCAGTCCTCGAACATGGCAACGGCTGCGGATTCTGCTGCACTCGCGTTCAGCGCTGCATCCTGATTGATCGCGCTATGGGTATCGACGAGCAGGCGAAGTGGTGCGCTCAGTGTTCCTGCGGCGCGTCCACTCAACAACTCATCGTGGGTCGAAAAAGCATTCATAGTCTTTTTTTATACGTCTTCTTGGTTTTTTCGATATGTCGCGATTGACCTATGGGTCAAGGGCAAACTCAAAATTATATGTCTTCCGGGTCCAGGCGGCCTCTCAACTTCTCAAAGGCCAGCCGGATACGAGATTTCACCGTACCCAGTGGAACCCCCTCTTTTTCAGCGATCTCGGAATGAGACAGACCGTCAAAGAAAGCGAGGCGAAGCAGCCTAACTTGATCCTCGGGAAGCAATTTCAAGGCCTCTCTGACTTTTTCTTCGCGATCACGTGCGTGAGTGGCATCGTCCGGCGCTTCGGTATCGGGTGGTAAGAGGGCCGGGTCCTCGCCATCAAGCTCTGGCTTGTTCAGGCGACGTGCCAGATCAATTCGGCGATTTCTCGCGATCCGGAAAATCCAGGTCGAGGCTGACGCCTGTTTGGGGTCAAACTGTTTGGCCTTACGCCAAACGGTCAGCATGACCTCCTGCGTTAGCTCCTCAGCCTGCGCATCATCGGTCGCGAGGCGTTTGATATAGCCCTTCACCCGCGGGGCATAGAATGCAAACAAGGATTTAAACGCCGCACGGTCTGACCGGGCACATGCGAGCACCCAGCTATCCAGCGTTTCGCGCGCCGGCGTCATTGCGTCTTGACCCTGTTTGTCTGGCAAGTCATTTCCCTAATCTGGAATAATTCCAGTTCGATCCCACACCTTGCGTAACAGAAATAACCCGACAGGCAAAAGGGAAAAGGGCATTAACCGCCTATAAAGCGCCGCATTGCAGGGATGAAGTAAAGCAAATTTCGAATATGAGCCATGCCATGCGTTGTTTTCTTGTTCTGCTAAGCCTTATGCTGACACCTCCCCTTGTGGCGCAGGAAGCCCAGAATCGCGGTGCTTATGGCGACTGGGTCGTCTTTACCCGTGATACCGAAAATGGCCTTGTCTGTTATGCGGTCAGCCGCCCGACGGAAATGACGCCGCGCAATGTCGAACATGGCGAGGTGTTTTTCGTTGTTTCTACCTGGGCCAGCGGCGCTGCCGATGAGCAGCCGCGCTTTGTCGCGGGTTATCCCTTGAGGTCCGAAACGCCACCGCGGGCGCGGATTGGGAATAGTCGATTTCAGTTTTTTGCCGCCGGGTCAGACGGGTTTGTTGAACAGCTGGATGATGAAGGCGATCTGGTCCGGCAGATGCGGCGCGGAGCGGAAATGCGGGTCGAAGCCACCAGCCAGCGTGGCACAGCGACAGCCTATTTGTTTTCACTTCAGGGCGTGACAGCAGCGCT
>CAZAGE010000135.1:0-1661 GCA_964484345.1 uncultured Oceanicaulis sp. | reverse complement strand
ATGCGGTTCTGGAAGATGCGCAAGAGCGCAGCTGCGGCCTAATCGCTTATTCGCAGGCAGCCGGCGGCTCGTCCACGCTACAGATTTCAGCTTGCGTCCAGTCCGCCAGTTGGCGCGCAGCGTCGTTGGAGGCGGCGCTGAACGCGGAAATGATATCGCCTTGGCGATTGGCTCTGGCGCGCACACCGGCCTCCAGGGTCCGCGCCCCAACCAGCATGCGGGTGTCGCGATCAATTAAACGCGCCCGCAATTCCACCCGCGCAATCGGGGCCGCCTCAGAGCCCTGGTCATAATTCGCCTCAAAGTGCCGAAGCTGAAGGTCGAGATTAAAGCGGGCGTCCACCCCGTCAGTGATGCTCGCCGGCGCAATAACCGGCGCGGCCAGATAGAAGGCGTCGAGGATGGCGGCATGCAGGAGATCCGGCGCCGGCGACAACCAGGCTGCGCCGGCCATATAGGCGATCTGGCCGTTACGCTGGATCGCGATCCGGTCGCCGGCGAGCCCGCGCGGCGCTTGCAGCCGGCCCACGATCACAGTCGCTGCATCCTCAACCGGTCCGGCATCGCCCAAGTCAGCCGTGCTCAAGCGATAGAGCGTATCGGGCTCGGATTCCGGCAACACCGAAATGCAGCCCGGCGCGGCGACCAGAGCCAGGGCCGCGAGGCCCAATCTAAGGCGGCGGGTGAGTGCGAGCCTCATTGGGGCACCTCCACTTCTTCACCGGCGGGCTGGCTGATGAAGCTCGCCGGATCCTGTTCTAGCTCAAGCGCGATACGTTCCAGCGCCGCGATTAGCGAGCGCAGATCCCGCGACGCGGCTGACAATTGGCCAAGGCCGTCATCGGCGAATTCTTCAAGGCCCGGACGAATGGCGACCAAACCGTCGTAGGTTTCGCGGGAGGCCAAATCGACCGCGATCGAGGCCGCGGAAACGTCCGCCACCATGGGGCTGACTTCCACCGCGAGAAAGGTTTCCGCCGCCGCGCCAAACTGCTCGATCCCCGCCGCAGCGGTCGAAATGTCCTGTCCAGCCTGGTTCAGGCTGGCGATCGCTTCGCGAAGCTCATTCACCAACTCGTCCTGCTCCGACATGGTCTCCGTGATGTCGCGAATATTCTCCAGCGTTTCAGCGAAGGTCTGAACATTATCCTCGCTGAGTAGAGCCGCCGCCCGGGTGAAAGCGGCTTGCGCGCTTTCCAGCGCGGTTTCGCCACCCGCGAGCAGTTCTTCCAGCTGGGCCTGATCTGCGTAGATGCGCGGCGCCCGGTCGCCGGGACGGCTCTCCAGAAGCGCCGCCTCCGTCGAGCCCGAAGAGAGCTGAATGTAAGACAAGCCCGTCAATCCTTGCGGTTCGAGCTGGGCGACGCTGTCGACCTTCACCGGCGTGGCCGCATCCAGGCGGACGCGCGCGATCACCTCACCAGGATTGTCCGGGTTCAAGCCCAGCTCCGTCACTTCGCCGACTTGAATGCCATTGAAGCGAACTTCAGAAGCGACCCGCAGACCGCGCACCGGGCCGTCGAAGACAACGTCATACTCTTCGAACTCCTGGTCGATGCTCACATTGGCCAGCCAGAGCAGAAATACCGAACCCGCCGCCAGCAAGAACACGACAAAGAAGCCGACCAGAGCGTGATGGGCTTTGGTCTCCATGGTGTCAC
>CAZAGE010000134.1:0-1664 GCA_964484345.1 uncultured Oceanicaulis sp. | reverse complement strand
TTTAACGCAGCGGACGCGGCGTTACGGCTCACCCCCCGGAAATTGAGCGCGGAACATATGCATGTCGATACAACGCGTCAAGCGGCCTATGACGGGAATGTCTTTTGCGCGCCTGTCATGGGCCAGATCGGCTTGAAGTTGCGGATTTTTCACCGGACATAGGCGAGGTGACGGAGCGCCTTAGTCATGAAAAAGCTAGCAGGGTTCACATCGACGGCCGCCAAGGTGGGCCTGTCAGGCTTTGCAACCGTGTCCGATGAGGACAAAGCCAAGCGCTTGGCGGTGTGTGAGCGCTGTGACCGGGCCGAGCGACACAAACAAAGCCTTGTGTGCCGTGAATGCGGCTGCGCCATGGACGTCAAGGCGCGCTTTCGGGCGACCGCGTGCCCGCTCGGGAAGTGGTGAGCCGCGTCGCCAAACGCTGGCGCGCACTAGGCGACTAAACCGCCGCCTTTTCAAACGCCTCCGCGGCGCTGGCCAGCTCGGCGTTTAGGGCGTTCAAGCGCACCGCCGGATCCGGATCGCCAAAGAACCCCGCCCAGGCGTCATAGGGCTCCCCATCCTGACACCAAACAAGCGTTGGAAACTGCTCGACGAGGAATTTGGCGCACAGAGCCTGCGAATCGGCGGTGTCTTCTGACAGTTCGATAACGACCACCTCGCCCATGACCGCGGGTAGGTCTGCATCGACCAGAGATTGCTTGAACCAGACGCAGGCCTCGCAGTCGGGCAAGGCGAACAAAATCAATCCGCGCCCGCCCCCTGACTCCAGAAAGCGGTGAAGCGCATTGATCTGAGCCGGCAACTCGCGAAGCGACGACGTAAATTGTGGCATAGGCGCATCCAAAGCCGTTTAAGGGGCGTGCTGATCCGATCCGCGGGCCCGCCCCGCTCCGCCAATGGCGGCGGCGCGGGCAGGCCAGTCTTCCGCCGTCGCGAAGACGCGTCCTTACGGAAGCGGCAGCTCGATCGGATCGTCACACACTTTGATGACCGACCCATCAGGCTGGGGGTAGTAGCAACACTGCGGGATGGCGTTGTTGCACATGACAACCGTGCCGATGTTGACGGTGAAACCACCGCTCACCGCGTCAATTTCTTTCGCTTTCAAGGTCGGGATCATCGCGCCCTCCTGCGCCCTTAGAAAAAGTTCAACTTCAGGCGGCGCGAAGCCACCCTGGCAAGACCCTTAGCATCTGCCTTTTCTCAAAAGGGGCGATTTTTTATTATCCCCACACCCTTTGCGTGCTTAACGCTCACGCTGCGGCACGCCGGTCTTGGATGACACGGCCGAGCGCTCTGCGCATCGGCAAAGGCCAAGAACAAGAAAAAACCCCGCCGGAGCGATCCGGCGGGGTTTCAGCTTTAGAACTGCGGCTGCGCTTAGCTTTCGCTGGCTTCCGCTTCCGCCGCTTCAGCGATCTCCGCCGGCAGGGCTTCGGCGCCCTCCTCGGCTTCGGTCTTCTGAGCTTCAATGCGGTCGCGATCGCGCTCGTCGGCGACGGCTTGATACTGGCGCATCAGGCCGCCGGTGCCCGCCGGAATGAGGCGGCCGACGATGACGTTCTCTTTGAGGCCTTCCAGCGTATCCACCTTGCCCTGAACCGAGGCTTCGGTCAGCACGCGGGTGGTCTCCTGGAAGGAGGCCGCGGAGATGAAGGAGC
>CAZAGE010000133.1:0-1671 GCA_964484345.1 uncultured Oceanicaulis sp. | reverse complement strand
GGCTTTATGTGGCGGGCAAAGGCGCCTCTCCGAACCAAGCCGGGCGCTATGAGCTGGACGCCAGCTTGATGGACGGTCCCTCGCGGCGGGCGGGCGCGGTGGCGGCGCTGGAGGGTTTTGTGTCGCCCATCAATGCGGCGCGCGCGGTGATGGAGAAAACGCCACATGTCTTGCTAGCGGGCGCCGGCGCTGCGCGGTTTGCGGCGGAGCAAAACCTCGAGCCGGTCAAAGACGCGCCGAGCTATTACACGCCCGCAGCGGCTCCGGACGACCGGGCGATCCCGACGGGCACGGTGGGCGCGGTCGCGCTGGACAATCAGGGCCGCTTGGCGGCGGCGACCTCCACCGGCGGCACGCTGAACAAGGTTTGGGGCCGGGTCGGTGATACGCCGATCATCGGCTCGGGCACTTGGGCGGACGAGCGCGCCGCCGTCAGCTGCACCGGGCAGGGCGAATTCTTCATGCGCGCCAACGCGGCGGCGGATGTGTCGGCCCGGGTGCGCCATCGGGGCGAGACCTTGGCCGACGCGGTCAAAGGCGCGCTGGACGACGTCGCCCATTTGGGCGGTGAGGGCGGCATCATCGCCGTGGACGCGTCCGGTGCGGTCAGCGCGCAGTTCAACTCGCCGGGCATGAAGCGGGCGCTGCTGCATGGCGACGGTCGGATCGAGGTGGCGGTGAAGCAGCCCTAGCTCCATGCGCCGATCCACTGTCCAATGACATGATGATGAGTTGGACCAAGCTGATGGTTGCGGCCGGGCTGCTGCTGGGCGGAGCCGGGTGCGCGCAGGCTCAAAACGTCGGCGGCGTGTTCGGTCCGACCGTGGATGCCGGCGACCGGGCGCTTGAGCTCCGACTGGCGACCATCCTTGACGAGGCTGACGCTTGGGGCGGCATCGCCCGCCTGCACTATCAGCGGGCCTTAAATGACAGCGTCCGCCTGCGCGGCGTCGCCCAGATCGCAGACCTGCCCGGCGACACGCTTCAATTCCGTCATCTCCAGC
The DNA here is from genome assembly GCA_964484345.1 of uncultured Oceanicaulis sp. GTDB lineage: Bacteria > Pseudomonadota > Alphaproteobacteria > Caulobacterales > Maricaulaceae > Oceanicaulis. Next base: position 667 of record CAZAGE010000133.1, on the reverse strand, counting down.
TGGAGATGCTGTGGCAAACCGTGGAGCGCACGCCGCGCGGATATGAATCTGGTTTTCGGTTCGATGTCCGCCTGACCCCGCAGGCCGACCGCGCCGAGCGCTTGGGGGTGAACTGGATCCATCAATGGCGGTTCGGCCAGGGGTGGCGCATTCGCGCAATCGCGCGGGCCAATATGGAGTTCGGGTCTGCAGCGCGCGACGGCGTCAATCTCGGCTTTCGATCCAGCGTGACGCGCCGCTTGGGGTCCGGGCTGCGCCTTGGGCTCGAGAACTTCTCCAGGCTCGGAAATTCAGACCGAGGCTTTGGCCGTTTCGACGATCAACGCCACACGGTGGGCCCGATGATCCGCGGCCCGCTCACGGAGACTTGGGAGTGGTATTCGGGTCTGCAACTCGGGGTGAGCGACGCTGCAAGCGACCGAGTTTGGCAATTTCGACTGACCCGAACTTTCTAAACCGAAGCTTGGTCCGCACGCCTTTGGCGTCTCCGCCTGGCCGGTCCAGGGGGCGCAGGGCGGAAAAATTCAGGTAATTGAATTTAAAAGATAATTTCGCCCTACCCTGGGGCATCAAACGGGCTCTGAACCTTATGGATAACGCGTTCTTCATCCCCGACGGGCCATCACTGCGCCACGGGCACAAAGACCCGAAACGGAGTGGTGACTAT
>CAZAGE010000132.1:0-1680 GCA_964484345.1 uncultured Oceanicaulis sp. | reverse complement strand
TCTTCAAGGCCAGCGTCTTTCATCTGACTACGGACGATTTCTTCACGGCCCAGCAAAATGGGTGTGCCGAGGCCCTGGTCGCGGAAGGCAATCGCCGCCCGCACGACCTTGCTTTCCTCGCCTTCCGCAAAGACAACGCGCTTGGGCTCGCGGCGGACACGCTCGACGATGAAGCCAAGCGAGGCCGCCGTCGGGTCAAGGCGCACGGTGAGCTCGTGCACATAGCTTTCCATGTCGATGATCGGCCGTTGCGCCACGCCTGATTCCATCGCTGCCTTGGCGACGGCGGTGGGCACGGTGGTGATGAGACGCGGGTCAAACGGCACGGGAATGATGTAGTCTTTGCCGTAGCGCGGGCGCATGCCGTGATAGGCAGCCGCCACTTCATCCGGAACATCTTCGCGCGCCAGCTTTGCAAGGGACTCAGCAGCCGCAATCTTCATCGCGTCGTTGATCGTGGTGGCGCGCACGTCAAGCGCGCCACGGAAGATGTAGGGGAAGCCCAGAACATTGTTCACCTGGTTCGGATAGTCTGAGCGGCCCGTCGCCATGATGACGTCTTCGCGCACTTCATGCGCTTCTTCCGGTGTGATCTCCGGGTCCGGATTCGCCATCGCAAAGATGATCGGGTTGGGCGCCATGGAGGCGACCATGTCGGGTGTCAGCGCTCCTTTCACGGAAACGCCGAAGAATGCGTCTGCTCCGTCCATGGCTTCGGCAAGGGTGCGCTTGTCCGTGGGGGCCGCGTGCGCAGACTTCCACTGGTTCATGCCTTCCTGGCGGCCCTGATAGATGACGCCCTTCGTGTCACACAGAAGCGCGTTCTCTGTCTTGACGCCCATGGCCTTGACGAGTTCCAGGCAAGCAATGCCTGCCGAGCCGGCGCCGTTCACCACCAGCTTCATGTCTTCAAACTTGCGACCCGTCAGGTGACACGCATTGATGAGGCCGGCAGCGGCGATGATGGCGGTGCCGTGCTGGTCGTCATGGAACACCGGAATGTCCATGAGCTCGCGCAGGCGCTCTTCCACCATGAAGCACTCAGGTGCCTTGATGTCCTCAAGGTTGATGCCGCCGAAAGACGGGCCGAGATGACGCACGGCATTGATGAAATCATCAGCGTCGTCTGCGTCCACTTCCAGATCGATGGAATCCACATCCGCGAAGCGCTTGAACAGAACGGCCTTGCCTTCCATCACCGGCTTGGAGGCCAGCGCGCCCAGATTGCCGAGACCCAGAATGGCGGTACCGTTCGAAATCACCGCAACGAGGTTGCCCTTGGCTGTGTAGTCATAAGCCGTGGACGGGTTGTCGGCGATGGCGCGCACCGGCGCGGCGACGCCCGGCGAATAGGCCAGCGACAGGTCGCGCTGACTGGCCATCGGCTTGGTGGCGGTGATTTCCAGCTTGCCCGGGCGGCCTTCGGAGTGAAACAGCAGGGCTTCTTCATCTGTGTAGCGGCGGCGTCCGCCGGAACCTTCGGTCATGGGTGAAAAAGCCTTGTATCTGGAGCCATCATGTCGATGGGGATCGGACGGAGAACAGTGAGGTGTTTGACGCAGCGGCAACAAAGGCTCAGCGCATCAGATAACCCTCTAAGGGCAGGTGGTGTAGCCGAGGGGTGCAGCTATAGGCAAGCCCGGCCCACGCCACAAGCTCTGCGCTCCTCACTTCCGGTCA
>CAZAGE010000131.1:0-1685 GCA_964484345.1 uncultured Oceanicaulis sp. | reverse complement strand
ACGCGCAGTTCGTGGAACGCTGGCTGTTCACCCAGGTGTTCACCGCCATGTTCCCCGCAATGGTCAAGAAGGTGTTTGATCACTGCCGCGAGGAAGACAAGGCCTATGTCCGCGAAAGCCGCGAGAAGCAGCTCGGAGGCATGACCCTTGAACAGGCGGACAAACGCGGCAAGGAAGGTCTGGGCGCCATGTCCGTGGCGCTTGGGCCGCTAAGAGCCAAGCTTATGGACACGCCCTATCTCAACGGCAATGAGCCGGGCTATGCGGACTATGTCGCCGCCAGCACCTTCATGTGGGCGCGTGCGATCTATCCGCACAAGCTGTTTGCACCGCAGGAACCTGTGGTTGAATGGTTCAAACGCATCCTTGAAATGCATGATGCACTTGGACGGTCCTCACCCGGCTACCAGATTTATACGTAATCAGAGGGTCTACATGCGCCGCAGGACAAAGATCATGTGCGATGACATGTTCTTGTTGCCCGTCGCTGCGCGCAGCCGGTCCAGGGCCAGAGATGCAAGATACAGCGGCACGAAGAACTTGAAGTACTCGCTGCTGTTGAAGCTCACATAGGTGGTTTCAACTTCAAACCCGGCGTCGCGGGCGTCCTGTGAGAAGACTGAGTGCAGGCAGCGATCATAGTAGGCCTTGAAGCCAAGCTGGCCTTCAGAGCCGGGCCGCAGCGCATAGAGCAGTTTCTGCGCCAGCCAGTTCGGTATCATGCGGTTAAGCACCGCAAAGGGCGCACGCCGGTTTGGGAACTTCGCGATCATCCGCCCGCCGGGTCTGATAACCCGCGCCGAGTGACGCAGAAAGGCCCGGTTGTCGGCAAAGTGCTCAACCCCGGATGAAACGGTCATCAGGTCAATGGTTGCAGACGCGATCGGCATACCCAGCGTCACGTCGCATTCAATGGCTTCGTCAAGATCGCGATTGAACGCCATCTCGTCAGCGTCAATATCAAGGCCGATGAGATGCTGGTTGTAGCGCTCGAGAGTATCATGGCGGAAATGCCACGCCCGTCCCGCGCCGATATCGGCAATCCGGGTTACTGCCGCGCTATCAAGCAGTTCATCTGCCCGTGCCTCAAACCAGACATCCGCATCATTTTCCAGCAGGTGCTCAGGCGTGAGCCGGTTCGACAGCGCAATGTTTGCGCGAACGAAACGCGCCAACAGGCCGCGGCGCGGCGGCACTTCATCGGCTCCGTCGACAGCAAATGCGCTGGCAGGCTGGTTTTCACTAGACATACCAGCCACGCTAGGCGCGAAAGGTAAAGACTTTAAGAAAGAACACAGCCGGATGTGGGCCTACCGGCCACCCGCAGCGGCACGGATTTTCATGAGCAGACTTTCCGTTGCAAAACCGTCCTGCGGCTGGCCGAGGCGGGCCTGAAATCCGCGAATGGCTTTGCGGCTCATCGGCCCGATAATGCCATCCACCCCGCCTGTATCCAGACCGATCGCCGTCAGCTTGCGCTGCATTTCCTTGGCCTCCGACAGGGTCAAAGGCCGCTCATCTTCAGGCCAGGTCCCCTGAATGGCAGGCTCGCCGGCAAAGTGGCGCGCCAGATACGAGACAGCCATCGCATAGGACGTCGCGTTGTTGTAACGCAGGATGGTGCGAAAATTCGGATAAGCGAGAAACGCCGGCCCACGATGCCCCGCAGGCACAATCAGATAGGC
>CAZAGE010000130.1:0-1725 GCA_964484345.1 uncultured Oceanicaulis sp. | reverse complement strand
CGAAGCGGGCGTCTGAAACGGAGTAGCTGTGCGTATCGCCATCATCTACGTCAGTTGTGGACAGGGTGCCAATGACGGCACCGGCTGCATTCTCGGCAACGCTTGTGTTGTCGAGGGCAATGTCTGTGGCGACTTCATTCACGTCGCCAACAGCGATGTTGAATGTCTCGGTGCGGCTCAAGCCGCCTGCGTCTGTCGTCGTGACATCGATGGAGATGCTGTCGCCGGACTCATGGTCCAGTGCCACGCCGTCCTTCAATTTCAATTGGCCATCGACGACTTCAAAACGGGTGTCAGAAACGGCGTAGCTGTGCGTGTCGCCTGCGTCCGGATCAGTCGTCGACAGGTTGCCGATGGCGGCACCGGCTGCGTTTTCGGCTACGGATGCATTGTCCAAGGCGATATCGGTCGCAACTTCATTGACGTCGCCAACGGAGATGTTGAACGTCTCTGTGCGGCTCAGGCCACCGGCGTCGGTTGTGGTCACGTCAATTGCAATGGTGTCGCTTGCTTCGTGATCAAGCGCGATGCCGTCCTTGAGCTTCAGCTCACCATCAACGACCTCGAAGCGTGCGTCAGATACGGAATAGCTGTGCGTGTCGCCTGCATCCTGGTCCGTGGTGGACAGGGTGCCGACCACAGCCCCAGCGCTGTTTTCAGCGACAGTTGTGTTGTGGAGCGCGATATCGGTCGCGACTTCATTGATATCTTCGACGGCAACCGTGAAGGTTTCCGTATAGGACAGGCCACCAGTGTCCGTCGTCGTTACGTCGATGGAGATCGTGTCGGCTGCTTCATGATCCAGTGCAACGCCGTCTTTAAGCTTGAGCTGCCCGCCAACCACTTCGAAACGATCATCAGACACAGCATAGGTATGCGTGTCGCCGGCGTCTTCGTCTGTGGTGGAGAGCGTTCCGATAACGCCACCGGCGGCATTTTCAGCAATGGCGGTATTGTCCAGCGCGATGTCGGTCGCAACTTCGTTGACGTCGACAATATCCAGGGTGACGGTCTCGAAGTAGACATTGCCTGAGCTATCCGTCACGCGCAGGGGCAGGTCAACGGAGGCCAATGCCTCATGGTCGAGGACCGCACCTTCCTTGACGAGAACGGCGTTGCCGACAATCTCGAACATGTCTGATGAGCCGACGATCTCATAGGTGAAGACTTCACCTGAATCCGGATCAATCGCGCTGAGAACAGCCACAACGGTACCTGGCGCGGCGTTTTCAACAACGCCGGCATTGTCGAGCAGAATATCTGTTGGCGGACGGTTGACGATTTCCGTGTCATCGCCGTTTTCCGGCAACACAGGGGCCTGTGATGCGTCCTGTGCTGCAGCTGCCTGTGTCTCTTCTTCGGCGCCCTGTCCGCCATTCGGGTTGTCGGCCAGCCGCGCGATGCGGTCTGTCAGCGCTTCCAGGGTCGAAATGCCGCTTGTCAGCGTCTCATCAAGGTCTGTGTTTTCGAGCGTCGGGGCTGAGGGAACGTCAGTGGGTTCAACCGGTGTGTCTGTATAGGAAACGGCACCGCTCGTGGCACCGAGGTCGCCATTGTTGCCTGAGATGGATACACCTTCGGGCGTCACACTTGAGCCAACAAAGGTGGCGTCTGTTGCGGGTGCGCCAACCGTGCCATCTGTCGTGCCAGGATCGATGGGAACACGGGTACCTGTGTGGATGTTGGGATTTGCAGGGTCGCTTTCCCCCTGCAGGACATCGAGGG
>CAZAGE010000129.1:0-1726 GCA_964484345.1 uncultured Oceanicaulis sp. | reverse complement strand
CCGCTATGGCTCAAGCGCCTTGGCCCGGTGCCCCAATCCTTCCCGAAGTAACGCCTCGCGCAATGCCTGCAGGGCCGGTTTGCGAGTGTCGTGGTGATCCAGGCTGGCGGCCAGGGCTTCTGCCTGGGCAAATTCTCCGGCCCGGGTCAGGGTGGTCACCAGGGGCCAGCCGATGGCGGCGGGCAACGTCGGTCCCTGTTGCTGGCGGAACTGTTGCCAGTGGCCGGCGACCTGTTGAGGTTGGCCCTTTTCGGTGGCCGGGTGGGCAAACAGGCGATGGGCAGTGTGGAGCCAGTCGTTGCTGTGCTGGCCCATGCGGTGGGCAGTGAACAGGCCGGTGAGGGCGTCAAAGTGATCCGGGTGTCGCTCAATCACCTGCTGAAAGGCGTCAATGGCGGCCGCCGGCTGGAGGCTGCCCAGGGCCTCCCAGCCGCGTTGCAGGGTTTGCTGATCCTGCGGGTCTGGCATGACGATCTCGATGTCTTGAGCCGGTTCTGCCGGGCGCATGATCTGCACCAGCAGGATGCCGCCGCCAAGAGCCAGCATGCCGGCGGCCAGGTAGGCCGTGGCGGGCTGGCTTTGCCAGGCCTGCAGGGCGAGCAAGGCCAGAGGAATGATCGCCAGGGCGGCGGTGGGCAGGGCGATCGTGGGCCATGCCCTGCCGGGTACCGGAAAGGATAATCGGGTGCGCCAGCCCTGCAGTCCGAGGAAGGCTCCGTACCAGACCATCAGGGCAGGGGTGGCGCCATGAAACGGCGTTTGCCCGGCCCGGGCCAGCATCAGGTAGCCGGCTCCGGCCAGCAGGCAGCCCAGCACCCACAGTGTCAGCACCCGGCCATGACCCAGGGTCCGTTCCAGAGAGGATGCCAGTGGCATCAGCGCGAGGAGGGTCAGAGCGGTCAGCCACAGGGGGCCGCCGGTGAAGGGGGCGGTGAAGAAGCGGGCCGGACGGGGGCTGCTGTCTGCCAGTCCCCAGCGATACAGGTTGCTGGCGGCGAGCTGACCGGGTACCTGCTGGCGCAGGGCGGACCAGGTGTCTCTCTGGGCCGGCGACCAGAAATCCCGGGCACGCTGTTCACTGTCGGTGACGAAGGCGGGGGAGAGCATCGCGGCGCTGAATGCATGGACATCACCGGCGGCCAGCTGCTGTTCCAGTTGACCGGCGAGTTTGCCCTGGCCATTGAAGCGCAGCCAGGACAGGTAGTTATTCCATTCCAGGGACTGCAGGCCACTGTGTTGATACCAGCCGAGGGCAGGCTGGGGCGTTTTCGCCGGGTTCAGCAGCGCGCCCAGCAGAAGGGCAACCACAATGGCAGCCACCACCCAGGGCGCGTTTGCCAGCATGGCGATGGAGTCAGCTTTCGACCTCGGTGGTAGTGGCATCGTGGTTTTCCCCCGGCGGTGTCACCCGCAGCAATCTTATTGTTCTGCCGTCGGCGCTGAGCACGGTGAAGAGGTAACCATCCAGTTCGACGCTTTCATCGCGGCCCGGTAGTCGACCGAATTTCTGCATCACCAACCCGCCGATGGTATCGAATTCCTCATCGCTGAACTGACAGCGGAAGTGCTCGTTGAAATCATCGATGGGGGTCAGTGCCTTGACGGTGTATTCGTGGTTGTCGAGATCCTTGATCAGGTTATCTTGTTCTTCCACGTCGTGCTCGTCTTCAATCTCTGCGACGATCTGTTCCAGGACATATTAAATGGTCACCAGCCCGGCCACGCC
>CAZAGE010000128.1:0-1764 GCA_964484345.1 uncultured Oceanicaulis sp. | reverse complement strand
ATGGGGGTCAGATCAGAAGCGGTCATGGCGTAAGTCGCACCTCCAGGCGGGTTAAGCCCGCCGCGTTATCATGATCGCCCGCCCGCTAAAAGCCGCGGCGCCATCGCATGCACACCCTTGGGCCAGCCAAAGGGCATCAGCGCCTCTAGTCCGGCGCGAACACCGTCGCTGTCGCGGCGGGCGGCGGCGTCAATCACCCCATCAAGCGCGGCCGGCAAAGCGTCGAGGTCGAAATCTGGCGATTGCACCCGCAATACGCCGCCAGACTCTGTGGGGTGGCTGTCCTCGAAGGCATGAAGGAGACGCTCGTGGAGCTTCTCACCGGCGCGCAACCCGGTGAAGACGATGTCGATATCATCATCGGGCGTGAGGCCGCGCAACCGAATCAATTGGCGCGCCAGGCGAGAGATGAGCACCGGGTCGCCCATATCCAATTGGAAAAGAGAGCCCTGAACAGAACCCGGCTTGGCCTGGGCGCCCGCTTCCAGAACGAGTCCGGCAGCTTCCTGCACGGTCATGAAATAGCGAGTGGTTTCAGGGTGCGTGACGGTCACAGGCCCGCCGGCTTCAATCTGCGCTTCAAACAAAGGCACCACCGAGCCGGTCGAGGCAAGAACATTGCCGAACCGGACGGAAGCGAAGGCGGTTTCCGTCCAGCGTTGACCGGCTTCCATCATAAGCAGTTCAGCCACCCGCTTGGTCGCCCCCATGACCGAGCTGGGGTCCACCGCCTTATCCGTTGAGACGAGCACCACGGCGGCCACGCCCGCTTCGCCCGCCGCCTCAGCGACATTTCGGGTGCCCGCGATATTGGTCAGCACCGTCTCAGCCGCGTTCACCTCCATAAGGGGAACATGCTTGAGCGCCGCCGCGTGCAGGACCACGTCCGGCCGCTCTTCGGCGAACAAGATGTCCAACGCCGCACGGTCGCGAATATCGCCCAGAACCGGCCGCCAGTCCGGGGCCGCATCCAAGTCGGCCAAATAGCGATCAATCTCATAGAGATGGCTCTCCGCGCTATCGAGCAGGACCAGACGCGACGGGTTAAGGGTGGCGGCCTGGCGCACAAGTTCGGAGCCGATCGTCCCGCCCGCGCCCGTCACCAGCACCCGCTTGCCGGAGATCAGCGCCCGTGCGCCGTTTCGAGACAAGTTTCGCGGCGGGCGCGCCAACAGGTCTGCGGCTTCAACGGCGGTGAAGGCTGCAACGCCTTCGGCTTGCCGCGCCCGGGTCAGACTCGCGCCCGTGTGCCCGCAAATGCGCGCCGCTTCATTGAGCAGCTCGACACTGGGGTTGCGGTCGGCGAGGACAATGCGCACGCGCGCATCGCCGGCGGAGCGGCCAAGAGCAGAGACCACAGTCTCAAGCCGGTCCATGCCGCCCTCAAGCGGCACACCGTACAGAGCCCGGCCGCCATCACTGCCACGTGTTTCGATCAGTGCGCGAAAACGGAAGGCCGGGCCGCCAGGACGGCGCATCTGGGTGGTGAGCACTTCAGCCAAGCGATTGCGCGAACCCACCAGCACGGCGACCGGCGCGGTCGGGTTCTCATTCCGGAAAATCGCCCTGAGGTCGCCGGAGCGCAGGCTGACCGCAAAAGCGCGCGGCAGCAGCATGAGCAGCATCAGAAACGGTACAGACAAGGCCAGGCTGGTTCGCGGGAAGTCTTCCAAGCGCGTGACTGCGAACAGCAGCACCAGGAAGACAAGGTGCGCTAAAACAATGGCCTGGATCACCCGGACGCCGTCCCGCAGCGAGGTGTGA
>CAZAGE010000127.1:0-1807 GCA_964484345.1 uncultured Oceanicaulis sp. | reverse complement strand
CATGCCCGAACTGCACAAGCTGACGCCGCTTTTAGGCGCGCTTCAGGACAAGGGGTTTAAGGTCGCCCTGGTCACGGACGGGCGTATGTCCGGCGCCTCGGGCAAAGTGCCCGCGGCGATCCATCTCAGCCCGGAGGCTCTGGCGGGCGGTCCGATCGGCAAGGTGCGCGACGGTGATATCATCCGCCTCGACGCAGAAGCCGGCACGCTCGGCGTCCGGGTCGATCAGGCGGAATGGGACGCGCGCCCGCAGGCGAGCGCGGATCTTTCCCGCAACGAAATCGGCATGGGCCGCGAGCTGTTCTCCGGCTTCCGGCGCCAGGTCTGTTGCGCGGAAGACGGCGCCATCGCCCTGCCTGAACTGGACGGAACCGTCTTCGAAACCGAGGCGGAGCCCGTCTCGGCATGAGTGACACCTACCTCGTCGCGGACATTGGCGGGACCAATGCGCGTTTCGCCATAGCGCGCGGCGGCGCCAAATCGGGTTTTAAGCTCGAGCAAGTCCGGCGGCTTCGAAACGAGGATTTCGAGCATCTCCGCGATGCGGCGCAGGCCTATCTGCAAAGCTGCGATGGGCCTTTGCCCAGGACGGCCTGTTTCGCGGTCGCCGGTCCGGTGAGCCCGGGCAAGTTCCGGCTGACCAACTCCGCGTGGAAGCTTGACCCCGACACCTTGCCCGGCGAATTGGGTTTGGACGCCCTCATCCCCATCAACGACTTCGCCGCCCAAGCCCGCGGCGCGCCGCTCTGCCCGGCGGAGGATCAACGCGTTCTCAATCATGGCCAGGCCGTCAAAGACGCGCCGATCGCCGTGCTTGGGCCGGGCACCGGGCTGGGTCTTGGCCTGCTCATTCCCGACGGCCGCGGCATGCGCGTGATTCCCACCGAGGGCGGCCATGCCGGTTTCGCGCCGCGCACCGAAGAAGAGATCGCGGTCGGCAAGTTCATCGCGGACGAATACGGTTATGTGAGTTGGGAGCGGCTGTTGTCTGGACGCGGCCTGGTGAATATCCACCGCGCTCTTTGCGTCCTTGACGGCGTCACATGGCCGGGCAGCCGGCCTGAGCAGATCACCGCGGAAGCCCTCGCCGATCCGGACTCGCTGGCGCGCCGGACGGTGATGTTGTTCTGCGACGCTTTGGGCGCCTATGCGGGCGACGTCGCCGTGATCACCGGCGCGCGCGGCGGGCTTTATCTCGCGGGCGGCATTTTGCCGAGAATGCTGCCCCTGCTTGAAGAGAGCCGGTTTGAAGCGCGCCGAATTCGGCGCGGGCCGATGAGCCGCTATGTCGAAGCCATTCCCGTCACGTTGATTCTATCAGACGCCGCCGCCCTGATGGGCGCGGCCGCCATCGCTGAAGCTGGAGGGCTGTAATGTCCCATTCGCTTAACGCCATCCTGGACGCCGCCAGCGTCATTCCGGTGCTGGTGGTCGAAGAGGTCGCCGACGCGGCCCCGCTGGCAAAAGCGCTCAAAGCCGGCGGCCTGCGCGTCGTTGAGCTGACGCTGCGCACGCCCGTCGCCATCGACGCCATGAAGGCGATGCAGGATGCCGAACCGGAGCTCATCGTCGGCATGGGGACGGTGGTCAGCCCCGATCAGGCCGGCATCTGTCTGGACAATGGCGCAGCCTTTCTGGTCAGCCCCGGCCTTAGCCCGGCCTTGGGCAAGGCGATGCTCGACACCGGTCTGCCCTGCCTGCCTGGCGTCGCCACCGCCGGCGAAGCGATGGGCGCGGTGGAAGCCGGCTTTGAGGTGTTGAAGTTTTTTCCGGCCGAACCCGCGGGCGGATTGGCCTATCTCAAAGC
>CAZAGE010000126.1:0-1836 GCA_964484345.1 uncultured Oceanicaulis sp. | reverse complement strand
CAACTGTGCCGATGTTCACATGCGGCTTCGTGCGCTCAAACTTTTCCTTGGCCATCTCTTCTGTCTTCCTTTGATGGACCCGGCATCAACCCGAGGTCCCGTCTTCGTAATTGGATATGCGTGTCGCTGGTTACGCCAGCTTCGCGCGAACTTCGTCAGACACCGCCTGCGGCACCTGCTCGTAATGGTCAAACTGCATGGTGTACTGGGCACGCCCCTGAGACATGGACCGCAGCGTGTTCACATAGCCAAACATGTTGGCCAGCGGCACCATCGCGGAAATCACTGTCGCGTTGCCGCGCGCTTCCGTGCCCGAAATCTGACCACGACGTGAGTTCAGATCGCCGATCACGTCGCCCATGTAATCTTCCGGCGTCACAACCTCAACATTCATGACAGGCTCAAGAAGAACCACACCCAGATCATCACCAGCCTCGCGGAAGGCCGCGCGGGATGCGATCTCAAAGGCCATGATGCTGGAGTCAACGTCATGGTATGCGCCGTCAATCAGGCGCACCTTGAAGTCGAGCATCGGGAAGCCGGCAAGCATGCCGTTTTCGCGAACGCTCTCAATGCCCTTCTGAACACCCGGAATGTATTCCTTGGGCACAGAACCACCGACGATCTTGCTTTCAAACTCAAAGCCTTCACCCGGCTCACACGGCGCAAACTCAAGTTTCACGCGGGCAAACTGACCTGAACCACCCGTCTGCTTCTTGTGGGTGTAATCAACAGTTGCCGGCTTGGTGATGGTCTCACGGTACGCCACCTGCGGCGCGCCAACATTGGCCTCAACCTTGAACTCACGCTTCATGCGATCAACAAGGATATCGAGGTGAAGTTCACCCATGCCCTTGATCACGGTCTGACCGGACTCTTCGTCTGACGTCACGCGGAAGGAAGGATCTTCCTGAGCAAGACGTGAGAGTGCGAGTCCCATCTTTTCCTGGTCACTCTTGGTCTTCGGCTCAACGGCAACCTCAATCACCGGATCCGGGAACTCCATGCGCTCAAGGATAACCGGACGGTTCGGATCACACAGCGTGTCACCTGTTGTCGTGTCCTTGAGACCTGCGATGGCAACAATGTCGCCAGCAGACGCTTCCTTGATGTCTTCACGGCTGTTGGAATGCATCAGCAGCATACGACCAACGCGCTCACGCTTCTCTTTCACGGTGTTGAGAACGGAAGAACCAGTCTCAAGCTTGCCGGAATAAATGCGGGCGAATGTGAGTGACCCAACAAACGGGTCATTCATGATCTTGAAGGCCAGCGCAGCAAACGGCTCGTCATCGTCTGACTTGCGGTCTGTTTCTTTTTCCGTCTTGGGATCGATGCCCTTAATGGCAGGAACGTCCAGCGGCGACGGCATGAAATCAACAACGGCGTCAAGCAGCGGCTGAACACCCTTGTTCTTGAAGGCTGTGCCACACAGCACCGGCACGAAGATCTGCTCAATCGCACCCTTGCGGATCAGCGCCTTGAGGGCAGCTTCATCGGGCTCATTGCCTTCGAGATAGGCTTCCATCGCATCATCGTCAGCTTCCACAGCAGTCTCGATGAGCTTGGAACGATACTCGTCTGCCTTGTCTTTCAGATCAGCCGGAATATCGGTGTACTCATATTCAGCGCCGAGGCTTTCATCTTTCCAGATGATGGCCTGCATCTTCACCAGGTCAACAACACCCAGGAAGTCAGCTTCAGCGCCAATAGGTAGCTGCGTGACGAGAGGCGTCGCACCAAGGCGGTCCACGATCATGTCAACGCAACGGAAGAAGTCAGCGCCGGTACGGTCCAGCTTGTTGACGAAGCACATGCGCGGAACGCTGTACTTGT
>CAZAGE010000125.1:0-1842 GCA_964484345.1 uncultured Oceanicaulis sp. | reverse complement strand
ACTTTGTCGGCTTGCAGATGTCAGTGCTTGGCGAAATGGAGCACACGGTTACCTCGCTGACAGATGCAACCCTGTGTGTTTTTGATCGCGAGCGCCTTTGGGAGGTGTTCACCCATTATCCCGACCTCTCGTTTTCGATGACATGGATGGCATCGCGCGAAGAGCAGCTTTTGGACGGCAACCTTGTTTCGCTGGGACAGCGTTCCGCCAGAGAGCGCATCGCCTATCTTGTTCTTCAACTCTTCGCGCGCGCCGAACAGGTTGGTCTGGCGGGCAACCAATCGATGGAAACACCGTTCAACCAGGTCCACTTAGCGGAGGCATTGGGCCTTACAAGTGTGCACATCAGCCGCACGCTTAAACGTATGGAGCAAGAGGGCCTATTGTCCTGGAACAGACCTATGTTGCGCATTCTCGACAAGGATGGCCTGGAAGCCGTGGCGCGCGAAAAGCCGCCCGTGCCTGAGTTGCGGCGCTTTATCTAATTACCAAATCGACCGCGGAGTGGGTAAAACATGAAGAGCTATAGCAAAGGCACGCAGGTCCGGTGGAAATGGGGAAACGGAACAGCCAGCGGCAAGATTGTGCAAATTTTCACCGATGACGTGACCAAGACGATCAAAGGAACAGACGTTGTGCGCAATGCCAGCTCCGACGATCCTGCCTACCTGATCGAGCAGGATGATGGTGATCAGGTTTTGAAAGGTCACGATGAGGTGAAGCCGACTTCTTAACGTTGGGTGGTTAAGACTCGCCATTACATTCGAATGTTCAAGTTTTTCGCTTCGACCATAACCTATGTTATCGCGTGCTGCTGATCAGCATGCTTCCAACACCCCATGAGGGCGCCGCATGCACCGACTTAGCCGGTGCGTTCACTCTAAGTGGGGATGTTTGGTGGAGAACGACGACCGGAAGAACCAAACGCTCACCGCGCTGCTTGTTGAGGACAGCGCGATGATTGCCATGGATATCGAAGACATTTTACACGAGAACGGCATCGACAATGTCCGTCTGGCAACAACGCTCGAAGATGCAGATCATCACCTAACAGAAACCATCGACTTAGCTGTGCTCGATTTTTCACTCGGTGAAGGCACCACCGAGCCGCTTGCCATGCGCATGAAAGATCTCGGTATCCCTTTTATTTTCGTTAGCGGGTTCGCGGAGAAGGTCGGACTACAGCTGAGGTTGAAAGACACTCCGATTGTCACCAAGCCCTTCCAACCGGAAGACTTGATGGTTGCCGTGAACGCTGTTCTGATCCGCAAATAATTCAGTGATGATGGAACGATGGATGCGCATGCGCGTTAGGGGGTCACCGCAATTTATTCCGGTGCCCTATGCAAACCGACGCATCAGATAATGATCCCACCGTGGTCAACCGCGGACGTCAGGCCGAAACGCCGACCAACATCCCACCGCGTGGATGGTTGGACGTTGTTCGTCGAGTTTGGGCGAAGATGGGTGACGACAATCTCACATTGATCGCTGCAGGCGTCGCGTTCTTTGTTCTTCTGGCTCTGTTTCCCGGGATCACCGCGCTGGTTGCGTTGGGCGGGATTCTATTCTTGGAGCCCGACAGGGTCGTTGACCAATTCAGCGACGTCGTGCGGCTGCTACCTGAAGATGCGCGTGACATCCTGATCGATCAGGCGGATTCGGTCGCCAGAACGAGCACAGATGATCTTGGCTTGGTAGCGTTGTTTAGCCTAGGCATAGCGCTGTTTTCTGCCACCAAAGGTGTGGGCAGCCTGATTGGCGGTCTCAACATTGTTTATGATGAGCGTGAGAAGCGTGGGTTTCTACATCTCTTTGCTCTGAAATTCGGTCTAACACTCA
>CAZAGE010000124.1:0-1970 GCA_964484345.1 uncultured Oceanicaulis sp. | reverse complement strand
GGGTTTGAGGATTTGCACATAGGTTTGCCTTTCAGGTTTAGCTGACGTTAAGTCAGGTCTACCTGACACACAAAACCGTGTCAACAATACCTGACTTTTTGTCAGGATCAATCGTCTTTTTGAAAGGAAAACCTGTCTAGGTTAGCCGCGGCCGCGATAGGGCTGGACGCCCTGGTCGGGCACCCAAAGACCGTCAGGCAGCTTGCCCCACTGGCCGAAGATATCGATCGGGATACCGCCGCGCGGATACCAGTAGCCGCCGATGCGCAGCCATTTGGGATCCAGCTCGTTGACCAGGCGCTGCCCGATCATCATCGTGCAGGCTTCATGGAAGGCGCCGTGGTTGCGGAAGCTTTGCAGATAAAGCTTCAAGGACTTGCTCTCCACGATCCAGCGCGCCGGCGCATAATCGATCACGAGATGGGCGAAGTCCGGTTGGCCGGTCACCGGGCAGATGGAAGTGAATTCCGGGCAGGTGAAGCGGATCAGATAATCCGCGCCCGCGGACGGGTTCTCGACCCGCTCCAGACGCGCCTATGAATACTGGACGCCATTGGACCTCACGAAACGCGGGAGGCCGCCAGTGCGGGTCTGATTTCGATGGTTGGCCAGGCGATCTCGCCTGAAAAGGGTCGCTATTTCTCGCCTGCGACCCCTTTCCAAGCTCAATAATCAACCCACATGCGGGGCCTTGCTATCAAAAACGACGCCTTATTGGCCGGGACGCCGGTGGATCAAGCTCCGGCAGGCGTATGACGTCCCGGCAAATCAATGCACCACGGCCGTCGAATGCACGCAATTCGGCATCAAACGGGCGCGGCAGCATGGGATCACCCATGACCATCACGCCCTCTTCGATTGAAACCGGATTATCCTCCATTACAATTGTCGTAAGGGGTTTGAGCTGGGTTCCGGCGCCAGTGACGGGACCGCTTTGCTGATTGTAGAGATCCGGCGCTTCCACAGTCAGGGACCAGCTATCCGCCTCAGCGGGGTTGGCCAAGGCCACCAGCCGCGGACCAGAAAGCTGTAGATCGCAAATGGTCGAGCGAGGCTGGAAGCTTGCCATGGGGACGGGTTGAACCGGAGAGCGCAAGCCCGGCGCGCGGTCCGACGGCGCTGAAGCGAGGCAAGCGCTCGCACCAGCGATGGCGAGAGTCAAAGCAGGTAGTGCGTATTTCATCGCAGTATTCCCTTTTCGATTGAGAGAGGTAGGGGATGCGCCCGGCCGCGACATCGAAGCCAGGCGCGATACTCCCACTGGGAATTAGTGGTCGCCCTGGATAATCAGGGTCACATTGCCCGAACCACGCTGGGTCACATTAGCGGTCTGGCCGCTACCGGCCTGAATAACGCCAACGATGTTGTGACTGCCCGACTGGCGGGTAACGGCCGAGTGGCCATAGCCGAACTGGGCGATGCCCGCTTCGTTGCGATAGCCATTCTGGTGCGCATAGGCGTCATTATATGCCCCATCCTGGCCAATGACGGATGAGTTGCGGCGACCATACTGATCAAGGGCGGCTGCATTGCCGCGGCCATACTGGGCAACTGTGGCGCCGTTGCGCAGACCATCTTGGTAGGTGGCGATAAACTGACGCGATCCGCGTTGGTTCAGGACCAGACGGTTTTCATAGCCGCGCTGGCGACCGGCGATCTCGTTTGTCACACCCGCCTGACGAATATCAACGCGATTGCGCTGCTGGGCCTCTGCAGTTGGCAAGGTGGACATGATGGCGGCAAAGCTAATGCCCGCGGCCAGGATCAAACGCATGCTCATTAATAAAGTCTCCTCTTTCGATCACAGGCGTTCCCCGCCTGACGAAAGGAAGACTGTCCGAGTGCGTATGAACGCTCCTAGAGCGGCGCGTTCAAACTCAGCTCATTCACATGAATGATGGTTCATCGTCAGTGCGTTAGCCGCGGCCGCGATAGGGCTGAACACCCTGATCGGGGACCCAAAGGCCCTC
>CAZAGE010000123.1:0-1979 GCA_964484345.1 uncultured Oceanicaulis sp. | reverse complement strand
AGCACAGGGGTTCGATCTCGGGCCGTCCCTAGCCAGGGCGGCCCATTTTCTTTGCGAGATCGGTCCCGCGCTTGAAAGCGGCCTCAAGCTTTGGCATGGCGGGCCATGGCCGACACCGATCCTTTCACGCTCAAGCGTCCCCACGCCGCCCTGACCTGGGGCGAGGGCGGCCCGGTCTCTGACGTGAGCGGCGACGTGTACTTCTCCGCAGAGAACGGCTTGGAGGAGACGCGGGCTGTCTTCCTCGCCGGGGCGGGCTTTCCGGAGCGCTTTAATCACGACCTGACCGTGGTGGGCGAGCTGGGCTTCGGCACCGGCCTGAACTTCCTCGCGCTCTGGCGGCTCTTCCTCGACCACGCGCCCGACGATGCGAGGCTGCACTTCGTCACCGTGGAAGGTTGGCCCTTGCACAGGGACGATGCGGCGAAGGCGCTCTCGGCCTTTGCGGAGCTGGCCGATCTCGCCGCGCCGCTGATCGATGCGTGGCCCTCGCCCCATAAAGGCGCTCATCGCCGGGTGTTCGCGGAGGGCCGGGTCACGCTTACCGTGTTTCATGACGAGTCCGAGGCGGCGCTTTCGAATATGGCGTTTCAGGCTGACGCCTGGTTCCTGGACGGGTTTTCGCCAGCGAAGAACCCGGACATGTGGACCCCGGCCCTGTTCCAGCACATCGCCCGCCTATCCAAAGCCGGCGCGCCAGCGGCGACCTTTACAGTCGCCGGCGCTGTCCGACGGGGGCTGGCGGCGGCGGGGTTCGCCGTGGAGAAACGCCCAGGCTTCGGCCGCAAACGAGAGCGCCTGGAAGCGATCTATCAAGGCAGCGCAGGCCAACCGAAACCTGGCTTCGCCCGTCCCGCAGCGGCGTCTGGCGCCATCGCGATCATCGGCGGCGGCATCGCGGCGGCGAGCGTGGTCGAGGCGCTCCGGCGGCGGGGCCGCACGCCGACCGTGTTCGCCAAGGGCGGGTGGGCCAGCGGCGCCTCCGGCGCGCCGCTCGGCTTACTCACCCCACGCTTGGAGGCGGCCGACCGGCCCCATAACCGCGCCTTGCTCGCCGCGTTCGACTACGCGGCCCGCCTCTACAGGGGTGCAGGGTGGCTGGACGGTGAAGGCGTCTTACGCTGCGCGAGTGACGCGCGCGGGAGGGCGCGCTTGCTCAGCCTTGCCGATCAGCTCGACGATCGTTTTGCCTGGTGCGATAGCGCCGATGCGGCGGCGCGCACCGGGCTCGAGACCGAGGCGGGGCTTTGGATGGGCGCCGCCGGCGCGTTTCAGCCCGAACAGATTGTGCGCGGCCTTGCCGCCGAGCTGGCGCCCATCGACGCTGAAATCACGGGCCTCGATCGCGGAGATGGGGGCTGGCGGCTCCAGGACAGCGCCGGCGGCGAGCATGGCCCCTTTGAGACGGTGATCATCGCCGGTGGTTTTGCGGGCGGCGGGCTTGGGCCTTTGCCGCTGGAAGCGACCGCCGGGCAAGTCGCCTGTTTTAAGACGTCAGATAAACTCACGGCGCCGGTCGCCTGGGGCGGTTATGCCGCGCCGGTGCGGCCGGGCGAGGTTTTGGTGGGCGCGACCCATATCAAAAGCGACGCGCCCGGCGACGCCGCCGACGCAGAGCGGGAGTTGCGCGCGAGCCTTCAGGACGGGCCGCTTCGTCTGGACGTTGGCGCGCGCACACAGGTGTGGGGCGGGGTACGTGCGGCGACGGCGGATCGCTTGCCGGTGTGCGGCCTTACTCCCGATGAGACATTTGCGGATACCTGGCGGGAGGCGGCGCGCCGGGGCTCAGCTCCGAATGGGGCCTCGGACGGGCTCGGCGGGCCCGTCCTCCTCACCGCATTCGGGGCTCGCGGCTTCGCTCACGCGCCCTTGCTCGCCGAGGAGTTGGTCAGCGCCGTGTGCGGAGAGCCCTCCGCATTCGAAGCTGATGGCCTGCAGGCGCTGCACGATAAATACAGCGACGCAACACAGCGCTGGCT
>CAZAGE010000122.1:0-2001 GCA_964484345.1 uncultured Oceanicaulis sp. | reverse complement strand
ATCAGGCACTCAACAAGCTGCGAGCCGCCCTGCTGAAAGAAACAGACGATGTGGACGCTCTTGTAGATGGGGCCTAGGCAGCAACGCGCGCCGACGCCTATTCCACAACCAGCTTGACCATCTGACCCGCCTGAACCTGCTCACCGTCGTCCAGACCATTGAGCACGCGGAACCGCTTTTCCGGCACATTGCTGAAGCCGGTCTTTGCCGCCAGTGAGGCCACGCTCTCACCGCGCCGGACCTTGTGCATAGAGATGCGCAGGGGCGTGGCGTCAGCCGCCTCTTGGGCATTGAGCCGGGTAAAGCTCAGCACCATGTCACGGATACCTGCTTCCATGCGGTCTGTTTCGCGTGGCGGCGTGGCAATCAGGAACCGGAAGACGCTGCTGCTGTCGCCCGCATCATAGGCAACCAGCCTTACATCCTTGCCCTTCACACGGGTCACGCCGGTGGCTGTGGGAATACCGTTTACGTCGATCGCCTCAACCTGGCTCAGACGCGCGTCCCGGGCCCACACCTTGGTAAGGTATTCCGCCATATTGCCCGCACCGTTACGCGGGGCACTGTCGAACTTGGCCTGCGCTCCAGAGGGGTGGCGCGCGGTCACAGCTGTCGATGCGTTCGTCATCTGGAAGCCATCGGGAACCTCGAACGCAAAGCGCAGGTCCGGATGAATAAACCGCTGGCCGCGCACATACCCTTCTTTCGGGTCGTCGCCATACAGCATGCCGTCAATGGCCGCGAAGTGAGCAGCTTCGCCAGTCGCGCGGACGCCCCGGCCAAGCCCCGTTGCGTTAGCCTGGTCCAGTGTATCGCGGACACGCTGCCCGGTTGCCGGGTGAGAGGCCAGCCAGTCCACCCGGTCCGCGTCATAGCGCGCACCCTGCAACTCCGCATGCAGGGAGCTTTGTGCTCCCAGTGACCCCAGAAACGAGGGTGCCGCATACGGATCATAGCCCGCGCGCACCAGCATCTCGAGCCCGACCTTGTCAGCCTCGTTTTCCTGGTCGCGCGAATAATCCGCCAGAAAGCCGGACGCACCGATATTGAAAATCTGGTTCACCAGATCACTGCCCACGGCAACGCCCAGTACGGCCCCCAGCAACGTGGCCCCAATGGCGCGGTTCTGGCGCCCCTGCCCGTGACGCTGTGTGACATGGGCAATTTCATGGCCGATCACACTGGCAAGCTCCGCTTCGGAATTGGCCAGAGCCACAAGGCCGCGCGTGACATAGACATACCCGCCCGGCAATGCGAAGGCATTCACGACCGGACTGTTGAGAACAGTCACACGGAACTCCTCATTGGGAAGCGAGGACGCTCCGGCGATGCGCGTCGTCACCCGCGCCACATAGGGCCCCACCTTGGGATCGTCATAGACGCCACCATATTGCGCGACGATCTGTTGATGGGCGCTGGCGCCCTGACGGCGCTCACTGTCGGATATCTGCGCCTGTGCTGCCCAAAACGGCATGAGCAGATAGACGATGAGTGCAGCGACCCAAAGGCGGACGCCCGGTTGTGCCAGGGCAGCGCTCATCTCAACACCTCAATTTGCTCCGGATGCGTTGCATCAATGCTCGGACCGTTGAACAAACGCACCCATCCGCGCGCGCGCACCACGCGCCCTTCATAGTCAGTGGGGTCAATGCCCGCGTCGCGGAAAAGCCTCATGTCTTTGGGGCTGATCGTGACGGTAAAATCATCGCGGTAGTTCGTACCAAAATTGAGATATGCCCGGCCATTGATCAGCTTGGCTTCCCGCACCCGGCCTTCAATCAGCTCATACGACCCCTCACGGGCATTGAGCCGCTCAAGCTCATTGGCATCGACGATGCGATAGGTATCAAGCGCCCACATGCCAAGTCCTTCATCGCGCGCCGCTGCTTCGCGCGCCAGCAGGTCCGTCACACAGGCGCGATTGTCCGGAAACGTATAGACCCGCGCCAGACCGCGCCGCAGCATCTCGCCCTGAAACCAGATCGTGCCGCCCTGCCCGTC
>CAZAGE010000121.1:0-2049 GCA_964484345.1 uncultured Oceanicaulis sp. | reverse complement strand
ATCAGGCGGCGACGCTGAGCGTGGAAGCGTCAGCGAGCGCCGCCTCGATAAAGGCCGTCAAACGCTCCGGGCTCTCATCGGCCAGCGGCATGCCCGTCAGGCGATAGATGGCGGCCTCACCCACATGGGTGAACGCCATCCGCCATTTTGGGAAGCGGCGGGCCGATGCGGCCCGACGCAACACCACTTCGATATCGGTGTGGCGCGGGTCTTCAAAGATGGTGGCGAAACGCTGGCCCACGGCCTCGGCGGGGCCTTCAATCCACTGCAGAAACCGGCCCCGATCGTAAAGCAGGGCGCCGGTCAGGCCAGCTGGCGCATTATTGCGCGCCGAAGCCGCGAGAATATGCTGGACCGCGCTCTCGAACTCCCCAGGCTGGGTCGAGATGACCGAGCGGCTCACATACATCAACTGAAATAGGTTCTGGGCCATAATGGGCTCCCAATACCGAATTGTGATTTCGGCGGATATCGCCAGAAAGCCAGCGTCATTTAAAACTCTAACGAGTGCGTTAAGCATCTGCACCGCGAAGACCCGGCCTCTTCAAGCGCGACTTTGCGGATGAGCGCCCCCAAATTCGAGCGCTTAAGCTGAGACCTAGGTGTCGTTTCTCAAGACGTTGTTCAGCTGGTCGAGCCTTTGGGCTGGCGGCTGTTTGTTGAGAGCATAGTGCGGCCGTGCCGAGTTGTACCAGTGCAGGTATCGGGGGAGATCTTGGTTTCGGCTTTTTGAGGATGGGTAGGGGATGGCGTAGGCCCATTCGCGCATCAGGGTCTGGATGAAGCGCTCGGCCTTGCCGTTGGTTCTGGGCGTGTAGGGCTTTGTGCGGATGTGGCGGATATTGAGCCAGCGCAACACCTTGGCGAACAGGCGCGAGAGGTAGGCCGAGCCATTGTCTGTCATGACGCGTTCCACGGAGATGCCGCGGGCGCGGAACCAGCGCAGGGCGCGCACCAGGAAGGCTGTCGCCGTGCCGCGCTTCTGATCGGGCAGGACCTCGACATAGGCCAGCCTGGTGGCGTCATCGATGGCGACATGGACGCAGTCCCAGCCGGCGCCAGGGTTGCGGTTGCCCTTGCGGGCCTTGGTGACGCGATGGCCAGGCTTGTCGAAGCGGCCCAGCGTCTTGATGTCCAGATGCAGAAGCTCGCCGGGACGCTCGCGCTGATAGCGGATGACGGGCGGCTTGGGCTCCAGAGCCGCCAGCCGGCCCAGCCCGGCGCGTTTGAGCCAGCGCGCCACGGTCGAGCGGGCCAGGCCGAGCGTGTCGGCGATCTGATCTGCCGTCATCCGATAGGCCCGGCGCAGTCGCAGCGCCGCTTCCACCCACCATCGACCGATCGACCGGGCCGGCCGGGCGGGCGCGCTTGCGCCATTGATCAGCGCCGCGCGCCCGCCCTCGCGATGGCGCTTCAGCCACTTGTAGACGGTCCGCACCGAGATGCCGAAGGCGGCCGCAATCGCCGCAACCGGCTCACCGGCCCCATGGCGTTCGACAATCAGGGCTCGCGCATACGGCGTCGTTCTGGCATTTTTATGAGCGTTCATCCGGGCTCTCCTTTCCACTGGTCGTGTCGCAACAACCAGCTTCAAGGCTTCAGCCCGGGTGAACAACCTTATGAGAACTCACAGCTAGACGCGGTGCAATCCCAAAGAGTGAGTATGTCAGGGGTTTGGCCAGCCGATGGGGCGTCGATCGCAGGCCGCGCATCGCGCTTGAAAATCATTGATCAACGTCGTCAGAATTGCCGGACTTGTCCATTTTCAGAATCAATTCCACCACATAGACGAGCCCCAACGCTGCGCCCCCGCCCGCCAAGGCGGTGAAAAACCTCACCGGCGCAAAATCACCGCCTGACCACGCAATAAAGAACGCGATAACGACCATTAACAGCAAGAGCGAAATGAGCATTGTCTTGTTCATTGCTGTTCCTCTCCGAAAGAAAAGTGTGGAGGGGTCACCCCCTCCACACCGGGTGCTTTCAGGCAAGCTCTACATCTCAAAACCCGCCGGCCAACCAGCTCGCGCGGCCTTATAGGATCGCACG
>CAZAGE010000120.1:0-2053 GCA_964484345.1 uncultured Oceanicaulis sp. | reverse complement strand
ACCATCGAGTGTGATCAGATCCTTGATATGCCGTTTGTATCTGCAGAAGATAACTGCGACGCTGATGTAAGCATCGTGATGGAAACAGAGAGCATCGCTGGTGATTGTGCCAACGAGCGTACCGACATCTACACATGGACTGCAACCGACAACTGTGGAAACACAGATGTAGCTGTATGGACAGTGAACGTTGTTGATACCACTGCACCTGAATTCACATCAGTACCAGATAGCAACGAGTTGAGCTGCGAGGATGCTATTCCAAGCGACATGGCCATGGCTACTGACAACTGTGGAGAAGCGACTGTAAGCATGGAAGATGCGATCATCGATGGAGACTGTCCTCAGTCTTACACCCTTGTTCGTACTTGGACTGCAACCGACGCTTGTGGAAACACCAACACCGCAACTACTGAATACTTCATCTTTGACGATGTAGCACCAGTATTTGTAAGTGTACCATCGAACATCTCAGTAGAATGTGCATCTGACGTTCCAGCGATGGAGGCACCAGAAGCAACTGATAACTGTGGTGTAGCAAGTGTTGTTTGTTCAACCGAAGTGATTGAAGAAGACGAGTGTGGAAACTACAGCGCGATTGTTACTTGTGTAGCTACCGACGAATGTGGAAACAGCAGTCAGATTTCATACACCATCGACGTGTTGGATACCACTGCACCAGAATTGATGGATGCACCAGCAGACTTGGTTCTCGACTGTGAGGACGATGTACCAGCAGCAGCAGATGTAACAGCAATGGACAACTGCGATAATGATGTGATGGTAAGCTTCAGCGAAGAATTGTTCGGAGATGTACCAGCAGAAGGCAGCATTGCTGACTGTAACTTGACAACTCCAGAAGCCTTCAACGAAGATGGAACGGTATGTACAGGAGATGAGCCATGGAGCTTGTTGTTGTTCGAATTTGATAATGCAGACAAAGTATTCTACTCAACCATTGAGGCGAACTTTGTAGAGTATCCAGATGGAACAGCTACTTTGACAGGATCAGTAGTACGTAACGACGATCCATCACGTGGATGGAACATCAACGTTGAATTTGCTGACGGTATGGATTGGGCAATGTGGTCAACACAAGGCTTCCCAACCAGCTTCAAAGACGACTGTGATTTGGCAGGTGACAACTACTTGGATTGGACCTACTACATTATGCAAGCAGGAGCAACGTTGACCGGATGGGGAGCTAATGATGGTTCTACCTTGATGTTGAACCACGCGCCAAGCAGCTTGTACTACGGTTACCAAGTAGGTGTAGCGGCAGATAACGTGAACGTGAACTACGGTTCAGGAGGATGGTTTACCTACTCAGGAACTTACAACGGTCAAGATGTGACTGGATCAGGAGACTTTGCTTTCGAGCACGATTGCTGCCCAGATTACAGCATCGAGCGCACATGGTGTGCAGTTGATTGTTCAGGAAACGAGACCTGTTACACGCAAACCATCAGCTTTGAAGACTTGGGCATCGATCCACCAATTGTTAACCCAATTGGAGCAGGAGAAGCACAAGCCTCAAAAGGAGACTTCCAAATCACGAAAGTATCTCCAAACCCAGCTGTAGAGCGCACGAACGTAGAGTTTGTAACGAAAGTGAACACCCGAGTGATCATGGAAGTGTATGACTTGAGCGGACGTGTAGTAGGAACACTGTACGACGGAAACGTATTTGCCGGCGAGACTTACAGAACGACCTTCAACACCTCACAGTTGGAGAGCGGATTGTACACCATCCGTCTAGCATCTACAACAAGTGCAGATTACCAGAAACTAGCAGTGCAGAAGTAAGCTTCGAAGCACTGATCCAATACTGATCAAAAGCCCCTTTGCCACATCGGCAAAGGGGCTTTTTTGTTTTAGAGCGAGAATGAGAGTGAGAGCGAGAATTAGAATGAGCTGAAAGCTGGGTGTTCAAGCTTGATGGTTGGTTTGGATGCTTGACTTGCCGAAATGCAAAGAGAACCCACCGTTCTCACCAACTGAATCCCCTCGTTTCAAACCCATCAATCACGACTCCATCGGAGTCGCATATTTA
>CAZAGE010000119.1:0-2068 GCA_964484345.1 uncultured Oceanicaulis sp. | reverse complement strand
GAAAATGAGGCGCGGTGTATACACCCGGACTCTAATCCCGGCAAGCGGTTTGGGTGAAATCAATTCAAGTCACTGAGTCCATGATATTTTGGGCGTCACAAAGCTGTGGATATCGGCGGGGATGGGCGGGGGCGTTCACCGTCCAGAGGCTTTCCGAGCAGGCGCGCCGCGTGCGGCGTCGGCGGTGAAGACCAGGTCCACCTCGCTATCGGGGTGAAGCGCGCGCAGGCGCTCTGTGACTTTGGCGTGGACGCCATCGAGAAGCGCTAGCGTTTCGCTATGGAAGTCTTCGGGCAGGATGATATGGGCGCCGATCAGCCGCGTCCGGCCCGGCTGAACGACCCGCACGTAAAGCGCCTGCACTGGGAGTTCCGCGACGCCCTCGCGAATGCAGGCTTTCACTTCGGCGACGATTTTGGGATCCGGGGCGCGATTGAGCAGTTCCAAGACCGCCTGGCCCGCCATGCGCACCGGCACGCCGATTGAGATCGCAGAGACAATCAGCACCAGCGCCGGATCCGCATAGGGGATCGCCGGCGCCAGCGGCGTGCCGTCCACCAGCGCGATCAAGACGAAGGCCAGAAGCACGGCCGAGGAAATGGCGCCGTTGACCAGCCAGTTTTGCGCGTCGGCGATGATCAAAGGACTTCCGGTGCGCCGCGCGCCGCGGCGGACGATGAACGCCATGCTGAGGCAGGCGACTGTGGCGAACACGCCATAGGTAATGGCGATGTCGGCCGAGATGGCGCGGCCGCCCGCAAAGATCGCTTCGATGGCGCCGATCAGCGCCATCACCGTCACGCCGAGCACAAGCAAGCCCTTAACGCCGTTGATCAGCGGTTCGAAATAGGCATAGCCGAAGGGGAAATCCTGATCGTCGCCCCGGCGCAGCAAAGCGGCGACTTTCAAGGTGAGCAATCCGGCCGCGAAATATGTGAGATTGAACAGGCCGTCGAGCAAGATGGCTTGGGAATCGGCCAAGGCCGACGCGGTGAGGCCCGCAAGCCCGATCAGCAGATTGCCGCCTGCCGCAACCCGCAGATAGGTGCGCTCCAGATCATCGCTGCTGCGCTCAACCGCTTCCGCCATGCGCCACTATCGCCTCCCAGGGCGACAGCCTACGCGCCAGGCGCGTCTGCAGCGTAGGCGTCAGAAGGCCGCGGGCGTCATCGCGCTGGCGCTAGCGTGAGGTCAGTTTCAGCTCGATCCGGCGGTTTTGGGCATAGGCGGCGGCGGTCCGCGCTTCGTTGATCGGATAATGCTCCCCAAATCCTGCGGCGAGCAAACGGCGCGGCGGCACGCCCCGGCTTTCGAAATACTCGATCACCGAAAGCGAGCGGGCGGTGGACAATTCCCAATTGGACTCAAACGGGGCGTTGGGACCCAGCGGGACCCTGTCGGTATGGCCGTCGACCCGCAACACCCAATCGAGATCGCTGGGGATTTCATCGATCAGCTGCAGGATGGCGTCTGCGATCGGGGTGAGCGCTTGCTGGCCTTGGGGCGAGAGCTCAGCGGAGCCGGAGGCGAATAGCACGTCGGTCTCAAACACGAAGCGGTCGCCGACCACGCTGACGCCCGAGCGATTGCCCAAAATCTCCAAGAGCTGGCCGAAAAACTCAGAGCGATAGCGCGCCAGGCGCGCCACCTCGCTGGCCAGCGCCGCGTTGAGGCGCCGGCCCAGATTGACCACTTCAGCCTCCAGCTCCGCTTCGCGGGCTTCTGAGGCGTTGAGGGCGTCGTTAAGGCGCGCCAATTCCTGGCGCAGCGCGGCCATCTGATTGTTCAACAGCGCGACCGTGGCCTGGGCCTCGGCGTTTAAGGATTCCTGCGCCAAAAGGTTGTCTTCTGCGGCCGCCAGCCCGGCGCGCATGCTCTCGACCTGAGCGGTCAGGCTGTCATTGGCTTCGCTCAGCGCGGCGTTCTCGGTCTCAAGCCCAGACACCCGCAGGCTCAGGCGCTCATTCTCGCTTGCGGCGATGTTGAGCTCTTCGGCCAGGGTGGAAAGCCGGGCGTTGAGTTCGGCCAATTGCTCGTCGCGCCCGGTCAAAGCCTGGGAGAGGGCGAC
>CAZAGE010000118.1:0-2099 GCA_964484345.1 uncultured Oceanicaulis sp. | reverse complement strand
TTAACCCACATTGCAGCTTTTCTCGGTTAAACGAGGTATTTTGATCTAAATTCGAATTTTCTTCGGAAAAACAGCCAACATTTGTCCGTACCCCCCTACGGGAAATCCTGTTTACGCTCACCATTTCGGCTTTAAATCAATTTGTAGTACACAGAGGGTATTGCTTTTTGGGCCTAAAGACCAGTACTTTACGCCATGTATTTCAAGTTCTCATTACGTAAACATCCCGAGTCTGGAAGGCTTGGCGGTTATTACCGTCTGGTGGAAAGTTACCGTAATGCGGAAAACAGGATATGCCACCGCACCATCCTGAACGTGGGATTTATGGAGGATGCCAGCCCTGAGCAGCTCAACAGGATCCAGAAGCAACTCACCGACAGATACGAACACAAAGAGCCCCTCTTTCCTGAAGAGGAGGATCCGGTCGTAAAGAGGTATGTTGAAGAATTTTGGCAGCGTATCGTCGCTTCAAGAAAACTCGACCTTGCGTCCGCGGAGACACTCTCGCGCATGGTTAACATGGACACGCTGCGGCACAGCAATGCGCGGGAGATCGGCGCGGAGAACATCGCCTACCGGACTTGGGAAAAACTGGGTCTTACGCAGCTGCTTCTTTCCGCCGGGTTTACCCAGGAGCAGGCCATGCTGGCCGCCACCCAGGTTGTAAGCCGCGCGGTATACCCCGCGTCGGAGCTTAAAACCGCCCGCTGGATAAAAGAAAACTCCGCCGTGTGCGAACTTACCGGATATGACTCCGACAAATTGACCAAAGACAGGCTTTATGAAAGTGCGCTGCGCTTGTACGGGGCAAAGGATCCGCTGGAAAAACACCTGTCCAAGCGCACCAACGAGCTCTTTGACCTGGAGGACAAAATCATCCTATACGACCTGACCAACACCTATTTTGAGGGAGAAAAGCGGAACAGTGCCCTGGCAAAATTCGGCAGGAGCAAGGAAAAGAGAAACGACGCCAAGCTGGTGGTACTGGCCCTTGTGGTGAACATGGAAGGCTTTATAAAATACTCCTCCATCCTGGAGGGAAACACAGCCGACTGCAACACCCTGTCTGCGATGATCGAAAAACTTGCCTCCCATACATGCGGTGGCCCCGCTGTGGTGGTTCTCGACGCGGGCATAGCCACGGAGGAAAACCTGAGGCTTATAGAGGAAAAAGGCTACAAATACCTCTGCGTAAGCCGTACAAAACTCAAAGATTACAGCTATGTGCCCGGCAGGCTTACAACCCTTATGGACACGAAATCAAAGCAGACCATCAGGCTGAGATCGGTCACCACTGAAAAAAACACCGATTATTACCTTGAGGTCAAAAGCGCTTCCAAGGAAAAGAAAGAGGAGGGGATGAAGCTCCAGTTTGAAAAAAGGTTTGAAGAGGAACTGCAAAAGATACATGCCGCACTGCACAGTAAGGGAGGCGTGAAAAAATCGGACAAAGTCCACCAGCGGATAGGCAGGGCCAAACAAAAATACCCTTCCGTCCAGCACTATTACGACATTGCCCTGGAAGTTGATGAAAAAGCAGGCCTGGCCACGGAAATCAGCTGGAAGAAAGACGCCCGCAAAGACCTGGAAAAAACAGAAAACCTTGGTGTTTATTTTCTCCGGACCAATCTGAACGTATCCGAAGAATATGTCGTCTGGAATATCTACAACACCATTAGAGAAATCGAAAACGCGTTTCGGACCCTAAAAACCGATCTGGACCTGCGCCCGATATATCATAAAAATGATGACGCGACGATGGCGCACCTCCATCTTGGATTGTTGGCCTACTGGCTGGTAAATACAGTGAGGTACCAGTTAAAACACAACGGCATCAAAAGCTGCTGGGGTGAAATCGTAAGAATAGGAAACACACAAAAAGTAATCACCACATCGGGAACAAACACGTACGATAAAACAGTCACCACCCGAAAGTGTACCGTGCCCAACGACAACCTGAAGCGGATATACGATATCCTCCAAACCAAACACCAGCCGTTCACAAAACGAAAATCCGTAGTACACAAAACGGAAATCGAAAAAATTGAAAGACCTAAAAATCAGCTACTTCTGAGCGGATAGCTGCAATGTGGGTTAAG
>CAZAGE010000117.1:0-2173 GCA_964484345.1 uncultured Oceanicaulis sp. | reverse complement strand
CACGTGCTCATCAATACGGTCTGGCGGATCAGTTGAAACAGGGTCATGGCATCAAATCCGGATCGGTTGCACACTAATTGAATGAATGATTTATTTAATTATTGCGCGCCGTCAAGGGGTAAGATGCATCTGACGTGACATCAGTGAGTCGACATGCCAGCCAACAGACCGCCCTCCCGCCGCTCAAAGAGAGGCGAAACCCCGCAGGAACGCTTGGAAGTTGTGGCCCGCGCCGCCTTTGAGTGCATCAGCCGCACGGGCTATCTGCGCACCCAGATGGCGGACGTGGCAAAGGCTGCTGATCTGTCTCCCGCAGCGCTCTACAGCTACGCCAAGGGCAAGGAAGGGCTGCTTACCCTCGCGGTCCTTCATGCCCTGGGAGATGGCCTCCCCGACGGGCCATTGCCCATCACCCCCATGACACCCGACGAGATTGTTGATCTGAGTGAGAAGCGGATTGCCCAGCTGGCGCGCTGGGACACCCTGACCGCAGCCCTGAAGGCCAAGACACCGCCGACCCTTGCGACGCTCCGGCAAATCGGGGCTGAGGCGTATGACCTGCAATCCACCAACCGCAAGGGCATCTGGCTGATCGACCGGCTATCGCTTGAACTGCCCGAAATTGAAAAGATGCAGGCCACCCGGATGCACGGGGCCTTGATGAGCGACCTGACAAAGCTGATCGCCAAATGGGCCGAACCGGGAATCGTGCCCGATGTCGCAGCCCGCAACGCCGTTGAAATGCTGGCCTGGCCGTCCATGCATCGGCATCGCGATGCCTGGCTCAAGCCAACGGCAGATGAAGCCCAGATACGCGAAACAGCACTGCGTCAGTACGCAGCGCTGCTTGCTTCAACACTTCGGAAAAAATAAGGAGGGTCGCCTCAGCCTTCGCCTTAGCCCTCGTTGGCAACCTGCTCGCGCGCCTTCACCATCAGTTCCTGCATGGTGCGGCGGATCTGGTGCTCTGACTTGTCCACGCCGCGCGCTTCAAGATCGCCGGAAACCTTGCGGTACACGTCTTCCTCGCCAGCCTCTTCGAAGTCGGCTTTCACCACTTCCTTGGCATAGGCGTCGGCATCGTCGCCGGTCAGGCCCATGGCCTCTGCGGCCCACAGGCCCAGCAGCTTGTTGCGACGGGCAACAGCCTTGAATTCGAGTTCCTGATCATGGGCAAACTTGTTCTCAAAGTCCTTGCCACGCTTGTCTAGTGAACTCATCTCGAAACGCCTCTTGCCAAATGGGTGCCATGCTGTGGGGCATCAGTCCCACGAACAGACAGAAAACTGCCAAATTTCAGGGATTTTGACCATATGCCAGCCCTGAACTTCGGCTAGGCATAGCCCCCAATTTCCGCTAAAGCAACACGTGTGCACGGGCGCGCTTGAGGTCAAGTGGTCGCACCGCACAATCCGCCAGTTTTGGCGCCAATCCAAGATGGATTCCCAATCGATGACTCGCCGCAGAAAAATCTACGAAGGCAAGGCCAAGATCCTCTATGAGGGCCCCGAGCCAGGCACGCTTGTCCAGCATTTCAAGGACGATGCGACCGCCTTCAACAACAAGAAACACGACCTGATCGAGGGCAAGGGCGTCCTCAACAATCGTATTTCCGAATATGTATTTACCCGCCTTGGCGAGATCGGCATCCCCACCCACTTCGTCAAACGCGTCAACATGCGCGAGCAGCTGGTGAAGGAAGTCGAGATCATCCCCATCGAAGTGATGATCCGCAACGTGGCCGCCGGCTCCCTGGCCAAGCGCCTTGGCATTGAGGAAGGCACGCCCCTTCCCCGCTCCATCATCGAGTTTGCCTACAAGTCCGACGAACTGGACGACCCGCTGGTCACCGAAGAACACATCACGGCCTTTGCCTGGGCAACGCCTCAGGAAATCGACGACATGATGGCCATGAGCCTGCGCATCAACGATTTCCTCTCCGGCCTATTCCTTGGGATCGGCATCAAGCTCATCGACTTCAAGATCGAGTTCGGCCGTCACTTCGAAGGCGAGATGATGCGCGTCATCCTGGCAGACGAGATCAGCCCGGACTCATGCCGCCTGTGGGATACCGCAACAAACGAAAAGCTCGACAAGGACCGGTTCCGCCGCGACATGGGCGGGCTGATGGATGCCTATCAGGAGGTGGCCCGCCGCCTCGGCATCCTGATGG
>CAZAGE010000116.1:0-2200 GCA_964484345.1 uncultured Oceanicaulis sp. | reverse complement strand
TTCCAGGCGTAATTGAGCACGGCCTTTTCATCGACCTCGCCCGAGTGCTGATCGTCGGCGAGGACGGCGGGGCCCGGGTGATGGAGCTCTAAGACCGCTCGAGACTGTGTTGACCCCAAATTGAGAAATGCTAGCGTCAGTCACGAAAAATAACCCCTAAATCCCCTGTTTGGAGGTGGCGTTCTGGTGCTGAGAGTTGTCCTTGGCGGCCTTGCCGCATTTGCCTTAAGCGTCACGGTCCAGGCTCAAGAACTTGATGAGGAGCGCCTCGAGCTTGCTCGCGAGATGATCACGCTGAACGGTGCTGAACAGGCCAGCACCCATGCGTTGGAGCAGATGTTGCCGACGATGCGCCCATTGGTTGAGGCGCAATACCCCAACGCCCGCCCCGACCAGTATGATGCAGCGATGAGCATCCTCACCCAAGCGCTTATGGAAGCCACCCCTCACATCGTCGACCGATCGGCGCAGATCTATGCGCGGCGCTTCACAGCGGACGAATTGCGCGCCTTAAATGATCTTTATCGCTCAGAGGTCGGCCGCAGGCTGGTCGAGGAACAATCAGCCTTGCTGGACGAGGTTTCTGACGCCAGCGAGGAAATTGGCGTCCAGGCGGTCATCGCTGTCGGCGATCAGATCGAAGCCGTATTCAACAAATAGGCCCCAATAGCCCCGCTAGCGGCTACGCTCGATCAGGATTGCGTGATCGGGTTTGACCTCGCGCGGCTCACAGCGCACATGGGAGGCGTTCTGTCACGCAATTGAGCGAGCCCTCCCATGACTGAGACCGAATACGACTACGACCTCTTCACCATCGGAGCCGGTTCGGGCGGCGTGCGCGCGTCGCGCCTGTCCTCAATGATGGGCGCGAAAGTCGCTGTCGCTGAAGAGCACCGCCCAGGCGGGACCTGCGTGATCCGGGGATGCGTGCCGAAGAAATTCATGGTGTACGCCTCTGGATACGGCAAAGCCTTCAAGCAAGCTGAAGGCTATGGCTGGAGCGCGAAGGAGGTGTCGTTCGATTGGCCAAGCTTTCGCGACGCCATGAATGCCGAGGTCGACCGCCTGTCCGGAATCTACACGCGCAATCTCGCCAATGCGGGCGTCGAGCTCATCCATGACCGCGCCGAAATCGTCGGACCGCACGAAATTCGCCTGGTCAAGGAAAACCGCACCGTAACGGCCAAGCACATCCTGGTCGCCGTCGGCGGCGCTCCGAACAAGGACTGGTCGCTTGAGGGCGTGGAGCACACCATCACCTCCAACGAGCTCTTCCATCTCAAGGAATTGCCCGAGCACATCGTCATCGCCGGCGGCGGCTATATCGCGTGCGAATTCGCCCAGGTCTTCGCCGGGCTCGGTGTGAAAACCTGTCTGGTCTACCGCCGTGACACGGTGCTGCGCGGCTTTGACGAGGATGTCCGCGTCGCCGTCCATGAAGGCCTGAAGGCCTCAGGCGTGCGCGTGATCACCGGCACGGTGTTCGACAAGATCACCTGCGACGAAGCCACCGACCAGAAAACCGTCTCCCTGAAAAACGGTGATGAGCTCGCCAATGTTGACCAGGTCGTCTTCGCCATCGGCCGCGATCCCTACACCGAAGGACTTGGCCTGGAAAACGCCGGCGTGGAGACGGATGACGGCGGCGCCATCAAGGTTGATGAATTCTCCAAGACCACAGCCGATCACATCTATGCGGTGGGAGATGTCACCAACCGGGTCAACCTGACTCCGGTCGCCATCCGGGAGGGCGCCGCCTTCGCCGATACGGTCTTTGGCGGCAAACCCCGCGGTTATGATCACGAAACCATCGCCAGCGCCGTGTTCACCCAGCCGCCTGTGGGCACGGTGGGGCTTTCGGAAGTAGAGGCGCGCCGCCAATTCGGCCAGGTGGATATCTACAAGACCACCTTCACGCCGATGAAATACATGCTCACAGAGGCGCGCTCGCGCATGATGATGAAGCTGGTGGTGCGCGCCGACGACGACGTCGTTGTGGGCGTCCATATCGTTGGCGACGACAGCCCGGAAATCATTCAGGCGATCGGCATCGCCGTGAAAGCCGGCCTCACCAAGACGCAGTTCGACGAAACCTGCGCGGTGCACCCCACGGTGGCTGAGGAACTCGTCACCCTGCGTGAGAAGTGGACCCCGCCGGAACTGGCTGCCGCAGAGTAGGCGCCCGCGCGCCGGGTAGCGA
>CAZAGE010000115.1:0-2203 GCA_964484345.1 uncultured Oceanicaulis sp. | reverse complement strand
TGTGGGTGACTTCCGACAGCGGGTTGGTCTGGTCCATGAACTGGGACAGCTGGGAGGAGCCGAAGAATTCGCGCACCGCGGCAGCCGCCGGCTTGGCGTTGACCAGGTCGTGCGGCATCACGGTCTCGATATCGACCGAGCTCATGCGCTCCTTGATGGCCCGCTCCATGCGCAACAGGCCGACGCGGTACTGATTTTCCATCAGCTCGCCGACCGAGCGCACACGGCGGTTGCCCAGGTTATCGATGTCGTCGATCTCGCCCTTGCCGTCGCGCAGGCCCAGGATCACGCGGAGCACCTCGATGATGTCTTCCTTGCGCAGAACGCGGACATCATCCGGGCATTCCAGATCGAGGCGCATATTCATCTTCACCCGGCCCACCGGGGACAGGTCATAGCGCTCGGAATCAAAGAACAGGCCGTTGAACAGGGCTTCAGCGGTTTCCGGCGTCGGCGGCTCGCCCGGACGCATGACTCGGTAGATATCCACCAGAGCCTGGTCGCGGGTGTCGTTCTTATCGGCAGCCAAGGTGGAGCGCATATAGCCGCCGACATTGATGTTATCGATGTCGAGGACGTTAAGCTCGTCCAGGCCGGCTTCCTCGATGGCGGCGAGGACCTCTTCGGTCAGCTCGTCGCCCGCTTCCGCGTAAATTTCACCGGTCTGCAAGTTGACCAGGTCTTCCGACGCAAAGCGCCCGAGCAGGTCATCCATCGCCACCAGCAAGGTTTTAAGACCCTCATCCGCAAGCTTGTTGGCGGCGCGGGCGGAAATCTTACGGCCAGCCGGCGCCACCACTTCGCCAGACTTGGCGTCGATCAGGTCGCGCACCGGCTTCACGCCGCGCCAGCGTTCCTTCTCGTAGGGAAGCGTCCAGCCCTTCTTGGTCTTCGTGTAGGACACGGCGTCATAGAAGGTCGCCAGAATCTCTTCTTTATCCAGGCCGAGCGCATACAGGAGCGTCGTCGCAGGGAGCTTGCGGCGGCGGTCGATGCGCACGTGCAGGATGTCTTTGGCGTCGAACTCAAGGTCCAGCCAGGAGCCGCGATACGGAATGATCCGTGCGGCGAACAGGAATTTGCCCGAGGCGTGGGTCTTACCGCGGTCGTGGTCGAAGAACACGCCCGGCGAACGGTGCATCTGGGAAACGATGACGCGCTCGGTGCCGTTGATGATGAAGGTGCCCTTATCGGTCATGAGCGGGATATCGCCCATGTAGACATCCTGTTCCTTGATGTCCTTGACCGAACGCGCACCGGTTTCCTCGTCCACATCAAACACGATGAGACGCATCTTCACCTTCAGCGGCGCGGCGTACGTCATGTCGCGCTGCACGCATTCTTCAACATCGAACTTCGGCGGTTCGAATTCGTAGGACACGAACTCCAACACCGAACGCTCGGAGAAGTCCTTGATCGGGAAAACCGACTTGAAGACCGCCTGCAAGCCCTCATCGGGCCGGTCGGCGATCGCGGTGTCCTTCATCAGGAACTGCTCATAGGAGTGCTTTTGAACCTCAATGAGGTTCGGCATCTCGACCGCTTCAGGAATGCGGCCGAACGATTTGCGAATGCGCTTCTTGCCGGTGAACGACAGACCCATTTTCGCTCCCTTCGCAGGTCATAGGACCTTGCGCTTGAAAAATGACGAGGCGGAACTTGCCTCAAGGTCCGTCCCGAGGGGGCCGACATGTCACGCGCAGGGCGCGTAAGAGCCGGAAAACCTGACGCCGCCGGGACGAAGCGGGCGCCTGGGATGCGGTAAACGCCCGAACGGGCGCGCAGAAACCTGCACGCCCGCCGGGCATTTCAAATCATTGGGCTGCGCACGCGCAGCCCGCAGATTACTTGAGCTCGACCTGCGCGCCAGCGTCCTCGAGCTTCTTCTTGATCTCTTCGGCTTCGGCCTTGGCGGCGCCTTCTTTGACGGCCTTGCCGCCGGCTTCCACCAATTCCTTAGCTTCTTTGAGGCCCAAGCCGGTGATGGCGCGGACTTCTTTGATCACGTTGATTTTCTTGTCGCCTGCAGCAACGAGAATGACGTCAAACTCGTCCTTCTCTTCTGCAGCGCCACCGGCGTCACCGCCAGCAGCCGGGCCAGCCACAGCGACGGCGGCCGCTGCGGGCTTGATGCCCTTTTCTTCCAGGATGTCGTTGAGCTCTTTGGCTTCCAGAATGGTCAGGCCCAGCAGCTCGTCTGCGA
>CAZAGE010000114.1:0-2207 GCA_964484345.1 uncultured Oceanicaulis sp. | reverse complement strand
TGGTGCGGGTGAAACAATAAAGGAAGAAGTCGATCGAGCTGGCGTTGAAGCTGTCGACCCGCATGAAGGTGGAGACTTCAGGAGGTTTGGCGAATTCGGGGTGGTTCAACACATAATCCAGCACGCCGTCGCGGATGAATTTCAGCTGCTCGGTGGTGGCGCTGTACTCCACCCCGATGACCCAGCGGATCCGGCGATGGGTCATGCGGGAAAAATTCGTCACCGCATTATCCGCCAGCTTTGAATTAGGCACGAAGACCGGGCCCTTATCAAAGCGGCGCACCAGGGTGGAGCGGAAATTGATCTGCTCGACCGTACCCTCCACCACGCCGTCCACCTTGACCCATTCGCCGGGCACGAAGCGCTTCTCGGTGAGGATTAAAATGCCGGCGATGAGATTGCGGAACAGATCCTGAGCACCCAGGCCCACTGCGACACCCAGAAGACCCAGACCGCCAATCACCGGGGCCACCGGGATGCCCCAAGCCTGCAGGATCGCCGCGCCACCAATGATCAGGAAGAGAATGCGCAGCGCCTTGGCCATCCAGTCGATCATCACGGGGCTCAGGGCCTGGCGCAGCGGCGCGGACAGGTGAGCGACCGGCTCGACCGCATTATGCAGCGCCCAGAACAGCGCGATGATCACCAGGGTTTCAACAATCCGATTGCCGTCCAGCGGCGCGTCTGCGCCCATCAGACCCAGAAAGTAGAGCGCGAAATGCGTGCCGATAATGACCGGGATCATTTTCACCGGGCCGGCGAGCGCCTTGAGCAGCGCGTCATCCAGCTCAGTCTCCGTTTTGTCCGCCTGAGCGATCAAGCGGCGCATCAGGAGATGCGAAAACGCCTCGCGCACCAGCAGCGCTGCGATGAAGATACCGAGCGCGATCAGGCCGTTGCCGACCGACAAGCCGAAAAAGCTGGTCTGCCAAACCTCGACGACGATCGCCCATAATTCGGCGAATTCGGCGTTCATCGCATCCATGCTATGCGCGCTCCTTGGTCCGCGAGAAGGTCAGATCGGGGAATTTTTCCTCGGAATAGGAGACTTCCCAGGCTGATTTGGCGAGGAACACCAAGTCGCCGTCAATATCTTCGGCCATGGCGGTCTTGTGCCGGTCGGCGAAGTTTTCCAGCGCCTCGTCCGGCCCGGACAGCCAGCGCGCGGTGTCGTAGGGGCTGGGCTCGAACTCCACCTCAATGCCGTATTCATCGGCGACCCGCTGGCTCATCACGTCGATCTGCAGTGCGCCCACCGCGCCGATGACGAACTCGCCCCCCACCTGCAAGCGGAAGAGCTGGGTGACGCCCTCTTCGGCGAGGGATTCCAGCGCCTTCTTGAGGTGCTTGGCTTTAAGCGGGTCTTTCAGGCGCGCCCGGCGCAGCATTTCCGGGGCGAAGTTGGGAATCCCCGCCACCTTCCACTTGCCGCTTTCCGACAGTGTGTCACCGACGCGCAAAACGCCATGGTTGGGCACCCCGATCACATCACCCGCATAAGCATTATCCGCGATCTCGCGATCATCGGCGAAAAACATCACCGGGGCGGACACGGTCAGCGCCTTGCCCTTATCGGTCTTCAGCTTCATGCCACGTTTGAACTCACCGGAGCTGAGGCGCACGAAGGCCACCCGGTCACGGTGATTGGGGTCCATATTGGCCTGAATTTTAAACACGAAGCCGGCGACTTCCTTGTCGCCCGGCTCCAGCACGTCGCGGGGGCCTGCGGCGGCGGCCTGGGTCTGCGGTCCCGGCGCATGCTCGGCCAGAGCGTCGATCAGTTCGCGTACGCCGAATTTGCGCAGCGCCGAGCCGAAGTAAACCGGGGTCATATGACCCTCGGCGAAGCTCTGCGGATTAAACGCCGGCATCAGCTCGCGGGCGATCTCGGCGCCCTCTTCCAGCTCGGCGAGTTCTTCCTCGCTGAGCTCGCTGGCGATGGAGTTGCCGTCCATCGCAAAGCGCTCGCTCTCGCGGAATTCATCCCCTTCCGGCCGGCGATAGGCGATGAACTCATTGGTCTTTAGATCCGCCACGCCCTTAAAGCGATTGCCCGAGCCCACCGGCCACTGCATCGGCGCGACGTCCAGGGCCAGCTTGTCCTGGATGTCGTCGAAGAGTTCGGATGGATCGAGCGCTTCGCGGTCCATCTTGTTGATGAAGGTCAGGATCGGAATGTCGCGCAGGCGGCAGACCTCGACCAGTTT
>CAZAGE010000113.1:0-2211 GCA_964484345.1 uncultured Oceanicaulis sp. | reverse complement strand
TGTCGAAATAATGATCGATCGTGGTGACGCCGAGCTCGACCGAGTCGAGATTTTGATAGGCGAGGTCTACGTCTGAGAGGATGTCGCCGAGCAGGGCGTCTTGCTTGACGGCCTTGCCGCTGCGGCCGAAGGCGTAACATTTGCGCTTTTGGTAAGCGTCCGCCAGCTCGTCTTCCTCTTCCCACATGCCGCTGTCGATCAACTGATTGACATTGGCGCCATAAGCCCCGTCTGCGTTGGAGAAGACGCGCAGCGCCGCGGTCTCCAGATCGACGCCATGCTTGTCGGCATAGGCCAGCGCGTGGCGGCGGATCGGGTTCATCTCCAGCGGCTCGTCGGCTTCGGCGGCCAGGAAGGCGGCTTCGGCCAGGATGCGGCTCTGCAAGGGGAGAAGATCGCGGAAGATGCCCGACAGGGTCATCAACACGTCGATACGAGGGCGACCCAGCTCTTCCAGCGAGATTAGCTCGGCCCCGGCCATGCGGCCGAACGCGTCCTGACGCGGGCGCGCGCCCATCAGGGCGAGACACTGGGCGATCGGTCCGCCCTCGGTCTTCAGATTGTCCGTGCCCCACAAAACGATGGCGACGGTTTCCGGCAGCTTCCCGCTGTCTTCCACGCTGCGGTCGATCAGGCGCTGGGCCTGCGCCGCGCCGTCTTTCACCGCCCAGGCGGTGGGCAGGCGGAAGGGATCAAAGCCGTGCAGATTGCGGCCGGTGGGCAGGATGTCCGCGCTGCGCATCAAATCGCCGCCTGCGACCGGCGCAACATAGCCGCCGCCCAAAGCATGCATCGCGGCGTCGAGCTCGCGATTGGCCTGAAGGCCTGTCTCGGTCGCGGCCAGCCGGTCAAAGATCGGCGCCCAGCGTTCGCGTTGGGAGTTCGGCAGCAGCGAGAGCGCGGACTTGGCATCGCGGGTCTTGATCAGGCGATCCAGCGCCTCTTCCGGCGCCGGGGTTCCGGCTTCGACCTCGGCGATGGCCGACAAGAGATCGCGGCGCGCCGGCTCGCTGGGGATTTCGCCAAAGAC
This sequence comes from uncultured Oceanicaulis sp., assembly GCA_964484345.1. Taxonomy (GTDB): domain Bacteria; phylum Pseudomonadota; class Alphaproteobacteria; order Caulobacterales; family Maricaulaceae; genus Oceanicaulis. The sequence continues at coordinate 1,181 of CAZAGE010000113.1, read as the reverse complement.
ATGGAGGCCGTGCGGGATCAGTGTCGCTTCCAGCTCGATCAGGTCGGCGCGCAGGGCTTCGATCTGCGCCTCGTCCTCGCCGGTCCAGGTGGGTTCAGGGTCCACCAGCTCCAGCGCCACGGCTTGCGCCTGGATCAGCTCGGCGAGGCTGTCGCGCTGGCTCGCCGGCGCGTCGGCGGGCAGTTTGCGCCAATCGCTGAGCGTGGCTTTAAGCTCGGTCAGGCCGCGATACAGCCCGGCCTTGGCGATTGGCGGGGTCAGATAGCTGATCAGCGTGGCTGCGCTGCGCCGCTTGGCGATCAGGCCTTCGGACGGATTGTCGGCGGAGTAGAGATAGAAGTTCGGCAAGTCGCCGATCAGCCGGTCCGACCAGCAATCGCCCGACAGGCCCGCCTGCTTGCCGGGCATGAATTCCATGGCGCCATGGGTGCCGAAATGCAGGACCGCGTCGGCGCCGAAATCTTCACGCAGATAGCGGTAGAAGGCGGAAAAGGCATGGGTGGGCGCAAAGCCGCCTTCAAACAGAAGGCGCATGGGATCGCCTTCATAGCCAAAGCCGGGTTGCAGGCCGACCATGACATTGCCGAAGCGGGCGCCCAGCACGAAGATGTTCCGGCCGTCGGTCAGCTGACGGCCCGGCGCTGGCCCCCACTGGCCTTCAATCTCTTTCAGGTGCGGTTCCCGGCGGACATGGTCGCCCGCCGGGATGCGGTCGAGGATGTTGGCGTCCGTGCCATAAACCGCCGCATCGCCCTCCAGCACCGCCGCCTTCAAAGCGTCGACGGTGTCGGGAACGTCGACCGAATAGCCTTCCGCCTTCATCGCCTTGAGCACGTTGTGAAGAGAGGCGAAGACGGAGAGGTTCGCCGCCGTCCCGGCCGCGCCGGCATTGGGCGGGAAGTTAAACAGCACGATGGCGATTTTGCGCTCGGCCAGCTTGGCTTTGCGCAAGGCCACAAGGCGCGCCGCCCGGTCGGCCAGCATCTCGGTGCGTTCCGCGCAGGCATGCATGGCGCGCGGATCGGCGCCGGGGAAGGTGCAATGGCGTTCGCAGCCATGGCATTCCGCCCCGCCGGCGCAGCGTCCGCCATAAATGATCGGATTGGTCGCGCCATCCAGCTCCGGAATGGTGACCATGATGGAGGCTTCCACCGGGTTGAGGCCCTGGGTGGAGGCTTGCC
>CAZAGE010000112.1:0-2218 GCA_964484345.1 uncultured Oceanicaulis sp. | reverse complement strand
CGCACGCCGCAAAAGGCGGGCAGCAGCCCCAAGCCGTCCGCCGCCGTAGGCTCCAGCCGCGCTGCGTATTGGGACAACAGCGCCGCCGCCTGAAGCGCCAGGCCCTGGTGGACCATGTCCATCAACAAGAAGGCGAGATCATAGAGCGTGTCGATTTCGGCGAGCGCCTCATCAAACTCCAACGCATCAAACAGGATCGGCGCACCGTTCAGGCGCACGATATTGCCCAGATGCAGATCGCCATGGCAGCGCCGGATCGCGCCGCTGCGGCCGCGCGCATCGAGCCTCTCTGTATGCGCTTCAAACCGCTGGTGCAGCGCCCGGGCGGCCCGCTCGACCGCGGGGCGAAGATCCCCGGCCTCGCGCCCGCACTGCGCCGCGACCCGCGCCAGCACCCTGCGGATACGCGCCGCGCCATCCGGCACGATGCGCACCGGGGCGCGCTCATGGCTGTCGAAGACGGTGTCGGCGAGATCGCGGGCGAGCGCCGTATCGAGCGCGCCGGTTCGCGCGGCTTCCGCCATCAAGTCGGATTGATCAAACCGGGCCATCTCCAGCACCGGCTCAATTCGCTCGCCCCCGCCCGCCAGCGCCAAAGCGCCGGACGGCTCCTGCGTGATCCAGATCAGACGGCGATACAGCATGGGCGCATTGGGCGCATTGAGCCGAAGCTCCGCCTCCAGCGCGGCTTGCCGCGCCGCCCGGTCAGTGAAGTCGAGATAGCCGCGATCGACAGGCTTCTTGATTTTGTAAGCCCGCTCACCGGCCAGAAAGACGCAAGCCGCATGGGTGTCGATGCGATTGACCGGCGCCCCGCCATGGGTCGCCGGATCCGCCATCAGGTCGGCGATTGCAGCGTCCAGATCCCCGGCCGTCATCGCAACGTCCAGCGCCGTTGCAGGGGCGCGGCGCCGTCGCGCCAGTTCGGCACGCCACCCAGGAAGCGCAAAGCGGCGCCGGCAGGCAAGCTCGCCAGCCTTTGATTAAGCCAGGCCGCCGCCTTGTCCGGCCCCGCTTCAAGCTGACGGATCAATCGGCCAGCGGCGGCCCGCCGAGCGGGGCGCGGCGCAGCGGGCGCGGGAAGCCGACCGGTCTGGGCGAAGCGGCGCGCCGCCATCTCGGCCCACTCCGCTGACCGCAAAGCGGCCAGTCCCGGTCCAAAGCGCAATCCGCCCGCCCCGGCCGGCGCATGGATCACCGCCCCCAAGGAGGCGGGAGGGTTATCGAGGTTGAGGGGCAGAACCGCCCGGCGCAGGGTCAGCGATTGCAGATCCGCGCCCATCGCTTCGAGCCGCTCTATCAGCCGCGCTTTGACGGCGGCCCCATCCTCGCCCGGCGGGCAAAGCCCCACTGTTTCGATCTGACTGGTTCCGTCTTCCAGCGCCAATGACTGGTCGATCATCACGCAGCCCCCCTGCGTTTCAGCGCGCGCGAGGGCGAAGCCGGGCGGAATGTCGGCGGCGTCAACCTGGGCGGCCCAGCTGATTTGCGTCCAGCATCCCTCGGGCACCGCGCCCATGGGGCCCGGCCGGGTATCGACCACATAGCGGGCGCGGATGGCGCCGCGGCTGGTGGTCAGAACTGCACCCTGTCCTGCGGCTTGAATCTCGTCGATGCGCACCCGGGTTTCCACCAGATTGCGGCCCGTGGCGGATAGTTGATCCAGCGCAAAGGCCTGCACATCCCCAGCGCGGACAATGTCCAGCCGGGCGCGCTTAAGCGCCCGCTCTCGGCCGAGCAGCTGAACCCGCGCCTGCCGGGAGCTGATGAAAGGCTCCAGCGCATGTCCAGGCTGAGACGGGAAGACCCAAAGCCGTGAATTGGGCGACAGCGAGCGCGGCTCCAGCACGATCAGCCGCAGGCGTTGACCCTGCCGAACCAGCGCGGACGCCAGCATCAGACCGGCCGTCCCTGCGCCGATCACCGCAAGGTCCAATTCCAGATCGGAGCGAAGGGTTACGGCCTGATCCATGACCCCAAAAGAGCCTTGGCCGCGGCCCTGTGGTCAAGACCGCCGCATGCGGCGTTTGTACGCCTTTTCTGATCCGGCGGCTTGAAAGATCATATTGCGCGAATGGTTATTGGTCTTTCCGGCAGCAAATCGGTTTTTCACATGGACATGCCCTCAAACAAGCGCACGCTGCAAAAAGCGGCCACGCGCGCAGCCGTTATCGCAGCGGCGGGCCGGGTTTTTCGCGAGCGCGGCTATGCGGCGGCG
>CAZAGE010000111.1:0-2226 GCA_964484345.1 uncultured Oceanicaulis sp. | reverse complement strand
CGAACAGCTTGGCGATGTTGTTGATCAGTTCCTGGATCAGAACCGTCTTGCCCACGCCGGCGCCGCCGAACAGGCCAATTTTACCGCCCTTCGCGTAGGGGCAGAGCAGGTCGATGACCTTGATGCCGGTCGGCAGGATTTCAGCTTCAGTGGACTGTTCGTCAAACGCCGGGGCGTCGCGGTGGATCGGCGCGTAGGCCGTCGCCGGCACGTCGCCGGCTTCGTCGATCGGCTCACCGGTCACCGAGAGAATGCGGCCCAGCGTGCCCGGACCCACCGGAACCTTGATCGGCTCGCCGGTGTCGGTCACGTCCTGGCCGCGCTTGAGGCCCTCGGTCGCGTCCATGGCGATGGTGCGCACGGCGTTTTCGCCCAGGTGCTGCGCCACTTCCAGGGTCAGCGTGTTGTCGCCGTTTTTGGTTTCAAGCGCGTTCAGGATTTCCGGAAGACCGCCTTCGAACTCCACGTCCACGACGGCGCCGGTCACCTGCGCAATACGGCCCTTGAGATTGCTCATGGTCTGCCTCTTTCCAATCGGTCCGGCGGATCGTCCGCCGTTGGATATTCTCTTCTCGTAACGCGCTAGACCGCTTCGGCCCCGGAGATGATCTCGATCAGCTCCTTGGTGATTTTGGCCTGACGGGTGCGGTTGTATTCCAGGTTCAGCTTGTCGATCAGCTCGCCGGCGTTGCGCGTCGCAGCGTCCATGGCGGCCATCTTCGCGCCCATCTCACCGGCGACATTCTCCAGAAGGGCGGAGAGGATCACCGTGTTGATGTAGCGCGGCAGGAGCGCGGCGAGGATCTCTTCTTCGTCCGGCTCATAGCTGTAGATGGCGCCGCCCAGATCGGGGCGCGAGACGCTGTCGTCGATCGCATCGCGCGCCGGGATCAGCGTGCGGGCTTTCGGCTTCTGGCTGATCACCGAGACGAATTCCGAGCTAATGATCTCGCAGACGTCGAACCCGCCCTCGTCATAAAGGGCGGTGATCTTGTCGCCGATCATGCCAGCCACGGCGCCGTCGATGGTCTTGGCGTCGCGCAGCTCGATCGCTTCGATGATCTTGTCGGCGTACAGGCGCTTGAGGGCGTCATAGCCCTTGGCGCCGACAGTGAGGATCTTCACCGTCTTGCCGGCGGTGATGAGGGCGGACACGCGCTCGCGCGCCAGGCGCGAGATATTGGTGTTAAAGCCGCCGCACAGGCCGCGATCGGCCGTGGCGACCACCAGCAGGTGGACATCGTCCTTGCCGGTCCCGACCAGCAGGCGCGGCGCGCTCGGTCCGTCCATGGAGGCGGACAGATTCGCCATCACCGCCGCCATGCGCTCGGCATAGGGACGCGCGGCCTCCGCGGCTTCCTGCGCCTTGCGCAGCTTGGCCGCGGCGACCATTTGCATCGCCTTGGTGATCTTCTTGGTCGAGTTGACCGAGTTGATCCGGTTTTTCAGTTCCTTCAAGGAGGCCATACGGCTCAGCTCCTCTTAAGGGCCAGAGGGCCCCTTAGGCGAAGTTCTTGGTGAAGGCTTCCAGCGCGCCCTTAAGCTGGGTCATCAGCTCGTCGGTCAGCTTCTTGCCGTCGCGAATGCCGGAGAGAAGATCGGCGTGCTCGGCGTGCAGGTGACGCAGCAGCTCTTCTTCATAACGCCCGATCGCGGACACTTCGATATTGTCCAGATAGCCATTGGTGCCCGCATACATGATGCAAACCTGCTCTTCCATCGACAGCGGCGAGAATTGCGGCTGCTTAAGGAGCTCGGTCAGGCGCGCGCCGCGGGCGAGCAGCTTTTGCGTTGCGGCGTCCAGATCGGAGCCGAACTGCGCAAAGGCCGCCATCTCGCGGTACTGCGCGAGCTCGCCCTTGATCTTGCCGGCGGCCTGCTTGGTGGCTTTCGTCTGGGCCGCAGAGCCCACGCGAGACACCGACAGACCCACGTTAACGGCCGGGCGGATGCCCTGGTAGAACAGGTCGGTTTCCAGGAAGATCTGACCATCGGTGATCGAGATCACATTGGTCGGGATGTAGGCCGACACGTCGTTGGCCTGGGTTTCAATGATCGGCAGGGCCGTCATGGAACCGGAACCATTGTCCTCGTTCAGCTTCGCTGCACGCTCGAGCAGGCGGGAGTGCAGGTAGAAGACGTCACCCGGATAGGCTTCGCGGCCCGGCGGGCGGCGCAGCAGCAGGGACATCTGACGATAAGCAACAGCCTGCTTGGACAGATCAT
>CAZAGE010000110.1:0-2236 GCA_964484345.1 uncultured Oceanicaulis sp. | reverse complement strand
GGTCAGCGTGTTCACCATCAGCATGGCGATCGTCATCGGCCCGACACCGCCAGGGACCGGCGTGACGAAGTCTGCGATTTCAATAGCTTCGCTCAAGCACACGTCGCCGACGAGGCGCGACTTGCCGCCCTCGCCTTCAATCCGGTTGATGCCGACATCAATCACGGTCGCGCCCGGTTTGATCCAATCCCCGCGCACCATTTCAGGCCGCCCGACGGCGGGCGCCAGAATGTCGGCCTGGGCGCAGACTTTAGGCAGGTCTTGCGTCCGCGAATGGGCCAGCGTGACCGTGCAGTTTTCCTGCAAGAATAAAAGCGCCGCCGGCTTACCCACCAGGATCGACCGGCCGATGACCACGACGGACTTTCCAGTCAGGTCGCCCAACGCTTGGCGCGCCAGCCAGACGCAGCCCGACGGCGTGCACGGGCGCAGACCGGCGGACCCCTGAACCAGCGCTCCGGCGCTGCGGGCGGTCAAACCATCGACATCCTTGAGCGGGTCAATCGCCTCAACGATCTCTGCAGCATCCAGGTGCGCCGGCAGCGGCAGCTGAACGAGAATGCCGTCGACGGTGTCATCGCCGTTGAGCTGGGCGACTAACGCCAGGAGCGCCTCGCGCGTGGTCTCGGCTGGCAGGCGATGCTCGATCGAGGTCATACCCGCCGCTTGCGTGCGCCGGATTTTGTTGCGCACATAGACATGGCTGGCTGGATCGTCCCCCACCAACACGACGGCCAAGGCGGGCGCGCGGCCCAGCGGTCCGCGCAAGCTTTCCGCCGCGGCTTTGGCGGCTTCGTCCACGAGGGCGGCGCCGGCCTTGCCGTCGATCAGCTGGGCGCGTTTACCGCTGGCTTTAAGAATGTCTGACATGGAGGCGCTGTCTGACCGATGGTGCGCAGGCCGTCAACCGCGCCCTCAGCGGCACAGCTGATTGGCGCGGCGCAGAGCGGCGGTCACGCCGGACAAGGAAAACTCATACGCCACGACCGTGCCATCGGAATGGGTCGCTTCCACCCGCATGACCGCGCCGCGGCGCATGTCCTCGACGAGATCGGATTCATCCGCCGCGCTTTCCACAAAGCCTTCCCGCTCGGAGACGAACATGCGGTAGCGGTCCGACCCGATCCGGACCTGAGGCGGGCTGTCGGGACGCAGCAGGCGGCCGGCCAGGAAGCTGGGCTGCTCTTCGGCGTCGCCATTGGCCCAGCTGGCCACCAGGAAAAACACGTCTCCATGGTCGGCGTTGGCGGGGTTGGACTCGCGCGGCGTGCTTTGGACGTAGCAGATGCGCTCGGCGCCATCGCCGCGGGTGAAGACCCGCCAGGCGTTTTCTTCGCCATGAAACACGGCGTCCGGAGTTTGCGCATGTGCGGGAGCCGACAGGGTGATGATCCCAACGCTCAGCGTAAGAGCGAACCATAAGGCATGACGCATTCAAACAGCTCCTATCGGCAAATCAGGTAACGTGAGAGTGATGCATTTCGCACTGGTCGGTGGCAATTTGAAGGAATAAACGCGCCGATGTGTTGAATTGATGGCAGTGCGGGTTGATCTAACCCTACACTGCCTGTGTGATTGTGCGAGCCCGTGAATGAAAGGGGCGACTTTGCCCGACGCGCCAGCCAATGCTGAGCCGGCTTTTGACCGAGAGCAGCTCGACACGCTTGTCGAAGCGACCGGCCAGCGTGACCGGGATGCGTTCGCCGCCCTGTTCAATTTCTATGCGCCCCGGATCAAAGCCTATTTGATGCGGCTGAATGCGCCGGACAGCCTTGCTGAAGAGCTGACCCAAGAGGTCATGCTCGCCGTCTGGCGCAAGGCCGACACCTTCGATCGCACGCAAGCCTCTGCCTCCACATGGATTTTCCGGATCGCGCGCAATCGCCGGATTGACGCCGCGCGCCGCGCTGCGAAACCCGCGCTGGACGGCGAAGATCCCGCGCTGCGTCCGCCGGAGGTGGAGATGCCGGACGACGCCGCCCACGCAGCAGGGCGCGAAGCGGTGGTGCGCCAGGCGCTGAAAACATTGCCGGACGAACAGGTCGCCCTGTTGCGGCTGGCCTTTTTTGACGGATTGTCCCACCGCGATATCGCTGATCGGATCGGCGCTCCGCTGGGGACGGTGAAGTCCCGATTAAGACTGGCTTTTGATAAATTGCGCCGGGTCCTTGACGATGAGCTGCTGTGAATAATCTTACGAAGGTGCGGTTAATTGACCCCTTGGCCTTGATCTGTG
>CAZAGE010000109.1:0-2268 GCA_964484345.1 uncultured Oceanicaulis sp. | reverse complement strand
GATGACTCGTTGACGAAAGCGCGGGCCGTTATCGAGGCGGATCCCCGTCCGGCCGGTCCGGCCGCGCAGCGTATCGCCGCCCACGCTGAAGGACACGCCCGCGGACAGGACCGGATTGGCGCGCACCCCGGCTCGCTCAGCCGCATCCCCATTAAGGATGACCGCCCGCGGCCCGTCCAGAGCCACGATCAACGCCATGGGAACGCCGTTGACGCGCGCGGTGATGATGGGTTGGCGGGTTTCGCTGGCGGTCACGACCAGCGTATCCGACGGCGCAGCGCCATCCGCCGCTGGCGGGGCCTCCAAGCTTAGGGCCGCCGCCAGACCGACAAGGAATTGGATCACGATAAGGCCTCTCTAAAAGCGAGCGCCCCGCCCAGAACTCAACCTAATTAATGGGCCAAACCCCGACAAGCCTCGCTTAAGGGCGAGCTTCGAACTCGGTGACGCCGTCAATGCCGCGCCGCGCCATCAGCTTGGCCAAAACGATATTCGCATAGGCGCCCAGCGTGGGCAGCGGATCGGTCGGGTCGAAGGTGAGATGACACGGCGCCAACGCTTCACGCGCGGTTTGCGCCATCAAGCCGGCGAAGCCGGCCCAGCCCACATCGCCTGCCCGCTTAGCTTTCAATGCCCCCGATATCGCGCCTTTGGTCCAGGCATAGTGTACGCCGGTTTTAAACGCCCAGGCGTCGCTTGGGATCGCGGGCTGAGCGCCCAAAGGCAAATCCAACGCCAGCTCCGAAAGCCGTAAGCCGCAAGCCTCGGCGATCTTGTAATTGGCGCCCAGTCGCGGGTTAGTCTCCAGGAAGCTCAAGGCTGTCCCATCGGACGACTGCATGAATTGCGCGCAGCCCACCCCGTGATAGCCCAGATGGGCGATCAGCGTTTCGGTGGCCCGGCGAAGGTCGGGTCCAGGCTTGATCGAGCGGCCGGCCAGGGCGTAGCCGGTGCCGTCCAAGGCGTCCGTGCGGCCGATTTGAACCGGAACCGCCCCGATCAGCTGCCCGTCGACCGCCGCGAAATAGACATTGAGGCGAGGTCCATCGACGAAGCGCTGGACGCATAAAGTCTGATGATCGGCCGGCCAGGCGGTGAAGGCGTCGCGGGCGGCGTCCGGCGTGTCCAGCACCACGGCCTTGCGGCCGAGCACGTAGGCGGTGGAATCGGTCGGCTTGACGATCAGCGGGCCTCCAACCTCTAAAGCAGCGGCGTGAAGCCCATCCACTGACGCCACAATGCGCCGCTTGGCCAGTGGCACGCCGGCCCCTTCGCACGCTTCAAAAAGCCCCGCCTTGTCAGTGCAGCGTTTGACCAACGCCGGGTCCGGCAAAGCCAGCTGCACCAGCGCGCCAAGGCGCTCCGCTTCGCGCGCGACAAGGCGGGTCGCCACCTCGCTGACCGGGAGGATGACATCGACGTCCTCGCGCGCTATGGCTGCAGTCACCGCCTCTAACGCGGCGTCCGGTTCCACGTCCAACGGCGCATGGGGAAAGACATGGGCGACATGGCGGGACAGGAAGAGATAGGGGTCCGGCGCATCCATCCCCGCCACGATTCGGTGGCCGGCCCGCGCCAACGATCGGGCCAGCGTCAAGCTTGCGCGCAAATTGCCCAGCAGCAGCACCGTCGCCATGGCGACCTCCTTTGGCTCACAAGCGAATAGACAAGCAAGCTGCGCGCCAGAGCCAGCCGAACAGACCGATGATCGAGACGCCGAAAAGAACAACGCTGATGATCAGACCGGTCACCGGCGCCCAGAAAGGCGCGGTGAAGTGGGGATGATCGCCCGCCTCGCCCCGCCGTTTCTCCGCGATTAGAGCAGCGTTGACCAAGGTGAAGACCACCAGCACGACAAAGACCGTGCCTTGCGCCAAGGTCGCAAGCGGCGCCGCCAACGCCAGCGCAGCGACGAGACCCGCCACGATCAAGGTGGCCACATGGGGCGTGCGCCGCTGCGGGTGCACCGCGGTCATCCAAGTCGGGCCTGCGCCGCGCTTGGCCATGCCATAGAGCACGCGCGAGGCCATCAGGATTTGAACCAGAACGCCATTCACCATGGCGATCAGCGCGATGCCGGCCAGCACTTCACCCGCCGTGGGCCCCAATCCTGCTTCAGCCACACGGGCCAGGGGCGCTGGGCTGTCGGCCAGGGATTGCGGACCGATGGCGGAGACTGAGACCCAGGCGATCAGGGCGTAAAGGATCAAGGCTGCGCCCAGCGTCGCGCCGATGGCGATGGGCAAGGTCCGCTCGGGCCGTTTGGCT
>CAZAGE010000108.1:0-2272 GCA_964484345.1 uncultured Oceanicaulis sp. | reverse complement strand
CAATCACGACACCGGCGCCTGGTGCCGCACCCATCCCGGCGCGGAAGGCCTTTTGGCCAAGGCCGGCGTGTCGCGCACCTTCAACTGGGTTTTGACCCTGGCGCTGTTCGCTGTCGCGGCTTTGGCGGTGGTCTGGCCCTTCCTGCGCGCCTTTTTGGTGGAGGTCGATCCCGCCCTGTTTGGCGCCAGCCCGGCCTTCAACGTCGCCGAACTCGCCGCGGGCGCCCTGCCGGCGCTGACCGGCTGGACTTTCGCCGACGCCGTCGCTCCGATCAGCGCCGCGCTCGCGAATGCGGTGCCGGCCGTCGCGGCTTTCGCCGATGCCATGGTCTTCGGCGCCGGCGTCCTGATCGCCGCCTTGGGAGTCTACGTCCTGCGCTCCTGGCGCCTTCTGTGGGCGCCCCTCTTTGTCGTCGCTTTGGGCGCTGTGGCGCTCGGATTTGGCGGCGTCGCCGGCATGACCGGCCCGGCGCTCTCAGGCTTGGGTTTGGCCGCCTTCGTGTTTGTCCTGGGCGGGTTGATCAACCGCATTCGCGACGGCGCCCGTTTGGAGGCCCGCATCGCCGTGCTCGCCGACCACGTGTTGCGCCAAGGTCCACAGGACGCCGTCGCCCCTGCCGAGGCGGCCGCTGATGACGCCGCCGCTGGAGACGATATCGAGGCCGAGCCGGTTGAAGCCCTCGCGCCCGCCGTCGCCGCCACCGCCGCCAGCCTGCGCGAGCCGGTCGACAGCGAGGAAGAAGCCGCCGCTGAAGACGCAGCAGCGACGGCGCCCGAAACCGACGCGGCCGCTGAAGCCGCGGTTGAAGCCGACACGGTCGAGGGTGAGGCCGCGCAGGACGCGCTTGTCGACGTGGATCCCGTCGAAGAAACGCCGGAGCCTGCCGAGGCTGACAGCGCTGATGAGCCGGCCGACGCCGCCGTTGAAGAGAGCGGCGCCGAGCCCTCTGACGCCGCTCCGGAAGCGGAGCCGGTCAGCGCCGACATGGGCGCCCCGACTGAGGCCGATGAAGCCGCTGAGGCTGAGCCGGAGACCGCCGAGGATGCGCCTGAAGCCGTCATCACCGCTGAGGATGCGGCGAATGATACGGCGCCCGAAGCCGAGGCCCCTGTTGAGAGCGCCGAAGCGCCGGACGCGCCTGTGACTGCAGCGCCGGAGGCGGTTGAGGCTGAGGCCGAAGTTGAAGAGGCGCCGGCCGTTCAAGACCAAGACGCTTCAGAGCCTTCCGCGCCGGCAGCGCCAGAGGCGAGTGAAAGCACGCCGGTTGCGGTGACGGACAGCGAGACGAAGGCTGAAGCGCCGGCCGCTGATACGGACACAGCGCCCGCTGGCCTGGAGCCTGAAGAGGCGGAGCGCCTGCGCACGGATCCGCGGTATGCGTCCCGCGCCATTGTGCTGCCGCCGCCGCCGCCCATGCCGGAGGCGACCCGGGCGCAAGGTGAAGGCTCAGGCGAAGCGGTGGGGCAACGCGAGACGCAGACCCTCAAACCCGATGCGCCTCTGCCGGATAATGTGATCCCGATTTTCGCCGCGCCGGCGTCGTCTGAGATCGCGCCGTCAGCCTCCGCCGCCGAAGCCCCTGACGCCGACGCGCCAAAAGACGACTAAGCCCCTTCGTCGAAGCCGCGCGCGACCAGATCCGCCAGGGCGTCGACAGCCGTTGTGGCGTCGGGGCCGCTAGCGCTGATCGTGATGTCGGTGCCGGGGCCGGCGGCGAACATCATCAATTCCAGCGCAGAATCCGCCTGCACCGCTTCACCGTCGCAGGCGACCTGGACGACGGCGTCAAACTTCGCCGCTTCAGCGACGAAGCGCGCTGACGCCCGGGCGTGAAGACCGCGCTGATTGCAGATGGTGACGGTGCGTTCTGGGGTCACGAGGCGTCCAGGATGTCAGACGCAATCGCGATATAGCGCTTGCCCGCTTCGGTCGCACTGACCGCCAGTTCATCGACGTTGAGCCGGGTGCGCGCCTCCGCCAGCTTGATCAGCATCGGCAAATTGGCGCCGGCGACCACTTCGACCTTGCCCTTTTCCAACAGCGAGATCGACAGGTTGGAGGGCGTGCCGCCGAACATATCGGTCAGGATGATCACGCCGGCGCCGCTATCGGCAGCTTCAACGGCCTGGCGGATGTCTTCGCGGCGGCGTTCCATATCGTCGTCGGGCCCGATGGAGATCGATGTACACGCTTCTAACGGTCCGACCACATGCTCAGTGGCGGCGACGAGTTCGTCGGCGAGACGGCCATGGGTGACGACAACAATGCCGA
>CAZAGE010000107.1:0-2284 GCA_964484345.1 uncultured Oceanicaulis sp. | reverse complement strand
TTCCCCTGAAGGCCGGCGATGCTGTGCTGGCCGTGGATATCCAGAATGATTTTTGCCCCGGTGGCGCTCTGGCCGTCGCCGATGGTGACCAGGTGGTGCCGGCAATGAATCGCTGGCTGAAAGCCGCCGCCGACGCCAACCTGCCGGTGATCGCCTCCCGCGACTGGCACACCGTGGACCACTGCTCCTTCCAGGCCCAGGGCGGCCCCTGGCCGACGCACTGCATACAGGATACCTGGGGTGCCGCCTTTCACCCGGATTTGCACCTGCCCACAGGCACGGTAATTGTGAGCAAGGGCACGGCCTTCGACCGGGATGCCTACTCCGCTTTTGACGGGACGGGTCTGACAGATTGGCTGCGCAAAAAAGGCGTCAAACGTCTCTGGGTTGGCGGTCTGGCAGAAGATGTCTGCGTCTTCCACTCCATCAAGGATGCCTGTGCCGCCGGCTTCCAGGTGCATCTGCTCCGCAACGCCACTCGCCCGGTTTTCCCCGATCAGGAAGCCCCCACCCTCGAAGCCTTGCGTGAAGCCGGCACCCAACTGGAAGATATCGCCTGATATGGATCTTTCTGCTGACAATGATGCGCTGGGCCTGCTGACCGATCTCTACGAACTGACCATGCTGCAGGCCTACTGGCATGAAGGCATGAATGACACCGCAACCTTCAGCCTGTTTTATCGGCAAATGCCGGCGCAACGCAACGTGATCCTGGCCTGCGGGCAGGAGTACGCCGCCCGACGGGTCAGCCAACTGCACTTCCCCTCCCGGCAGGTTAACCGGCTCAAGACGCTGGACCTGTTTCAGGATGACTTTCTGCAGTGGCTGCAGGACTTCCGCTTTAGTGGCCACATCCACTGCCTGCCGGAAGGCACCCCGGTATTCCCCCAGGAACCTCTGCTGGAAATCACCGCCCCGCTGATGGAAGCGCAGCTACTGGAAAGCCTGCTGATGAATTACGTGCACCTGGAGACCGTGCTGGCCTCCAAGGCGGTGCGTATGGTCCTCGCCGCCGATGGCCGGCCGGTGGTGGATTTCGGCATGCGTCGCATGCATGGCAGCGACGCTGCACTGCGCGGGGTGCGTGCCTACCGCGCTGCCGGCCTGGCCGGCACCAGCAATGTGCTGGGCGGCCTGCAACACGGGCTACCACTCCGCGGCACCATGGCACATTCCTATATCCAGGCCCACGATGATGAGCTGGATGCCTTCCGCGCCTACGCCCGACTGTATCCCGGTACCACCCTGCTGGTAGACACCTACGACAGCCGGGCTGGCGTGGAAAAAGTCATTCACCTGGTGCGCAATGAAGGGTTGGATGTGGGCGCCATTCGCCTGGATTCCGGTGACCTTTCGCAGCAAGCAAAAGACGCCCGTCATCAACTGGATGACGCAGGCCTGCAACAGATCCGCATCCTGGTCAGCGGTGGTCTGGATGAATACCGGATTTCCGGCCTGTTAGCGGCTGGCGCGCCCATCGACGGCTTTGGCGTAGGCACCAGCATGGGGGCCTCCAGCGATGCCCCCACCCTGGATCTGGCCTACAAGCTCACCGACTATGCGGGTCGTCCCCGGCTGAAAAACTCTCCCGGCAAGCAGCTACACCCGGGCCGTAAGCAGGTATGGCGACAAACCGATGAGCAGGGACATTATCAGCAGGACCGGATTACCGCCCGGGACGAGCAAAGTGAGGGCGAACCGTTATTGCAGCCTGTTATCCAGGAAGGCGAGCCCTGCCGCGAGGCGCCGGATTTGGCGGTTACCCGGGAGAACGTGGCCAGGCATCTGAGAAAGCTACCCGAATCTCTGCTCAGCCTGAACCCTGCACAATCAGGCTACCCGGTTGCCTTCAGTGAACGACTACAGACCTTGCGAGAAAAGGTGCTGCGGGAACTGGAAGGTTAATCGCAGAATTCCGGGGCGTAGGGTGCACTGAGCCTAAGGCGAACTGCACCGATCCGGCGTTTGATGGTGCAGTTCGCCTTAGGCTCAGTGCACCCTACACAATCAGCGGCGGCGGAGCAGATTCGAGGTTCTGTCATCCATTTCGGGCGTCCAGATCTACCAGTTGCCCCTAGCCAGCCCCTTGGCTAATCCGCAATGCCCGCCAATAAAAAAGCCCCACTCTTTCGAGCAGGGCTTTTCTATATGGCGTCCCCTAGGGGAGTCGAACCCCTGTTACCGCCGTGAAAGGGCGGTGTCCTGGGCCACTAGACGAAGGGGACGTATTTGGTGGAGCCAGGCGGGATCGAACCGCCGACCTCAACACTGCCAGTGTTGCGCT
>CAZAGE010000106.1:0-2285 GCA_964484345.1 uncultured Oceanicaulis sp. | reverse complement strand
AGGACAACACCCGCACGGCGCTGCTGTTCAACTATACCGGCGAGCGCACCCGTGCGCTGGCGAACGTGGCCCGGGGGCTTCCTGAAGTGGTGGAAGAGCCGCCCTTCATGGTCGATCTGGTCCACAGCCGCAGCTTTGAAACCAATGACGGGGGCGCCTTCGACATTCGTTTCGCCGTTCGCAACATCCTGGGCGAAGACTACAGTGCGAGCCAGTCTTCCTCCGGAACGCAGTTTGTCGTCGATAGCTATGATATCGGCACGACATTCTCCCTGTCGTTGACGCGGACCTTCTAGGCCCGTTTCAAACGCCAGGCGGCGACGTGATGGGGCGGGTCCTCCTCCATTTTGGGGACCCGCTCTTCGCCGTTTGAGGCTAAAGGCTTAGCGCGGTCGAGGCCCGGCGCGCCGCAACGCTTTCCTTCCGGGCCCGGACGTGTTTCAACATCAACCTATGGCGACAAGTGTTTCAACTCCAGGGTCAAGTCGACCCCAGGTCGGCGCCCGTTTGGCGCTGAGTTGGAGCGTGCGTCTGGTTGAGCTCGCTCTGGTGGCTGTGATCGCCTTCATTCTGGCTCAGGCCGTTTGGCTGGTGATCTATGGCGACTCGGTCCGTCCGCTTTCGCTCCAGACCAGCGCCGCGTTGAACGCCGGGACGTCTGAGCGGATGACGGACTTATCCGCTCTGAGCAATGCGGGCTTGTTTGCGGCACGGACGGACGTGGTCGACCTTGGTCCGCAAGTCGCGCCTGAAACCCGGCTGGACCTGACCTTGCGCGGGGTGCGCCGAGGCTCGAATCCGCAATCGGGCGCGGCCTTCATCGAAGCGCCGGGCGCCGGCCAGCGCGCCTTCGGCGCCGGCGATGAAATCGCCGATGGCGTGCGGCTGGAAGAAATCTACGAGGACCGCGTGATCATTAATCGCCGCGGCGCGCGCGAAAGCCTTTTCTTAACAGAAGAAGCTGCGCGCCGGGCGCAGGCGGGCGCGGCGTCGCGACCGACCCCTGTGGCGCAGACTCCGAACCCGGCGACCCAGGCTAGTCCGCTGTCCGGCGAGCCGGATGTGGCGCTAGCCCGGTCGTTGGACACGGAAGACTGGGTCGAGGGCCTGCGCCTTTCGCCGCAAATCGACAATGGCCAGATCACCGGCTTCCGGGTACGCCCCAATTCGCATCTGGAAGTGCTGCGCGCCGCCGGCTTGCAGCCGGGCGACATCATCACCGTGCTAAATGGGGTGCGTTTAACCGGCCCCGAGGCGGCGTCAGAGGCGCTGTCCTTGTTTGAAACCAACGAGCGATTGGCGATGACCGTGCTGCGTAACGGCGCGACAATCCAAGTCGATGTGGCGCTCGATTGAGCGTGAGGGTGGGAGAGTAAGACGATGGGCGTTTTCAAGACCTCGGTGAGCCTCATGCGGCTTACAGCGGCCCTGACCGTTGCGGCATTGATTATCGCCGCCCAAGCCACGGCGCTTGCGAATACGCAGGAAGGTCAAACGCTGAATTTCCGCGATGCCGAGATCGCGGCGGTGATCGACGATGTCTCGCGCCTGACCGGCTATACCTTCATTGTCGATCCCGATGTGCGTGGACGTGTGACGATCACCTCCCAGTCCCCGCTGACCTCCGAAGAGGTTTTCCAGGTCTTTCTGTCCACCCTGCGGGTCAACGGTTACGCGGCGGTGCGCTCGGCCCCGGGCGTCTTTCAGATCGTGCCTGAGGCCGAAGGCGCGCGCGCCGGGGCGCCGGTCGGCGCGGGCCGGGACGGCGAGATTTTCCTGACCTCGGTCATCCGCCTGACCAACACCTCCGCCCGCGACGCGCTGCGCGCCATCGGTCCGATGATCAGCGGGTCCGGGGCAGCCAACGCGGTTGAAAGCGGCAATCTCATCGTGGTGGTGGACTTCGCCTCCAATATCGGCGCGGTCGAACAGGCCTTGCGCGCCATGGACGTGGACCGGTCGACCGTCGAGATGATGGTTCTGGAAAACATCCCCGCGGAAGACATGGTGAGCATCGTCGAGCGCCTGCGCACGCGCACCGCTCAGGGCGAGGATGACCGCGCCTTCGCGGTCACCGTAGCTGCGGTGCCCGCATCCAACGCCTTGCTGTTGCGCGGCGAGCCGGGGGCTGTGGGCCAGATGGTGGCGCTGGTGCGCCGCATCGATGCTGTCAGCGCGTCCAACCAGTCCTTCCGGGTGATCTATCTCGACCATGCGGAGGGCGAAGATTTGCTGCCCATCTTGGAGCAGTTCGCCGAAGCCCTATCGGTTGGGGAGGCGGCGGA
>CAZAGE010000105.1:0-2411 GCA_964484345.1 uncultured Oceanicaulis sp. | reverse complement strand
ATAGCCCAGGAAAATGAATATCCAGATGCTGTTTTGTTGGCGGTTAAGCTGGCGCGTTGTCATATGCTTCCATTGTTTAAAACTGGTAAGATGCCAGTGAGATCCCAAATATAGCTGAAAGATGGTTTAGATTTCTGACTTTGAGTAGGAATCATGAATTCGACTTGATCCTTTTTACTGCACTAACATAATTTCACCTTTAATCTGATGCCTATGCCCATTTTCGTACTCCAGAGTGGCCTGCCAGGCGTAGATGCCCAAAGCTGCTGCTTCACTTTGGACCCTGCCATTCCAACCCACATCCGGAGCATTAGTTAGGGTATGCTCACGACTAAAGACCAGGCTGCCCCATCGGTCGAAAACAGTAAAAGATTCCAGCGTAACGGGTTCTGGCGTTTGCAAATAGAAGACATCGTTGTAGCCATCTCCATTCGGGCTGAATGCATTGGGCGCGTATACCGGATAGTTTAGTGTCAACTGGACTTCGGCTTCGGCTTCGCACCCGTACTGGTTCTCAACGGACAGGGCTACGTTGGTGCTGTTGGACAGAGGCGAAAGAGAGAAACTGTTGCAGGCTGGACAATTTTGAACTACGGTATCTGCTACCGTCCATTCGTAAACTGTAATAATGCCTTCACTGTCAATTGTCGGGTCCAATACTACCATATCACCAATGGGTACAGACCGGTCCCCTCCAAGGTTCACGTTGATCGCTCCGTCAATTACCGGAATGTCAAAAGAATACGTTTGGCATCCACCGCTCACCGTGACCTCGTAGATACCTGCCTTTTGGACCTCGATGGAAGAAGCGGTTTGCCCAGTTGACCATTGATATTGCAAGAGACCGGTTGAAGAGGCGGGCAGCAGGGATAAGTGTACGCTTGAATCCGGGCACAGTGCATAGGCCTGCTGATTAATGTACTGCTTAAAATCGAGTACCCAAATAGGGGACGGGTCTGCCTTTAGCTCTATGTTAGGGTTGTCCGAGTAGATGGTGGTTTCCATGTTGTTCAGTTCCTCCATATTTAGCCCGGAAAGGTTGGCCTGGCATTCATAGGCACCGGGAGCAGTGCCCTCGGGGACCTTTACCCGCAGAATAATACTATCCACGCCAATGACAGGTGCAATGTTTTTTATCAACAACTGGTTTGTCCCGAGCCCTTCCACTTGTCCTCCGTACGGATTATAAAGGACCTCCTCGATGAGAAAGCCTGTTGGGAAGCTGTCCCGGAAGGTCAGTTCTCCCTGTTCGGACTCCATCCAGTAGGCAATCGTATTAACCACATCGAAGGAAAGGCAGTTGAATACAGTATCTGGTTTCACCTCTTTGGAAAGGGCCACTGTGAAGGGGTAGGAGCAACCGTCAAATCCATCGGTAAGCGTTTGGCGCGGCCGGGTCAGGACATTTTCGATTAATCCGGTTTCCTTATTGAAATAGATCATGATATCTGAATCATCATTGTTGAAGGCACCGATCAATTCCCCAAAGGGGGAAAACCATACAGCTGGCAATTGATCTTCAATAAAGCTTAGATCAATTACCGGGAAACTGCTATTGTCAACCACACCTGTAGTGAGGTCTAAAGTAATTAATCGACTCGTGTAATAGTCATAGGCGTACCCAATGCCTGTATCTGGATCAAAAGCGATTCCGTCAATGCCAGCCCCTGCATTTTCACCTGTAGTTATGGCATCTAGGCTGTCAATGCTGTGATTTGGGTCTTCCAGGTCTACAAAATAAATCTTGTTGGGTCGGTCCGGGTTGAATAGCGGTAAAGTTTCGCCCACAGGACGTACAAGAATTAAATATCGCTGATCTTTGCCGATGCCTCCCTGACCCCTAAAATTCTCAAAATCATAAAATAGGGTATCTAATATTTGTTTAGTTCCATCTGGGGCCCAGCGATTCTCGGTTTAAAGTTTTATTACGCGTAAAAGGGAAATACAAAATTTTAACTGGCAAAAGAGGCAGCAAAAGTTTCCTTCAAGAGCTTAAAGTGACTATTTCTCATGCTTTTGACCAAATTTTATTCTAAACCGAAAATCGCTGTCTGGGGCCAGCTTAAATAAACGGGTATAGGGATACCGGAGGTAATCAACCCCATAGATGGAATGGTCGGTCTTTCGGTAACCGATAGCAGAATGTGGCCCTTTTTCTAAGGCAGAAACAGGCACGAAAGGGGGGCGGTCGAAGGTATTTGAACCTGGATTAGGGATTAGCTCGAACAAGCTGTCAACGGTTAGGAGAATGAGGGCACCGTTGCATTGCAGGGAGTCGGATTGGGCTTTGAGACCTGCAAAACATAACATGCACATGAATAGAAGAGAGGTGGGCGCTTTCATAAGATCAGGATTGTTTTTAATAGCTGAGCTACAAAAACATAAGGCAATAGCGCATTTAATATTTTCAA
>CAZAGE010000104.1:0-2517 GCA_964484345.1 uncultured Oceanicaulis sp. | reverse complement strand
GTTAGCCGCGGCCGCGATAGGGCTGAACACCCTGATCGGGGACCCAAAGGCCCTCAGGAAGCTTGCCCCACTGGCCGAAGATGTCGATCGGAATGCCGCCGCGCGGATACCAATAGCCGCCGATCCGCAGCCATTTGGGATCCAGCTCGTTGACCAGGCGCTGCCCGATCATCATCGTGCAGGCTTCATGGAAGGCGCCGTGGTTGCGGAAGCTTTGCAGATAAAGCTTCAAGGACTTGCTCTCCACGATCCAGCGCGCCGGCGCATAATCGATCACGAGATGGGCGAAGTCCGGTTGGCCGGTCACCGGGCAGATGGAAGTGAATTCCGGGCAGGTGAAGCGGATCAGATAATCCGCGCCCGCGGACGGGTTCTCGACCCGCTCCAGACGCGCCTCTTCCGGCGTCGCGGCGGCGAAGGACTCAGCGCCGAGCTGGTCGAGCTTGGAATAGCGTTCATCAGTCATGGGCGCGCATGTAGCGCTGACGGGCCCATCCGGCAATGGCGCGCCTGCGCCATCGCCGGTGCAACGCGGGACGGTCAGTGCACGCGCTCAAAGCCCACATCCACCATCAAAACGCCGGAAAGCAGGAAGCCCTGCACCTCGCCCGCCGTGTTTCGAATGAACTCGACTTGCTGGAAGTAGTTGCTAGGGCTGTTGAACATATCGGTCTGAAACGCCGTCAGCGGGATCGACCCGGCGGCCGGGTGGCGCGCAAACAGCTGTCCATCCTCCAGCACCATGTCATACCCCGCGCTTAGCTCCGCGCTGTAATAGCGCCCGACAAACTCACTCAACTCCATACTCGCCGGATCGAAGGGAGCCAGCTCAACACGGTCCGCCGGCAAGACGCCAAGCAGGCCCAGCTGATAACCGAAGCCGGGCGCCGGACCGTCGACACCGGGATCAAACACGATGGCGAGATCGGTTCGTGTATTGAGCTGGAAGATATGGTCGGACAGCGCCGGCAAAGTCGTGGCTTCCTGTCCCCGCACTGCGAACGTCAGCGTCTCGTCCTGGGCGCGCAGCGAGAAGATCAAGCCGGGCCAAAGCGCATAGTCGCCCTCGTAGGCGGCCAGCTGCTCAGGCGTCGGTCGCGAGGTGTCAGTGACTTCGGGGTCAAGCCTATCCGCCAACAGCGCCTCCAAGATGGTGTAGGCGGTTTTCGCCGCGTCAAAGTCCGCCGCATTGCTCATCACTGTGATGCTGAGACTTTCGCTCGGCGCGCGCAGCAGAAAGGCGCGATAGCCCGCGTCGCGGCCACCATGGCTCCAGGTCTCTAACCCACGAAACATTCGGCGCTCCTGCCCGTAGGCATAGGTCGTGGCGCCGCCGTCATTGAGGACGCCGAGGGTGTGAAAGCTGGTGTAGAAAGCTGGGTCATAATCTGCGAGGGCGTCGAGATGCGCCGTCCACAAAGCCAGATCGCCGGGCGTGGTGATGAGGCCTGTTGATCCTGTCAGCGCGTAGTTGAACGGGAAACGCCCATAGCCCTCTCCGGTCCAGACATAGGATTGAGCCCGGTTCGGGATGATGGTCTCCAAGCGATCCGCGAACCGGGTCTCGTCCATCCCAAGCGGATCGAAAATGATTTCGCGGCAATAGGCGTTGAGGCTTTGTCCAGTGATCCGGGCCACGACCTCCGCCAGCAGGATAAAGCCTGTGTTGGAGTAGGCGAACCGCTCACCCGGCGCGAAATTCATCGCGCGTTGGCGCAGGATCAAATTCATCGCGTGCGCGTTCGTGACCACGTCCTCCGGGCGCAGGCCGCTGGCGCCGACCAGGCTCATTGCGCCGCGAACGCCATGGGTATGGGCGAGCAAGTCGCGCAGCGTCACCTCGGCATACTGATCGGCTTCCGGAATGTAGTCGGCGATCGACGCATCCAGATTGAGGCGGCCGTCTTGGGCCAATCGCACCACCGCGTAGGCGGTGAATTGCTTGGACACCGAAGCGACCTGAAACCGCGTGTCCGGCGTGATCGGGATCCGGTGCTCCAACTCCGCCAGGCCCGCCGCCTCGACGATCAACGGCTCGCCTTCGTGGGCCACTTGCAAGATGGCGCCGGGGCCCGCCTCGTCCTGCGTCCAGAGCGACAGCGCGTCGACCATCGCGGCGCGCGCCGCCTCTTGGTCAAAGGCCGGTGCGGAGAATCCTGGAGGCGCCGCGGCAAGGCCCAAGGCGATCGAGGCGAGAACAGTTGTGAGCTTCATTGATACCTCCAAACTCATTTGAGCATGGTGTTGGAGGTTCGCGCATATTCGGTCGTCCGACTTCGCGAAGTCGGACCATTTTCTGTCAGCTGGCGCGCTGCGCGGCGCGATAGGCGCTCGGCGTTTGACCCGCATGCTTCTTAAACGCCGTGTTGAACGACGACTTACTGTTAAAGCCGGAGGCATAGGCGATATCGAGCAAGGTTTTCTTCCGGTCCAGGTCATCGGCGATCAGCGCTTGGGCATGCTCAATGCGCGCCTGATTGATGAAGTCGAAGAAGTGCCGACGGAGGCTGTGGTTCA
>CAZAGE010000103.1:0-2837 GCA_964484345.1 uncultured Oceanicaulis sp. | reverse complement strand
CCAGCAGGTCTTTCAGGATCGACACATCCAACATGCTGTCAGCCAGCAGCTTCTTAAGCCGCGCGTTCTCGGTCTCAAGCGTCTTCAGCCGACGGGCGTCCGACACATCCATCCCACCGAACTTGGCCTTCCACTTGTAGAATGTCGCCGAGCTTACCCCGCAACGCCTGCACACCTCCGCTGTCGCCATGCCGCGCTCCTGTTCAGCCAGGATCGCAATGATCTGTTCCTCAGAGAATTTACTCTTGCGCATCGTCTGTCTCCGTTTCGACAGACTCTCAATTCAAATGCGGGACCAATCGGGTCTCAGGTCAGACAGAGTGAAGAAAGTACTCCAGCGCCGCCTCTTTGGAGCGCAACGAAACAAAGACAGTGCGTACTTTCTCAGTGTCTTTTGACCTCGGCTCAGCGATAGTCGGTTCGTTGCGATCGCTCAGCAACATTCAATCAAAGCGCGCATCTATGCTTGAAAGGGTATAGGCCTTCGCCCCTTGGAATTTGAGGGAAAGCCGGGTGGACATGTGCGTGAAGACGTTTTCAGAGGACGCCATCGAGAAGCGCCTCCCAGACCCGTCGGACCGGCCCGGGGAGAGTTCCAGCGGCTTCGTCCTGAACGGTCTGTAGGCCGGCGTCAAAGAATTCGAGCGGCTGCTCCGGCTGTAGGTCCAGCGTGTGCAGCAATTCGTGCAGCTTGGCCTTCATCGCGTTGGTGTCCGAAAGGCACTGAACGACCGGGAAGTCCTGCTTTTGCCGCCAATGCAACAGCCGGGAGTTATAGGCGAGCCAGATCTGGAGCCCTTTCTCGATCTCAAATCCGTTGCGACTCTCAAGGGAACGCGCCACGGCCAAGGGGTGGCGCACGATGCCGACGAGTTGGGCGTCCGGCAAGACATCGAGCCAGCCCTCAAGGGTCAGGAGTGTGCGAGGATCCTTGAAGCCCCATCGCGCCACGCCCTCACGGGACTCGATGAATAGATCGCGCACAGCCTTATGCATGGGGAACCATTCCACGCTGTCCGGCGGCGTGTTCCAGCTCCCGCCATTGGCCTTGAGAAGGTCTTCTTGCATGTACAAAATCGCGGGCGGCTCTTGTAGACCTTTAGGATTGCGCTTGATGCTCTGATCAAGGACGCGTCCCAGATGAACGCCAGCCTCCAGCAGTGTCCCCGCCAATGCGCTGGTGCCGCTACGGTGCATGCCCAGAATGATATAAACCTGCTGAACGGCCATGCTTTCTGTCCCTGTCTGCTCGGAGACTCGACGTTAGCCGAGCCGCCCGCTATCGACGAGACGCGTCAACAGCTTTCAAGAGTCCCATGCCCATGATCAAGCGCAACAAACCGAAGGCGGTCATAATCGGCGGCCTTGGCGGATCAGGCACGCGGGCCGTCGCCAGTGCCGTTGAGGCGCTTGGATATGCGCATGGCCCGGCATTGAACAGGTCGGAGGACTGCCTTGCGTTCACGTATCTGTTTGTCCGTACCGATTGGATGCCGCCCCCTTTGCCCGGCGTATCTGAGCGGCTGAATTCTCTTAGAAGTGTTATCGAAGGCGGCGAGCACCCTTTGGCGCCTGATATTGAGCGGCTGTCCGATGCGATTGTCCGCCGCACGCCCCCCTCGGGCAACGCCCCCTTCCTGGTGAAAGAGCCAAACACGCATATCTTCGCAGACGACATCCTGGAGGCCTGGTCAGACGCGGTCTTCCTATTCGTTCATCGCAACCCGGTGGATATGGCGTTCAGCCGAAACACCAATCAGCTCAAACGTTGGGGAGCAAATTTTGGAATAGAGGTCCAGGATTTTGGCGGAGCGCCCGCCGCGCAGCTCGCCTTATGGATTACGGCCTTCGAACGCCACCGTGAGCGCCAAACCCGTTTTAGTGGCCGCACCATCGGGCTCGACTATGATCATTTCGTCCACGCCCCTGCAGCAACCCTGGCGGCGTCGCTTAGCGCGATGGGCCTGGATTTTGATCATACAGTGCTTGAGCTGGCATGCGCCGACGTCAGGGCGCCGGAAAGCCAGGGCCGAGGACAAACGGCTAATTTATCGGTCTTTACACCCGATCAGATCGCCTATTGCCGTCGCCATGGCTGGCTTTGAGGCGCTAGATCACCTCGAAGCTGTAAAGGCTCGACATGGCGAGCACTAGGCTAATCACGATCAGGCCGATCACGGACGCGATAAAGGCAATCGCCAAGGGCTCGGCGAGCGAGGTGAGACGCTTGGCGAGGTTGCGTGCCTCCTGCTCGCCCGATTCAGCGACGAAGATCAGCATTTCATCCAGCGCGCCGGACAGCCGCCCGGTTCGGATCAGATTGAGCGTCATCGCATCGGTCTTTGTATGAGCCCGCAAGGCGGCTTCTAACGGCTCGCCCGACCGCACCGCGCGCCGAGCCTGCTCCAGGCCGCGCCGGCGCTTGTCTGACAACACGCCGCGTTCAGCGAGCGCCAGGGCGTCGAGCAATCCGGCGCCAGCCAGCAAGGCTGTGCCGGTTATCCGAGCCCAACGCGCAGTATCGCTGGCGCTCAAGAAGCGGCCGAGGATCGGCAAATCAAACGCCAAATCCAGAACAGCGCGGCGCAAGGCCGGAGTGCGGGAGATCTGAACACCCACCAAGACCAGCACAATTGCGCCGGCGAGCACCCAGGGCGCATTGGCGTTGAAAAAGGCGCCGATGCCCAAAACGATGCGTGAAATTGCGGGAATATCCGCTTGAGCGTTCTCCAGGAGAGACGTGAAGCGCGGGACGACAAACATGAAGATGAAGACGACGGCGCCCAGACCGGCGACAGCCAAAAAGGCGGGATAGGACAGGGCGTTGCGTACTTCCT
>CAZAGE010000102.1:0-2844 GCA_964484345.1 uncultured Oceanicaulis sp. | reverse complement strand
CGGCGGACAGAGAGCCGCTCTCCAGAACCGCCAGAAAGGACCGCCAGTGGTCCCAACTCAAGGCATCTCGTGACATGCAAATATGTTTATCAAATGCACATATTTCGTCAATTTATGTATTGATGGATGAGATCTATGTTTCTCCTGACCACAGCAAACCAAGTTTTTCCTTGGGTTTTCAGGAGCAAGACCATGGTCTCACACTTCCGTCTTCTTGTTATCGGCGCTACCGGCGGGATCGGCTCCGAGGTGGCCAGAGCCGCCCGGGCAGCCGGTTGGACCGTCCGCGCCCTGCACCGCCAGCCCAGAAAAGCGGCCAAAGCCATGGCTGACCTTGACGTGGAATGGGTGAGGGGAGATGCCATGCGTGCCCGCGATGTCGCCAAAGCCGCCAAGGGCTGCGACGTGATTTTTCATGGCGCCAATCCGCCCGGCTACAAGAAGTGGAAACAGCTGGCGATCCCGATGCTGCGCAACACGATTGCGGCGGCGGAAGCGGTCAACGCCCGCATCGCCTTCCCCGGCAACGTCTACGTGTATGGCGATGATGCCTTTCCCGTCCTGGACGAAGATGCGCCGCAGCATCCGCGAACCGAAAAGGGAAATATACGCGTTGAAATGGAATATATGTTGCGCTGCACGCCCCAGCCGGCGCTCATCGTTCGTGCCGGGGATTTTTTCGGCCCCCATGCGCCGGGGTCCTGGGTCGGCGGTGGCATGATCAAGCCGGGCAGGCCGATTTCATCGGTTACCTTCCCCGGCGACCCGAAAACGCTGCACGCCTTCGCCTATCTCCCGGACCTGGCTGAGACATTCATCCGCTTACTGAGCAAAAAAGAAATCGCTGACGCCGATTTCGAGATTTTCCACTTCGCCGGCCACACGACTGGTGGTGAAACCGGAATCAGTTTCGCTGATGCGTTGCGGCAGGCTGCTGGCGTGCCGGACGCCCCCATCCGGAAACTGCCATGGGCCGTAATCAGCATGCTTGGCCTGTTCAACGAGACATTCCGTGAGCTCGTCAAGATGCGCTACCTGTGGGATACGCCGCACCGGCTCGACAATACCAGGCTTGTTGCGGCAATTGGCGAGGAGCCTCACACCCCGTTGAGCGATGCTCTGAAGGCGACCGTTGCGGGCCATGGCTGCCTTGCGCCTAAGGCATCATAGCGTTCAGCCCCGATGCTCAACGCTGGTCTGGTATGCAAGAGTAGATTGAATGCTCCGTAAACGGATGTTCGATTGGCGCCCGCAGCTGGCGGTGGTAAATCCACACAGATTTTCCACCTATTGCACTTATTGCGAGTATATGTTTACGATTGGTTAACGATAGGCCTTTTGGGGAGGGCTTTTGCGTGAACCGTTCTGCTGGGAAACTATGGCTTGCCCAAGGCGTGGGCGTTGCAGTCCTTGGGATAACCGCTGGCTGCTCGGCCATCGTAATTGAGGGCGACACCTCCGACCATTACCTGGTCATTGGGGCCGGCATTGTCTCGGTCCCCAAGGCTGATGACGCCGAAGCACCGGTATCTGTCTCGAAAGTGCAGGCTCTGGGCCTGACTGTTTCGCAGGCTCCAACTCTCAAGTTCAATCTTGGCTATGTCGCAGGCAGCTCTGTGCGTGTTCCCGCAGATGCCAGAAATCTAGTAGTCGAAGTCTCTGACAAACCAGGTGGTCCGCTGCGTATCGCGCACCCGCCGACACACGGACATGGGGGTCCACACAATGCATCACACTGAACGTTTAGGAGCGCCGCGCTTGCGGGTGACCTTCGCCCTTTTCGGGTTGTTATGTCTCGCCGCCTGCTCGTCAACAAAAGAGCACTACGTCGTCGCTGCTACAGGAACTGTGATCGGCGTTGAAATCGCACAAAGCGCCGCCAATCAAACACCACAAGCCAAGCTTGGATACAATCGATCTGAAGTGGCAATTGTTCCTACCAACCGCCGGGTCTGCACTGTCGACAACGGGGTGAAAGTAGCCTGCGAGGATGCGGATGGTGTCGTCGGAGACGGTGCGGAGGACGCACCCGATGTGCTGATGGAATTGAGGTATGGCGGAATATTCGATCTAGGAGGCTCGTCTGGCATTTATCAGCGTTTGGCGGTCGGTACAACGGCTGTATCAAGGCCAGGAGCCGCCTTGATGTTCGCCAAAAACTCTGACGGTAACCTGGATAGCAATGCTGCTAGCACTCTTGCGGCGGTCGAAGCTATCCCGCTTACGACTGGGAAACTTGCAGCGAGCAAGGCGGAAATAATTGCCGCTTATGACGCGGCAGAAGGCGACAAAAGGGACTTGATCGAGTCGATCATAAATGATGAAGCCGGGAGTTTAATCGACTTCTTGGATGTTGCGGATGAAACAGTTGTTAAGAAGGTAGCAGATCGGCTTAACGCAGCTCTGCTAAAACCCTGATCGAGGAGTTGCTGGTATGAATGGCAATCTGAATGACGTAACAAGTGTAGTGCGCATCGACATGGCTGAGGAAGGAGATAATCTGCCAAAGACCATCGATGATGCTTGTAATGCCCGGCATGCAATTGGGTACTTGCTGTCTTCAAGTTTCTCGTACAGCAAATACCTTGTTCTGATTTTTCAAAAACCTCTGCAATAGCGGGTCTCTTTCTCGGTCATAATCAAGTCGAAAGTGTTTGGCGATTGCCACATGCAAATGGCAAACACTTTCTTGTCTGCGGAGTCTCAAAAGCAAGCCGCCGATGCCTAAAAGAAAAGGTGGGCAGCTTGCTTTGGGAGGTCAGGTTATTCAGCAGCAGAAGCTTTAGCGACAGCGGGTGCGGACAGGAGCGTACGCCCGCTGAGATCATCAAGGGCCGCCTGATA
>CAZAGE010000101.1:0-2906 GCA_964484345.1 uncultured Oceanicaulis sp. | reverse complement strand
CGCCCTTGAAATGATTGATCAGCTGGATGAGAGAGGCCGGGGCCAGGATTGGCAGATCACCACCGGCCCAGGCCGCTTCGGGGCCGCAGACCTCCGGACATATGAAGCCGCGCCCGCGCTCGCTGGCCAACATGGCGGCGGGCAGGGCGCCTGGGGCCGGGGCGAGCGATCCGTCCAGACCCAGCTCGCCCATCGCCAGGTGCTCTTCGAGAATGTCGGGCGGCAGAACGCCGAGGGCGGACAACAGGCCCATGGCGATCGGCAGGTCGAAATGCGAGCCTTCTTTGGGCTGGTCCGCGGGCGCGAGATTGACGATCAGCCGCTTGCTGGGCAGGGAGAGCCCGATGGCGGCGAAGGCGGCGCGCACGCGTTCCCGGCTTTCCGCCACGGCCTTGTCAGCGAGGCCGACAACGACGAAAGTGGGGGTCCCGCCCGCGAGCTGCACTTGCACCGTCACAGGCTTGGCGCTCGCCCCTTCAAAAGTGGCGGATTCCGTCCGAATGCTCATGGCGCAGACTCACTGACCAGATTCAATCCGTTTTGGCGCGTGACGGTGTTATCCACACAGCGCTGGAACACAGTCGATCAAAACAAGAACAAGTCTGGTACATGTGACGAGCTGAGTCAACTCACACGCGAAATAATCACCAATATTCGTGATTTGGCGTTTATCCTGGCGTCGCCCAGCGCGCGTTGACCGCCGGCGCAGGGCCCGGCGCGGGCGGGTCGATGGGCTGAATCGGGGCCTCATCGACCGCCTCCGGTGCGGTCAGGGGCGGTGCGACGCTCGGCTGAAGCCCGCTGTCGCACGCGGCGGCCTGCAGCGCGCCGCGGGCGCGAAGATCGGGGCGTTCTCCAAAGACGCGGACGAGATCGACGACTTCCTCCACCCCTTCGGCGAGGGAGGCGTGCAGGGCGGCGCGTTGCCGCTCGGCGTCATTGCGGGCGAAGCCTAAGAGGTGCACGGCGCTGTTATGGGTTTCGACGTTGAAGTTCACCGACCGGATCGAGCTGTCAGCGACCAGGCGGGCGCGCACGCGCTGGGTGATCAGGGCGTCGCGGGCGGCTTGCCCGGCGCCCCGGCCGCCGCCGACATCGATGCGATTGCTCACCTCGCGCACGGAGGGCGCGCTCCAGGCCAGGCACTCCGCATAGATGCGGTCCTGGGCGCGCGGGGCGGAGCCGGTGAGCAGCGCCACGCCTTCGGTGACTTCCACGTCAATTCCGCCCAGGCGGTAGCCTTCGGCGCGCAACATGGCGGATTTGATGCTGGTGGCGGCGTTGAAATCATCAAGCTGGCGGCCGGCGGAGCGGCCGGGCTGAAACGCGGCGCATCCCGCAACAGCAAAGATGAGAATGAGCGCCATCAGGCGAACGGTCCAGGTCACAGGCCACCTCGTCAATCTCCCAGCCGCGATAGTGTTGCGCGGAAGGGTAAACGCGGCGTTCACACTTTGGGTCGGCGGCGAACTGTTAGAGCAGGTCCAGGCTGGATCCCGCCTCCGCGGTGAAGGCGCCCGCGCGCTTGCGCGGCCAGCGCCAGGGGGCGCAGACGATCAGGTCGAAGCGCACCTCCAGCGCCGCAAGGTCGGGACGCCGGCCGCGCCAAATGGCGGCGGCGCGCAACAGGCGCTGGCGCTGATGGGGGGTGACCGCGTTCAAAGCCGTCCCCAGATCGCCCCGCGCCTTAACCTCGATAAAGGCGAGGACGTTTCCGCGTCGCGCGACGATATCCAACTCCCCGGCGCCGGTGCGCGCACGCCGATCCAAGACCCGCCATCCGCTCAGTCTGAGATGCAGCGCGGCTAAGGTCTCGGCCCTGCGCCCCCAGCGTTCAGCCTGGCGCCGTTTTCCGGACACCGTCATGCGCTAAAGCCGCCTTGGCGCGGTTGCGGGGCGCCGCCGCCAGGGTTAGCTTCGCGCCAAGGGACGTCGGACAGAGGGTAGCGCGTCATGACCAGTCAAGCATCGCCGAGGAAGCCCGTCGCGCCAAGGCGCGTTCTGGGAATTGCGTCTGCGATCGGGATGCTCGCCCTGGCTGCTTGCGCGACGCCGCCGGCGGCGCCGCCCGCCCCCGTCGCGCCGCCGCCGGTCGCCGGCGTAACGCCGGCCCCCGCCGTCCTTCCTGTGGAAATCGCCGAGCTGGGCTATACGCCCGAGCATATGCGCGGCCTCGAGGTGACGCGTGTCGCCTTGCTGTTGCCGTTCAGCGCCAGCGCCGGCGCGGCGCGGTCGGAATCGGAGAACATCCTCAACGCGGCCGAGCTCGCCCTGTTTGAGCGTGCGGGCGACGGCGTCGTCTTGCTGCCCAAGGATACCGGCGGCACGCCGGCGGGCGCGCGGGCTGCGGCGCAAGCGGCTCTGGCCGACGGCGCAGATTTGATCCTCGGCCCGCTATTTTCCGGCGCGGTTGCGGCGGCCGGTGAGGTCGCAGCGGCAGAAGACGTGCCGCTTATCGCCTTTTCGACCGATGCGACGGTGGCCGGCGGCAATGTATTCCTGCTGAGCTTCCCGCCGGATGAAGAAGTGCGCCGGGTCACAGAATACGCCATGGCGCAGGGCGCCACCCGCTTCGCCTTCGCCGGGCCGGCGACCGCCTATGGTCAGGTCGCTTATGCGGCCTACGCTGAGGTGATCGAACAAGCTTTCGGCCCTGATCCCTTGCCGGAACGGGTCTTCGTCCCGCGCCCGCTTCCTGACGATGCGCCCGACGGCGCCGAGCCTCAATTGGTCGAGCGCGAATTCGAGACAGGCCTGGTGACCGAAGCCTTCTATGACGGCGGCATCAGCGCGATGACCGAAGCGGCGGCGCGGCTGGCGTCCGCCGGCATTGAAAGCCTCGATCCCGCGCAGGCGGCCACCATGTCGGGCGCCAACTGGACCCCGCCGCCGGGCTCCGCCTTTCA
>CAZAGE010000100.1:0-2946 GCA_964484345.1 uncultured Oceanicaulis sp. | reverse complement strand
AAGAACACCACCAATACCTATGCACCGCCGAACCTGACGGACTGGATTCATGGCCGTCTGACGCGGGCCGAAGTGATGAGTACGTCTCCATGATCCATGAGACGGCAGTGACGATGACGGCAAGAACAATGACTGAAGCGGTTCAGCCAGCGAGTGAGCAAGGCCGGCGGACAGAAGGAATTTGATATCCAGCCAGAGCGCGTGTTTGCGGCGCTCGAAACCGGGGGACAAGTGGATGCGGTATGGCACAGCGGCACGCGTAGTGGATATGACGCGCGGAACGGCAGATGGACTGATGCGACTTGCAGGGTTTGCCGGGGCAGTTGCCGTGGCGGCGGCAATGACGGTCATGCCTTTGTCACCCGCCAAGGCATCCCAGAGCCAGGAGCGCATCACCGAGTTTGAGTATGACGCCACAACCGGTCTCCTGACGAAGGAGATCATCAAGGCCAAACCCAGTGGCGGGGCGGAATATGTCTTCCTCGAGACCGCCTATGTCCATGATGGTTTTGGCAACCGGGTAACAACAACGGTCACCGACCCGGCAACAGCCACCTCGAGGTCGTCATCCGTTGGCTATGACGCTCAGGGCCGGTTTGCGACGAGTGCCGAGAACGCGCTGCTTCACACAGAGACCCGTGTCTATGACGGCCGCTTCGGCGTGGTCACGACTCTTACGGGCCCGAATAACCTCGACACCACCTGGCAGTATGACGGGTTTGGCCGCAAGATCGCTGAGGTGCGGGCAGACGGCACCAGCACGCACCACTCCTACCAGTATTGCAGCGGCGTTGCCGGGGGCACATATGCTGGCTGCCCGTCCAATGGCGCCTATGTGCTGATCTCCGAGGTCCTGGCCGGCCTGGTCGTGGTCGGGTCTGACGTCAAGATCTATTACGACAAGCTGGAGCGCGAGATCCGCCGCGAAG
Organism: uncultured Oceanicaulis sp.; assembly: GCA_964484345.1. Lineage (GTDB taxonomy): Bacteria > Pseudomonadota > Alphaproteobacteria > Caulobacterales > Maricaulaceae > Oceanicaulis. Next base: position 2,017 of record CAZAGE010000100.1, on the reverse strand, counting down.
AGCAGGGCTATGACGGCACCGGCGCGCGGCTGATCTATGTGGACACCGAGTACGATACTCTGGGCCGCGTCGCGCGCGTCTCCGAACCCTACTTCCAGGGCGACACCCGGGTCTGGACGGTGAACACCTATGACGTGCTGGGGCGCCTTGTCGGCCAGACCCTGCCGGACGCGACGACGATCTCCAACACCTATAGCGGCCTTGTCGGCACCAGCACCAACCACCTGAACCAGACCCGCACCGAAACCAAGAACGCCCGCGGCAATGTGGTGCAGGTGGAAGATGCCGCGACCAACATCACCACCTATGAGTATGACCCCTTCGACAATCTCACCAAGGTCACCGATGCATCGCTGAACGTCACCACGACGGAGTATGACGCGCTTGGCCGCCGCACCAAGCTGATCGACCTCAGCCTGGGCACGACCACATACACCTACAACGCCTTCGGCGAACTGCTGACCCAGACCGACAACAAGGGACAGGTCGTCGAGAACACCTACGATGCGCTCGGGCGCATGACCCAGCGCGTGGACAAGGACCATCTGGGCAACCCGGTCGAGACGGCCACCTGGACCTATGACACCGCCACCGGCCCGGGCATCGGCAAGCTGGCATCGGTCTCTGACGCAAGCGGCTATGCGCGTAGCTATGTCTACGACATCGTCGGCCGCGTCAGCACCACGGCCATCACCATCGATAGCGTGTCACAGGGGGAGTATGTCTACACCTATGACATCGGCAGCCGGCTGCACACGGTCAAATACCCGACACCGCCCGGCGCCAATCCCTTCGATCTGACGGTTGAGTATCTCTACAATGTCTGCGGCCACCTGATTGAGCTCAACAAGGTCGTTGCCGGCGGCCCGAACGAGCTGATCTGGAAGGCCAATAAGCTGGACGCCCGCGACCAGGTGGTCGACGAAGAGTTCGGCAACGGCGTTGAATCGGAGCGCACCTATGACGTGCGCGGCTGGCTGACGGGCATCAACACCGATGGCCCCACGGGCGGTGCCGGTGACAATGACCTGCAGCAGCTTGTCTATACCTATGATGCCATCGGCAATGTTGAAAAGCGCACGGACAATGTCACCGGGCTTGAAGAAACTTTTGCTTATGACAGCCTCAACCGCCTGACGTCGGCCACGCTCGCCAGCCTCATTGCGCCACCGCCGCTGGGCATACCTGCTCCGCAGACGGTGACCTATGATCCCATCGGCAACATCCTCACCAAGTCCGACGTCGGCACCTACACCTATGGCTCGGCCAGTCCCCACGCGGTGACCTCCATCGCCCCGACTGGAGGCGGCGCGGCCAAGACCTACACCTATGACGCCAACGGCAACTCCACCACGGCGGACAACCGCACCCTGACCTGGACGACCTTCGACAAGCCGGACCGGATCACCAACACAGACACCAACGACACCATAGACTTCACCTACGGCACCGAGCGCCAGCGGGTGACCCAGACGGTAAATGCCGGTCAGGGCATTGGCGGCAATGACCTGAAAAAGACGATCTACGTCTCCGTCGGAGATACAGGCCATCTGGAAAAGACGGTGCATGACACGGGGGCGGTAGATCACCGGGTCTATGTCTATGCATCCGGCGCCATGGTCGCGTCCTTCATCCGGACGGAAACCCTCAATGACCCCACACCGGGGGTCAGTTCCTTCACCCACACGACCCAGTATCTGCATGGGGACAATCTGGGCTCGATCTCCGTCGTCAGTGATGACGCGGGCAATCTGGTGGAGCGTCTCTCCTATGACGCCTGGGGCGAGCGGCGCAATCCGACGACGGGCGGCGCCTATACCGGCCCGCTGCCGAGCCTCGACCGCGGCTTCACCAAGCATGAGCATTTGGAAGAGGTCGGCCTCATCCACATGAACGGCCGCGTCTATGACGCCAAGATCGGCCGCTTCCTCTCCGCCGACCCGCACGTCCAAAAACCCTACACGGCGCAGAACCTCAACAGATACTCCTACGTCCTCAACAACCCGCTGGCCTACAC
>CAZAGE010000099.1:0-2983 GCA_964484345.1 uncultured Oceanicaulis sp. | reverse complement strand
CAATCTCACCAAGCGCACTGATTTTGCGCTCTTCATGGTCCACGCGCTGACCGATGACGCACTCATTCATGAGGCCCCGGCGATCGTTGGATGCGCGACGGCGTCAGCCCGAGCGCACGCGACCGCTTAACTCGCTGGAGTCACCGGCCCGAAGGTCGACAGGCAGGCGTCGGACAGACGCCACTGACCATTTTCGGAGATAAAGCGGCAGACGATATGATCCTGACCCGCCCGTCCCAGCTCGGCGCCGGCTTGATCGGGGTTCTGCAGGCTTTCAAACCGGCCGGCCGGGAAGACATAGGTGATCCGCTCGTCCGACGACAGCGCCTGATCATAAAGGCAAAGCGGCGGCTGCATCAGCACGGTGCGCACGGACGCATCGCCCATGCGCTGTCCGAAGACTTGTTGCTCAATTTGCGGATCCAGGGCGCGCAGGCGCTGGGCCTGGGGCGTATTCGCCATCAGGTCCGCAGCCCGCGCCTCGTCATGGGCCACAATAGCGCCGAACAGCGCGCGCTCCGCCGCGCCCGCTTCCCGGCAGGTCGGCTCGGTGGTGGTGCAGGCGGCGGCGGCGAGGCCGCCAAGGGCGGCGATCAGGACGGGTCGGAACATCGGGCGCTCTCCACAAGGGCCGGGGTGGGGCAGGGACGGACTGCGACCATGCCGAAGCGAAACGACTGCGCCAAGCAGGTTTTGCGGTTGTGCTTAACCGCATCCTCCCGCCATCGCATTAATCCAGGCCGCGATCAGCGCCACGCCCTCTTCATCAACGGTGGAGCGGCCCAATTCCGGCATCATCACATCCGCCCCCGTCGACGCCATGCGGTAGGTGAAGATGGAGGCGTCCGCTGCGCCGGGGACAATGGAGAAGAGATGGCTGCCCGCGCCCCGGCCGGCTGCGATCGGCGGTTTACACAGCCCCAAATTCGCATTTTCCGGCTCCCGGGGCTCCAAATAAAGCCCGGACGTGTCGGCCTGACCGGTGCGCGAATGGCAGTGGGCGCAATTAATGTCGAGATAGGCGCGCGCCGCCGCGTTCAGCGCCAATTGGTCTGAGGGAATGCCGCCTGTCCAGGCCGCTGCCGCCGGCGTGTTATCGGGCGCGCCGTCCAGAAGGCCCAGCTGCGTCCAGCGCGCCAGCTGATTCTGCGCTCCGTCGGCATAGGCGAAATCGCGGTTGAGATGGCGCGCCTTCGGGCCGATCGGGCGTTCGCCCAGACCATCGCTGGTGTCGGTGGTGTGGCAGTTGGCGCATTGATTGACGTTGGGCACCCAATAATCGAGCCGCTCTTCGCCGCGCGCGGCGCTGACCAGGGTCAGATCGACAAAGGCGCCGGTGCGCGCGAGCGCCGCCTCGCTCTGCTCAGCGTTCCACAGATAGCTGGCCGCGTCCCACGCTGCGCCCCGCCGCACCAGGATGCGGGTCTCCACCAGACGCACGGCGGTGAGGTCGAGCCGGTCGCCGGTAAAATGCGCCATCGCCGCGCCGTCGCCGCTGACCCGGTCGAGGTCGCGGCCCGCGCGGGGATAGTAAAACGTCTTGGTGATCACCGTGCCGTCGGGAAAGTCGAACACCTCCTGATCGTCATAGCGCGCCGGGCCAGCGCCTTCGGGCAGCCAAACCGTGCGCAGCTTCAAGGCGTCGTCGGTGAATAGCGCCGTGTTGAGCTGGTAGGGCGTCACGCCCTCGCCCAGCACCAAAGCGCCGCCGCCCGCGGCGAGCTGACCCCAGCCCGACAAGGATGCGGGCCAGCCCTCAGCGACGATATGCGGGCGCGGCGCGTCCGGAACCGGTCCCAAATCCGCCTCGCCGGAACACGCCGTCAGGATCAGCGCCGCGGCGGCGGCCAAGGCGCACCGCATCTAAAGCTCCAGCGCGACGGCGGGCAGGCGGGGCAGGGTGCAGCGATGGGCCTCGCCCTCCAGCTGCGCATTGGCCGCGTCATTGGGCAGGTCGGCGTTGAGCACCTCGACCTCCTCCACGCAAATGCGCTGATCAGCCGGCAAGGCGCCGTCGACCATTTTCTCAGGATCCGCGAAGCCGTCCCACAGCACCGGCGGAATGCGGCCGGTCGGTCCAAACATCGCCACGCGCAGCGCTTGCAGCTCCAGCCTGTCCGGATTGCCGCCGCCGCCTTGATAGCTGTTGGCGCCGATCAGGATGGCTTCTGGATAGGGATCGTAATCCTCGCCCAGCTCGACGCCGTCCCAGCCGGAAGTGAAGAAAGAGGAGATGATCACGTGAGCGGTGCGATTATCGCGGAAGCGATTATCGAACACCTCAACCCCATCGCCCGCATTGATCAGTATGCCCGTGCCCGCCGGCACGCTCGCCACCGCCGTGCCTTCGTGGGCGAAATTCGCGGTGTTGTTTTCAAAGACATCATTGTCGAATACCCGCGTGCCCAAGCCCGGCCGGGGCAGGTGCGGCATGTCGAAGATCAAAATGCCGCCGGTATTATTCGTCGCGACATTACCGTAAACGTCGGCGTTGCGGGAGTTTTCGATCTCGATGCCGGCGACGTTGTATTCGGCGCGATTGTTGCGGACGATGATGTTGTCGGATTGGCCGACATAAATGCCCGCATCCGAGGCGCCGATCGTTACAGAGTCTTCGATCAAAACATTCCGGCTTTGAACCGGATAGAGCGCGTAGGCGCCGTTATCGGTGGACGGCCCGTTCGTCCATTCAATGCGCACGCCGCGGATCACCACATTGGTGGCGTCAGTGATTTTCAGCGCATCGCCGATGGTGTCTTCAATGGCGAGGTTTTCGATCGTGAAGTCGTCCGAGCCGGAGACCAGGAGGCCTTCCGCACCCTGGCGCTGCTCGGCGAAGGATAAAATCGTCTCCTCCATGCCGGCGCCGCGAAGGGTCACGCCATCCACATCGGCGAGCGAGAGCCCGCGTTCGATCAGGAATTCGCCCGCTGGGATCTCGATGACGTCGCCCGGCTGGGCGTCCAGCAAGGCTTCCATCAGC
>CAZAGE010000098.1:0-3031 GCA_964484345.1 uncultured Oceanicaulis sp. | reverse complement strand
GGGCCCCCGGCAGCGCTTCCACGCCCGCCGCTTCGAAGCCCTGCTGCTGAAACCAGTGCGCGGTCAGGGTGGTGAGCACGAACAGGCTGGTGAGCCCTTGTTCTTTGGCTCGCCGTTCCACGTATGCCAGCAGCTGTGCACCCCGTTCGCCCTTGCGGTAGCCGGGGTGGACGGCCACGCAGGCCAGTTCGCCGGTCTTGTCGTCCGGGAAGGGGTAGAGGGCGGCGCAGGCGATGACCATGCCGTCCCGTTCGATGATGGCAAAGCGCTGGATTTCGTTTTCCAGCAGTTCCCGGGAGCGGCGCACCAGGGTGCCGTCCGCTTCCAGAGGTTCGATCAGTTCCAGGATGCCGCCCACGTCGTCGATGCGCGCGCCGCGCAGGGTTTCGTAGGTTTCCCGGGTGACCAGGGTGCCGCAGCCGTCACGGGTGAACAGTTCCTTGAGCAGGGCGCCGTCGTCGTTGGCGTCGATCAGGTGGGCGCGACCCACGCCATTGCTGGCGGCGTGGCAGGCCGCGGTGAGCTGCCGGTCCACGCCATTGTCCTGGAGCTGGTCGTCGGCAAGCAGTTTGCCGGCTTGCTGGGGGCTGAGTTCGCGCACCATGTCGCCGTTGCTGTCGGCGAGCCGCAGGTCGTTACCCATGAGAATCAGCTTGTCGGCGCCCAGGGCGATGGCGGCGGTGGAGGCCACCTCTTCCGCGTTCACATTGAACAGTTCGCCGGTGGGCGAGCAGCCCAGCGGTGACAGCAGCACCACGTTGCCATTGCTCAGTTGCTGACGAATGGCATCCACTTCGATGCGCCGGACTTCGCCGGTGTGCTGGTAGTCGAAGCCGTTGCGCACGCCCACCGGTTTGGCGATGACGAAGTTGCCGCTGATCAGGCGGATGCCCGCGTTGTACATGGGGGAGTTGGCCAGCCCCATGGAAAACAGCCCTTCCAGTTTCAGGCGCAGGGCACCCACAGCCGCCATGACGCCATTGAGCGCCGCGCTGTCGGTGATCCGCATGTGTTGCTCAAAGGTGGATTCGATGCCGGATTCCGCCAGCCGCGCGCTGATCTGCGGGCGGGCACCGTGGACCAGGACCAGCTTGATGCCGAGGCTGTTGAGCAGCGCCAGATCGTGAACCAGGGTGGGCAGGCGCGGGCCGTCCAGCAGTTCGCCGGAGAGCATCACCACAAAGGTGCGACCCCGATGGGCATTGATGTACGGGGACGAATTGCGGAACCAGTGGACCTGATTGTCGGGGGTGGTGCTGGGCACGGCGTGTCTCGGTGATGGATGACTGACAGGCCAGTATAGCCAGCGGGGGGCGTTGGATGCCAGATGTGCCGGCGGGGTGGGGTGAGGACCTTGCCTGCAAGCGAAAGGGCATCCGAACGAAGCAGCCAGTTTCGAGTTGCGAGTACCGAGTTTCGAAAGGCAAAACCCTGCCCGCTTTAAAGGTTTTCGCGGCTCGAAACTCGCTTCTCGTCACTCGATCCTTTTGCTTGCAGGCTGGGCATGGCAACAGAAACCAAAACGCCGCCCGAAGGCGGCGTTGTGTTCTCCGTGACGGGTCGGCGTTATTAGGCGCCGAACAGGCCCTTGAAGAAGTAGAAGAACAGGATCGACAGCAGGGCGCCGGCGGGCAGGGTGACCACCCAGGAGGTGAAGATGGTGCCGATCACCCGCAGGTTCAGGGAACCGATGCCGCGGGCCATGCCCACGCCCAGTACCGCCCCCACCAGGGTGTGGGTGGTGGAGATGGGCAGGCCGGTGCCGGAGGCCAGGATCACGGTGCCGGCGGCGCCCAGCTCGGCAGCGAAGCCGCGGCTGGGGGTCAACTCGGTGATGTTCTTGCCCACGGTGGCCATGACCCGGGCGCCGAGAATGGCCAGGCCGAACACGATACCCATGGCGCCCACCAGCAGGATCCAGCTGGGCATGGCGGCTTCGCCGCCGATAACGCCTTCGTTGACGATGACGCTGTTGATGGCGGCCAGCGGGCCCACCGCGTTCGCCACGTCATTGGAGCCGTGGGCGAAGGCCATGGCGCAAGCGGTAAAGATCATCAGCACGGCAAAGATGCGCTCCACGGAGTGGAAACGAAATTCCTTGTCGGCTTGCGGGTTGGGCTTGATGCGGCTGAGAATCATGGCGCCGATCAGGGCAATGATGACGCCGCCCACGGCGGCCCAGCCCAGGCTGGCCGCGAAGCTGATTTCCAGGCCGATATGCTTGAGGCCCTTGAGCAGGGTCACGGCGGTGATCGCGAAGCCCACCAGGAACATGTAGAAGGGCACCACCCGTTTGGCCCGTTCGAATGGGTCATCATGGTTGAGCACCAGGCGCTGCACGCTCTTGATCAGGGCAAAGGCGATGAAGCCGGCGAGCAGGGGTGAGGTGACCCAACTGGCGACAATGCTGCCAACCTTGTCCCACTGTACCGAATCCATGCCTACGCCCACGGCGGCAAAGCCCACGATGGCACCGACAATGGAATGGGTGGTGGAAACCGGCCAGCCAAACCAGGAGGCCACCACCAGCCAGATACCGGCGGCCAGCAGGGCGGACATCATCCCGTAGACCAGATAATGGGGGAATTCGGCAAAGACGCTGGCATCGACGATGCCTTTACGAACCGTGGCAGTCACTTCGCCACCGGCCAGGTAGGCGCCGCAGAATTCAAAGACGATGGCGATCATCACCGCCTGTTTCACGGTCAGGGCCCCGGAGCCCACCGAGGTGCCCATGGCGTTGGCCACGTCGTTGGCGCCCACGCCCCATGCCATCAGAAAGCCGAACGCGCCGGCCAGCAACAGCATCAGGTAGCTGTGTTCAATCATCCACTCCATAAGACAACTCCTAGCGTGCGACCAACATCTGCAGGCGGCCGCCCACTTTCTGGGCGCGATCAGCGAGATCGCCTACCCATTCGATGATCTTGTAGAGAAAAATGACATCCACCGGGGGCAGTTCGTTTTCCAGCTTGAACAGGGTGGAGCGAATGGTGATTTGCTGCTCGTCGTTATTGCGCTCCAGGCGGTC
>CAZAGE010000097.1:0-3069 GCA_964484345.1 uncultured Oceanicaulis sp. | reverse complement strand
TGACCACGTCCATGCCCGGGTGCTTGGTGGCGATGAAGGGGTGCATGGAGGCGCAGGGACGCACATTGGCGAACATGCCCAGCGACTTGCGCACCGTCACATTCATCGACTTATAGCCGCCGCCCTGGGGCGTGGTGATCGGGGCTTTGTAAAATACCTTGGTGCGGCGCAGGGATTCCCAGCTGCCCGGCTCGATGCCGGCGGTGTTGCCCTTCAGATAGACCGCTTCACCGATTTCGATGACTTCTTCTTCAATGGCTGCGCCAGCGGCTCTGAGAACGCGCAGCGAGGCGTCCATGATTTCAGGGCCAATGCCGTCGCCATAAGCGACCGTAATCGGGACGGGGGTACGTTCGGTGGACATGGTTGAAATGCTTCCTCAATCCAGCGTGAGAATTCCGGTTGTCCCAGGCGCCGGGACGGCAGCCAGCGACAATTGGCCGCCTTCTTAAATGAAATCGATCCCCGGTCCAGATGCCGGGGTGTGGCGGAATGCCCCTTTTTCAAGGCGCGGCGCCGCTTTTCGCCAGCGCAGCATGAAAAGCCGAGCGAATTAGGAACAGCCGCACGCAGAAACTCGACCACATCATAGGGGCGCTAGCCGAGGATAACCTGGATTTGCTTTCTGTTATTTTTTCCCTTTTCAAGAGATTTCGTTCGCGCAAAAGTTAAAGCCCTGTTAACACATCAAGGAGCACATGATGCGCGAACTATCGACAACCGAAATCGACTGCGTGGCCGGCGGTCACGGCGATCACGAGCACACCGAACGAGAGAAGCACGCCGAAGAATTCGTGGAGCGGCTGACCGGCGTGGAACACCACTGTGAAGAAGCTGGCAGGAACGCCGCAGGCAACGTCGTCGTGGTCTGCAGACCCGTTGGGTAACGATACAGGACTGAGCTGATGATAGGGTTGGGAAGCGCACTGGTCGGGTTTGCACTGGCAAATACAAGTCCAAGCGAATCCCTACCCTACCAGTTGTCCCCAGAGCAGGTTTCAGCGTTCAGCGCGGAATGCCGCACTTTCGGAAAGACGGGCAGTCCATTGCCGGGCCTTGCTTGCCTGATAGGAGATATTAGCGAAACCAGCCAAACGGAGCTTCAGGCGATTGAGGACCCATGGCGTATCCTGGTCGCAAATTCGCCGGGCGGCGACCTCCAGGCTGGCATCGAAATTGGCCGCTTGCTTCACACCAATATGGCGGCGCTGATCGTGGACACAGTCTGCCTTTCATCCTGCGCCAACTATCTGGTGCCCGGATCACGATATCTCTATGTCATGGAGGACTCGGTTATCGCCCTGCACGGGAGCGCCGCGAAGGATTACCACACCTTTGGAACCATGCGCGCATCAGCCCTCGGACTGACACGAGAGGATCTTGCCGCTGACCCAAGCCTCGTTTTTGAGATATTCGACCAATATGAGGCTTTTCGACAGGACTTTGTGATCCCTGAATCGGACTTCTTCGTCGAGATTTATACCCCTGAGGGTTGCCTCAATAGGTATTGGGAAGTTCGGCGCACACTAGACTATCGACCGGACTATAGCTGCCGCCCTAAGCAAGGTCTGTTTCTTGTACCGGGTCCCGTGTATTTCGAGGCCTTCAGCATTGACGTCATTGATATGTGGTGGCCGGATGATCGTACCGCGCTGCTTGGTCCGATTGAACGCTATCTAGACAACTACTCTGTCATCCTCGATTTCGACGAGCATCCAATTTGGGATTCTGAAACCGGGATTGTGAATCCGGCTCGATGCGACGGCGCTCCGGTGGCCGCATCATCCCAGCCGATAGCGCCAGATCGCCACCACCGATCTTGCCCGAATATCGCGGAGCTCTACTCTGCTGCCCTGTTGCTATCGGAGAGGCAGATATGCGTTTTGGGCTCACTGTTGTGGCGGCAGGGTTCGCCTTGCTCCTGGCCGCCTGCGCGGAGCGCGATGTACCGCCGCCGGTCGCCGATGCCAGCACTCAGCGCGTGCTGACAGGGGGGGAGGTCGTCGGCTTCATTGATGCGAGCAATGGCGCCCAGGTCTGGCTCGGCCTGCCTTTCGCCGCAGCGCCGGACGGCGATCTGCGCTGGCGCGCGCCAAGGGCGCATGACGGCTGGACGGGCACGCGCGAAGCCTTGGCCCACGGCGCGCCCTGCCCGCAGGTCACCAACGCGCTAAACGCCGAAGCCACCGGCGCTCAGCCCGGCGAGCTGGTGGGCGATGAAGATTGCCTTGTCCTCGATGTGTATGCGCCGGCCGGCGCAGGCCCGCAGGATGCTGACCGCCCGGTGATGATGTGGATCCATGGCGGCAGCAATACCTGGGGCTCGGCCGCGCAATATGACGGCGCCCAGCTGGCCGCGGACCAGGACGTCGTCGTCGTGGTCGTGCAGTACCGGCTCGGCCCGCTGGGCTTCTTCGCCCACCCGATGATCGCCGCGGACGCAGACCAGCCTGGCGACGCGGCGGCGAATTTCGCCCTGCTCGACCAGATCGTGGCGCTGGAGTGGATCCAGGCCAATGCCGCCCAACTTGGCGGCGACGCGGGCAATGTGACCATTTTCGGCGAAAGCGCGGGCGGCCATAATGTCGTCAGCCTGCTCGCCAGCCCGCTCGCCGAGGGCCTGTTCCACCGCGCCATCATTCAGTCGGGCAGCTTTCGCAGCGCCGAGCTGGACGAGGCCAGGGCACACCCGCAATACGGCGCGGTTCCCGCCGCTCAGCGCTTTGCTGGATCGGACGCAGACGCCGCCGCGATCCGCGCATCGGACCTGGAGGCGGTCTACAGCGCCTTTATGGGTGAAAGCGGCATGCTGGATCTGGCGACCATTATTCGCGACGGCGTGACGATCCCGTCGACACCGCTCAAAGACGCCTTCGCCAGCACCGACAGCTTCAACGCCGTGCCGATCATCACCGGCACCACGCGCGATGAGATGAAGCTGTTCAACGCCTTTGATCCGGAGCTGTCTTCGCGCCTGTTCGGCGTGATTTTCCGGTCGCGGGATCGGGAGTTGTACGACACCACGGCGGAGTATCAGTCTCGGGTTTGGCGTGCACAGGCGGTGGATGA
>CAZAGE010000096.1:0-3248 GCA_964484345.1 uncultured Oceanicaulis sp. | reverse complement strand
CCATGAAGTCCGTGTAGCTCAGACCAACAGTCCAGGTGTTCTGCAGGTTTGCAGTAACACTGAAGCCAATCGAGCGGCGGTCTTCGACATAGTTCCCGAGCGGTGCAGGCGTCAGACCTTCAAGGTCGTGACGGTACACAAGCTGTGGAGACAGGGTCCAAGCGGTGCCGAACGCGTTGTTGTAGTCAAGACGCGTCAGGAGGATACCGCCATAAGATGTCTGAGTTGGCGCACAACCACTGGTCGTATCCAAGTTCAGAATACTGCCCAATGCCAGACTTGTACCGGAACGGCACAGCTCCGCAAGACGGTTTTCTTCGTTAGCGCCAAGCGATTCAGCATGAACACTTGGGATGTGAACCAAGCCGAACTCGGTCACCAGGATACCAATGTCGGCGCCCAGGAACTCAATAAGTGGATTTGAGTTCGTGTAAGTCGCAGTGGTGCCAATCTGGAACGTAAACACCTCGTGACGCTCAAATGCAGTTGGTGTCCTGCCGAAGTTGCTCGGCACACAGCCTGAGCCTTGCCCTGGAATGGGTTGAGTTCCAAGCTCTGTTGACAGCGGCGAAACCGTCGAGAGCAAAGCATCACCAAAGCTGATCAGACCAACACATTGAGCACCAGCCGCAGAAATTGTCTGCTGCGTGGTATCAACCTGAAGCGGCTGGTTCGGGCGATACGAGAACTCACCCTGAACACCCCAGTCGCCGACGGTTGTGTTGAAGCTGAGACCCCAAAGCTCAATGTCTTCCGGATAAATCAGCGTCGTTGACAGGTTCTGGGTCAGCGCCAGCTTTTCTGTGCCGTCCGGAGACAAACCAGGCAAAGTGCCGGTCGCACCAGTCGCAGTTGCAATCGTTGGACCATCCGGATCAATGGCTGTGCCAGCATAAATGGCGCAGTTGATCAGGCTGAGCTGACGAAGATTAACCGCCGTTGTGCCAGCCTGAACAGCTGCCACGTCAGCTGCCGCTGTTGCCAGACCGGCAGCAGCCGTCGCTGTGGGAGCAAGACCAGCCAGAGCAGTCAGAACCGCACTTGCAGTCGGAGCAAACGCAGCCGCACTGGAGTTCGGGTCAGCCACAATAACGGACTCACCAAAACCGCCCTTGGTCAGCGAACTATCGACATACTCACCATTGGTGAGGACACCGCCGCAGGCCAGAGGTCCCGAGAACAGCTTGGTGCTAAGAGCACCAGGAGCCTCAATGGAAGTCTCAACCTGAGCAATACCGTCAGGCTTGACCTGGGCAATCGGCAGACGGGAGTGATACTTCATGTAATAGAAGCCGAACTCCGTGGAGTTAAGAGCTTCAGAATACCAACGCAGCGCAACACCGAACTGGCCGTTGTCAGATGCCTCACGGTCAGCACCACGCGTGGTGCCTTCATAAGCAAAGGCGTTGCCACGCTCATCAACAATACCACCCGCACCATCACGGTAGCCATTCAACAGAATGCCCTGAGCAGAACCATCAGTTGGCAGGTCGGTCAGGAAGTGCTGTGACGATGCCGTCGTACACCCCGTACCCACCAAGGTCGCATAGGCTTCGTCAGCAAGACCACCAGTCAACGCCTGGACGCCTGCAGAATTCACCAGAGCAAGGGTCTGGTTCGTGGTGTTGTCACAGTTGCGCAAATTGGCGCCACCACGGATTGAGCCGGAATAGAAACCAACACCCTGGTTACCACCAAAGCTTGAGTTTGCATTCGCGACGTCAGAACCCGCAAAGGGCGTGCCCGCCGGATCAAGCTGGAACGGCTCCCAGTCAAGCTGGTAGAAAGCTTCCAATGACAGGTCGAACGGTAGGCCGACAGAACCGTACAAAGCCCAGACCGGAATCAGGCCTTCCTTGATTTCCACGCCCGGGCGCCGGAAAGCACTGACGTCAACAGGATTGACCGAGTTGATGCCGTTGAAGATGAAGGTGCCCTCACCCCAAGAAATAACCTGCTTACCTGCGCGGAAGTTGACAGGCAGACTGCCGAGGTCAAAGTCTGCAGACAAATAGAGGTCGAGCAGACGGACATCACGCCCCACTTCTTCCTTGTTGTTATCATCAAGGCCGAAGCGGTTGTACGAACTGTCACTGTTCAGAACGGCATCATAGAACTCAGTGGCACGAGCAAACAACGTAAAGTTGCGCCATGTCATCTGGAGGTCATGGTTCGCTTTGATGTTGGCTGACGTCAGATCGCCGGCACCAAAGTTCAGGAACCGATCATCTGTGTTCGGCGAATCATCAAAGTTGAACGGAATCCGGGCCGTCGCAGGTGCAAGCGCAGGACTTAGAAGCGCCAGAGACGTGCTATCAGTGGATGTCACATTCGCGAGAGCCGCACCTGACAGCGGGTTGGCCGCTGCCGGACCTGCCCCAAGAAAGTTCGGAGTTGCCCCGGAAGCGTATACCTGCACACCGCCTGAAGTGCTGTTCTCACGGGCGTCAAAGTTACCGCCATTGAATTCAGTCAGGAACGCAGCACGCGCGTCCCGTGTCTTCATCTGAACACCGACGGAAATCGTCGTGTCAAAGAAGATTTTCAGTTCGCCGAATTCAGTGGACAGCGCGTGTGCCTGCCCCCCTGAAGCCAGCAGACCCACACCCACGGCACTGCCTAGGAGTGCGGATCGCAAATTGCGAGTAGTCATTTGAGCGATCCTCCTCGATCCTCGCTATTTAGACGTAATGACGTGCAAGGAGGAGAAGGGGCTCTTTTACATAGAGCATGATCCCTGTCCCCCCGGCCAGTCAGCATCCCTCGCGCATAGACCACTGGAAGCACCTTTGTGAGTCAACCCGATTGTGACCGAATGTGACGCCCCGATAACATCATTGATATCGGGTATGGCTTTTTGGTCACGTTTTGAGCAGTTTTGTTAATCATATGATAACTGTTCACATTATGCTGCAGCGCAATATATCCATGAGTTCAGTCGCTTAGCAGGCCTCGGCTGATGCGCCGGTGACGAATCAGAACTGCCGTTTTTGACGCCACTCGGGCGTGCAAATAGGCCACAGCACACCCTCAAAAGTCGCACCCAGTGCGTAAAATTGCGCGCGGCCCGCGCAGCCTGATTCAGCCCCCGCATGGCCGGAATTGGTCCTGCCGGGTCACAGCGCTCAAGAGGCATGCAGGGCCTCAGATCGCCGGGTTTACGCCTCCTTCAGGCCTGTCTGCGCACGCTGCGGTGCGGAAGTCGTGCGCGCCTGATCTGCATCATGGCCAAATCTTCCCGCTGATAG
>CAZAGE010000095.1:0-3300 GCA_964484345.1 uncultured Oceanicaulis sp. | reverse complement strand
CCATCCAGTTCATCTGGCCCTGGTAGCCTTTTTCCAGCCAGGCTTTCAGGTCGCTTTCCGCAGCATGCAGATCCGAGTCGGCAATGCCGATTTGCTGGAAGCCGAGCTCCCGGCCCCAGAGCTGGATCTTTTCTTTCAGTGCCTGCAGGTCCATGGTTTGAAGGGATATAATGCCGGGAAATGAGGAGCAAAGCGTAACATGACGACACTGCCGAAGGCTCTCTATACCGCAGCCCAGACCCGCGAACTGGACCGGCTGGCGATTGCTGCCGGTACCCCGGGGGCTGAACTGATGGCCCGAGCCGGGCAGGCGGCTTTCGATACGTTGTGTGAGCGTTGGCCGGAAGCCCGGCGTATCGCGGTGCTGTGTGGCGGTGGCAATAACGGGGGTGACGGTTATGTGGTGGCGCGGCTGGCCCACGCCGCCGGGTTGGCGCCACAGATACATTTCACCACGCCGCCGGACACGCTCAAGGGGGATGCCCTGACCATGGCCGACCGTTGCCGGGATGCCGGCATTCCCATGACCCCGCTGACCCTGGACAGCCTGCCGGAGGGAGCGGATGTCCTGGTGGACGGGTTGTTGGGCACCGGGCTGAGCGGTGCGCTGCGCGATGAAATGGCGGCCTTGCTGACCGCACTGAATGCCTTGCCGGTACCGCGAATGGCGCTGGATATTCCCTCTGGCCTGGGGGCCGACACCGGCGTGCCACTGGGGGCGGTGCTGGCGGCGGATCTGACCTGTACCTTTATCGGCCTCAAGCGCGGCCTGCTCACCGGTGAGGGTCCGGTGTACAGCGGTGAATTGTACTTTTTTGATCTGCAGGTTGATCGGGATGTCTATTCCCGGGTGCCTGCGAATTGCCGGGTGCCGGAGCCCGCGGACCTGGCTGCCTTGCTGCCGCCGAGACGGGCCGATGGTCACAAGGGTCATTATGGCCATGTGCTGGTTATCGGCGGCGACCATGGCTTTGCCGGCGCCCCGGTAATGAGTGCCCAGGCCGCTGCCCGCTGCGGGGCCGGCAAGGTGAGCCTGATTACCCGCCCGGAGCATGTGGCAGTGGCGCTGATACGGCAACCGGAGATCATGGTTCGCGGCATAGAAAACGCCCGCGAGGCGCAGCCCCTGCTGGAAGCGGCCACGGTGATTGCCATTGGGCCGGGCCTGGGCCGCAGTGACTGGGGACAGGCGCTACTCGCTCTGGCCCTGGAAAGTGGTAAACCGCTGGTGGTGGATGCGGATGCCCTGTCCCTGATGGCCGCCGATGATCGTATCGGCCACGGAGATTGGGTGCTGACGCCCCACCCGGGAGAAGCCGGTCGCCTGCTTGGGGTGTCCGCAGCGGAGATTCAACGGGATCGCTTTGCCGCCCTGGAGAGCCTGGCGGCCCGCTATGGCGGCACGGTATTACTGAAAGGCCTGGGCACTGTCATTCAGGGAGAGGACCACCTGGGCCAGCAGGGGCGCGCCCTGATTCGTGAGGGCAATCCGGGAATGGCCTCCGGAGGCATGGGCGATGTGCTCACCGGCGTGATCGCCGCCTTACGTGGCCAGGGTCTGACAAGCTATGATGCGGCGCGGCTGGGAGCCATGATTCACGCCCGCGCTGCCGATGCATGCGCTGCCCGGCGAGGCCCCAGAGGGATGCTGGCTACGGACCTGTTGCCGTATTTGCGAACCGAGTTGAATGAAACCTGTCTGGCTGAATGACGAGAGCGTCGATGACTGTTGAGCATGTGGACTTGCCCGATGAAGCGGCCACTCTGGTACTGGGTGCCAGTCTGGCACAGCGTCTTGCTGCAGGTGGCTGCGTCTATCTGCAGGGGGACCTGGGTGCCGGCAAGACGACCCTGGTGCGGGGAATGCTGCGTGGCCTGGGGCATGAGGGTGCAGTAAAAAGCCCCACTTATACGATTGTGGAACCCTACGAGCTTGGCGGCGTCCATATCTATCACTTCGACCTGTATCGTCTGGCTGATCCGGAAGAGCTGGAAATGATCGGTGTGCGTGATTATTTCTCCCCCGACAGCCTGTGCTTGCTGGAGTGGCCGGAGCGGGGCGCCGGGGTGGTGCCTTCGCCGGATTTGACCATTACACTGGCCGTTAACGGCCATGGAAGAAAGGCGACCCTGGATTGGGCCTATGACGCATCGTGACAATAACAACAAACTGACGGCACTGTTCGTCCTTCTGGTCAGTGGCTTCTGGATGAGCCTGGCATTTGCCGAAACCAGCATTGATTCCGTGCGTCTGCACCGGGCGCCGGATCACACCCGTATCGTTTTCGATCTGCCCGCGCCGGTGGATCACAAGCTCGACAAGCTGGCTAACCCGGATCGCATCGTGCTGGATCTGCTGGATGCCAGCCTGGGGTTCGACGTCAACACCCTGGACTACGCCAGCAGCCCCATCGCCAACATTCGTGTGGGCAAGCACAGTGACAAGACCCGTGTGGTCTTCGACATGAAAGACGGTGTGCGTACCCGCACCAACCTGCTCAAACCCATTGAGCCCCATGGCTGGCGTCTGGTGGTGGACCTGTTTGACAGCGAACTGCAGAGCCCTGCCAAGACCAGCCCGGAACCGGAAAAGAAAAAGGAGGCACCCAGCGAGCCCCGTTTGATGGTGGTGGCTATTGATGCCGGCCATGGTGGCGAAGATCCCGGAGCCCGTGGTCCCAGCGGCGTTTATGAGAAAACCCTGGTGCTGCAGATTGCCAGGAAGGTGGAGAAGCGGGTCAATGATCAGGCTGGCATGCGGGCGGTGATGGTGCGTGACGGTGATTACTATGTGCCCCTCGCCGAGCGTCGCCGCATCGCCCGGGAAGATCATGGTGCGGATGTGTTTATTTCCATCCACGCGGATGCCTTTACGGATGCCCGCGCCAACGGTGCTTCCGTGTTCGCTCTTTCCAGCAGCGGCGCCACCAGTGCCCGGGCTCGCTATCTTGCCAAGATCGCCAACGAATCCGACCGGGTGGCCGGGGTCTACGAGGAAGAGAAAGACGACAGTTCCCTGCTCAGCGTATTGGCGGATCTGCGCATGAACGGCTCCATGGCCGGCAGCCTTTATCTGGGGCGGCAAGTGCTTTTGGAAATGGGCAAGGTGACCAAGTTACATGGCAACCGTGACCGGGTAGAGCAAGCCGGGTTTGCGGTGCTCAAGGAGCCGGAGATGGTATCGATCCTGGTGGAGACCGGTTTCATTTCCAATCCGACAGAAGAGCGAAATCTGCGCTCTTCCGCTCACCAGGATAAACTGGCCCGCTCCATCGTTAACGGGGTAGATGCCTATTTCCG
>CAZAGE010000094.1:0-3311 GCA_964484345.1 uncultured Oceanicaulis sp. | reverse complement strand
GTGCCGATGTTCGCATGCGGCTTATTACGCTCAAACTTTTCCTTGGCCATCTCGTCTTCCTGTCTGTTGTGCGGCCGCGCCCTTAATCAAGGCGCGGCCGGAAGATGGGTTGTCGTGGGGGAGCTTTAAAGGGTTAGGCGATCTTCGCGATCACTTCGTCGGCGACCGCCTGCGGCACCGGCTCGTAGTGGTCGAACTGCATGGTGAACTGGGCACGGCCCTGGGTGGCCGAGCGCAGATTGTTCACATAGCCGAACATGTTCGCGAGCGGCACGAAAGCGTTCACCACCGTGGCGTTGCCGCGCATTTCCTGGTCGCGGATCTGACCGCGGCGGGAGTTCAGGTCGCCGATGACCGAACCGGTATACTCGTCCGGGGTCACCACTTCGACCTTCATGATCGGCTCAAGCAGCTTGGTCTTGAGATCGGATTTGGCTTCCTTCATCGCGGCGCGGGCCGCAATTTCGAAGGCCAGCACGCTGGAGTCCACGTCGTGATAGGCGCCGTCCACCAGGGTGGCTTTAAAATCGATCAGCGGGAAGCCGGCCAGCAGGCCATTCTCGCGGACCGAGTTGATGCCTTTTTCAACACCCGGGATGTATTCCTTCGGCACCGAACCACCCACGATCTTGGAGTCGAACTCATAGCCCTCGCCCGGCTCAGCCGGCTCGAACTGGATCTTCACGCGGGCGAACTGACCGGTACCGCCCGACTGCTTCTTGTGGGTGTAGTCCACCTCGTAGGCAGCGCCGATGGTCTCGCGGTAAGCCACCTGCGGCTGGCCCACGTTAGCTTCGACCTTAAACTCGCGCTTCATGCGGTCGACGAGGATGTCCAGGTGCAGTTCGCCCATGCCGGCGATGATGGTCTGACCGGACTCTTCGTCGGAAGACACGCGGAAAGACGGATCTTCGGCGGCCAGACGGGCCAGAGCCACGCCGAGCTTTTCCTGGTCACCCTTGGACTTCGGCTCGATGGCGATCTCGATCACCGGATCCGGGAATTCCATGCGCTCCAGAATGGCCGGGTGGGCCGGATCGGAGAGCGTGTCGCCCGTTGTGGTGTCTTTAAGGCCCGCGATCGCGACAATGTCGCCCGCATAGGCTTCCTTAATGTCTTCACGCGAGTTGGAGTGCATCAGCAGCATGCGGCCGACGCGCTCTTTCTTCTCTTTCACGGTGTTGAGAACCGTAGACCCCGTGGTGAGCACACCCGAATAGATGCGGCAGAAGGTGAGCGAGCCCACGAAGGGGTCGTTCATGATCTTGAACGCCAACAGGCCGAGCGGCTCGTCGTCGGACGCCTTACGGGTGAGCGGCTGTTCGGTCTTGGCGTCGATGCCCTTGATCGCGGCGATATCCACCGGCGACGGCAGGAAGTCGACGACAGCGTCGAGCAGCGGCTGAACGCCTTTGTTCTTGAACGCGGTGCCGCACAGGATCGGGTTGAAGGCCAGCGCAATGGTGCCCTTGCGGATCAGCTCTTTCAGCTTCTCTTCGGACGGCTCTTCGCCTTCCAGATAAGCTTCCATCGCCGCTTCGTCCTGCTCGACAGCCAGCTCGACGAGGGTCTCGCGGTATTCGGCGGCCTGGTCCGCCAGCTCGTCGCGGATATCACGCTCGTCCCAGGTCGCGCCGAGATTTTCGCCGTGCCAGACCAGCTCTTTCATTTTGACCAGGTCGATCACGCCCTCAAACTCGCTTTCAGAGCCGATCGGCAGCTGAATGCACAGCGGGGTCGAGCCCAGGCGGTCCTTGATCATGTCGACGCAGTTGAAGAAGTCGGCGCCCAGCTTGTCCATCTTGTTGATGAACACCATGCGCGGCACTTCATACTTGTCGGCCTGACGCCACACGGTTTCGGTCTGCGGCTCAACACCGGCGTTGGCGTCGAGCGCGCACACGGCGCCGTCGAGCACACGCAGGGAGCGCTCCACCTCAATGGTGAAGTCCACGTGGCCGGGCGTGTCGATGATGTTCAGGCGCTTGCCGTTCCAGAAGCACGTGGTCGCAGCCGACGTGATCGTGATGCCGCGTTCCTGCTCCTGCTCCATCCAGTCCATCGTCGCAGCGCCGTCGTGCACTTCGCCGATTTTGTGGGACTTACCGGTGTAGTAGAGGATCCGCTCGGTGGTGGTGGTCTTACCAGCATCAATATGGGCCATGATGCCGAAGTTGCGGTAGTCCTCGATCGCGTATTCGCGGGCCATGGGGAGGTCCTTTTAAGGAGCAGGTGGGCGTTTATGGGTTACCAGCGGTAATGGGCGAAGGCGCGGTTGGCTTCGGCCATTTTGTGCGTGTCTTCACGCTTCTTCACCGCAGAGCCGCGGTTGGCCGCAGCATCCATGAGCTCAGCGGCGAGCCGCTCGCGCATGGTGTTTTCATTCCGGTTGCGGGCCGCTGCAGCGAGCCAGCGAATGGCCAGCGCCTTGCGGCGGTCGGGACGGACTTCAACGGGAACCTGATAGGTCGCGCCGCCGACCCGGCGGGAGCGCACCTCGATCTCAGGCGAAACGTTTTCCAGCGCGTCGTGGAAGACGCGGACCGGCTCACGCTTGAGCTTGTCTTCGATGATGTCCAGCGAACCATAGATGATGCGCTCGGCGACAGACTTCTTACCGTCGAGCATGATGTAGTTCATGAACTTGGTCAGATCCTTGTCGCCATATTTGGCGTCAGGCAGAATCTCGCGTTTTTCAGCGCGGTGACGACGTGACATATGCGCCTCTCCTTATTTCGGACGCTTGGCGCCGTATTTCGAACGGCGCTGACGGCGGTCTTTAACGCCCTGGGTATCCAGAACACCGCGCAGAATGTGATAGCGAACACCGGGAAGGTCTTTCACCCGGCCGCCACGAATCAGGACCACAGAGTGTTCCTGCAAATTGTGGCCTTCGCCCGGAATATAGCTCACAACTTCATAGCCATTGGTCAGACGGACCTTGGCCACCTTCCGCAACGCCGAGTTCGGCTTCTTCGGCGTGGTGGTGTAAACGCGCGTGCAGACGCCGCGGCGCTGAGGGCAAGCCTCGAGGGCCGGGACCTTGTTGCGCTTGCGCTTGTCCTGCCGCGGCTTGCGGATGAGCTGATTAATCGTAGGCATAAGGCCCTTATCCGTTCTTGTTCCCGACGCGTTGTTTCAAAGCCGCGCAGGGACGCCATTCGGCGCCATGCGCGAAAACCGCCCAGAGCCTGCAGTCAAGCTGCACAGGCCTCCGAACGGATGTGTTGGTTCTGTTTCACTATCCCGGGCGACGTTTAACGCAGCGGACGCGGCGTTACGGCTCACCCCCCGGAAATTGAGCGCGGAAC
>CAZAGE010000093.1:928-3482 GCA_964484345.1 uncultured Oceanicaulis sp. | reverse complement strand
CTCATTTTATACTATCTCTGGCAGCTCAAGCGTGCGGGCCGGCTCAATTCCGTGCCGATCTATATGGACAGCCCGATGGCCATTGACGCCACGGATTTGTTGCGCACTCATATCGAGGATCACCGGCTCGACCGCGCCAGCTGCCGGGAGATGTGCGCGATCGCCGAGTACACCCGCGACGTTGAGCAATCCAAGGCGATCACGGCGAGCCGCTATCCCAAAGTGGTCATCTCCGCCAGCGGCATGGCCACGGGCGGCCGGATCCTGCATCACCTCAAGGCGTTCGGTCCGGATAAGCGCAGCACCATCTTGTTCGCCGGCTATCAGGCGGCGGGAACCCGCGGGCGCCGGCTTCTGCGCGGCAAGCGGGAGGTGAAAATCCACGGCCGATGGATTCCCATTGAGGCGGAAGTCGCGGACTTGTCCCAGCTGTCCGCTCATGCGGATGCGGACGAGGTGATGCGCTGGTTATCGGGCTTTCAACGCGAGCCCGAGCGGGCCTTCGTCGTTCATGGCGAACCGGAAGCGTCCGACGCGCTGCGCGTCCGCATTCAAGGCGAGGAGCTGGGCTGGCGTGCCAGCGTGCCCCGCCCCGATCAGGTGTTTGACTTATGAGTATTGCCGATATCGTCCCCCAAGACCGGGAGCGCCGCCCCACCCTGCGGGCCAAGCGCTTGCATTTGAACACCCAAAGCGAGCCGGTGGTGATTTTGCGCTCGGATTGCCATGTCTGCCGGTCTGAAGGGCTTTCGGCCCGGTCGCAAATCTTGCTGTCCAGCGACGGCCATCAAGTGCAGGCGACGCTCTACCAGATTGAAGGCGGCGACTTACTGGCGCCGGATGAGGCGGGTCTGTCCGAGAGCGCCTGGGACATTCTCGATGTGGAGGACGGCGAAGCGGTCGAGGTCAGCCACGCGCCGACCTTGGAATCGCTCGCCAGCGTGCGCCGGCGTATCTATGGCGCCCGGCTGGATGGCCCGGCCTTCGACGCTATTGTCCATGACGTTGTGGCCGGTCGGTATACCGAGGTTCACCTGGCCTCCTTTCTGACCGCCAGCGCCGCCTTTCCCCTCGACGAGACAGAGATTTATGAGCTGACGCGCGCCATGGTCGAGGTGGGCGACCGATTGGAGTGGGAGGCGCCCTTGGTGATGGACAAGCATTGCGTGGGCGGCCTGCCCGGTAATCGCACGACGCCGATCGTGGTCCCTGTCGTCGCCGCCCACGGCTTGTTCATTCCCAAGACCTCCTCCCGGTCCATCACATCGCCGGCGGGCACCGCGGACACGATGGAGACGCTGGCGCCGGTTGATCTCGATCTGACCACGCTCCGGCAGGTGGTGGAAGCTGAGGGCGGCTGCATCGCCTGGGGCGGCGCCGTGCATCTCAGCCCGGCGGATAATCGCTTTGTGAAGATTGAGCGGGAGATGGATATCGACACCGAAGGCCAGCTGATCGCCTCGGTGCTGTCCAAGAAGATCGCCGCGGGCGCCACCCATGTGGTGTTCGACATCCCCATCGGCGTGACCGCCAAGGTGCGCACCCAGGAGGATGGTGACCGGCTGGCCCGGCTCACCGAAGCCGTCGCCGCGCGTTTCGGCGTGACGGTCCAGTGCCTGAAGACTGACGGATCCCAACCTGTCGGCCGCGGCATCGGCCCAGCCCTGGAAGCCCATGACGTGTTGGCGGTCTTGAAGAATCAGGCCGATGCGCCGGACGATCTTCGCCAGCGATCAGCGTTGATCGCCGGTGCAGCTCTAGAGATGGGCGGCAAGGCGAGCGCCGGCACAGGCGCCAAGCTTGCCCTTGAGACGATCCGGGATGGCCGGGCCTGGTCGAAATTCCAGCGCATTTGTGAGGCCCAGGGCGGACTGCGCATGCCGCCGCGCGCCCGATGCCGCCAGGCGCTGACCGCGCCGGTGTCGGGCCGGGTCGTGCACATCAATAGCCGCAAGCTCGCCCGCCTCGCCAAGCTCGCCGGCGCCCCGAAGGCCCAGGCGGCGGGGGTTGTGATGAATATCCGCCTGGGCAGCGATATCGAGCGCGGCCAGCCCATGCTGCATGTCCACGCCGACACCCCCGCCGAGCTGGATTACGCCCTCGATTATGCTGAGCGCAGCCCGGATATCATCGAGGTCGAGCTGCCGACTTAAGCTGTGCGCGGATCAGCTTGATCACCTCGGGAAGGATCACGACCGGCGCCGCGGTGGCGGCGATGACGCCCCAAATCCACAGCGGCAAGGGCGCCAGCTCCATCAGATTCCGCAAGGGCGGAATGTAGAGCAGCGCCAGCTGCAATCCGAAGGTCAGCGCCATGGCGCCTAAAAGCCAAGGATTGGAGAACCAGCCCAACCGGTGCAGCGGCTGGGTGAGCGAGCGGAAAGAAATCACGCCCGCCAGGCTGAGGACGACGACCGCCGTGAACGCGGAGCTGCGCGCCAACTCCAACCCCTGCGGTAAAGTCAGGAAGAAGACCAGTAAGGTCGCGCCCGCCAGCCAACCGCCATAGGTCACCGCGAGCCAGGCCGCGGTCCGGTCCAGGATGCGCGAGCCC
>CAZAGE010000093.1:0-918 GCA_964484345.1 uncultured Oceanicaulis sp. | reverse complement strand
GGTCGCCAGATTAATCCACAGCAGGTGGGCGGGTGTGAGAATGAGGGGGGCGCCGGAGGCGACGCTTACGGTCACCGCCGCGACTTCACCGAAATTATGGGACAGCAAGAAGCGGGTGAAGTTGCGGATCGACTCGTCTTGACGCCGGCCTTCCCGGATCGCGTCGACGATGGTGCCGAAATCATCATCCAGCAGGACGATGTCGGCGGACGCCTTGGCCGCATCGACACCGCGGATGCCCATGGCGATGCCGATATCGGACTGTTTCAGGGCCGGGGCGTCATTGACGCCGTCCCCGGTCATCGCGACGATTTCGCCGGCGTCCTGTAAAAGGCGCACGACTCTCAGCTTGTGTTCGGGCGTCGTGCGGCTCAGCACCGGCCACTGACCGAGCTTCTCCAACAGCGTGTCATCGTCGAGCTGATCGATCTCCGCGCCGGTCAGAACGCTCTCATGATCGAGACCGACTTGCTCGGCGATCGCCCGCGCCGTGCCCGGTCCGTCGCCGGTGATCATCAAAACCCGGACCCCGGCGCTGCGCGCCGCCGCGACGGCGGGCCGGGCACGGGGGCGGGGCGGGTCCATCAAGCCGATCAGGCCCAGAAAGACAAAGCCGCCGCTGTCGCTGTCCGGCGATTGGCTCAGGCTCGCATCCCCAAGTTTGCGCGCCGTGGCGATGACCCGCAGGCCTTCACCGCTCATCGTCTCGATCCGCGCCAGCCAGGCGTTTCGATCGCTGTCGTTCATCGGCTGGTCGCCCTCAGGCTCGGCATTGTGCGTGCACAGGCTCAGCACCACCTCGGGCGCGCCTTTCATATGCGCTTCCCAGCGCCCGTCGCGCTCGACCACGACGGTCATGCGCTTGCGCTCGGCGGAGAAGGGTTCTTCCGCGACCCGGGCCGGCACGTCGTGCTGCTC
>CAZAGE010000092.1:3494-3701 GCA_964484345.1 uncultured Oceanicaulis sp. | reverse complement strand
GCAAAGCTCTCCTGTCCGTTTGCGGCCAGCGGGCCGCCTTGCTGAGCGTTGAGCCGCATCTGGCGCTTGAGGGGAGGAAATGCAACCAGTATACTTTTTGTAACCTAGAACTTTCTGCGTTTTGAGGTGTCAAAATGGATGGATTTGCGAAAACGCCGATCGCCAGAATAAAGGGCGATCCCTGTCACCAGCCGTGCGCGATCGAGC
>CAZAGE010000092.1:1279-3484 GCA_964484345.1 uncultured Oceanicaulis sp. | reverse complement strand
GACAGGCTCTATTCTCTGGCACCTGAAGGAAAAGCCGCTGCGCTTTAACGAGATTGGCCGCAATGTTCCTGGCGCCTCGAAAAAGATGATCACGGAAAGACTGCGACATTTGGAGGAGACGGGGCTGGTCACAAGGACAGTGCTCGATACCTCACCGGTCGCTGTGGAATATGCGCTGACGGCCATGGGCGAAAGCGCTCTGGGTTTTTTGCATGCGCTGAATGACTGGATGCAGACCCTGCCGGGTGAGGAGGCCGCCTAGCCGGCCTGGTTCAGCGCCAGCTGAAACCCGTTCCAGATATTGAGCAGGATGGCGATGTTGAAGGCGATGCCCAGCGTCGTCATCGCCGAGCCAAAGCCCGCCACGACGGATAAGAGCACGGCGCGTACGGGGAGCATGGCAAAGGCGCGGGCGCGCGCGGCGCCGGCCCAGCGCGGCCGGGTGATCTGTTCGACAAGGTCGTTAAAGCCGCCCCGCCACAAGATCACGGTCAAAAGCAGCCATAGAGCGCCGGCGAAAAGCGGGGCGAACTCCAAGAGCGTCGCCATACCGGGGACGGCAAGCAGATCTTCCAACTCCACGGATTTCGCCTTTCTGTTTCCCAAAGACGGTTTATCTTCCCGCGTGCGACCTGGCCAGACGCTTCTCTCTGCAATGGGCGCGACGGAATGCGCGCTACGCTGCGTAGTAAAGACGGTTTGGGGACAATAAGGATTTAGGGGATCGTTTTGACCAAGTGGATTACGGCCGCGCTTGTCGTGGCCATCGCTATTGGCGCCTATCTGTATTATCAGCCCGGCGAGGCCGCGTCCGGGGAAATCCGGATTGAGACCAGCCAGGCAGAAACCGGCAGTATCCGCCGCTCCGTCGCCGCTTCCGGCGCGGTTCGCGCCCTGGTGACGGTCGAGGTCGGCTCGCAGCTTTCCGGTCAGATTTCCGAGCTTTTTGTCGATTTCAATGATGATGTGGAAGCCGGTCAGATCATCGCCCAGCTTGATCCGCAAACCTTTGAAACCCGGGTGCGCGAGGCCGAAGCCTCCTATGCGACCGCGACAGCCTCGCTACAATTGCAGCGCGCCAGCTATAATCGCGTCGCCGCCACCACGCGAACATCGCGGCTAGAGTTCGAGCGCACGCAAGCCCTGCACCAGCGCGGCAATGCCTCCCAGGCGGCACTCGATACCGCCACCGCCAGTCTCGACGCTGCCGAGGCCGAGCTGGGTGTGGCGCGGGCGCAGATCACCAATGCCGAGGCTGTAGTGCAGCAGCGCGAGGCGACGCTCGCGGGCGCACGCATTGATCTGGAACGGACCTCCATCCGCTCGCCGATTAGCGGTATTGTGGTCGACCGCGCTGTCGATCAGGGCCAGACCGTGGCGGCGAGCCTGTCGGCGCCGACGCTTTTCACCATCGCCCAGGATCTCAGCCAGGTGCAGATTGACGCCCAGATCGACGAGGCCGATATCGGCCAGATCGCCACGGGTCAGTCCGTCAGCTTCACCGTCGATGCCTTTCCCGATCTTGAGCTCAGCGGCGTGGTCGAGCAAATCCGCCTGGCGCCGGTCACCTTGCAGAATGTGGTCACCTATACTGTTGTGGTCTCGGCCGATAATCCGCGGCAAAGGCTCCTGCCAGGCATGACGGCGAATATGGATATCGTCACCGGCGAACGGGCCGATGTGCTCACGGTTCCCAATGCCGCCCTGCGTTTTCGCCCGTCTGAAGCGCTCGCGGCGATCAGCGACCCGGCGCCGGAACGTGGTGCAGGTGCTGGCCGGGGCGGTCCGCCGCGGGGCGGGCCGGGTGGTGGCGGCCGGGGCGGCCCTGGCGGCGGTATGCTCGACCAGCTCGACCTGACCGAGGATCAGCGCGCGCGTGCCGGGCAGGTCTTCCGGGGCGCTTTCCAGCAGGCCCAGGCCAGCGGCAATATGGACCGTGCGGCGATCCAGGAGCAGATCGCGACCGGCCTGCGCGATGTTCTCTCGCCGGAACAAATGCGCGCCTATCGCGATCTCATGCGGGCTGCAGCCCAGACCCGGGCCGCGACCGTCTGGGTGGAAACGTCTGAAGGCCGGCTGGAGGAGCGGCGCGTCCGTGTCGGCATTAGCGATACCCAGCGCGCCGAGATTGTCGGTGGCAATCTTGAAGCCGGCGAAGCCGTTGTCACCCGGGCCCGCGAGGTGCGCGGATGAGTGCGCTGATTG
>CAZAGE010000092.1:0-1269 GCA_964484345.1 uncultured Oceanicaulis sp. | reverse complement strand
CAAGATCTATGCCATGGGCGATACGGAAATCCGTGCCCTGGACGGGGTGAGTGTCTCGATTGAAGCGGGTGAATATGTCGCCGTCATGGGGGCGTCGGGATCGGGCAAGTCGACCTTCATGAACCTGCTTGGCGCGCTCGACCAGCCGACATCCGGCATGCTGCGGGTTGATGGACGCGAGCTTGAAAGGCTGGGGCCGGACGATCTGGCGGAGTTTCGCTCGCACTCGATCGGCTTTGTTTTCCAGCAATTCAACCTGCTGCCGCGCACCTCTGCAGTGGAAAATGCGGCCCTGCCCCTGGTCTATGCCGGCGTGCCGGCCGGCCAAAGACGCAAGCGCGCCATGGCGCGTCTCGACCAGGTCGGACTCGCCGAGCGCAGTCATCACCATCCCAAGCAATTATCCGGCGGTCAGCAGCAACGCGTCGCCATTGCCCGTGCCCTGGTCAATGACCCCGCCATTATTCTCGCCGACGAGCCCACCGGTGCTCTCGATAGCCGCACCTCGGAGGAGGTGATGCGGATTTTCGACGGTCTCAATCGCCAAGGCATCACCGTCATCCTGGTCACGCATGAGCAGGAGGTCGCCGATCACGCCAAGCGTCAAATCGTCTTCCGGGACGGCAAGATCGTGGAGGACCGGTCATGAATCTCTGGGCTTCCATTCGCGTCGCGCTGACAGCGCTGCGGGTCAATGCGCTGCGTAGTGCGCTCGCCATGCTCGGCATTATTATCGGCGTTGCCTCGGTGATCGTTCTGGTTTCGATCAGTGAAGGCACCAAGCGTGCGGTCGAGGAACAGATCGCCAGTTTCGGCGCCAATCTCCTGATTATCCGGCCGGGCAGTTCGATATTCGGCGGGCGCCGCGGCGGTGCCGGCTCCGCCCCGCCGATGACGGATGGTGATGTGCTGGCCATTCGCGATGAAGTCGCCGGACTGTCCAGCGTCTCCGGTGAAGTGCGCACTGCCACGAGTGTCGTCTTCGCCGGCGCCAATTGGCAGACCAGTATTTACGGGGTGAATACCGAGTATTTCGAAGCGCGCAGCTGGATTATCGATGAAGGGCGGACATTCTCACCCGCCGAGGATAACGCCTCGCGCCGCCTCGCGGTCGTGGGACAAACCATCGTCAATGAGCTGTTTGACGGTGCCAGCCCAATTGGCCAGGTCATCCGGGTTGGCGGCCAGCCTTTCGAGGTGATCGGCACGGTGGAGGCCAAGGGGGAGTCGAATTTCGGTACGGATCAGGATGATATCATCTTCGTGCCA
>CAZAGE010000091.1:0-3900 GCA_964484345.1 uncultured Oceanicaulis sp. | reverse complement strand
CATGGGCTATGACCGCGAACAGGTCATCGGCGTTCCAGGCTGGGCCTTCATGGATGAGGACAGCGCCAGGCGGATCCAGGAGGATGTGATTCCGCGCACCTTCGCTGATGGCGTCGTTGAGAACGAGCCGGTGGTTTGCTTCACCGCCAGAGGCGAGCGGTTGGAGTTGCGCCTGTCGGCTTTCCTGGAACGCGACGCCGACGGCGCGCCGGTCGCCGCCCACGGCGTGTTTTCCGATGTTACCGACCTGACCAAGGCCCGGCGGGATTTGGAGGCTCACGCTGCAGCGCTGGAGCGGTCCAATCGGGAGCTTGATCGCTTCGCGACCGTCGCCTCCCACGATTTGCAGGAGCCGCTGCGCAAAATCTCGGCCTTCGCCAGCCTGCTTCAGCACCGTCATCCGGACGGTCTTGGCGAGGACTCCGATCAGGCTCTTGAGTTTCTAATCGATGCCGCGGGGCGGATGCGGACGTTGATTGATGATCTGCTGACCTATTCGCGCGCCTCCAAGCGTCCATTGGAAATGCGGACGGTGGACCTGAAAGCCCTCGTAGACGAGGTCTTAAGCGAGCTCGAGCTGGGCGTCTTTGAAGCCCAAGCTCAGATCACGGTTGACCCCCTGCCCCAGGTTCGCGGCGACCGGGATTTATTGCATGCCCTATTTCAGAATCTTCTGTCCAACGCCTTGAAGTACCGCAAGGCGCAGGGCGTTCGGATCACCCTCTCCGCGCATCGAAACGACGATGGCCTGATTCAGATTTGCGTCGCCGATGACGGCATCGGGATCGATCCGCAATTCTCGGAAAAAATCTTCCAGCCTTTCGCCCGCCTGCATGGCCGAGAAGAGTATTCCGGCACCGGCATCGGCCTGGCGATCTGCCAACAAGCCGCCGAGCGCATGGGCGGGCGCATCTGGGTGGAGAGCGCGCCCGGCGAAGGGGCGCGCTTTTGTTTCACCATTTCAGGGGCCTGAACGCCGAGCCTTAAAGGCCGGGCTCAGTCGGCGGTTCCGGCAAGGTCAGCGGCACAGACGGCGTGTTCGCCGCCTCGATCAGACGCTCGGTTTCCGCGATGGCCCGGTCGAGCTGGCTGTCCTGCCCGGCGTTGTAAAGCACCGGATCAAGCTGGACCTCGATGTCCGGGGCCACGCCTTCATTCTCAATCGTCCACTCGCCTTCCGGCGTGTAGAAGCGGAAGAAGGGCACTGTCAGGCGGCCGCCATCGATCAGGGACGGGTTCGCCGAAATCCCGATCAAGCCGCCCCAGGTGCGCGTTCCGATCAGCGGCCCAATTTCCCGGGCGCGGAAGGAGTAGGGCAGGAAGTCGCCGCCCGACCCGGCGTCCTGGTCGATCAGCATGACTTTCGGGCCGTAATGGGCGGCGTTCGGCGTGTTGTAGGCCATGCCGTCACGGTCCCGCCAACCGGCGAGGTGGAAGGGGCTCAACACATCGGTGATGTAGTCGGCCGCCTGACCGCCGCCATTGGAGCGCTCATCGAAGATGATGCCGTCGCGATTGGCCTGGGCGTAATACATGCGGTTGAACAGGTCATAGCCTGCGCCCGCCGTGTTGGGCAGATAGACATAGCCCACCCGGCCGTCGGTTTGTTCCTCGACATAGCGGCGATTGCCTTCCACCCAGTCCCAAAGGCGCAGCCCGCCTTCACTGCTGATGGTTTCGATGACCACATCGCGCGGCTCGCGCCCGCGCGCATCCGAGGAAATCGTCAGCGTCACCTGCTCGCCCGACAGGCCCTGAAGGCGCGAGTAGATGTTGTCGGAGGCGGTCAGGTCCGCGCCGTTGATGGCGAGGATGAAGTCGCCTTCCGACACGCCCAGGCCCGGGGCCGAAAGCGGTCCGCGCAGGAAGGGATTCCAGTTCTCGCCGGTATAGATTTTCGCGATGCGGTAGCGGTTGGAGGCGATCTCGAAGTCCGCGCCCAGCATGCCGGTGGCCACAGGGGTGTCGCGATGGACATCGCCGCCACCGATATTGTTATGGCCGGCCTGCATTTCGCCGATCATTTCCTGCATGAGCGCATTGAGGTCTTCTCGCCGGCCCACATGCTCCAGCAGCGGAGCATAGCGCGCCCGCACGCCGTCCCAATCAAGGCCTTGCAGATTGGCGTCATAGAAATACGCGCGCTCCATGCGCCAGGCTTCATCGAAGATCTGCGCCCATTCAAGCTCCGGCTCGACGCGTAGGCGCATATCGCTGGTGTCGACCCCTTCCAGCTCAAGGCTCTCGCCCAACGTGCCGTGACGCCAGCCGCCGCTGGCCATGTTGAACAGCGCCGTCTCGCCGTCGGCGGCGAGGACGAAGCCGTTGACGCCGCTCTGAACCGCGCTGGCTTCTCGCTCTTCGAAGTCAAAACGCATCAGGCGGTTGGCCGCCGCCGCGCGTTCGCCGGGAGGCGTGTTTTCAGCGCCGGGCTGAGTGTAATCCACATAGTAGAGCGCGCCGTCCTTGCCCGCGGCGAGATTGCCATAGGCGCGTTCAGACACCGGCAGCGCCACGATCCGATCGCGAATGCCCGCAAGGTCGATGCGGGTGGCGGTGCTGTCCTCGTCGCCATTGTCCTCGTCACCGGTCTCGCCGGTTTCATCGCCCTCGCCGGGCAGGAGCGGCGACCGGCCCTCTGCGCTGAGCACGATGGCGTAAAGACCATAGCGAGACGGACGCTCGCGCGTATTCATGTTCAGGCCCACCTGCTGGGGGCCGACATTGGTGGAGGCGGCGAAGTAGAGATAGGCGCCGTCCGCCGAGAAGGCCGGCGAGGCCGTGTTCGCCATGCCGTCGGACAGCACGGTTTCTTCGCCCGTCTCCAGATTGCGCAGCACCAGATCCTGCAGGAAGTTCGACCGTTCCAGCGTGTAGGCGAGCCAAACCCCGTCCGGACTGGTGGCCAGATCCCACCCGGCCCGGCGCGTCTGGGTCGCGATCACGCGCGAGCGGCCGGTCTCCAGATTCATCTCATAAAGATTGAGATGATTGTCGGTGAACAGAATGCGCTGATCGCCAGGGACCCAGTGCTGGAGGAAGTAGAAGGCTTCTTCGTCCTCGCCGAGCCTCAGGACGCGCGGTTCGTCATGACCGCGCTGGTCGACAATATGCAGGGCCTGGGTCCCGCCGACATCGCTGATATAGGCGATCTGCTCGCCATTGGGCGACCACAGCGCCGTGTATTCGCGCACGCCCTGGCTCGCAGTGATGTTGCGCGTTGAGCCTTCATCCAGCGGTATGGTGAAGACGTCGCCGCGCGCGGTGAGCAGGGCGCGCTGACCGGTCGGCGAAATCGCCGCAGATTGAATCTGGCTACCCGCATTCTCCCAACGCGGCGTCAGCTGAGGCAGGTCCGGATTCAACGAGACGCGGATTTCGCTGACCTGGCCCGTGGCGATGTCATAGCGCTTCAGACGGCCGCCGGCTTCAAACACCAGGGTCTGCCCATCGCTATCCATCCAGCGGATATCCCAAGGCGCTTCAGAATGCAGCGCTTCGATCTCGCCGGTTTCCGGGTTGAGACGGTGCAGCGCCAGGCTCACATCGTCCCGGTCCGACAGGAAGTAGATCTGGTCACCGACCCAGATCGGGTTGATGTCGTTGATGCGGTCGCTTTCAAACAGCTGGCTTTCTGACTGGTCTGCGCTCATCACGCGGATCGTGCCGGTCGCGCCGCCGCGATACTGACGCCAGCCCGCAGCGCCGCCATAGAGCGCGTTATAGCCCACCCGGCCGGCGAGATAGGCGATCCGCCCGTCTTCATGCATGTCACCGCGGAAAAAGCGCGCGTCCATCTCCTTCGTGGGATAGCCCTCGCCCGGCGCGATGGAGAAGAGCTTGGCGGAGCGGCCGTGATTGGTTTCCCGGCGCGAGGTGAACAGCACGCGGCCATCCGCC
>CAZAGE010000090.1:0-4035 GCA_964484345.1 uncultured Oceanicaulis sp. | reverse complement strand
TAGGCGCGCTCAATCGCGGCAATCTCATAGGCAAGGCCGCGGGCTGATTGCACCAAAGCGTCGATCTCGGCGATGGAGGCTTGAAGCTCGCCCGCCACCGAGGTTGGCAGGCCTGCGAGGCTTTCGGCCTGATAGGCCAGAAGCCGGGCTTCATTAGCGAGTTGCCGGACCTGATTGTTGATCTGTTGCAGCGTGCGCGCAGCGGTGAGCAGGTTTTGCGCGTGATTGCGCGGGTCGTAGACGATGCCGCCGAATTGGGCGTGCGCGACCGAGAGCGGCACAAGACACAATGTGAGCGCCGCGAGAACGGCCATGATCCGGCTAAGCATGGTCAGCTCCTTCATTTGAAGTTGAAGAGTTCGAGAGTGCGCCCTCGCCGATCAGATCG
This sequence comes from uncultured Oceanicaulis sp., assembly GCA_964484345.1. GTDB lineage: Bacteria > Pseudomonadota > Alphaproteobacteria > Caulobacterales > Maricaulaceae > Oceanicaulis. Next base: position 3,647 of record CAZAGE010000090.1, on the reverse strand, counting down.
GCCGCCCAATCGAGGCCTTTGGCGCGGAGCCAGGTGGGCGCGAAACCGGCTTTGCCATGGGCGGCGAGTATTTCGTTGATGAGGCGTTGATCGGTGGGCGATGAGGCGGCGCAGAACGCCAGCGCCACCTCGCCCAAACCGAGCTCGAAGAGGCGATTGCCCGCGCGGGATTGGAAATAGTATTCCCGCTTCGGGACCGCCTGGCTCAAAATACCGATCTGGCGATCATTGAGCCCGAAGCGTTGATAGGCCTCGCGTGATTGCGGCTCGATGGCGCGATCATTGGGCAGGAAGATCCGGCTCGGACAGCTCTCGATCAGAGCCGGTGCAATGACGCTGTCTGCAATATCGGCGAGCGACTGGGTCGCGAAAATCACCGCGACATTCTTCTTGCGCAGCGTCTTCAGCCATTCGCGGATACGGTCGGCGAAATCCGCCCGGTCCAGGAAGAGCCAGGCCTCATCGAGGATGAGCAAGGTGGGGGCACCGTCAAAGCGCGCCTCCAGGCGGTGGAAGAGATGCTGGAGCACCGGCGCGGCGACGGCCGGCGCCTGCATCAGCTCTTCCATTTCAAAGGCGGTGATATCGGCGAGACTCAAACGATCCACGTCCGCGTCGAGCAGCGCGCCATAAGGGCCTTCCAGTGTGTAGGGCTGAAGGGCTTGGGCTAGCGGGCGGGACTGTAAAAGCAGACTCAGCCCCGTGAGGGTGCGCTCCTGAAGGGGCGCGCCCGCCAGACTGGTGAGCGCGGACCACAGCGTCTCTTTAACCTGCGGGTCGAGCGTGACGTCTTCATGGGCGAGCAGGCTAGCGGTCCAATCGAGCGCCGCGCTGCGCTCACCTGCCTCATCAATGCGCGCCAGCGGCTGGAAGGCGATCTCACCGGCAAGGCTCAGCTCCAGAAAGCGCCCGCCCATGGCGAGAATAGCCGCGCGCGAGGAGCGGCCCTTGTCGAACACGAAGAGCCGCGATCCGGCATAGCGCCGGAACTGCATCGCCATGAGCGCCAAGAGAACCGACTTGCCCGCGCCGGTGGGGCCGACGATCAGCGTGTGACCGACATCGCCTTGGTGAAGGTCCAAGCGGAAGGGTGTCGATCCGGCCGTGCGCGCGGTGGTCAGCGCGGGCGCATCCAGATGCGCATTGCGCTCCGGCCCCGCCCACACGGCGGAAAAGGGTGCCAAGTGCGCGAGATTGAGGGTATGGATGACCGGCTGGCGGATATTGGCGTAGACATGACCGGGCAGAGAGGACAGCCAGGCTTCAACCGCGTTGACGCTCTCAGATATGGTGGTGAAGCCGCGCCCATTGATCACGCGCTCCACGGCACGGCGCTTTTCTTCGGCGCGCTCGCGATCGGGATCAGTGACCATGACCGTTGTGGTGAGATAGCCGAAGCTCACCAGGTCTTGGCCGAGCTCCGCAAGGGCCGCGTCGGCGTCAGCGGCTTTGTGGTCCGCATCGGAGTCCACGAGCGCGGAAGCTTCATTGGTCATGACCTCTTTCAGGATCGCGGTGACGCCTTTGCGCTTGGCGAACCATTGCCGACGGGTGCGCTTTAGGAGCATTTCCGCCTCACGCTTATCGAGCGCGATAAAGCGGGTCATCCAACGATACGAGAAGCCCAACTTATCCAGCGCGCCCAAGAGTCCCGGCGTTGTCACATCCGGAAAGCCCTGGATCGTGAGCGTGCGCAGATGCGCCTCGCCGAGCTTGGGTTCCAGCCCGCCCAACAAAGGCGCGTCCGTCAGGATGGCGTCGAGATAGGCGGGCGTGCTCGGAACCGCGATAGGGTGGTTCTTGTCGGAAACGCACGCATGGAGATAGGTGAGCGTCTCTTCGTCATTGAGCGGCGCGATTTCCGGCAGCACCGCGCCCAGAAGGTCGAGCGCGCGGTCGGTGTGGTCGATGAAGCTTTGAAGCGCGCGCGCATAGTCGGTGGCACCTTTGCCGGTCTCGCCGCGATCCAGAAACATCTGCTCGGCGCGGCCGATGCTGTCGGGCGGCGGCAGATAGGCGAAAGTCAGCCAATAGCGCGTTTCGAAATGCGCGCCCGCTTCTTCAAAGGCGGCGCGCCGTTCCGCGTCCACCAGAGCTGAGGCCGCATCGGGAAAGTCTGAGACCGGATACGCGCGCGCCGGGCGGCGATCGGCCTCGACAAAGAGCGCCCAGCCCGAGCCGAAGCGCTTTAAGACGTTATTGATGCGCGCCATGGTCGCGACAAGTTCGGCCTCGGTGGCGCTTTCCAGGTCAGGTCCGCGATAGCGCGCCGTGCGCTGAAAACTGCCGTCCTTGTTTAAGACCACGCCGGGCGCGATGAGACAGGCCCAGGCCAGATAGTCCGCCAGCCGGGACGCCGTGCTGCGATATTCAGCCAGATTCAGCACGCCAGATAGCCCTTGTGCCGGACATGGCGGATCAACACGTCGAGAAATCGCGGATCGCGCTTGGCGAGCTGGACCGCGACTGCATGACCGACAAGCCAGATCAGCAGGCCGGGTATCCACAGCCGCAAACCCAGCCCGACCGCCGCCGCCAAAGTCCCGATGGAAATGGCGAGCGTGCGCGGCGCGCCGGCCAAGAGGATCGGCTCGGTCAAAGCGCGGTGGAGCGGGATTTCAAAACCGTTAATCGCCATACCGCTCATCCGATCAGCGCGCCGCCGCCAAAGGAGAAGAAGGCGAGGAAGAAGGAGGTTGCGGCGAAGGCGATGGAGAGACCAAAGACGATCTGGATCAGCCGGCGGAAGCCGCCGCTCGACTCCCCGAACGCCAGCGACAAGCCGGTGATGATGATCACGATCACCGCGATGATGCGCGCCACCGGACCCTCGATGGATTCCAGGATCTGGGTGAGCGGGCCTTCCCAGGGCATGCCCGACCCGGCAGTGAAGGCGGGCGAGACAAGAACGAGACCCAGACCGACGCCGATCAGGACAGGCGCGGTCTGACGGATGAGATTGGGATGGGGGATCATGGCAGGCTCCTTGTTCAGCGGGTGGAGAGGTCTGTAAGGGCGTAGCCACCATCGGGGTTGAGCCCATCGACGCGGGCGAGCGTTTCCACGCGTCGCTCTTGGCCGCGCCCGGCGATGAAGACAATGAGATCGACCGCCTCGGCGATCATGGCGCGCGGCGCGGTCGCGACAGCCTCTTCGATGAGCTGCTCAAGGCGGTGCAGCGCGCCCGAGGCAGAGTTGGCGTGCAGCGTCGCTAGGCCACCGGGATGGCCGGTATTCCAGACCTTCAAGAGATCGAGCGCCTCGCCGCCGCGCACTTCACCGATGATGACGCGGTCGGGCCTCAGGCGCAGGGTGGAGCGCACCAAAGCTCGGAGGTCGGCCACGCCGGGTTTGGTTTTCAGAGCGAGCTGGTCCTCAGCCGCGCAAGCGAGCTCGCGCGTGTCTTCCAGGATGACGATCCGGTCGCCGGTCTCGGCGATCTCGGCCAGCAAGGCGTTGGCAAGGGTGGTTTTGCCGGATCCTGTTCCGCCCGCAATGACGATGTTGCTGCGCGCCGTTATGGCGTCAGTTAAGGAAGCGGCCATAGACGGGGTCACTATCCCTGCGCTGACATAGTCGCTGAGCCTATACGCCAGGCGGGCGGGTTTGCGGATCGAGAAGCACGGCGCTGACGCCACGGGTGGGAG
>CAZAGE010000089.1:0-4098 GCA_964484345.1 uncultured Oceanicaulis sp. | reverse complement strand
CGAAGGAAATAATGGATCGTTAGAGCGCCGTGATTTCACATGAGATTGGCGCTGGACCGACGGGAGCGATCTACTATTCCGCCCAGCGCAGGGCTCGCCGGGCGAAGGCCAGCGCGGTTTCTTCCTCCCGCGCGAGGGCGACGCCGATCAGATGCGCGCTGTCGGGCGGGGACAGGAGGACGACGCCTTCGTTCCGGTCCGGCGGGCGCAAGAGCGTATCGCCCAGCTGGCGCAGCAGGGTCTTTGTCTCGACCTCAATGGCGGTGGGCGCCCGCCTCTGGACAACCACCAGCCCAGGCGCCGCTCCGCCAGGCGCGATGCGACCCCCGACCGTCATGGGGATCGACACGCCGCCCCAGCGCGCATTGCATTCGATCCAGTGAATGGCGGCTTTGTCCAAGGTCTCGCCGATCAGCACAGCGTCGAAGCTCAGGCGGCCGAAATAGCCGATTTCCTGAAAGAACAGCGCCAGCCTTTGCGCCTCGTTGATGAGGCGGTCCATCACCGGAGCCGGCAGCCTCGCCCGCCGGGCGCCGATGAAGGCGCCGGTCTCTCCCTCCAGCGCCTGAACGAACACGCCTTCCAGCACGGGAGGCCCGTCCTTGATTGACGGAATCCAAAGCTGGGCCGACGGGCTTTCGGCCACCGGATGCTCCCAGACGCCGAGCAGCAGGGGGAAGTGCGGCTGCGCCGCGAACCGGCGCAATTCGCCCGCCAAATCGGCGTGGATCGCTTTGAGTGACCGGCCTCTAAACTGACGCGCCGCGAAGCGCAGATTGCCGGCCGAGCCGGCGCTTGAGGGGTATTTCACCACGATGGTGTCGTAGCGGTCTGCGAGCTGCCGGACGCGCGCGGCGCCGGCGGCGAGACCGTAGGTGGAGACTGTGGGCGGCGCCGCGTCCGCACCGAGCAGCTCCATCGCCCGCGCGGTGAACCACAGCTTGTTATTGGCGCGCCGGGTCAGCCGCGGCGAGGGTCCGCAAACGCGCACCGGGCGCCCTGCGCGCTCGGCGACCGCGGCGGCGAGCGCCCACACATCTCCGCTGGCCAGAAAAGGTAAGATAGTCAGCCCGCCACGGGTGCGGGCGCATTCCACCAGGCGCTCCATCAGCGGCGCATCATTTTGGATCAGACGCGCGATCGGCGGACCGATTTCGTGTCTCGCAGGCCGCGTCACGCGATGCACGCGCGGGGAGCCAAGGCCGACCTGGTCGCGCAGATATGCCTCAAAATCCGGATCGCGGGGCCGGGTAACGACAAATAGGTCACCGTCGCCGGCCAAGGCGAGCGAGCGATACTCGAACCTCGCGGCGGCGTCCTCGGTCATTAGCTCGATCGAGCGATGGTCCTCGAAGTAGAGGGTCTGCCCCGGCGCCCAGCCGCTGACTGCGCCGATGGCCTTAAACCAGGCCGGATCAAGCTCAGGCTCTCGGGCGAGCGTGCGTCGCGCCAGCGCCTGCGCCTCGGCGCGTTGTTCGCAGGAGGGCGTGAAGCCGAAGGCGTCATGGATCGGCCAAGGCGCGGCGGGTGCTGCTGGCCGGGCGGCTTGACCGTGGGTCATCGCGATCCGTCGCGGACATCGCGGGCGTAGTCCGACCAGCTCGGCGCTTGAGACCGCCAGAAGTTCAGCCGCTCCAGGAGCGCGGTAATCTCCTGATCTGACAGCCCGCCCATCGCGCCGAACAGCTCGCCGCACTCGGAGACATGGACCTCCATGGCGCCGACCCGGTCGAGCAAGGCGCGTAGCGTATCCGCCTCCACCGACGCGCTGTCTTTCGCGGCGCTGAGCTCTAAAATCAGCGATAGCCCGTCGTCATGCTCGCGATACATGCCGGCGACTTCCTCCTCGTCGAGCAGCCGTTTTAGGGCCGGATAGAAATCCTGCTCCTCAAACGCGATATGGGCGCCGGCTTCTGTATCGATGCGGCGGGCCTGCTGGCGGGCGCCGTCGATGTCGCCCGCGGCCAGGCGTTCGCGCAGGATGTGAAAGCCGCGTCCGAGCATCGCGTGATCGGCGCGGAAAGCCTCAAAGAGTTCAGCCTTGTCGTTTTTCATCACGAAGCGCTCCGTTTGCCTTATGATCTATGGCGTTAAAACATCGGCGGACGGACGGAGAATAGCATGTGTCGTCTCTATGGCTTTCATGCGACCGAACCGACCAAGGTGGAGTGCACCCTGGTGCACGCGCAAAACGCCTTGATGGCCCAAAGTCGCAGCGATCTGGAGAATGTCAGCCATTCCCATGGCTGGGGTGTGGCGACGTATCCGGAAAGCGAGGAGGCGCCCGAGCTTGAGCGTCAGGCCTGGGCCGCCCACCATGGCGAGCATTTCCAGCGCGCCGCGGCGCGCGCTTATGCCGAGACGGTGATCGCCCATGTGCGCCGGGCGACGGTCGGTGTCGCCGCCTTGGAGAATACGCACCCCTTCATGCATGGGCGCTGGGTGTTTGCGCATAACGGCACGGTGCCGCGCTTTGACGCCGTGCGAGAGCGTCTGCTCGGCGAAATCGCGCCGGCGCACCGGGCTTTGATCAAAGGGCAGACCGACAGCGAACACCTGTTTCGCTATGCGCTCACCCTGCTTGAGGCCGGCGAGGCCGCCGGACCCCGCGACGCCGTTTCGCGGGTCGTCAAAGATGTCGTCGCGATGATCCGCGAGGTCGCGCCAGGCGATCCGATCGGTTTGAACCTGATGCTCACCGATGGAGACCGTCTTGCCGGCACGCGTCTGGGACGGACTTTGGTCTATGTCGCCCGCGACGGCGTCTATGATTGCGAGATTTGCGGCTTCCCGCACATCCACCATGACCCCCGGACGCAATACCGTGCGGTGGTCGTCGCCTCCGAGCCGATCACCAGCGAGCCATGGCGCGAGGTGCCCGAGGGCTCGCTTTGGCGGGTCAATCTGGACGAACCGGGGCTGGAGATCACGGACCTCCCGTTTTAGCGCGCCTCCAGTCTGCGCCGGCCTTCGGCGTCCGCGACCTTGAGCGCCCAAAACACCGTCTCCGGCGTCGCGCCCAGCGGTTCGTTATAGATGGTTTCGCCTGGCGCGCAGGCGCCTTGCGCGGCCGTCATGAGGTCGGCGTCGCTCACGTCTGACAGACCGATCTCCGCCAGCGTCACCGGCAGGCCCACATCGATGCAGAACTCATAGACCTCATCGACGGTCTCCGCCTTTTGGTCGGACAGGAACAGGCCCGCCAGCACGCCGATGGCGACTTTCTCGCCATGCCAGTAGGCGTGGGTCGCTTCAAGCTGGGTCAGTCCGTTATGGATCGCATGGCAGGCGGCGAGCCCGCCGGATTCAAAGCCTAATCCGGACAGCAGCGTATTGGCTTCGACGACATGCTCCAGCGCCGGGGTGACGACATTGAGCTCAGCGGCGGTGCGGGCGAGCCGGCCATACTCCATCAAGGTGTCATAGCACAGCCGGCCCAGCGCGAAGGCGCTCATAGTGCCCGGCCGGCCGGTCATGTTCGCCGCGCCCTTGATGCGGCAGCTTTCCGCTTCGAACCAGGTCGCCAGAGCGTCGCCCATGCCGGCGACCAGAAAGCGGACCGGCGCTTTGGCGCAGACGGCCGTGTCCACTAGGACGACGTCCGGATTGCGCGGCAAAACAAGATAGCGCTCAAACGCGCCGTCCTCGGTATAGATCACCGAAAGCGCCGAGCAGGGCGCGTCGGTCGAGGCGATCGTCGGCGCGATCAAAACCGGCAGGTTGAGCGCATGAGCGACCGCTTTTGCCGTGTCCAGCGTCTTGCCGCCGCCGACCCCGACAATGACCTCGGCGTCGACCATGCGCGCCGACTCGCTCACCCGGTCGATTTCCGTCTGGCTGCACTCCCCGCTAAAGCGCAGGATCAGCGGCTCGCGTTCGGCGAGGTCCTGGGCGACGGCGTCGTGCATGGCGTCGTCGACCCCAGGATCGATGAGAACGAGCGCTTTACGGCCGAGCCGATGCGCCTCCTCGCCCAGCTGGTCGAGGGCGTTCGCCCCTTGAACATAGCGGCTTGGGAAAATCGCTGTGGTCAGCATGGTCACCACCCTTCAAACATTGCATTGAGATTTCGGGGCGGCGCTGGCGCAGCGCCATCCC
>CAZAGE010000088.1:0-4249 GCA_964484345.1 uncultured Oceanicaulis sp. | reverse complement strand
TCAATGCGCGCCTGATTGATGAAGTCGAAGAAGTGCCGACGGAGGCTGTGGTTCAGCGCATGGGACAAGTCGCGCTCGCCCACGCCCATCCGCCGCGCCAAGGTTTTCAAGGTTAGATCCGGCTCCAAATGCGGTTGATGCTCCGACAGATAGGCTTGCGCCCGTGATGCGAGGCCATTCAACGCCTCCTTCGGGACGGTGCGCTTGGCCCGCGCCGTTTCATCAGCGTCCAGCGCCTGGAACAGGCTGGGGCGGAGCAGAGCGGTCAGCGTTAAGCCGCACAATATCGCCAAGGCCAAAAGGCTGTTCGCCAGCTGGAGCGACGCCCAGGGCACCGGCCAGGTCTGCCAGCTTGCGACCGTACGGATGAGCACTAAGCCGTGGGCGAAAAACGAAGTCAGGATAACCGCCCAAAGCCAGCGCAGTTGAACCGCCTGATCTGTGGACCGGTTTTGCTTCAGCCCCGTCTGGAAGCGCAGCAAAGCCAGCGTGCTCAGCCCCAGATAGACGTAAAACTGGAGGTGCAGCCCCGCCTCGCCCCAAGCCGGGAAACGGCCTTCCGTCCTCACCAACATGTCCAAGACGGTGAGCCCTAACAATACCGCGGCGGAGAAGAAGTGCGGCCGGAAGGCCCGGGCCGGCAGGCAGAGGGTGACAACATAGGCATAGAAGAACGGCATCTGCAGGAAGGCGAGCGGTGTCCGGAAGGCGAGAGCGTCACCAACCGACGGCGGCAGAACCAGGCCGACCAAACCGGCGACATCAATCGCAGTCAGAATCAAGAAGCCGGCGAGAAAACGGTTTGCGAGGGCCAATCGTCCCTTCGAACCGGCGAGAAAGACCGCGAGCAAAACGCATAGCAGTCCGCTCATGGCGCCGGTACTGGCGAGCAGCTCGGCCATTGCTTCATCCCCCTGTCGAGCTTTGAGACTTAAGAGCAGCGCGGCCTTCTTCAATACTCGAACTCAGTGATGCTGTGCGGCCCCGAAGAGCAACATAGTGGGAGACCCGATCGAGCTTCGCTCTTCCGCTCAGCCTCAAACGATTTAAGTATCGAGGCGTTCGCAAGTGGAAGCCGCCATGTCCGACGTCATCGCCATCCTCCCCGCCGTCACACTGCTCGGCGTCGGACTGCTTTGCATCCTGGCTGCACGGGCGGTTAAAACCTCGCCTATCGTGGCCTTCATACTGGCTGGCCTGATCATCGGCCCTTACGGCTTCGGTTTGGTGGAGCAAAGCAGGACCACAGAGCTATTAGCTCAGCTGGGCGTGGTCTTCCTTCTGTTTGACATCGGCCTGGGCTTTTCTTCCAAAACCCTGCGCGAAAGCGGTCGGGATTTGGTGGTGCTGGGCCCGTTGCAGATGCTGATCTGCGGCGCGGGCTTCACATTGGCCGCGCGCGCCTTCGGGCTGGATTGGCCGATCGCCATTCTGGTGGGTCTGGGCGCGGGCATTTCCGCGACCGCCGTGGTCAGCGCCACCATGGCGGAGCGCGGCATCGTCACTTGCCCCTTGGGCAAGTCGTCCACCGCGCTCCTGGTGTTCCAGGATATCGCCGGGATTTTCCTTTTGGTGTTCGCGGTGTCGCTGGAGACCGGGGATGGCTCGCTGGCGCTCGCTCTGGGTGAAGCCGGACTGAAGGCCGCCGCAGCCGCCGTCGCGGCCCTTCTCATCGGCCGCTTCGCCGCCCGCCCTGTTCTTAACGCCCTGGCGCGCACCAACAGCCCGGAAGTGTTCACCGCCGCCGCCCTTTTCCTGGTTCTGGCGACCGCCGCCGCCACGGGGTCACTGGGCCTATCGCTGACTCTGGGCGCCTTCCTGGCTGGTGTGATCGTCGCGGAGACGCCGTTTAAGACCGTGGTGAAGACCGAGGCCAAGCCCTTCGGCGCGCTGCTGCTCGGCTTCTTTTTCATCACCGTCGGCATGGCGCTGGATTGGCGGATCATGCTCAGCGAGGCCCCGCTCATTCTGGCGGCGCTCGCCGCCCTGATGATCGGCAAAACGGCTCTGACCGGGATCGCCGCTATGATCTCCGGCTGGAGCCGGCCCGGCGCGACCCAGCTTGCCTTTCTGACCGCCCAAGGCTCGGAATTCGGCTTGGTTCTGTTGGCGCTGCCGGCGGTGAATGGTGCGCTGGGCGCAGAGGCGGCAGCCATCCTGGTGGGCGCGAGCGCCGCCTCTCTCGCCCTCACCCCTCTTTGGACCGCTCTGGGCATGAAGCTCGCGAGAAAACTCGCGCAATCCCGCGTGAAGGTGTCCGAACCGACCGCCCGGCCCGATGGCGAGCGGCCGATCCTGGTCTTCGCGATGAACGCCTCTGGCCGCATGGCGGTCGATGGCCTCAAGCGCTTCAACGTGCCTTATATCGCCATTGAATCAGACGCCGATCGCTTCATGGAGGCGGTCTCGGATGGCTATGATGTCACGTTCGGGGATCCCAGCGATGTCCGTCTAATGAAGGCGGTCGGCGTCACCAAGGCTCGCGCGCTGGCGCTGGGCGCCTCTCGCTATGAGATTTCCAAAGAAATCACGCCTTACGTCCACGAGACTTTCCCGGACTTGTCCCGCTTCGTGGCGGTGTCGGACGAGACGGAAAAGGCGCGCCATGAAGACCTCAACATGGCGGCCATCATCAACCGCGCTGTGCCCGAAGGCCTCGACTTCGCGGTCGCCTTGCTCCGGTTCTCAAAAATCGACGAGCATGAGATCGCCGTCTGGATGCGCGAGGTGATGGACGCCTATGAGCCCGAGCACATTCCGGGCATGCGCGAGGCCGCCGCCTAGCTTTGTTCCACCGGCAGGGCGGTGCGGGCGAACACCGTCCGCATGGCGATGTTGGAGATCAGGCGTGCGACACCCGGCAAACCGGACAGACGTTCGCGGTGAACGCGCTCATAGTCGCGGGCGTCGCGCACCTGGAGGCGCAGGATGTAGTCCTCCGCCCCGGTGGTCAGGCGGCACTCCATAACCTCGGCGATCTCCGCGACGGCGTGTTCAAACGCTTCCAGGGTTTCGCGGCGCTGGTTTTCCAATGTCGCCAGTACGATCACGGTCAAACCCCGGCGCACCGCATCGGGATCCACCAGCGCGGTATAACCCGCAATCACACCCGCAGCCTCCAGCGCCCGCACCCGCCGATGGCAGGCCGATGCGGATAAACCGACCCTGTCCGCCAGCTCCGCATTCGCCATACGGCCGTCGGCCTGCAGATGGGTCAGGATGGCGGCGTCGGTGGCGTCAAGCTGCATGGAGGGGGTCCTTTGAGGATCGAAGCCCGTTTCAAACCGGGCGGTCCGGACGGTCAATTCTTCTGTCGATATCTCAAAAATCATCACATGACGCAAGATTATTCGATCTTGTAAATACTACTTGCACCAATTGGTCGATTTCGACAGGTTTCGCGCAAATTTCTACGAGCGGCCTAGGAGGCCGCCTGCCAGGGAGAGCACCATGCGCGTCGGCGTTCCTACCGAGATCAAAGTCCACGAATACCGCGTCGGCCTGACGCCGAATGGCGCTCGCGAGCTGGTCGCCCATGGCCATGAGGTCGTGGTTCAAAAGGACGCCGGCGTCGGCGCCGGCTTCACGGACGCGCAGTATGTCGACGCGGGCGCGACCATCCTGCCGGACGCGGCTGCGGTGTTTGAGGCGGCTGAAATGATCGTGAAGGTCAAAGAGCCCCAACCGTCCGAAACGGCGATGCTGACCGCCGACCATGTCCTCTTCACCTATCTCCACCTGGCGCCCGATCCGGTTCAAGCGGAAGGCCTGCGCAAATCGGGCTGCACGGCCATTGCTTATGAGACCGTCACCGACCGCGACGGCCGCCTGCCGTTGCTGCGCCCGATGTCGGAAGTCGCCGGCCGGATGAGCGTACATGTGGGCGCCAATGCGCTGCATAAGGCCGCGGGCGGCCGTGGCGTGCTGCTGGGCGGCGTTCCGGGCGTGACACCGGGCAAGGTGGTGATCCTGGGCGCGGGCGTGTCGGGCAGTCATGCCGCCGAGATGGCGCTGGGTCTGCGCGCCGACGTCACGGTGATGGACCTGTCCTTGCCCAAGCTGGCGGAGACCGATCAGTTTTTCCGCGGCCAGGTGAAAACCCGCTATTCCACCAAAGGCGCCATCGCCGAGGAGATCGCCGAAGCCGATCTGGTGATCGGCGCGGTTCTGGTGCCAGGCGCCGCCGCGCCCAAACTGGTCACCCGCGAGATGCTGTCCACCATGAAGGACGGCGCAGTGCTGGTGGATA
>CAZAGE010000087.1:0-4291 GCA_964484345.1 uncultured Oceanicaulis sp. | reverse complement strand
GACAGCTTCAACGCCAGCTCGATCGACTTCTTCCTTTATTGTTTCACCCGCACCACCAATTGGGGCGAGTGGCTGCGCATCAAGGAAGAGCTGGCGTTTGAGATCAAACGCATCGTCAACGAGGCCGGGACCGACTTCGCCTATCCCACCACGACGGTTCATCTCGCTGACGGGGTTGAGAAATTCGTGCCGCCGGACGTGCGCAAGCACGCCGAAGATCCCTCGATCGACGTACGCCAGGACCGCTCCATCGCGCGCGGCGAAAGCGGGGAAGGCGAGTAAGCCCTGAAATCCCGGACAACCCCGGACTTGATCCGGGGGCAGGTCCGGGACCTCTATCAGACCTTGGCGCAATTCGCGGAGACAGGCCCCGGCTCGGCGGCTCCGCCTTGGCCGGGGTTTCAGAGATTATCCCCCCGCCACCAGGCTCAACCATTGCGCGGACAGCGCCGGGGTGCCCGAGCCTTCAATTTCCACGATGCAGTCTTGCTTGAGCTGCAGCTGGCCGGGCTTGCGCTCGGTCACGTCCGCCAGAGTGAACTGGCCGCGCACTTTCGAGCCGACGCGCACCGGAGATAAAAACCGCACCTTATCAAAGCCGTAATTGATCCCGATCGTGCCCTCAGGGAAATCCGGCAGGCATTGCGCCGCCAGATGACTGAGCATGGACAGGGTCAAAAAGCCGTGCGCGATCGGTCCGCCGAACGGGGTTTCCTTCGCAGCGCGCTCAGGATCGATATGGATGAATTGATGGTCCAGCGTGACGTCTGCGAAGGCGTTCACACGGTCCTGATCGATTTCAAACCAGTCGGACGCATGGGTCTCCCCGATGCGCGCGGAATAGGTGTCTAGCAAGCTCATGATTTGAAGCTCGCCTGCGCCGCCAGCCGGGTCAAGCGCGGCGGGCTTTGATGCGCCTCCAGGCGATCTTCGACAAACCGAACAGGGAGATCGCCAGCCAGCAGATCTCGATCACGAAGCTGGCCAGATTGAAAGTCACCATCAACGAGATCAAAAGCAGGATCGCGCCGACCAGGTTCAGCATCAGATACCAGAAGCCGTCCCCCTTCACCTTCTCGATTTGCAAGAGGAAGTAGGCGGCGAGAATGCAAAAGACGCCGGTGAGGCCGACAAAATCAGACCAGAGCATGGGATATCCGTCTTCAAGGCGCGCCCGGCGGGCGGGAGGGGAAGGGTTTTCGCCCATCGCGGCGCGCTGATAAAGCGCCGGCATGGGCTTGGCGCAGTCTTGTTAACCGCGTTCGCCCACCTCGTCTTAACCCGAAGGGCGTATAGAGCGGCTTAGACAAGGGAGACCTCCATGACTGCGCCCGTGCTCGATCGCAAACACCTTGCCCGCTATACCGGCGGCGATGCGGCGCTGGAGGCGGAATTGTTTGGCCTGCTAATTGGCCAGATCGAAGCCTGTGTGGCCCAGCTTCGGGCGGCGCAAGCAGAGGCCGGCTGGACCCAAGCCGCCCATACGTTGAAGGGCGCCGCGCGGGGCGTCGGCGCCATGGCGTTGGGCGATGCGTGTGCGGCGGCGGAGGCTCATCCGCTCAATGACAAGGCGCTGGCCCACATCGAAGCGGAAGCGGCGCGCGCAAAAGCGGCGATGGCGGGTTAGTCAGGGCGCCCGAGCCTCTCGGACTCGCAAGGGCGAGCGCCTGCCCGCAGCGTGAGCGAGGACTGGACCAAGCGGACGCGCGGAAGGACGGCCTTTACCGCGTCTTATCCCAGACTGTGAACTCGTAGGCGATTGAACGCTCGACCAGTTCACGCCAGACCGGTTCAGCGATAGCGTCGGTCAGGCCGGCCTGGGCGGCGGCGGCTTTGACTTTGGTGACGACGTCTTCAATCCGAGCCTCGTCGCGCACCACATCGCGCGAGGGCTTGATGCGGGCGGCGGCTTCCATATAGCCCGCACGCTCCTTGATCAGGGCGACGAGGGCGCGGTCCAGACGGTCGACGCCGTCGCGCACCTCAGCCATGGACTTGCACGCTTGCGGCGCGGTGCGGGCGGTGAGATCGTCAAGGTCGAGATGGGCGGGCAGGTCGGTCATGGGCGGGTATATAGACGCGCCCGCGCCAAGGCTCAAAGCCTAAGCGCGGTTGCGTCGCCCTCAAGCCTTCCTGATAGTCGCGCAGCGCTGAAAAGAAGGGCTCCGCCATGGCTGCGATCACGCTGTATGGGAATTCTGAAAGCGGCAATTGCCTTAAAACGCGCTGGGCCGCCGAGTATGCCGGCGAGGCGTATGACTGGGTGGAGGTGGACATCTTCGCCGGCGAAACGCGGACCGAGGCTTTCCTGGCGCTCAATCGGGCCGGACAGGTTCCCGTGATGCAGCTGGAGGATGGACGGACGTTGGCCCAGTCCAACGCTATTCTGCTCTATCTGGCCGAAGGCACGGACCTCATCCCCATTGACGCCTTTGAGCGCGCGCAGATGATGCAGTGGCTGTTCTGGGAGCAATATTCCCACGAGCCCTATATCGCCGTGCGCCGGGCGCAGAAGCGTTTCTTGGGCGTGGCGGACGAGGATCTCGATCCCGATTTGCTTGCGAAGGGCCGCCGCGCGCTGGGGGTGATGGAGATGAAGCTCATCACCTGTCCCTTCTTCCTCGGCGATCAGATCAGCTGCGCGGACATCGCGCTGGTCGCCTACACCCGCGTCGCCCATGAAGGCGGGTTCGACCTTGCAGAGTTTCCAGCGGTGAAAGACTGGGTGGGCCGGGTGGAGGTCGTATTGGGTTTGGATCCGGCCGCCTAGCGCTTGGCCAATTCCTTCATCGCCCGGTCCACGCCGGACAGGGACAAGGGGAACATGCGCTCCGGCCCGATGATCTCGCGGATCAGCTGGACCGAATAGGTGTGCGGCCACCAGTTTTCCGGCGTCGGGTTGAGCCAGATGAAGTGGGGGTAGGTTTCGACCACGCGGCGCAACCAGGTCCCGCCGGCTTCCTCATTCCAGCCTTCCACGCTGCCGCCGGGATGGGTGATTTCGGTGGGCGCCATGGCCGCGTCGCCCACGAAGACGACTTTATAGTCGGCCGGATAAGTGTGCAGCACCTCCATCAGGGAGGTGGTCTCCGACTGTCGGCGCTTATTGGACTTCCACACCGCCTCATACGGGCAGTTGTGGAAGTAGAAATACTCCAGATTCTTGAACACCGATGAGGCGGCGGAAAACAGCCGCTCGGTCAATTCGATATAGGGGTCCATGGAGCCGCCGACATCGAAAAACACTAAAACTTTGATGGCGTTGCGCCGCTCCGGGCGCATCCGGATATCGAGATAGCCTTTATTGGCCGTTGCGGTGATGGTGTCGTCGAGATCGAGCTCGTCCTCCGCCCCGTCGCGCGCAAAACGGCGCAGGCGGCGCAGCGCCATTTTCAGATTGCGGGTGCCCAGCTCGCGCTCATTGTCATAATCCTTGAAGCGGCGGGTCTCCCAGACCTTGTTGGCTTTCTTATTCTTCGACTCCCCGCCGATGCGGATGCCATTGGGGCTCCAGCCGGAATGGCCATAGGGGCTGGTGCCGCCCGTGCCGATCCATTTCGACCCGCCTTCATGGCGCTTTTGCTGTTCCTTCAAACGCTCCTGCAGCGTCTTCATCAGGGTGTCGAAATCCATTTCTTCCAGCGCCGCCATCTCCTCTTCGGTGAGGTGGCGTTTCATCTCCGCGCGCAGCCAGTCGTCGGGGATTTCGTCGGCTTCGAACATCTGGCCAAGGGCTTCAACGCCCTCGAAGAAATGGGCGAAGACTTTATCGAACTTGTCGAAATTGCGCTCGTCCTTGACCAGCGCCGCCCGGCTCACCGCGTAAAAGCCTTCAATATCCTGGCTCACCGCACCCTTCTCCAGGGCTTCCAGCAAGGTGAGATATTCCCGCGTCGAGACCGGGATTTTCGCAGCCCGAAGGCCGGTGAAGAAGCGGTGGAAGAGCGGGGTCATGGGCTCAGCCCCCGTCACGCCGGTTCATGAAGGCCAGGCGTTCAAACAGCTGCACGTCCTGCTCGTTCTTCAAGAGCGCGCCATGCATCGGCGGGATCAGCTTGCGCGGATCGCGTTCGCGCAGCACCGCCGGGTCGATGTCTTCAGCCAGCAGGAGTTTAAGCCAGTCCAGCAGCTCGCTGGTGGAGGGCTTTTTCTTCAGGCCCGGCACGGTGCGCAGATCAAAGAAGACCTGAAGGGCTTCTGACAGGAGGCGGCCTTTGAGATCCGGGAAGTGGACCTGGACGATCTGCTCCATGGTCTCTTCGTCGGGGAAGGCGATGAAGTGGAAGAAGCA
>CAZAGE010000086.1:0-4348 GCA_964484345.1 uncultured Oceanicaulis sp. | reverse complement strand
GCTTCTCCAAAGACAACATCATGAAGCTGACCGATGGCCTGTATCACAAGATCTTTGACGAAGTCGCCAAAGAGTATCCGGAGATCGAAAACGAGCACTGGATCATCGATATCGGCGCCGCCAAGCTGGCCGCCAATCCGAACCAGTTCGACGTCATCGTGATGGCCAACCTGTATGGCGACATCCTCTCCGACGTCGCCGCTGAGATCACCGGCTCGGTCGGCCTGGGCTCCTCGGCGAATATCGGCGAATACTGCTCGATGTTTGAAGCCATTCACGGTTCGGCCCCGCGCCGCGCCGGCCAGAATGTCGCCAACCCGACCGGCCTCCTGCTCGCCGGCGTTCAGATGATGGTCCATATCGGCCAGCCGGACGTCGCTGAGAAAGTCCACAATGCGTGGCTGAAGACCATCGAAGACGGTGTGCACACCTATGACATCTACACCGAAGGCGAGAGCGCCAAGAAGGTGTCGACGTCCGAGTTCGCCGACGCGATCATTGAGCGCCTGGGTCAAACCCCCACGCGCCTGAAGCCGGCGCATTATGACAAGTCCAAAGGCGCACCGGCGATCCCGGCGGCCAAGCGTCTGCCGCCGGCCCAGAAGGACCTGGTGGGCGTCGACGTCTTCGTGCACTGGGCGCACCAGAACCCGGACGAGCTCGCCGAAATCATGAAGAAAGCCGAGAGCGAAGGCGCGCTCGAGCTCGCCATGATCTCCAACCGCGGCACCAAAGTCTGGCCGAACGGCATGCCGGAAACCTTCAAGACCGACCACTGGCGCTGCCGCTTCATGTTTGAAGGCCGCGGCAATCGCGGCGCGGTCGCCGAGCTGATGACCCGCCTGGTTCGCGAAGGCGTGGACTTCATCAAGACCGAACATCTCTACGAGTTCGACGGTCAGCCCGGCTACTCCCTCGGCCAAGGTCAGTAAGGGGCCGTCAGTCATTGAGCGAGGCGAAGGCGGAGTTTTCCGGGCAGGCCGCGTTGATCGCGACCGCGCACGGCAAGCAAGCCGCCTTCGCCCCGCCGCTTGATCGTCTGGGCTTCACCGTTCAAACGCCCGAAGGTTTCGACACCGACCGGTTCGGAACCTTCTCCGGCGAGGTGGAGCGCCAGGGCGACATGCTCAACGCCGCTCGCGCGAAAGCGCGGGCGGCGTTTGTGCATTCAGGCCAGCACGCCGATTGGGTGATCGCCAGCGAAGGCGCCTTCGGGCCCAGCCGCGCCGTGCCGATGCTTGCGGAAGCCAAAGAGCTGGCGCTCGCCTGGCGGCCGGCGGACGGCTTGGAAGTCGTCGCGGCGCGGGCGAGCTTCGACACGAATTTTGCTCATCTCGATGTGACGCCGGACGCGGACCTGGACGGCTTTCTCGGCCGCGCCGGCTTCCCGGATCATGCGCTGATCGTACGCGCGGGCGAGCGCATCGCCGCCAAAGCGGTGACCGCGCGAGACGTGCTGGATCGATGGATCGCAGAAGCCGATGCACCGGTGCGCCTGGAAACCGATATGCGCGCCCATCTCAACCCCACCCGCATGGGCGAGATCGCTCAGCTGGCCGATACGCTGGCCGTGCGCCTCGCGACGCCGTGCCCCCGCTGTCACGCGCCCGGCTTCGGACGCACCGGGATTGAGCCCGGCCTGCCCTGCGAGGCCTGCGGCGCGCCGACAGACCTGGTGCTGCGCGAGCTTTGGTCGTGCGGCGCGTGCGGGCATGCCGAAGCACGCCCGCGCGCGGACGGCCGCACCCGCGCTGATCCGGGCGAATGCCCAGTCTGCAACCCCTAAGCCTTCGCGCCCGCCAAATGATCATGTCCGCTGGTGCAAGTCGGGGCGCTGTGATCCTATCTAGAAGCTCACCCCTTTTTGAGTGGAGGCCCCGATGCGCCTGCGCAGCGACACCGAATTTAAGACCACCCTGATCCCTGCCGACCAGGCTTTGCCGGGCCGGATTCAGGCGATCCCGACGGCCCAGACGCATTTCGTCAATGGCGCGCCGCTGAAGGCCGACCTGCCCGCCGGGGCGGACGAGATCCTGTTCGCCATGGGCTGTTTTTGGGGCGTGGAGCGGATCTTCTGGCAGATGCCAGGCGTGCTTAACACGGCGGCGGGCTATGCTGGCGGGATCACGCCGAACCCGACTTATGAAGAGGTCTGCTCGGGCCGCACCGGCCACACCGAGGCGGTCCGCGTGGTGTTCGATCCAAAGGTGGTGAGCGTCGAGGACTTGCTGGTGGCGTTCTGGGAAGGCCATGACCCGACCCAGGCCATGCGCCAGGGCAATGATATCGGCACCCAATACCGCTCTGCGATTTACTGGACGACGGACGCCCAGCGCGAAGCGGCGCTCGCTTCCAAAGACCGGTTCCAGACGGCATTGACTGCGGCGGGTCAGAGCGACATCACCACCGAGCTGCGCGAAGCGGGGCCGTTTTACTTCGCCGAGGCTGATCACCAGCAATATCTGGCGAAAAATCCCGGCGGTTACTGCGGCCTCGGCGGCACCGGCGTGGCGTGTCCCATCGGGGTGGGGGTTGGAGCGCGTTGACCTTCCATCCTGCTCTTTCCCGACGAAGGTCGGGATCCAGGGCCGGCACGCGCTGTGTTCGATGATCTCTGGGCCCCGGCCTGCGCCGGGGAAGAGAGGGAAGAAATGGGCCAGGACCTGATCGTTTTTGACGTCGACTCCACGCTCTTGTCAGTGGAAAGCCTCGACTTTGCGGTCGAGCGCGCCCTATCCGACATTCCCGATGGCGCCGAGCGGGCGCGTGCGCTCAGCGCCCTGACCGATCGCGGCATGGCGGGAGAGCTCGACTTTCGAAGCTCGCTGGAGCAACGCATCGCCATCGCCGGATTGACCCAAAACAGCGTCGCAGACGCGCGCGAGGCGCTGCGCGGGCGCCTGACGCCAGGGATCGCCGACCTGCTTGAGGGCCTGCGCAATCGGGGCGCCCAGGTCGCGGCGGTGTCCGGCGGCTTTGTGGATCTGATCGGGCCCGCGCTCGGTGATCTCGGTATCGGGAGGCCCAACGCCAACCGGTTCGTTTTCGACTCCGCAGGCGCGGTCGTCGACTTTGATCGCGACAACCCGCTCTCACGCTCGGGCGGCAAAGCTGAAGTGGTCGCGGCCTTAAAGGCCCACACGCAAGCGCGCCGCGCCATCATGGTGGGCGACGGCATGACCGATTTCGAGGCTTATGCGGGCGGTGCGGCGGACCACTTTATCGGTTTTGGCGGTGTCGTCGCTCGGCAAGCCGTGCAGGCGAAAGCGCCGGAATGGGCGGGCAGCGTCGACGCGCTGTCCCGCTTGCTCCTCTAGGCGCCTAAGCGCTCGCCGCGTCCGCGGAGCGGTGGATTTCCTGCACCAGGCCCGGCTCCAGCTCGAGACGCACAGCCAGCATTTGAAGATAAGCCTGCTCCGCCGGGGTCTCAGCTTCAATGGCGACCAGGCTGGCGGCGTAAATCTCCGCCGCCGTTTCCGGGCAGGTCGCGCCGGCGACCACGGCGTTGACGTCCAGCGGCGCGGATAATTCGTCAAACACGAAGGCCTTGGACTGGGCGTCCAGCTCCATGGCGTTCAGGCGTTCGAAGATGCGGGCTTTCTCATTCGCGTCGATTTTCCCGTCCGCCTTGGCGGCCGCGATCATGGCGCGGACCAGGGATTGGCCCAGCGCGTCTTGCGCGGCTTCGTCTGCCGGGGCGGGCAGAAAGGCTGTGCCGGTGGGGGCGGCTTCATACTCGGCCGGAATGGCGGGCACGGAACCTGCCGGCGCAGCCGCCGCAGCGGGGGCCGCCTGGGCGTCCGGGGCGCCGGCCTGACCGCCGCCGGCCTGGTTTTGCCGATGCTTGTTCCAGGCGTGGTAGGCCAGCCCGCCCACAGCGGCGACAGCGCCGTATTTCGCGGCTTTACCCATCATCTTGCGCCCCTTCTTGCCCATCAGCATGGAGGTCGCCAGGCCGGCCGCGAAGCCGCCGCCGCCCGCCATGGCGGTGCGCTGGGCGTTGGGGTCGGTCTGCAGGGCGGTGATGATCTTATTCACGTCGAACATGGGCGCGGCGCTCCATCAATTCCGTCGGGGACGGCGGGGGGTGTTGGGACGGCGCGGATGCGCCAAAAGGATTGCTGCTTGATTTGGTCGGTAAGGCCCGATTTCGCAAGGTTTCCCGCCGCGAAATCGGCCTCATCGGCGCCAACGCAGCTCAGCGGCCAGTTCGGCTTGACTGAGCCGGACCTTTCGCTAGGTTCGCGCGCCTGCGCTGGTGAGGTGGCCGAGTGGTCGAAGGCGCACGCCTGGAACGCGTGTAGGCGGGCAACCGTCTCGTGGGTTCGAATCCCACCCTCACCGCCAC
>CAZAGE010000085.1:0-4352 GCA_964484345.1 uncultured Oceanicaulis sp. | reverse complement strand
AGCCTGAATGCAGTTCATCGACGATTTCGCGGCTGGTCTTGTCAAACGGTTCGAATTTGCTCCACAGATCCGTCCGGCCCTTGAGCAGTTTCCACTCGGACTTCTGGACAATCGGGATGGCGTGGCTGGTCGTACAGCACACAGGCTCGCCGCCATTGAGGGGCGCACAGTACCGGCCACAATCATGGCGGGACGCAATAGAGGCGCCGAAGCGCTCATAGATTTCGGCAAAGTCTTTGGCTTTGGCGGTCATGCACGTGCCTCACGCTACAGCAGTTTCGATTCGAAGAGACTATAGCGCGGCTTCGGCCAGGTCTTGTTGCAGTATCGTGATGTTCTAATCAGGTCGTATTTCCAGTCTGTTCCTGTGCCCAATGCTTAGCCTTGGGTTTGCAGCCATTGCTGGAACATCAGCACCGTCCAAAGATCAAGAGCACGATTCCGCCCATTCAAGTGGTTGCGCCATGCGCCGCGGATGATGCCGACATTTATCAACCCTGATTGCTCAAGGGCTTTTGGAGCGAGCAGGGCCTCAGCCCAATCACGTAAATCACCGCGTAGCCATTCGGGCAAAGGTTGATAGAAGCCGGCCTTTGGGCGCTCAAACAGTCTTTTGGGGACATGGCGGGCCAGCGCACCCCGTAGAACACACTTGCCACCGTGAAGCGGGTTGATGCGGTGTTCGAGCGGCAATCCCCATGCAAATGCTGCAATCTTCTCATTGAGGAGAGGAGCGCGCACTTCCAGACTGTTCCCCATGGAGGCCCGATCCATTTTGGTTTGTAGTCCATCCGGCAGATAGTGCCGCGTATCCGAGACCATGAATTGCTCTTGCGGCGTGAGCGATGAGCGTGGCCATGAGGGCGATGGCCGGGGATGGACAATGGGAAAAGCTCGGGGCCATCGCGATACATGGGGGGTGTACACTGCCGCTGGACTGTCAGCAGACAGGCGGGCCAGTTGCTTGCGGCCAGGCATGCCCCTTATGCGTGAAAGGCGGCCTGCTACTGATTGCACAACTGCAGGTGTCTTGCGTGCGGCCTCCCAATCGCGTGCGGCTGCTGTATAGCGTGGATATCCGCCGAAGAGCTCATCACCTCCATCACCTGATAGGGCGACGGTCACTGAATCACGGGTTTTGGCGCACAGAACCATGCTTGGTACAGCGGACGGGTCTGCAAAGGGCTCATCATAAAAGTCAGGGATGGATGGCACCAGTTCTCGAGCATCACGGTCTGTTACCGGCATTTCGTGATGATCTGTTCCAAGATGGCGGGCAACTTCAAGTGCGAATGGGGCCTCGTCGCTTGCCGATTCTGGGAAGCTGATGGTGAATGTGCTGATGCGTGATCCAGCCTGATTTGCCGCGTGGGCGGCCACCGTGGAACTGTCGATGCCGCCAGACAGGAAAAGGCCAACCGGAACGTCTGCTTGCAGGCGCGTTTCAACTGACTGTGCGATTAGCGCATCAAGCTTTGTAACTGCTTCCTCAAAAGACAAATCGCGGTTTGTGCCGTTGTGGTGGGTGGCGGCATCGTGGGCATCGAAATACTTGTGTAGCGAAACTCCGGGCGACGGGGTGCCGTCAAATTTTATCTCTGCCCATTGACCCGGCAACAACTTGTAGATTCCCTGCTGAATTGTGAGTGGAGCAGGCACAAAACCGCTTGAGAAAAAGGCTGCTGTTGCATCAGCATCCAGCTTCGGATGATAAGCGGGATGGGGACGCAAAGCCGCAAGGGTGGAGCCGAACAGGAACACGCCATTCTGCCAGCCGTAGCAGAATGGCTTTTCACCGAACCGGTCTCGCGCGAAAGAGAGTGTTCGCGTTTCCCGGTCCCACACAGCAAATGCGAACATGCCATCAAGGTTGGCTAGAGTCTTTTGTATGCCCCAATGCGCGAGCGCTTCTGCGAGCGTTTCGGTATCAGAGTGGCCACGCCATTCAATTCTGACTTGTGAGTTGAGGTCATGTCTGAGCTGTCGGCAATTGTAGATCTCGCCATTGAAAACAAGGACGTAGCGCCCGCATGCAGAGTGCATTGGCTGGTCGCCCGCTGGGGATAGGTCAAGTACGGAAAGGCGGCGAAAGCCCAGCCCGATACAGGCTTCCGTATCTATCCACTGGTCACCTCGGTCTGGGCCGCGTGCTCTGATGGCATCAGTCATTGATGACAGATGTTGTGACCAAGAAGCCGGTGCCAGACGGGTGGAGGGGTCAACGAACCCTGCAATGCCACACATGGTGGTTAGATCTTCGGCCGACTGCGGAAGACGAGCGGCAGCGATTTGAGCCAACGGCTGAAGTTTGGGTAGGCACGTTTCGCAAGGGCCCGATACTTGTCCGGATGGACCAGATCAAGCGCCTCACCACCAAGGGTCTCTCGCGCGACTTTGAGAGCCGGATACGCATCCATTTTGGTCTCATCCACATAGATGAGCATGTTCTGTTTGTACCACCATGTCACATCCGGATTGCTCCAGACACGCGTGCGGATGGCATCGACCGGCACATACCCTTTGCGTGCAAAGTGTGCGGCCCAATATGACGGCCATTGCTCATTGATATGGTTGGGTCCTTCCTGCAACGGAATCGCCGCAGAAAACAGCACAACGGGTGCTGCATTCGTAAGCTCCTCAACAAATTGTGCAGCACGGCTTTCAGGAAGGTGTTCTGCGACTTCAAGCGATATCGCAAGGTCAAAGGGGCGTTCAATGCTGATGGGCGCAAAAA
The DNA here is from genome assembly GCA_964484345.1 of uncultured Oceanicaulis sp. GTDB lineage: Bacteria > Pseudomonadota > Alphaproteobacteria > Caulobacterales > Maricaulaceae > Oceanicaulis. The sequence continues at coordinate 1,618 of CAZAGE010000085.1, read as the reverse complement.
GGTCGGTACGCCTGAAGTTCTTGAGTGGAAACTTCAAAACGCCTTCGTCAAGCCATTCTCCATCGCGGCCTTCTATGTCTGTGATTTCGCATGCCAGAAACGCAGCCAACCAAGAGCCGTCTCCACAGCCGATATCTACTACGCTTTTTGGACGTACGAGGTCATTCACCATTGGTGCGATGATCGATGCAGATGGCCCGGCCGTATTGACCAGATCGTCATAGAAATTGTCATCGTAGGTGATGCCGCTGGTAGTGGACATTCGGATATTATCTTTCTGGATTTGTGGCATGTCGGCTGGCTCCTGCCGGACAACTCTAATTGTCATACACCTCTTCGCATGCCTTGATAAAGGCGACGGGGTCTCGCCATACGCCTAGATGGCCACGGATGTATCGGCGGAACCATGAGCTGGTCATATCCGCATTTAGTTCGCGGCGGGCGTAGCGCCACGCGCGGCTTGCATTGCGGCGGCAGGCAAAGCGGACGAGCGATTTGGGAAGGTCAGGGTAATCAGCGATGAAGAGCCGAACTGCTTTGGTGACCCGCTGCAGCTGACGGCCCTGATTGTTGGATAGGCGGTTCGTATTGTCGTCCAAGAGGTAAGCCAGTGTTGCATCCAGATGGACAAATGCTCCCCGCCGGGCAAGGCGCATTGTGAGTGAGTATTCCTGGCTGAAAACCACACGTTCATCGCAGCCGCCAACCTCTCGGGCCAGATCCGTTCTCGTCATGAACTGAGTGGGGTTGAAGAGCGAATTCCTGATTGATGGAAGCAGGGGGGCGGCAATGAGCCGCGTTTGCGGTTTCGCCGCGCGCGGCTCTAGGTTTGGTGTGTCCGCCGGAGTGAAGAACTGACGGTTGCCATAGGCCAGCACTGAGTCAGGTGCGGCAATCAGTGCCGTAAGAAGACTAATGGTAGCATCTCGCGTCAGCAGGTCATCAGCGTCCACAAATTTGATAAACGGCATGCGCGCAGCTGCTATTCCGGCGTTTGTGGCGGCTGCAGAGCCCTTGTTGGATTGAGTGATGATTGTGACGTTTGGCCAGCTGGCTGTTGTGTCTCGCACAACGGCGAGGCTGTCATCAGATGACCCGTCGTCGACGAAGATGAATTCCCTGGCAAAAGCGCCTTCTTGAGCGGCGATTGCACGCAGAACCGGTTCAATCACGGCTGCCTTGTTGTAAACCGGCACGATGAAGCTGACGCCATTTGATGGCGCATCAATGGTGGGGCCAGACGGTGATATTGGCTTGGGCCCGTGTGAGGGCATTGGAATCGGTGCTCCGGGCAGCTGTGTGACGTCAATCACTACCATTGTATCGGCCCTGGCATCCATCCTGTCGGGCTCAGTGATTTCTGCGGTGGCCACAAATTTGGAGCTTGTTTGTCTGGTCGTCGAGCGAGTGTTTGTTCGACTGGTTGTGGTGCGGAAGAAAGCTTTGGTGCTGCACGCAAATGCATGACGTGCATGATGCCAGTTGGTTTTCTGCTATAAATTCAAAACCACCGCATAAGGACTTTTCATGCGACTGCTCGGCATTCTGATCATTCTGACGGCTCTGGCCATTCCGGCCTACTGGTTTGCCATGCTCGTGCCGTCCCGTGATGTGGAAG
>CAZAGE010000084.1:0-4422 GCA_964484345.1 uncultured Oceanicaulis sp. | reverse complement strand
CCATGCTGACCACCTATAACGAAGCGGACATGAGCGCGATCATGAAGCTTCGCAAAGAGGTGCAGGACGACTTCGTCGCCAAGCACGGCGTCAAACTCGGTTTCATGAGCTTCTTCGTGAAAGCCTGCGTCGCCGCGCTGAAAGACATCCCGGCGGTCAACGCCGAGATCGACGGCACGGACATCATCTATAAGAATTATTTCGACATGGGCGTCGCCGTCGGCACGCCGAAAGGCCTGGTCGTCCCGGTGGTGCGCGACGCCGACACGCTGTCGCTCGCCGGCGTTGAAAAATCCATCATGGATCTCGGCAAGCGCGCCCGCGACGGCAAGCTGGGCCTGGATGAGATGCAGGGCGCGACCTTCACCATCTCCAACGGCGGGGTCTACGGCTCGCTTCTATCGAGCCCGATCCTCAACGCGCCGCAATCGGGCATTCTAGGCATGCACAAAATCCAGGAACGTCCGGTGGCGGTGAACGGCGAAGTCGTCATCCGCCCGATGATGTATCTGGCGCTCTCTTACGATCACCGCATCGTCGATGGCAAAGAAGCCGTCACCTTCCTGGTGCGCGTCAAGGAGAGCCTGGAAAACCCCCAGCGCCTGATGCTGGATATCTAGATCGCCATACAGAGCAAATGCGGGAGCCCCGGTCTCGGATTGAGGCCGGGGCTTCTATTTGGACGCGCTTCCACAAAATCCAGATTAAAGCCATACTCGCTCCATGGTCATTGGGGGAGGACGTCATGGCTGAAGCTGAAACCACAGACGCTGCGAAAACACCGGTCTGGTTCTGGATCGTGGCGGGGCTGGCGACGATCTGGAATTTCTTCGGCGTCGTCGACTATCTCTTCGCGCGCCTGGCGCCGGAGATGTACGCCGCTCAGATGACGCCGGAACAGGTGGCGTATTATGAGAGCTTCCCGATCTGGTATTCGGCGATCTGGGCGCTGGCGGTCTGGCTGGCCTTTCTCGCCAGCGTGGCGCTTTTATTGCGCAGCCGTTTCGCCTTCATCATGTTCGCCGTCTCGCTGATCGGTTTTGTGATCAACTCCATTTACAGCTTCGGCTTCACCGATGCGGCAGAGATTATGGGCGGCGGGCTGACGGTGTTCACCGCGATCATTTTCCTCTCGCTGGCCGCGCTGACCTGGTTCTCTCACCAATGGTCGAAATCGGGGCTGCTGCGCTAGGGCGCGTCTCCCGCCCTTGGTCGCATTGACGCGCGCAAAGGCGGGTATAGGGTGCGCTCAAATCCCCTCCCCGCCGGGCGTGCCCGGCGCTGAAACACGGTGATCCTTGCCATGTCCGAGACCTACGACGTCGTCATTATCGGGGGCGGCCCCGGCGGTTATAACTGCGCCATCCGCGCCGGCCAGCTCGGCCTGAAGACCGCCTGCATCGAGATGCGCGAAACGCTGGGCGGCACCTGCCTGAATGTCGGCTGCATCCCGTCCAAAGCGCTGCTGCACGCCTCTGAACTCTATGAAGAGGCCCGGCTGAACTTTTCCTCGATGGGAATTGAGACCGGCAAGCTGACCCTCAACCTGCCCGCCATGATGGCGCAGAAGGACAAGGCGGTCACGGGCCTGACCAAAGGTGTGGCGGGCCTGCTGAAAAAGAACAAGGTCGACCATATCCGCGGCAAGGGCCGCATCGCCGGTAAGGGCAAGGTGATCGTCACCGCCGCCGACGGCTCTGAAAGCGAGATCGCCGCCAAAAACATCGTCATCGCCACCGGCTCCGAAGTCGCTCCGCTGCCGGGCGTTGAGATTGACGGCGAGCGCATCGTCACCTCCGATCAAGCCATCGCGCTCTCGGAAGTGCCGAAAAAGCTGGTGCTGATCGGCGCCGGCGTCATCGGGCTGGAGCTCGGCTCGGTCTGGCGCCGTCTGGGCTCAGAAGTGACCGTCGTGGAATTCATGGACCGGGTATTGCCGGGCATGGACGGCGAAGTGTCCAAGCAAGCCAAACGCCTGTTTGAAAAGCAGGGCATGACCTTCAAGCTGGGCCGCAAGGTCACCGGCGTGGAGACGCTGAAGTCGAAGCTGAAAGTCACCACCGAAGCCGCGTCCGGCGGCGACGAAGAGATCCTCGACGCCGATGTCGTGCTCGTCTGCATCGGCCGCCGCCCCTACACCGAAGGCCTGGGCCTTGAGACCGTGGGCCTTGAAGTCGACAAACGCGGCTTTATTCCCAACGACCACTGGAAAACCGCCGCTGAGGGCGTTTGGGTGGTCGGCGACTGCACCCACGGCGCCATGCTGGCTCACAAGGCCGAAGACGAAGGCGTCGCCTGCGCCGAGCGCATTGCCAGCAAGGCGGGCCACGTCAATTACAACGCCATCCCGAACGTGGTTTACACCTATCCGGAGATCGCCTCGGTCGGAGCGACGGAGGAGCAGCTAAAAGAGCAGGGCCGCGCCTATAAGCAAGGCAAGTTTCCATTTATGGCGAACTCGCGCGGGCGCACCAATCATCAAACCGACGGCTTTGTGAAAATCCTCGCCGATGCGGAGACCGACGAAGTCTTGGGCGCTCACATCATCGGACCCAGCGCCGGCGAAATGATCGCCGAGCTGGCGCTCGCCATGGAATTCCGGGCCGCGTCCGAAGACATCGCCCGCACCAGCCATGCCCACCCCACCCTGTCTGAAGCGGTTCGTCAGGCAGCCATGGGCGTGGAGGGTTGGACGATGCAAATGTGACGCAAAGATTTGTGACCCGGCTGCAGGTGCAGACAGAGTAACAACGCGTTAAAGTGTAAAAGCGTCACAATACTCTGTTAGGCGCACGCACGAGGCGGTGAGGGAGCCCGGCGATGAGTCGGCCACCAAAAACGAGCAATCGGATCGAAGTGCGCACGCCCCGTCTGCGCTTGGTGGCGATTGATACCGAATTGGCGCGCCTGCAAGTGGAGGACCGCCCCGCCTTTTTCGCCGCGCTCGGGGCTCAGGAAGAAGCGGCTTGGCCGCCGGTTGCGGACGACGATCCGAAGCTGGCTGACAAGCTCGAATTGCTCACCAAGCACCCAGAACAAGCCGGCTGGCGGGGCTGGGTGTTTTTGATGGGCTGGACGCCGGGCGGCCTGGATCGCGCCGTCGGCGTCGGCGGCTTCTTCGGCCCGCCCGATGAAACTGGCGAGATCGAAATTGGCTACGCCATGTGCCCCAGCTTCCGCGAGCAGGGCCTCGCCACGGAAGCGGTCGGCGGCATGCTCGACTGGGCGTTTGAGGATGCGCGCGTGCGCACGGTGCGCGCCCTGACCCAAGCCCATCTGTACGCCTCGCGTCGCGTTCTGGAAAAATCTGGGTTCTCGGAGACTGAAACCGTGACCGACGGCGAGGAATCGATCCGCTACGACCTCGCTCGGGAAGACCGCGCCGCCTGAAGCCGCGCCCGCGGATGCGTCGCCGCGTGCAAGCGTTTCAGCCCCGCCGCCTCCACCTCCGCATAGACTTGGGTCGTCGACAACGAGGCGTGGCCCAACAAGTCCTGGATCGACCGCAAATCACCGCCATGGGCCAGTAGATGGGTCGCGAAGGCATGGCGCAGGGCATGCGGGGTCGCGGTATGCGCCAAGCCCAAGCGGCTGCGCAAAGTCTGCATCGACGCCTGTACGTGACGCGGCGTCAAAGGCCCGCCGCGCTTGGCCCGGAACAAGGGCTCGGCGGCATCCAGATCAAACGGGCAAAGCTCGGCATAGCGCCCGACGGCTTCGGCGACGGCAGGCAGAACCGGGACAATGCGGGTCTTACTCCCCTTGCCTGTGATACGCAGCGTGGCGGGCAATTCGCGTTCCCGTCCCGTTAGGCTTAGCGCTTCTGACACCCGCAGGCCGCAGCCATACATCAGCGCAAACACCGCCGCATCGCGCGCCGCAACCCAGTCAGGTTCTCCGGTGCTGGCGGTTTCACTTAAAAGCTCTTGCGCCGCCTGCTCGCTGACCGGCCGAGGCAAGCGGCGCGGCGCTTTGGGCGCTTCGACCAGACCGAGCGCCGCGTTCTCCAAGCCCCAGCGGCGGCGGGCATAGCCGAAGAAGCTGCGCACGGCCGACAAGCCCCGCTGCAGCGTGCGGGGTCCGGCGCCGGAGCGACGGCGATCGGCCAGCCAAGCGCGCCAGTCGGCGCTGGTCAGGGCGGCGAAGTGAGCCAGAGTCAGGCGGGCGCCGAGATGGCCGGTCAGAAACTCAATCAGAAAATCGAGATCGCGGGCATAGGCGTCGAGCGTGCGCGGGCTGGCCCGGCGCTCGCCCGACAAATGCTCGAGGAAGCTGGACTTGGCCGCTTCGGCGGTCAGATCTGGCGCGCTTAATCCCTGAGCCATGGCGTGATCCGCCGCTCCAGCACGCGGGCGAAGAAATGGAGAAGATCCGCGCCCATATCGGGGGTGAACGCCGCGCCGTCGCGCGCGGCGAGGCACA
>CAZAGE010000083.1:0-4626 GCA_964484345.1 uncultured Oceanicaulis sp. | reverse complement strand
ATCAGGCGGCGACGCTGAGCGTGGAAGCGTCAGCGAGCGCCGCCTCGATAAAGGCGGTCAAGCGCTCCGGGCTCTCATCGACCAGCGGCATGCCCGTCAGGCGGTAGATGGCGGCCTCGCCCACATGAGTGAAGGCCATGCGCCATTGGGGAAAGCGCCGGGCCGGTGCGGGCTGGCGCAGCACCACTTCGATATCGGTGTGGCGCGGATCCTCAACAATGGTCGCGAAACGCCGGCCCACCGCCTCAGCGGGTCCTTCAATCCACTGCATGAACCGGCCGCGATCATACAGCAGCGCACCGGTCAGGTCGGCCGGCGGATTGTTGCGCGCCGACGCCGCAAGGATGCTCTGGACAGCGTTCTCGAACTCACCAGGCTGGGTCGAGACGACTGAGCGGCTCACATACATTAACTGAAAGAGGTTCTGGGTCATATTGGGCTCCCAATACCGAAATGTGATCACGGCGAATGACGCCGGATTATCAACGTTGCGCAAAACCCTAACGGGTGCGTTAAGCATCTGAACGGCAAACAGGTGATGCGTTCAGATTGCGGCCAGAGCCTGATCCAATGCTTCGGCGCGCGCCCCAAAGTGAGACCTAGGTCGCATTTTGCGCCGACTGGTCTTCTCTTTTTTAACCAACAGGCATACATGTCGGCTAATCAATTGCACGCTTGTTAGCGTGCGCTAACCCGCCATCCTTGTGGGACACATGACCGACCAACGCTCTCCTGAGAACCAGACCTTCCTTGACACCTCCTTCCTGTTCGGCGGCAACGCCGTCTATCTCGAGCAGATGGCCGCGCGCTTTGCGGAAGACCCCGCCTCCGTTCCGGAGAGCTGGCGCAGCTTCTTTGAAGAGGTGGGCGATGACGCCGGCGCCGCGCGCCACGCCGCCCAAGGCCCGGGCTGGAAGCGCGCAGACTGGCCGCGTCCCGCCAATGGCGAGCTGGTCCAGGCGCTCGGCGATATCGAACAAGCCGCTCCGGCCCTGCCCGACGCGGTGGCGGCGCATCTCGGCGCCGGCGCCAGCACGGAAGAGGTTCAGCAGGCGGTCAAAGACAGCATCGCCGCCATCATGCTGATCCGCGCCTACCGGATCCGGGGCCATTTGGCGGCCGATCTGGACCCGCTGAAGCTGACCGATTTCGGCCCGCAGCCGGAACTTGATCCGGCGAGCTATGGCTTCACGGCGGCGGACTACGACCGCGAGATTTTCATCAACGGCTATCTGGGTTTGGAGACGGCGACCGTCCCGCAGATGCTGGAAATCTTGAAGCGCACCTATTGCTCCACCTTCGGCGTGGAGTTCATGCACATCTCCAATCCGGAAGAGAAAGCCTGGCTCCAGGAACGCATTGAGGGTCCGGACAAGGAAATCGCCTTCACGCGCGAGGGCCGTATCGCGATCTTGAAGAAGATCATCGAAACCCAGGCCTTCGAAAACTTCCTGCACAAGCGCTATCCGGGCACCAAACGCTTCGGCATTGATGGCGGGGAAAGCCTGATCCCGGCGCTCGAGCAGATTATCAAGCGCGGCGGTGCGGAAGGCGTTGAAGAAATCATCCTGGGCATGCCGCACCGCGGCCGCCTGAACGTGCTCGCGGCCGTGATGGGCAAGCCCTATCACGTGATCTTCCACGAGTTTCAGGGCGGGGATTCGCTGGGCCATGAGGACTTCGCCTCAGGCGACGTGAAATACCATCTGGGCTCGTCCTCCGACCGGGAGTTTGACGGCAATCAGGTCCACCTCTCGCTGACCGCCAACCCGTCCCACCTCGAAGCGGTGAACCCGGTCGTGCTCGGCAAGGCGCGCGCCAAGCAATCCAAGCTGCGCCGGGGTCTGGGCGAAGACGCCAACACCGCATCCGCGGTTCTGCCGCTTCTGCTGCACGGCGACGCCGCCTTCGCCGGCCAGGGCGTAGTCGCGGAATGCTTCGGCCTGTCCGGTCTGAAAGGCCACCGCACCGGCGGCGCAATCCACTTCGTGGTCAACAATCAGATCGGCTTCACCACCGATCCGAAAGATAGCCGCTCTTCGCCCTACCCCTCCGATGTCGCGCTGATGGTTCAGGCGCCGATTTTCCATGTGAACGGTGATGATCCTGAAGCCACCACATTCGCCGCCAAGGTGGCCGCCGAATACCGCCAGAAATTCGGCAAGGACGTTGTGGTGGACATGTTCTGCTATCGCCGCTTCGGTCATAACGAGGGCGATGATCCAAGCTTCACCCAGCCGATCATGTATCAGGCCATCGCCAAGCACCCCACGACGCTGAAGCTTTATGGCGACCGCCTGATTCAGGAAGGCGTGGTCACCCAGGCCGATATCGACGGCTGGCTAAAAGAGTTCGACAGCTTCCTCGATGCCGAGTTTGAAGCGGGCAAGGCCTATAAGCCCAGCCGGATCGACTGGCTGGACGGCGTCTGGTCGGGCCTGGGCCTGCCCGAAGAAGACGATCGCCGGGGCCAGACCGCCGCCGAGATCGACGCGGTCAAAGACATCGCCGACAAGATGACGACGATCCCTGAGGACATCGCCATCCACAAGACGCTTAAGCGCGTCATAGCCAACCGCCGAAAGACGGTTCTGGAGACCGAGGGCGGGATCGATTGGGCGACGGCCGAGCATCTCGCTTTCGGTACGCTGCTCACCGAAGGTTTCCCGGTGCGCCTGTCGGGTCAGGATTGCGGCCGGGGTACTTTCTCCCAGCGCCACTCCCATGTAATCGATCAGACCACCGAAGAGCGCTATACGCCGCTCAACCATCTCAGCGACGACCAGGCGCGCTATGAAGTGATCGACTCCATGCTGTCAGAAGAAGCCGTGCTCGGCTTCGAGCATGGCTATTCGCTATCTGCGCCCAACACGCTGGTGATGTGGGAAGCCCAGTTCGGCGACTTCACCAACGGCGCGCAGGTCATCATCGACCAGTTCATCTCCTCCTCAGAGCGCAAATGGCTGCGCATGTCGGGCCTGGTGATGCTTCTGCCCCATGGCTATGAAGGTCAGGGTCCGGAGCACTCCTCCGCGCGCCTCGAACGCTTCCTGCAGCAATGTGCGGAAGACAATATGCAGGTGGCCAATTGCTCCACCCCGGCGAATTACTTCCATATTCTGCGCCGGCAGATTCACCGCGAATTCCGCAAGCCGCTGGTGCTGATGACGCCGAAAAGCTTGTTGCGCCACAAGCGCTGCGTCAGCGCGCTGTCTGAGTTCGGCCCGGGCTCCAGCTTCCACCGCGTGCTTTGGGACGACGCCGACGCCAAGGCGCGCAAAGACATCCCGGTCATCGCAGAGGGTCAAACCAGCATCACGCTGACCGATGACGATAAGATCCGCCGCGTCGTGCTGTGCTCGGGCAAGGTCTATTTCGATCTTCTAGAAGCGCGCGAGGAACAGGGCATTGACGATGTCTATCTGTTGCGCGTCGAGCAATTCTATCCCTTCCCGGCCAAGTCGGTGATCGATGAGTTGAAGCGCTTCAAGAACGCCGACGTCGTCTGGTGCCAGGAAGAGCCCAAAAACATGGGCGCCTGGACCTTCGTAGAGCCGTATCTGGAGTTCTGTCTCGACAAGTCGGAGACCAAAGTCGGCCGCGCCCGCTATGCCGGCCGCGCCGCCTCGGCCTCCACGGCGACGGGACTCCTGTCCAAGCACCACGCCCAGCAAAAAGCCCTCATTGAAGACGCCCTAAAGGGCTAACCCGTTTCGGCCGCCCCTCGGCCCGACTGATCAAGAAAGACTGATCCCATGACTGACATCATCGTCCCCACGCTTGGCGAATCCGTGACCGAAGCCACGGTCGGCGCCTGGCAGGTGTCTGAAGGCGACGCGGTGAAAAAGGACGACGTCCTCGTCGAGCTGGAAACCGACAAAGTCTCCGTCGAAGTGCGCGCCGAAGATGACGGCGTGATCGCCAAAATCGTCGCTGCGGAAGGCGACACGGTGGAGATCGGCGCGGTGCTGGCCCAGCTGGGCGAAGGCGGCGGAGCGGCTGCTCCCGCTCCCGCTCCCGCTGCAGAAGTTGCTCCCGCCGAACCGGCCGCTCCGGCGCCAAGCGCGGGCGGTGATCTGGTCGACGCCAAAGTGCCGGTGATGGGGGAAAGCGTCGCCGAGGGCCAGGTCGGCCAATGGCTTATCCAGCCCGGCGAAGCCGTCGAGCAGGATCAGGCCCTCCTGGAGATCGAAACCGACAAAGTCGCCGTCGAAGTCCCGGCCCCGGCCGCCGGCGTGCTTGCCGAACAGCTGGTCGCTGAAGGCGACACCGTGACCCCGGACCAAGTGATCGCCCGCATCCAGGCTGGCGCTGCGGCGGCATCGGCCCCAGCCGCTGCGCCCGCGCCCGCCGCGTCCGCGCCGGCGACCAGCGGCGAAGCCAAGGCCATGCCCTCAGCCGCGCGCATCGCGGAAGAAAACAAGCTGGATCTCGGCAAAGTCGGCGGCACCGGCCGGGATGGCCGCGTGACCAAGGGCGATGCGCTCAAGGCCCTGCAGTCCGGCGCGGCGGCTGCGCCCGCCCCGGCGCCGACCGCGCCTGCGGCGCCGCGCGAAACCGGTGAGCGTGAAGAGCGGGTGAAGATGACCCGCCTGCGCCAGACCATCGCGCGCCGCCTGAAGGATG
>CAZAGE010000082.1:0-4811 GCA_964484345.1 uncultured Oceanicaulis sp. | reverse complement strand
CCAGCGCTTGCTCCTGCGCCAGCGGGCTGCTACGCGCCGCGCCAACAAGAACAAAAATCTCTGAGGTTCCCCATGAAACGCGCCGTCACGGTTAGCGCCGTCGCCCTCTTGATCGCTCTGGGCGAAGGCCCGACCGCTTTTGCTCAGGACGCGGAAGATGTGATCACCATCACGGCGGGCCGCGCGGCAGGCGCTGAGGCTGGGGACCGGCCAGTCACGCTGCTGACACGAGAGGCGTTGCGGGCGTCGGGCCTGGCGGATCTGGGCGATGCGCTGGCGTTTAATCCGTCGGTGGCGGGCTCTGAGTTCAATGACGATCCGGGCACCCAGAACGACACCTCGGGCACCTCCAGCGTCAATCTGCGCGGGCTTGGCCTGGGCGCGACGCTGGTGCTGGTCAACGGCCAGCGCCAAACCCCGTCCAGCGTCGCCGCAGACGACGGCGCCAGCTTTGTCGACCTCAACGCACTGCTGCCCGACATCGCGATTGAGCGGGTGGAAATCCTCAAAGACGGCGCCTCGCCGCTGTTCGGCTCGGACGCCGTATCCGGCGTGGTCAATGTGATCACCCGCGACCGCTTCACCGGGGTCGAGGCTCAGCTCGAAGCGCGCGGGCCGGACGGCTTTGACGGCGGCGGCTTCACGTCGATCGCCTCGATTATCGCCGGCGGCGCGCTGAGCGACACGGTGCATGTCACCGGCGCGGTCAGCTATCGCGACACCGACGGCGTGGAAGGCTTTGAAACCGATTTCGTGCCGGGAACCGGCTTGTCCGCGCTCGGCCAGCCCGGCGCGTATTATATTCAGGCGCCGAGCGGCGGGTTTGAGGTGACCACGCCATCGGGCGGGCCGCAGGCCATCCTCGACCGCGATTGCGCGGCCGGCGGCGGAAATCCGCTGGTGCTGGGCGCGGACACGGCGTTTGGAACGCCGGGCTTCTGCCGGCTCGACTTCGGGCAATTCTTCTCCCTCATTCCCGATGAGACGCGGATCAACGCCTTCGGCGCACTGACCGCAGATCTGGGCGAGACCACTTTCACCCTGCGCGCGGCGTTGGCGAACCAGGAACTCACCCGCGGCAACTCCCCCTCCCTGCCCGCGCTCAGCTTTCCGACCATTCCGTCCGCCAACCCGGGCAATTATTTCGGCCGCGACGTCACCTGGCTGGGCCGCCCGCAGGGCGTTTCGGCGGGCGCGGCGCGCCGCAGCTTTGAGCATGACACATTCCGCATCGACGCGGCGCTGGAGCGCAGCTTTGAGCTGGCGGGCCGAACGTGGGACGGAACGCTCACCGCGAACTATTCGCGCAACAACTTGACCGCCACCATCACCGACACCGTGGCGACGCGTCTGGACGCCGCGATCAACGGGCTGGGCGGCGCCAGCTGTTCGGGAACCACGCCGGGCGCTGATGGCTGTTTGTGGTTTAATCCGTTCGGGTCCGGCGGCATCGTCACCGACCCCAGCGATCCGCGCTATAATGACCCAGCGCTTGTGGACTGGCTGATCGGCGAGAATGTCCGCGACAGCGAAGCGACCCTGACCAGCCTGGAGGGCGTGATCGCCACCGATGCGGCCTTCGCCGCGCCGGGCGGCGACGCCTCGCTGGTGTTGGGCGCGCAAATCCGCCGCGAGACGCTGGACGTGGACAATGGCGATCTGTTCAACCAGGACGCCTTCCTCTTCATCGTCGGCGGCCCGGATTATGACGGCGAGCGCGACGTCTACTCCGCCTTCGCCGAAACCGTTGTGCCCCTGACGGAGCGCCTGCGCCTTCAGGCGGCCGTGCGCCATGAAGATCTGGAGGCCTTCTCCTCCACCGATCCCAAGCTCGCCCTCGCCTTCGACGTCACCGAACAGTTCACCCTGTCCGGCGGCTGGTCGCGCTCCTTCCGCGCGCCGTCTTTGCACCAGCAGGTCAGCGGCACGACGACGCTGCAATCCCTCGCCATCGGCGCCCAAAGCCTGTTCCGCCCCGTGCGCACGGTGGGCTCGCTGACCCTGGATCCGGAAACCGCGGACACCTTCACCCTGTCCGCCGACTTCCAGACCGACGCCTGGTCGCTGCGCGCTGACTTGTGGCGCACAGAGGTGGAAGACCTGATCGTGGAGGAGAGCGCCAACGCCATCCTCGCCGCCGATTTTGCGGACGACGGGATCTACAACGATCCCCGCGTCGATGTGACGCCGGCCGGCGATGTCGTGCTGGTGCGCGCCGCCTTCGTCAACGCGCCGTCCGTGGAAGCCCAGGGCGTGGACGTCTCTATCGCCCGCGCGCCGATCGAGACCGCGCGTTTCGGCGCCTTTAGCGGCGGTGTGGACGCGGTCTATATCGACGCATTCACCCTGATCGATCCGGTGCTCAACACCGAGATCGACGCGGCCGGCAATCGCAACTTCACGAACTTCGCCCGCTCGCTGCCCAACTGGCGCGCCACCGCCTATCTGGACTGGGCTGCGGGGGCTTGGACAGCCCGCGCGCAGGCCCGCCATATCAGCAGCTATGACGACGACCAGAACGCCGGCGCCGAGATCGACGCCTGGACCGTACTGGACCTGCAAGCGGGTTGGAACGGCGAGCGCTTCGGCCAGGACGTCGGTTTTAGCGTCGGCGCGCTCAACCTCACCGATGAAGCGGCCCCCTTCGTGGCGACGCCGCTGGGCTATGACACCAAGGTTCATGACGCCCGTGGGCGGGTGCTTTACGCGAGGGTCAGCCTCAGCCGGTAGGCGAGTACGAACGCCCGCCGCCTCTTATCCGGACGCGGCGGCGGGCGTTACCTCGATGGAGCCGGGGCGCGCGAAACTCGGCCTAGGACGATGAACTGTCGTCGCGGTCAGAGGCTGGGATTTCGTCCGACGACACCGGCTCCCCCGGCACGGCATACGCGCCGGAGAACCACTTGCCGAGATCGATGTCGGCGCACCGTTTGGAGCAGAAGGGCCGAAACTCGACCGTATTCGGCGTCTTGCAGATCGGACATGGCGGGCGGTGTTTGGTGTCGCTCATGGCGCCGGCCTTACGTCAAAGGCGCGCGGCGCCATTGCGGTGTCATTCGCCAGGGTGAACCGGTCGCCCAGCCGCCCCTTCATCGCCTTGCGCCAGCCGATCGGGTCGGCGTCCAGCCAGGCGAAGACCTCCGCCCCGCAGGCGAGCTCCAAACGTGCCGCGCGATTAGACCGCCCTTCCCGCTCCAAGCGGCGCAGCGCCGCGAGCGCGCGTGTCTCCACCGTCTCGACGCCAAAGCGCTCCCAGCACAGCTCGTGCAGCGCCCGTGCGAGGCGCTGGCGGGCCAGCTCCACAATGGCGAAGCGTGAAGGCGGCGCGATGTCGATCTTGGCCGGGTCGCGCTTGAAGGCGCCGCGCATGGCCTGGTCCAGCGCATTTTGGTCTGCGCGCTTTTTCAGCGGCAGGAAATCGATGGCGACCACCCCGCCAATACCGCGCAGGCGCACCTGGCGGCCGGCTTCACGGGCGGCGGCCTTGTTGAGATCCAGCGCCAGCTTCTGACCGCCACCCTGAGTCTGGCGGCCGGCCGCATCGACATCGATGGCGGTCAGCGCGGTGACCGGCTCGATAATCAACTTGCCGCCGCCAGGGATTGGAACCACAGGCTCTAACGCCGCCTCGAACTCGCCGTCCAGATCGAAATCGGCCTCTTTGGGCGTGCGGACCGGCGCTTCAAACATCATCGACAGGCGTTCCGCGATCGGCGGGGCGGGCACGACGATGTCCGGCGCGTCGCCCTCCTCCACCTCGAACAAGGCCAGCGTCGGGCCTTTATCCTGAAACTCTTCCCGGGCGATCTGAACGCCGATGGCGGCGCCATTGTGCAAGCCTTCGGGCACGCCCGCCTTGCCGAAGGGCAAAAAGCCCGCCGGTCCGCGGCCGATATCACAAAAAGCGCCGTTGATGCCCTTGTCGATGCTGGTGACGCGCGCGCGATAAACCTCGCCGCGGATGGCGCGGCGGTCTTTCTCGCTCCAGCGCTCCAGATGCAATTCCACAGCGCGGTCGCCCTCGACCACGGCGGCGCGGGTTTCACCCACATTATGCTCGGCGACAATTCTCAAAACGTGTATCCCAGGCCGGTCAGCATTTGACGGGTTTCATAAACCGGCAAGCCCACCACGCCGGTATAAGAGCCGATCATATTGCTGACATAAGCGGCCGCCCGGCCCTGAATCCCGTAGCCGCCCGCCTTGCCCCGCCACTCTTCGCTGTCGAGATAGGCGGTGATTTCCTCTTCGCTTAAGCGCTTCATCGCAATACGCGTCTCGACGACGCGAGAGGCTTCCCGGCCATCGGGCGCGCGTACGGCGACGCCCGTGAAGACCCGGTGGTTGCGGCCGCTTAACAAGCGCAGGCAGGCCTCCGCCTCTTCGGGCGCTTCGGTTTTGGGCAGAATGCGGCGGCCCACGCCGACCACGGTGTCGCTGGCGACCACATAGGCGCCGTCATGGCGCGCGGCGGCGAGCTTGTCTTGCGCCAAACGCAAAGCCAACGCCCGCGGCGTTTCGCCGGGGCGCTCGGTTTCATCGATGTCGGCAGGGGCGATGCGGTCGGGCTTGGCGCCGATCTGGATCAACAGATCGCGCCGCCGCGGCGATGCGCTCGCCAGGACCAAAGGCGCGCGGCCGGACGGGCCGGTCACCGGCTTACTTGAAGCGATAGGTGATGCGCCCTTTGGTCAGATCATAGGGCGTCATCTCGACCAGCACCTTGTCACCGGCCAGCACGCGGATGCGGTTCTTACGCATCTTGCCGGCGGTGTGGGCGATGATCTCGTGATCATTTTCCAGTTTGACCT
>CAZAGE010000081.1:0-5478 GCA_964484345.1 uncultured Oceanicaulis sp. | reverse complement strand
GACGGCAACGGCGACAAGCTGATCTCCAAGCGGTTCAAGGAGGCGTGCCTGCTCGCCAAGGTGAAGCTCAACGGCCGGAACTTCCGGCATCTGCGGGCGACGGGGGCGAACCTGATCGAGCAGGCCAACGCCGAGAGCCCGCAGCTCGCGTCGCAGTACCTCGCCCACTCGGTCGGCGGCGTGAAGAAGCACTACACGCTGCCGGCGTTCGAGCCCATGTTCAGGGCGCTGGATGGGCTGCGGGAGGAGTTGGGGTTCGCGGTACGATGAACGTCAGCTTCCGAGCTGAATGTCGTCGATTCGACTCCGGTCACCCGCTTTGCTGCGGACGAGCTCCCCACAGCGGCACGGGATGAACGAGGTCAGTGACGCCAAACCCCTCGCGACGGATTTCGCGGTGTTGCGACCTGATGGACGGAATATCGCCTTACCGCTTCGAACATGACTGCTCGCAGGAACGCCCGCAAGTTTGTCCTGGTCGTCCCCGTGCCGCCACTGGACGAGAGCCGTCGTCGGATAGAAGCTGCGGATTAATCTCGGTGGCCTCGTCACCGACAGCGGATTAGGTTTACTCGCAATAGCATCCGTCCAGCCGGACAAGCGTGCCTACACGCATCCGGCTCTACACGTCTCCGACTGCCACACATCTTTGGGCGAGATGATGAGTTCCACGTCCCTTCGCTCGGCTGGTGAGGCGGGCTCCCGGGAGTCGGAGTCTATGTGCGGATGCCGAAGCGGTCGGTGACCGGCTCAGCGTTCCAGAACACCGTTCGACAAACGGTGTTGAAGCTCCGAAGGTAGCGCCTCCGCGTGGTCTACTCAAACTCGAGAATGAGTCATCGGGATTCAAGCGACAGCTTGACAACAGTCGAAGTACAGCACATAATCTGGTACCGCAAGAACGGCGGGCCACATCATCGTGTGCCAACATGGCATGCGGGTGGTCCAATAATGCCGTTTTGGCACGGTAAGTTGTACGCCGAGTACCCCTGGCGGCCCCCAAACGCGTCCTGCACCTGGCACCGCGATTGTCGCATATCACGCGACGGATCGTTGTGACTCTGGATGTAAAGGACGCTCGAATGACCCAGGCCGCCTCGGCGCACCTCGTGCCGGACCCCCGAACGCACCACCGACTCGATGAACACCTCGACGATGTCGCCGAAGTACTTCGGCTCGACGACGCTCGACGTCAGGCCGCGGAACGCGCCGCGGAAGAACTGCATCGCTGGATCCAGACGGACCCCATTCTCGCGGCACAGTCGCCACTCCTATACCCGCAGGGGTCGTTCCTCATCAGAACGACTGTCCGGCCCCGCCGCAACGGGCGCGACCAAGACGAGTTCGATCTTGACATGGTGGTCGAACTCGAGAGCGGCTGGACCGGCACGGCCGACCAGCTCTTCGACCGACTGTGGGCGAGACTGAGCGCGCACCCGACATACGGGCATTACGCCACGAAGAAGCGGCGCTGCGTCTGCATCGACTTCCCAGGCGAGTTCCACATGGACGTGCTGCCGGCTCGTCCCGATGCCGACCGCCGAGCTGTCGGCCATGCCACTGCTATCGAAGTGCCCGACCGGAAGCTCCACGACTGGAAGGAGTCTGACCCTCGGGCCTTCGCTGCATGGTTCGAGCGCCGATCCCGCGAGCGAGTCGAGGAACGATTCCTCACTGCCTCACTCTCTCCGCTTCCTACGGACATCGCGGCCGGTCTCGGTGCCCTCCGAAAGTCAGTGCAGCTGACCAAACGGCACCGAGATGTCGTGTTCAACGGTAATGACGACGCGCCCCGGTCGATTGTGCTGACCACGCTGCTCGCCGAGAACTACCACGGCCGACGCTCGACCTACCTCGCGCTGCGCGACTCTTTGTGGCGAGTCGACGCTTGGGCGGCCGCCGCGAGTGGTGTCCCGAGCGTGCTGAATCCGGTGAATGAGGAGGAGAATTTCGCCGAGGCCTGGGACTCGGAGACCTTCGGGGATTTCCGTCGCTTCATCCGTCGATTCTTCGACGGCCTCAAAGAGCTCAACGAGGCTCGCGGCCCCGTCGAGATTACACGAGTCCTGGGGGTCCTCTTCGACGAGGGTGTCGCTAGCCTCGCCATGAATCGATTCGGCGAACGCCAGGCCGCGCACTTCGAGCGGGGCGACACGATGTACGAGCCCAAGAGCAAGGGCAAGATCGTCGTACCCTCCGCAGGCA
This sequence comes from uncultured Oceanicaulis sp., assembly GCA_964484345.1. Lineage (GTDB taxonomy): Bacteria > Pseudomonadota > Alphaproteobacteria > Caulobacterales > Maricaulaceae > Oceanicaulis. The sequence goes on along the minus strand of CAZAGE010000081.1, from coordinate 3,273 downwards.
TTGCCGCAGCCACGAGTGCGGCCCGAGCAGTCCCAAGGGGCACGAATTTTGGTAGCTAGGGGCCCCCGAACCCGAGTCGTCGGGATTCACGAGCAGCTCGCTCGGTTTCGGATGCGATGGCCCGAGTGGCGATGCTCTTGGACCTCCAGCAGAAGGTCCAAGAGCACGCGGAAGCTCGTCGCCGTGGGGCCGCTCCAGCCGTATGATGGCGGCACGACTTACACCACGCGCATCGAGTATGACGGCCGCCGCGCGCCACGAGTCTGGATCGAGTCGCCGGAGCTTCTGCCGCGTAGCGACGAACCGATCCCGCACATGTACAGCCAAGAGCGCGTCTGCTGTTTCATGCCACAGACCGATTGGTGGCGCGACATGTTCATCGCGGACTACGTTCCGGGGCGGATCACGCAGTGGCTCTACTTCTACGAGATCTGGAGGGCGACCGGCGTCTGGTACGGCGGTGGTGTTCACCCCGAGGTGAACCCGAAGGTGAGCAGGCTTGCCACGAGGATCGACACGGAGGCTCCACTTGAGTGATCCGACCACATCACGTTCGTGCCGCGTGCTTGCACTCGATGGCGGCGGCATCAAGGGTGCATTCACGGCAGCATTGCTTCACAGTCTTGAGGAGTCGACAGGTAGGCCGATCAGTGAAAGCTTTGACCTGATCATCGGCACCTCGACCGGTGGGATTTTGGCCTTGGGCATCGGCCTCGGCGTCGAGCTCGAGCAGATCGTCGACCTCTACAGGTCGAGAGGACGGAACATCTTCCCTCCAAGCTCCAGGACAATGTTTGTCCCACACCCCCGGGGCCTCATCCGCCCGAAGTTCCGGCCTGACGGACTTCGGTCAGAGCTGGAGGGGGTCTTCGGCAGCCGTCGCTTCGGTGAGTCGACAAATCGCTTGGTCATCACCGCGTTCAACGCCGATGACGGCGACGTAAAGCTGATGAAGACCGCGCACCACGATCGCTTCCGTATCGACCACGAAATGAGCGCGATCGACGTCGCGCTCGCGACAAGCGCCGCGCCGACTTACTTTCCCGCGCACGAGGTTGAAGATGGGCTCTCGCTAATCGATGGTGGGGTTTGGGCGAACTGCCCGGCACTGGTTGGAGTGATTGAGGCTATCACGGTCCTCGGCCACGCTCGTGAAGATGTCGACATCCTCAGCATTGGCACAACGGATGAGCCGTTTGATATTCCGCAGAATCTCCGGGCTGGCGGGGTCCTCCCATGGGTGCTTGGTGGGCTTCCGCGCTGGGTTCGGAGACACTTCGAGATCACCAGTGCAAGCGCGCCCGCCTTACTAATGCGAGCGAGTGAGGTCGGGGCAATCGCCCAAGCCGAGCTGTTAACTCGTCGCGAGCGGAGATGGGATGGCTTTCTCCGATTGAACCCGACGACGAGGCCAGAACGATTCGCGCTGGACTCGCCCGCCCAAGTCGACCAACTCGTCGCCCTCGGACGGAAAACCGCCGAACACCACGCTGAAGAAGTGGTGCGTCGGTTCATGGCTCAACCGGTGTCCAAGTTTGTGCCATGCCACGGTAAGGGCGCACACTCCACATCCAGTGACGCGTCTGCGCCACTCTCCGACGAGGTTGATCGCAACCATCGCACAGGGTCGGCGTCGGTCTAGCCTACGCCCGGCTCGCTTAGCATCTTGAGGTCCGCTTTGTCCGCGGATGCAGGGACACACGGACCCACTCGATCAGCTTGCGACGCTCCGGAGGTACGTGCTTTATGTAGCGGTCGGCCATCTGCGAGCTTGCTGAATGACCGAGCCACCGCTTCATCCCCAAGATCGATCAGCCACTGCGTGAACCGCACTCCGTTACCCCGAGATGATGGAGGATGAAGAGCCATCGAGTCTGTCCTTCGACTCTCCGATGGAAGCACGCAACCGACGCCACCACTGAAAGATCGAGTCGGACTTTGGATGCTCGATGGGGTGGCTGGTTGCTGCAAAGGCACGGGGGCTCGGCCTCGACGGCCGTACTTTGCATTGGCAAGCAGTATCGCGATGACGATCACGATGATTATCGCCAACCAGCTCATCATCGCGGTGCTCACTCCCCCGCCCTGTTCACTCTGATCCTTGAAGAGGTGATCTGGCACGAGCGTTTCAAGTGCTTCCTCGACTTGAGGGAGTATGTCGATTGCTTCGCGCCGATAGTGGTCAGCCGAGTCCTGGTCGTAGCCGATCCGGCAGTCAAACCTGTACATCTTCGAGAGCATCATCTTCGCGAAAGCTGATCCCCCGTCCGCCAGTTTCAGCAGCCTGCTTGCCTCGGCTCCGTCGAATTGGCTATCGATGATGCCCAGTTCCGTCGGGTCGTACACCGTGAGTCGTTCGAGACTTTCTCCAAACAGCTTGTACAGCAGCAGAACCGCACGAGCATCCTGTGACCCCCGTCTTCCAGCGCGCTTCAGTAGCTTCCGTGCCTCGCGATGCTGGCCGCTAACAGCAGACTTCCACCCTGCCCAGAACAGCGCCTCGGGGTTCTGCTGTTGACATCCCGATTCGATAATCCTCATCGCTGGTGCTGCATCCTCGGCGTTGAACCCTGGAGCACTTTGGATGAAGCCGCCAAGAAGATCCGCTTTGGTGTTGGGACGTCGCAGCTCATCCGACTGTGACCGGATCGACGGAGCGTCCACAGATGTTGGACCCCGAGATTCCCCCTCTGTGAATGACTCTGCGAGCCACTCGACACTGCCAGCAACCGCTGACTCACGCGAGTCTTCGTGTCTGATGAGACTGCCCCCGTTCAGTAGTCCTAGTCGCCCCATCGCCATCAGTTCACTTGGCGTGTGAGGACCAACCTCGCGACCGTGCTCTTTAAGGATGAACCAGTGCTCTGACATGCTCTATTGCGACACCTGAGACGAGTTGGACGTGATCACTGAGCGTCCCTTTTTTGGGGACACTTTAGCGTAGCATGTCTCCTGTGGCCGTGCCAAAGCGCCAGCCACAAGGAAGCAATCTCTCCCGCAAGCAACCCTTGCAGGACGAGGCGTACCAAAGGCTCGTCGCCATGCTCGCGGAGCGGGCTGACGAGCTTGAGATGTCCGTTCGCGTCCTTGCGGAGAAACTGGACCGGCCTCGCACCACGGTGCACAAAACGCTCACTGGCCAGCGGCGGATGGACCCGATCGAATTTGTCGCGTGGTGCGAAGCCTTGGGCTTCGACGACCCCGTGAAGCTGGTCAAGTCGGCCGTACGGAAGAAGCGGTAGGACGCCCAAGGCGTTCGACACTTAATTCCCA
>CAZAGE010000080.1:0-5485 GCA_964484345.1 uncultured Oceanicaulis sp. | reverse complement strand
AACACGACAAAGAAGCCGACCAGAGCGTGATGGGCTTTGGTCTCCATGGTGTCACCCCTCCTTCTGGGGTTCTCTTAGCACGGCGCGCCCGCGCGGACCGCCGAAATACTCCTGAATCCAGGGATGGGGGTTGCGTGTCAGCGTCGACAACGGCTCATTGGCCACAATGCGCTTATCCGCAATCACCGCGACCCGGTCACAGATCGCATGCAACGTGTCGAGATCGTGGGTGATCATGATCACGGTCAGGCCCAAGGCTTGGCTCAGCTCAAGGATCAGCGCGTCGAACTCCGAAGCCCCGATCGGGTCAAGCCCAGCGGTCGGTTCGTCCAGGAAGAGGATGTCCGGGTCCATCGCGAGCGCGCGGGCGAGGCCAGCGCGCTTCTTCATACCCCCGGACAACTCGCTGGGCAGCTTCGCGCCGGCATGGTCGGGAAGTCCGGCCAGGCCGATCTTCAAATCCGCGATCTCACCCATGAGCGAGAGCGGCATGGAGATGTGCTCGCGCAACGGCGCCATGACGTTTTCGTGCACGGTTAGCGCCGAAAACAGAGCGCCCGCCTGGAATAATACCCCCCAACGGCGCTCTAGCGCCGTGCGCTCAGCCCTGCGCATCTTCGAACGCGGTTGCCCGTCGAAGAAAATCTCGCCGCCGTCGGGCGATTTCAGGCCCAAAATGGTGTTGAGCAATACCGACTTGCCCGAGCCCGACCCGCCCACGATGCCCTGGATTTCTCCGCGGCGAACTTCGAAATCGAGATTTTCATGGACGACATGGCTGCCGAACTGCGAGCGCAGACCCCGCACCTCGATGAGGAAATCGGATGCGGTCATATGTCGAGCTCCAGATAGAGCATCGCAAACAGCGCATCGATCACGATGACCGCGAAGATGGACTGCACCACCGAGGTGGTCACGCGCGCGCCGAGGCTTTCCACATCCCCGCCCACCTGTAGGCCGTGGCGGCAGCCGATGATCGCGATCACCAGACCAAAGACCGGCGCTTTGGACATGCCGACCATGAAATGGGTGTAGTCGAGCGTGTCCTGCATGCGGGAGATGAAGAAGGTCGGTGAAATATCCAGCGTCGCCCAGCTCACCAGCGCCCCGCCGATAATGCCCGTCAGCATGGCCGCGAAGGTCAGCAAGGGCGCCATGATCACACAGGCCACCACGCGCGGAATGACCAGCACCTCATAAGGGTCGAGGCCCATGACTTTCATGGCGTCGATTTCCTGCTGCATCTTCATGGAGCCGATCGCGGCCGTAAATGCGCTGTCCGATCGTCCCGCCAGCAGGATGGCGGTGATCAACACCCCGAATTCGCGCAGCACAGAGATCCCGACCAGTTCCACGGTGAACACCGCAGCGCCGAAGGTCTCCAGAAGATTGGCGCCCATGAACGCCACCACAGCGCCGATGAAAAAGGACAGCACCGCGATGATTGGCAGCGCGTTGACCCCGGTGGTCTCCATTAAATGCACAGTCGCGGTGATGCGAAGGCGCGCCGGTATCAGCGCGACGCTGGCGAAGGTCGTCACCGTGCGGCCGAAGAAAGCGAAGGTATCAACGGTTTCAGACCAGGCGTTTTCAACGCCCTGGCCAATCCGAGCCATCACCGCGATAAGACCGGCGTCCTCATCTTTCGCCGGCGGGCAGACCGCCAGACGTCGGCGCATCTCCGCCATTAGACGCCGCGCCGGACCATGCTCCCCGACATAGTGCCAATCACCATCGGGATCGCCGCATCGTCTCAGGGTCCGGCCCAGCAGATAAGCGCCCGAGGTGTCGATCCGCCCCAGAAAGCTCAAATCGATGATGATGTCGCCAGGCTCGTAGCTCTCTTCGATCCGCCTGAGCGACGCGTCGAACGGGCCGATAGTCTGCACCACCCAGTCCCCGCGCGGTTCGACAATGATTTTGCCGTCCTCGGTGCGCGTGGTCAGCTCTGCGCGGGCGCTGGCTGTCTCGGCGGTTGTGATGGCCACACTAATTCCCCGGTTCGTCTGGGCGGCAGGCTCGCCGCCGCTCAAGGCGGCATTATGGCGAGTTTTTTCCTGTTCGCGAGAGCAGCAAAGCGCACAACAGCCCGATTCCAGCCGGAAGCGCCATGAATGCAAACCCCGCCGTGCCGATCGCCGCGTACGCGAAGCCCGACGCATAGGTTGCGCCCGCCAGCACAACGCCGCCAGACAAGGCTGAATTTAAAGCTTGGGTGGTCGCGCCATAGCGCTCAGGCGCCTGCGCGGCGGCGAATTTTAAAAAGCCCAGATAGGTCGCTCCAAAACTGAGCGCGTGCAGCAATTGGAGCGGGAAGAGCAGCACAAGCGGCGGTGAGAGCGCCAGCAGAGCCCACCTCAAGACCGACGCACCCGCGCCCAGGGTCAACATCATGGTCGGCGAGATCGATCTAAACCAACGATCGCTTTTCCAGAGGAAAGCGATCTCAGCCGCTACGCCGGTCGCCCATAACAGCCCCACCGCCAAGGCCGGCACACCTTCCGCACGCCAGGCCACAGCGGAAAACGCGTAGTAGAAGCCGTGCGCTCCCTGAACCAGCGCCGAGATCGCAAAAGCCAACGGCAAGCCGTTGGACTTGAGCACCTGGACGAGGTCTTTGATCCCGTCGCCGCCCGACGCGCTGGGCGCGGGTGCAGACCGCTTGCCCTCCGGCAGCAACATCGCAGCAAGCACCGCCAGCGCCGCGCCCACCAACGTCCAGTAAAGCGCAGCTTCATCGCCCAGCCAGCCGATTAGAGCCCCGCAGGCCACATTTCCCAGGATGAATGTCGCCGATCCAAACGCCCGCGGCGGTCCAAACGCAAAGCGCCGCCGGCCCGCTTCACGCACCGCAAAACTGTCGATCACCGGGATCACGCCCGTATAGGCGCCGCCGGCCAGACCCGCGAGCGCGACAATAAGCCAGGGATTGCTCGCCGGCACGTGCGCGAGAAACAGCAATGCCGCCGCAAGGGCGAACACGGTGACCGCGTCACGGCGGCGGGCGGTCCGGTCGGCGAAGGCGGCCCCTAACGGCGCGGCGACCACCCGGCCCGCCATCGCGGCGCCGGCGGCTAGGCCGATCATTTCCGGGCTCAAGCCGCGGCCTTCGAACCAAACCGGCATGTAAGGCAGGTAAGCCCCAAACCCGAGATAGAAGGCCCCGTAAAATAGGGCGAAGCGCACCGGGCGCGGGATACGGGACAAGGCAAGCGTCATGGCCGCCCCCTTTAGCCCCACCCAGGCGGGGGTGAAAGCGCCATTAACGCCTGAATGCGAAATCGGGTGGTGAACAGTGTTTGCTCTTGGTTTCAGGCACGCAGGCGGATAGCTTCCCGCGCCAATGAAAGATGCCTTACCCTCCTCGCCTGGCGAACCGGCTGCGCCGCTTCGCGTTCTGGTGGCCAGCTACCGCTCCAACCCCTTTGTCGGCGGCCAAGGGATTTATGTGCGTGCGCTGAGCCGGGCTCTGGCGGAAGCGGGCTGCCAAGTCAGCGTGGCGTCAGGCCCGCCTTATCCAGAGCTCGATCCCGGCGTTGAACTCATTGAGTTGCCGTCGCTGGATTTGTTCTCCGAAAACAACGCCCTGCTTGCGCTGCGTCCACAGCATTTGCGGTCCAAGGCCGATCGGGTGGAGTGGCTGGCGCACAATACGGGCGCGTTCGCCGAGATGTTCAGTTTCGCTCATCGCCTAAACGCCTTCTTGGCGCATGAGGCTCATCGCTTCGACGTGATCCACGACAACCAGACCCTGGCCCCGGCCATGGTGGCGATTGATCGCAAGCTGCCGGTCCTGACCACGCTGCACCATCCCATCGCCATTGATCGCGACTTCGCCGTTGCCGGCGCGGATGTGTGGTGGAAGCGCATCCTGGTTAAGCGCTGGCATTCATTTGTCGAGACGCAGGCCAAAGCAGGCCGCGCCCTACCCCGCTTTTTGGCGGTCAGCGAAGCCGCGTGCGACAACTATGCCGCGCGCTGTGGGGTTGATCCATCACGCGTGACGGTGAGCTTTAATGGTGTTGACCACTCGGTCTTCTCCCCCGATCAGCATGTAACGCGTGACGTCGACCACATCATGACCATCGCGAGCGCCGATGTGCCGATCAAGGGCCTGGACGTGCTGATCGATGCGCTCGCACGCCTCAAGTCGAAGGGTCGAACGCCGCGGCTCACTGTCGTCGGAAGCCTGCGGGACGGTCCGACCAAACAGGCGCTCAAGCGGACGGGCTTGATGGATCAAGTCAGCTTCGTCTCTGGGCTAGGCCAGGAAGAGCTGCTCGACCTTTACCGCCGGGCCAGCGTCTTCGTAAGCGCTTCGCGCTTTGAAGGTTTTGGCTTGCCGGCGGCGGAGGCCATGGCCTGCGCCGCGCCAGTGATCGTCTCTGATGGCGGCGCTTTGCCGGAGGTGGCAGGCGACGCCGGGATTGTGACGCCCGCGGAAGACGCCGATGCCCTCGCAGGCGCGCTGGACCAGGTCCTTGGCGACGCCAACCTACGCGCCCAGATGAGTGACGCGTGCCTGACCAGGGCCCAATCAGCATTTCGCTGGGACAAACACGCCCAGACCTCTATTGCACTCTACCGCACAGCCTTGGCCGAACGCACCGGAATGGGAGAACGCGCCAGATGATGGTGACCCTCGATCTTGATGCGCTGGATTTGAAAGACGGCCAGCGTGTTTTGGACCTTGGCTGCGGTCGTGGTCGCCACTCCCATGCTTTCTACTGGCATGACAAGGCGCTGGACGTGACCATGCTGGACCTGAGCCTTGAGGATCTAAAAGGCGCAATCGACGGCTTTTTCGAGTTGCCCCCGCCGCCTCAGGAACCACCGCGGAGCGCGGTTTGGTGCGTTGGCGACGCGGGGCGTCTCCCCTATGCAGACAATAGCTTTGACGTGGTGATCTGCTCTGAAGTGCTCGAGCACCTGCCCGATGTCGACGCGGCTCTGAGTGAAATCGCCCGGATCACCAAGCCGGGCGGCAAGTTTGCTTGCTCCGTACCGCGCTACTGGCCCGAAGCCATCTGCTGGGCGCTGTCAGAGGGCTATCAAAACACGCCGGGCGGTCATGTGCGCATCTTCAAAACCAGCCAGCTTCGCAATCAGGTGGAAGCCCATGGCTTTTCCTCCTTCAAGCGCCATTGGGCCCACGCCTTGCACAGCCCCTATTGGTGGCTGCGCTGCGCCAAGTGGGACCGCCAGGAGGACAGCCGCATGGTGGCGGCCTATCGAAAGCTCCTGGAATGGGATCTGCTTGAAAAGCCGCGGCTGACGCGGTGGACCGAGGCTGCGCTCAACCCGGTCATGGGCAAGTCCGTCGCGCTTTATTTCGACAAGGCCGCCGCATGAGCCATCACGCCCTTGCCCTCGGCGTCGATATCGGCGCGTGCGCAGACCGCATCGAAGCGCTGCAGCAGCGCGATGGCGCGATTCCCTGGGTCGATGTCGGGGTCTGGGACCCCTGGAATCATGGGGAAAGCGC
>CAZAGE010000079.1:0-5867 GCA_964484345.1 uncultured Oceanicaulis sp. | reverse complement strand
CGCGAGCTGATGCGCCGGGGGGTGAGCGAGTATCTTGTCCCGCCGATGACGCCGCTCAATGTGATCAAGACGATCTCCGATCTCTTCCTGGATCCCGAAGCGCCCTTCGCGGGCAAAACGATGGCCTTTATCGGCGCCAAGGGCGGGGTGGGGTCCTCGACCGTGGCCCATAACGTCGCCTGGCAATTGACCGATCATTTGCGCTCCGACGCGGTTCTGGTGGATCTGGACCTGTCCTTCGGAACGGCGGGGCTCGACTTCAATCAGGACCCAGCCCAGACCATCGCCGAAGCGCTGGCTGAGCCCAGCCGTCTCGACGATGCGCTGCTGGACCGCCTTTTGGTGCGGTGCAATGAGCGCCTGAGCCTGTTCTCGGCTCCCGCAACACTGGAAAATGACTGGGATTTCGGCCCGGAAGCCTTTGAAGACGTGCTCGACAAGGTGCGCCGTCAGGCCCCGTTCTCGATCCTGGATCTGCCCCATGCCTGGAGCCCCTGGGTGCGCGAGACGCTGCTCTCTGCCGATCAGGTGGTGGTCACGGTCACACCGGATCTGGCTTGCCTGCGCAACGCGAAGAATCTGTTTGATCTGGTGCGCACCGCCCGGCCCAATGACGAGCCGCCCAAGGTGGTCGTCAACATGGCGGGCTGTCCGAAAAAGCCGGATATCCCTCTGAAAGACTTCTCCGATGCGCTGGGCGCAGCGCCCATCCTGGTCCTGCCCTTTGAGCCGGCGCTGTTCGGCAAGGCGGCGAATAACGGTCAGATGATCGCGGAGCTCGACCCCAAATCGAAGGCGGCCGATGGCTTTGCGCATCTTGCCGGGGTTATCAGCGGGCGCACGCCGACTGACAGCCGTCGTTCCAAGTCCTTGTTCGCAAATCTGTTCTCGAAAGGCTAGGCGTTAACCGCGGATGTTCGGCAAGCGGCCCACCACGCCCGGCGCAGGCGGCCAAGGCTTCGGCAAGACGCCGGCGTCACGGCCGCCGGCCGCACCCGCCGCGCCGCGCGCCGAGGCGTCTAAGCCCGCCAGCCCCGATGCTGGCGTCGCGGTAAAGACCCGGCCCGCCGCGCCAAAGGCCGCGCCGAAACCAGCGGCGGCGCCGAAGCCCAAGCCCGCAGCCCAGGTCGAGACCGTCGGCGCGGAGCGCTCGGCGGAATATTATGAGATCAAGACCACGATCTTTAACGCGCTGATCGACACCATCGATTTGAGCCAGCTGGCGCGGCTGGACAATGACACGGCGGCGGAGGAAATCCGCGACATTGTCACCGAGATCATCTCGATCAAGAACGTGGCCATGTCGATCGCCGAGCAGGAACAGCTGCTCCAGGACATCTGCAACGATGTGCTCGGCTATGGCCCGCTGGAGCCTTTGCTGGCGCGTGACGATATCGCCGACATCATGGTCAATGGCGCAGGCGACGTGTTCATCGAAGTCGGCGGCAAGGTCAAAAAGACCAATATCAAATTCCGTGATAACGGCCAGCTGATGAATATCTGCCAGCGCATCGTGTCCCAGGTGGGCCGGCGCGTGGATGAAAGCTCGCCGATTTGTGACGCGCGTCTGGCCGACGGCTCGCGTGTCAACGTGATCGCGCCGCCGCTGGCGCTCGATGGTCCCACGCTGACCATTCGCAAGTTTAAAAAGGACAAGCTGAAGCTCTCCAACCTGGTGGACTTCGGCTCGGTCTCGCCTGAAGGCGCGCGCATTCTGGAAATCATCGGCGCCTCACGCTGCAATGTCTTGATCTCGGGCGGTACCGGTTCTGGCAAGACGACGCTCTTGAACTGTCTGACCGGCTTCATCGGGGAAGATGAGCGGATCATCACCTGCGAAGACGCCGCCGAGCTGCAGTTGCAGCAGCCCCATGTGGTGCGCCTGGAAACCCGCCCGCCCAATCTGGAAGGCCAAGGCCAGGTGACCATGCGCGATCTGGTCAAGAACTGCCTGCGTATGCGCCCGGAACGCATCATCGTGGGCGAGGTGCGCGGCCCGGAAGCCTTCGACCTGTTGCAGGCGATGAATACCGGCCATGACGGTTCGATGGGCACGCTGCACGCGAACTCGCCCCGCGAAGCGTTGAGCAGGATCGAATCCATGATCACCATGGGCGGCTATAACCTGCCGACCAAGACGATCCGGGAGATGATCTCCGGCTCGATCGACGTGATCATCCAGGCGGCCCGTCTGCGCGACGGTTCGCGGAAAATCACCCATGTCACGGAAGTGCTGGGCATGGAGGGCGATGTGATCATCACCCAGGATCTCTTCTTGTATGAGATCACCGGCGAAGACGCCCAGGGCGATATCGAAGGCCGCCACGTCTCCACCGGCATCGCGCGCCCAAATTTCTGGGATCGCGCCCGCTATTTCGGTCTGGACAGCGCGCTCGCCGATGCGCTCGAAGCCGCCGAGGCCTGACGCGATGGGGGACATCACCTTCATCCTGGTCGCCGCCTTCGCCTTCATCGCCGTCGCCGGTGTCGGCTTCGCCTTTGCGGGCGGCGGCGACAAGACGCGCAAGAATCGCATGGCGGTCGCGGTGGGCGAACCCGTCGTTCAACGCGGCAAGCGTCACACCGCCGCCCTCGACACGGCGGCGCAAAAACGCAAGCAGATCCAAGACTCTTTGAAGGATCTCGAGGCGCGCCAAAAAGCGGACCGCAAGAAATCCCTCACCCTCACCGCGCGGCTTGAGCAGGCGGGTCTGGATTGGTCACCGACCAAATTCTGGATCATCTCGGGCGTTTTGGGCGGGATTGCTCTGCTCCTTGCATTCATGACCGGCCAGCACCCCCTCCTCATGCTGGCGGCCGCCGTGATCGCCGGCTTCGGTCTGCCGCGCTGGGTATTGTCCATGTCGCGCAACGGACGCCAGAAGAAGTTCACCGCCAATTTCGCCGACGCGCTCGACGTGATTGTGCGCGGCATCAAATCCGGCCTGCCGCTCAATGAATGCCTGAAAATCATCGCCCGCGAAGCCGAGCAGCCGGTGCGCGGCGAGTTTGAACAACTGGTGGAAGGCATTTCGGTCGGCGTTGATTTGGACGAGGGCCTGAACCGGATGTTGCGCCGCATGCCGCTTTCGGAATTGTCCTTTTTCTCCATCGTGTTGACGATCCAGTCGAAGACCGGCGGTAATCTCGCCGAAGCGCTGGGCAATCTCTCAGCCGTCCTGCGGGCTCGCAAGATGATGCGCGAAAAAGTCGGCGCGCTGTCCTCGGAAGCCAAAGCCTCGGCGATGATCATCGGTTCGTTGCCGCCCGGCGTGGCGACCATGGTTTTGGTGATTTCGCCCGATTACATGATGCCGCTCTTCACCACCTCGATGGGTCAGCTGATGCTGCTGGCCGGGGTGACCTGGATGGGTATCGGCATCTTTGTCATGCGCGGCATGATCAATTTCAAAATGTGAGGCGAAGGGATGGATTTATTTCGCTTCGCAGACTGGATCACCAATCCGAGCAATTTGTTCGCGCTGGTCGCCGCCATTTTGGTGTTCGCGACGGTTTGGACGCTGTCGTCTCCGGCGCTCAAGAAGGACAACACGTCCAAGCGCCTCAAGGCCGTCGCCAACCGCCGCGACGAGCTGCGCCGTAAGGCGCGCGAGGCGATGGAGAAGGATAGCGCCACGCGCGGCGCGCTGCGCGGCGAGACCAAGCAGGGCCTGTTCAAACAGGTGGTGGAAGGGCTCAATCTTCAAAAACTGCTCGAAGACCCGAACCTGAAAAACAAGATGGTGCAGGCCGGTCTGCGCGGGCAGGGCCCGGTGATGGGCTTTTACTTCTTCCGCTTCGCCATGCCCTTCATCCTGTTCGGCGTGTCGTTCCTTTATCTCAATTTCATCAATGATTTCGGGCTGCAGGGCATGCAGCAGCTGGCGATCATGATGGGACTAGCGGTACTGGGCTATTACGCGCCGGGCATCTATCTGAGCAATCTGGCGCAAAAGCGCCGCGACAGCATCATGCAGGCGTTTCCAGACTCGCTCGACTTGCTGCTGATTTGCGTGGAAGCGGGGATGAGTATTGAAGCCGCCTTCCAGAAGGTGGCGGCGGAAATCGGCTCCGCCTCGATCGAGCTGGCCGAGGAATTGTCTCTCACCACCGCCGAGCTGTCCTTCCTCCAAGATCGCCGCATGGCCTATGAAAATCTCGCCATGCGCACGAATCATCCGGGGGTCAAATCGGTGGCCACCGCTCTGGTTCAGGCGGAGCGTTACGGCACGCCGCTGGGGCAGGCCTTGCGGGTGATGGCCAAGGAAAACCGCGACATGCGCATGGCGGCGGCGGAAAAAAAGGCGGCGGCCCTTCCCGCGAAGCTGACCGTGCCGATGATCCTGTTCTTCCTGCCGGTGCTGTTCCTGGTCATCATCGGACCTGCAGTCATCTCTTACCAAAGCATGTGACGCGCGCGACTACACGCGCTAGCCTTGGATTCTGTTCAGCGGGGTCTGGGCGGGCGGCGTTAGGGGTGTGTCATGTTTGGCTCAGAAAAAGCGGCAGAGCGCCGGCGCGAGGCGCTGCGGATTGCTGGCGAGTCAGCCGATAACGCCCTGGATGCATTGGCCGAAGGCGATGTGAAGCGCGCTCGGCGCGAATTGTCCGCAGTGCCCAAGCGTCTGCGTTATGCCGATGGCGGCTGGAAGCCGGCGCTCGCGATGGCGGTCGTTGATTTGGCTGAAGGCAAGCGCCGGTCCGGGCTCGCAGGCCTCATCGACGTCTGCGCCGGTCTGGATGAGACCAATCTGTCCAAGGACGAGAAGGGCTATCTGCGGCTCTACGCGCTCTACCGCGCCATCGAAGCCTCTAAGGACGGTCGCGCCCCGGCCGAGTTGCGCGCCCACGCCGAAGACTTCCGCTTTGACCAGACCTTGGTCTCAAGCTGGCTCAAGCAGCGCTTTCCGCTCAAAAAGGTGGAAGTGAACGGCCCGCCGCCGCCGCCGATGAGCCCGCCGCCGGGCGAGGGTTAGCGCAGCGCTTCCATCTCGGCGCGACGCAGGCGGTCATAGCTGCGCGGGCTGCTCATCAAGGCGCGGATGTAGTCGAGATTTTGCTGCGCCATGTCTGGTGTGGAATCGATCAGAGCAATCTCTTCCGCTTCCGCGAACCGGCCTTGAAGCGCGATGGCCATGGCGAGATTCTGGCGGATCTCCGGACCGGCGGTTTCCCGGTTGGCGGCTTGACGCAGATAGGATTCAGCCGATTCCGGATCGCCGCCGAGCATCAGCGACAGCGCCAGGTTATTTAACACGCTCGGCTCGCCATTGGACACGGCGAGCGCTTGTTGAAAGCGGCCGCGCGCCAGGTCCTGTCGGCCGGATTGCTCCAGCGCGACGCCCAGAGCGTTCAGCAGGCGCCAATCGCCCGGATTCGTGGTCGTGGCGCGGGTCAGCGGTTCAACGGCCGCCGCCCCACGGCCGCTGGCGACCAGCGCCATGCCATAGGCGGCTTGAAGCTCCGCGTCATCGGGATAAAGCGCCAAAGCCTGGCGGGCGATGTCTGCTGCGCGCGGCGCGCCATTGAGTTTGCGCAAAACGATAGAGAGCTGCAGTGCGGCTTCCCGGTCGCCCGGGTTGAGGTCATAGGCCTCCGCCCAAAATCCCGCCTGGGTCAGCAAATCCTGGTTGGCGATCGCTGCGCGTTCATCAGCGGTGGCCGGCACGATGGAGCGCGCTTGCAGCTCGGCGGCGAGGGCTTCTTCCTCCTCGGTGAGGGCAAGTTCGCCAGAAGTTGCACAGCCCGCCAGCACGGCGGCGGACACGGCGATTGCGGACAGATGCGCGCGCATGCTCTACCTCTTGATCCAGAAACGGATTAAGTCAGTCCAAAGCCTGACCCAACCCGGTCAAGAAGCCGTTAAC
>CAZAGE010000078.1:0-6363 GCA_964484345.1 uncultured Oceanicaulis sp. | reverse complement strand
TCATGCCGCGCGGGCCGAGCACCTTACCCAGACGGCCGACCAGCGGCATCATGTCAGGGGTCGCGATCACTTTGTCGAAGTTGATCTCACCGCCCTGGACCTGTTCGACCAGGTCTTCAGCGCCGACAACATCGGCGCCAGCCGCAGTGGCTTCGTCCGCCTTCGGGCCGCGCGCGAACACCGCCACGCGAACCGAACGGCCGGTGCCGTTGGGCAGATCGGCGACGCCGCGGACCATCTGGTCGGCGTGACGCGGGTCGACACCCAGATTGACGGCCACTTCAATGGTTTCGTCAAATTTCGCGGTGGCGCGCTCTTTGACCATCTTCACCGCGTCATCGACGGAGTAGACGGCTTTGGGATCAATGCCCTCACGAGCGGCGGCAGTGCGTTTTGCAATCTTCGCCATGGACCTACTCCACCACTTCAAAGCCCATCGAGCGCGCGGAGCCCTCGATGATTTTGGTCGCCTGGTCGAGATCGTTCGCGGAGAGATCTTTCATCTTCGCTTCAGCGATTTCGCGGCACTGCGCCTTGGTCACCTTGGCGATCGGAGCCGACTTGCCGGCTTCGCCCGAACCCTTTTGAACCTTGGCGGCCTTCTTCAAGTAGAAGCTGGCCGGTGCGGTCTTGGTGACAAAGGTGAACGACTTGTCCTGGTAGACCGTGATGGTGGTCGGGATCGGCATCCCTTTTTCCATCTCTTGGGTCTTGGCGTTGAACGCCTTACAGAATTCCATGATGTTCACACCGCGCTGACCCAGAGCCGGCCCAATGGGCGGGCTCGGGTTCGCCGCGCCAGCGGGAACCTGCAGGTTGATATAACCTGCGATCTTCTTCGCCATATCCCGTCCTCCTATTCACACCACCGGCGAGGCGGCATGAGGAAATCACCGACGACCCATTCGCCGGCTTAGTGGGTGGCGCGGTACGGGCCCGACATGGTCTTCGCCGAACCCTCCCGCACCAAGTCCGGTCAGGTGATCTTTTCGACCTGACCGTATTCGAGCTCGACCGGGGTCGCCCGGCCGAAAATATTGATGGCGACCTTGAGGACACCCTTGTCGTCGTCGACCTCTTCGACCAGGCCGTTAAAGCTCTGGAAGTGGCCGTCGATGACTCGAACCGTTTCGCCGACATCATAGGTGACGGTCGGACGCGGACGTTCCGCATCCTCTTCCATCTGACCCATGATCGCCTTGACTTCTTTTTCCGGAACCGGAAGCGGACGCTTTCCGGAGCCGAGGAAGCCGGTGACCTTCGGCGTGTTTTTGACGAGGTGATAAGCCTCGTCCGTCATATCCATCTTCACCAGGACATAGCCGGGGAAATACTTGCGCTCAGCGTTCACCTTGCGGCCGCGGCGCACCTCGACGACCTCTTCGGTCGGCACGAGGATTTCCTCAAACTTGTCCTCCAGCCCCTTCAGAGCCGCTTCAGCGCGGATCGCGTCAGCCACCTTCTTTTCGAAGTTGGAATAAGCGTGGACGATATACCACTTCGCCGACATGCGTGATCAGCCCCCGAGTGTGAGCAGGAAGTTGATGACGAGACCAAAGAAGCTGTCCACGCCAAAGAAGAAGACCGCCATGATCGTCGACATGATGAAGACCATGATGGTCGAGATGATGGTCTCGCGCCGGCCGGTCCAGGTGACCTTGCGGCCCTCTTGACGCACTTCACCGATAAACTTGAACGGATTGGTGGTCTTCTTGCGCGCAGGCGCACTGGCGGTGTTGGACGAGGCGTCGCCCTTGCCGCTAGCGCCGGTCTTGGCGGGCGTGCGAGATTTCGTGTTGCGCGCCATGGCGTGCCGTTAATCCTTCGATACTCGACCAAGCGGTCACCGCTCGATCCTGGCAGGGGCGGAGGGGCTCGAACCCCCGACCTACGGTTTTGGAGACCGTCGCTCTACCAGCTGAGCTACACCCCTAAGCCGAACAGCCCGTGCGGCCGTGACCCGGCGGCGATACGCCGGATCCCAACCAAACGGGCACTAATTCAGAGCTGGGTCTTTTAGCGACATGCCCCCCTGATGGAAAGCCCCGACGATGAAAAAAATCGCCTGATCCCATTTGGGAATTTCAAGTCTGATCATCAAGCGCCACGCTGGCGTCAGAGCCGGCTCAAAATCGCTCTCGCCTACCCCCCCCTTCGCACAAAAGAAAAGCGGCGGGCCCGAAGACCCGCCGCTCCACTCGATCGAGTGTCCCTACAGCTTAGTAGGTGACGGAGATCGACCCGAACAGGTAGCGACCAGCCTGGTCGTAACCCGTCAGGGAGTTGGCGTTGTCAGACAACGAACCACCAACCAGCGGCGGCTCTTCGTCGAGAACGTTGTTCACGCCGAGCGTCAAACGTGCACTCCGCGGCAGGTCAAACGCCGCCGACACATCCCAGTAGTTCACGGCATCAAGCTTGTTGCCGTTGTTGACCAGGATACGGTCGGTGGTGCCTGCGGCGCCGTTCTCGAGCGTGTAGTCCATCTCGCCGAAACGACGCCAGCGGACTGAAGCCGTCCACCAGGTGTCACGGTCATAGGTGGCGCGCGCCGTGTGACGCCATTCCGGCGTGTTGCACGACGGGTTGACAACACCCGTACAGTCGTACTTCGCAGCGTCATTGATGCCCGGCAGCGGGTCAATGGTCTGCTCAAGCGACAGCGAGGTGTTCAACGCCAGGCCGAGATTACCGCCGATGATCGGGGCTTCCGTGGCGTAGGCGACGTTGAAGTCAATACCACGCCAGGTCAGGTTACCGAAGTTCTGAGTCTGGTTGGAAATGAAGCCAACACCCGGCTCACCGGCCGTGCCGAGCCACAGGTCGCCGCCAGCGCTACGATTGACCAACGAGCACAGGCCCGCTTCACCGGTCAGCGCACACCCGCGAAGGATGTTCGAGGCGCCGATGGTGCCGATGCGGTCCGTGATGTCGATATCGTAGTAGTCGATGGTGGCGCTCAGGCCCGCGATCGGCGTGATCACCGCACCAAAGGTCCAGGTATCGGCCGATTCCGGCTCCAGCGCCGGGTTGCCGCCGGCCAGCTGGTTGTACTGGTCAGCCGGGTTGCCCGAGATGTTGCCGTACTGCGCGGCGGAGACGCCGGTCAGAGCACACTGGGCTGGCGAGAATTCAGGCGTCGCACCCGCACACGGGTCGGTACCGCCCCAAAGACCACCGGACACCGGGTTGAAGAGGTTGCCCACGTTGGGCGCCCGGATCGCACGGTTGTAACCGCCACGCAGACGGATCGCATCGATCGGCGTCCAAGAGGCGAGGATCTTATAGGTCGAAGCCCCACCGGAGGTGTTGTAGTTCGAGTAGCGATAGCCAAGCTCGAGGTTCAACTCTTCGGCGAATTGCTCACCCGCCAGGATCGGAACCAGCGCTTCAGCGTAAACTTCGTAGACGTTGTAATCGCCTTCGATGTTCGGCGTCTGACCACCCCGGCCGGTGAAGTTACCGGTCTGGATGTTGCTGTCGAACGTGTTGCGATACAGCTCGCGGCGGTATTCAACACCACCCACGACCGAGATCGCCTGGCCGGAGGTCGGCATCACGCCGAGATCACCCGTCACGAAACCAGAAACGTTGAACAACTCGGAGCGACCCTGGATCACGCCCGTGCCCGCAAGAGCAGCAGCCGCTTCCGCGGTGACGCCGCCGGGGATAAACGCCTGGTAAGGAATACAGCCAGCGAAGGACCCAGCCGGGCAACCCAGCAGCGCGTCAGCGGTGCGGTTGCGCAGGAAGTCGTTCGCGGTGGATTCGCTGGACGACGTGGCCGCAAAGGTCACAGACGCATCATACGCCCAGCCGCCGCCGAGATCACCCTCGGTGCCGAGCGCCCAGCGCCAAGCGGTCGAGTCGATCGAGGACCGGCGCTGACCGCCTTCCACGTTACGCTTACCGACGCGGATCGCCACATCGGTGCCGGCGCCATCGATGATGTCCAGGTCGGCGCAAAGCGAGTTAAGCAGCGGATCGGTACACTCGAGACGCAGCGTATCGGTGAAGAAGGTGCCGGTTTCAGCGATCTGCACCGTGGTCGCTGTATTCGCAAACGCGATGTCCAGATAAGGGTTGAACAGCGGGTTCACATTGTAGCTGAAGAAGCCGCCAGCGGTCCAACGTTCGTCCGGACGCTGCATGAAGTTGACCGGCGCATAGTTGTAAAGCTCGCCGATGCCGCGACGCCAGGTCCCGGCCGAATCAAAGCTGACAAAGCTCGAGTTGAAATTCGAGCCGGTGTTGGTGTCAGCGGTCAGCAGGAAGTTCGGGACAATGGCTGTCGACGAACCACCGCAAGCCGTGCCGCTGGAAAGCAGGGCGCAGCTGAAGTAGTCGCGATCACCCTGGAACTGTGACTCGTTCTTGCGATAGGTCATATAGCCCGACGCATGGCCGCGGCCACCGTCGAACGCCGAACCCAACGCGAAGTCAAAGTCATAGGTGATGCCGTCAATCCCGCTCGAACCGGTCGGGAAGTCAAACCCGCGCTGACGCTGCAGGTCCTGCATATACGAGTTGGAGTTGTTGTGCTGATAGCCCGAGACGCCGGCCGAAGCGCGAACACCTTCGAACTCACGGTCGATGATGAAGTTCACAACACCGGCCACAGCGTCTGCGCCGTACACCGCCGACGCACCGCCGGTCAGGATTTCAACGCGTTCAATCAGAGCCGCCGGAACCTGGTTCAGGTCGGGCGCCTGGGTGCGGACGCCACCAGCCTGCAGGCGGCGGCCGTTGACCAGCACCAGCGTACGCGCGGTGCCGAGGCCCCGCAGGTTCGCCGACGCGGTACCCGTGGACGGGTTGACGGTAAAGGCGTCAAGAGACGGGGTGATCTGCGGGAGAGTTTTGAGCAGGTCTTCAACACGCGTGGTGCCGGAGAGCTCAAATTCAATCGCGTCGACCTGGGTGACAGGGCTGGCGGCCGTGAGGTTCGCATTGCGGACACGGGTACCCGTGACCTGGATGCGGTCCTGAGTTTCCGCTTCCTCTGCTTCCTGAGCGAAGGCGGGCGCAGCAAGCGCCATTCCCCCGATCAGGGTGCTTGCCATCAAGCAAGACTTAAGTATCCGTGTCTTCACAATTTTTCTCCCCTGTGAAGTAACTAGAACTCTGCATTTGACAGGGCACTACCCCCTTCAAACCGCGTAGACGAAGACAAGCGCTCCCGTCTTAGTGGGCAGCCTAAGTGTGACGCTTTTTTCACGTCAACCTCACAGCTCTGTTATCGATACGATAGCTCAGGGATTTATCAGGAGGTGTTGCGCGAAGGTCGCGCCCGTCGCCGCAACGGCCACACAGGGCGAGTTTTAAACGAATTAAGGGGAAAACCGCCGCCTAGCGGTGCGCGGTTACGAGCCAAGCCACCGGTGATTGACCCTTGTCAGGCACGATTTGACTTTGGAAATCGGCCAAGCCAGCGGCTTCGTAGCGCTGTTTAAGGTCGTCGATCTGCCCCGCGCTTTGCGCTGCACCAGCCATCGCCCGTGCACGAATCACGAAAGCGTCAAGCTCTCCGAGCAATGTCTTTCCGTTTTCAATAAGATATTGGGGCGGGAAAAGCGCACGCTTGGCCATAAGCTCCTGGACGAAGCCCAGCGCCCAGCCCACCGTGGAATCGACTTCACCAGATTGCGCAAGGGAGAGAGCGCGCGCGACTTTTTCCACATGCGCCTGGGTCGCGCGCCGTTCCGCCGCCGCCTGCCCCAAAGCAATGACCGACTGAACCGGGCCCTCCGCACCAACAAGCCGTTCCGCACGCGTGGCCGCCCCGGCCGAAGCCTTGGCGACCTCTCCCTGATCGTGGTGGATCAGAAACGCCACTTGTCCCCCGTCCGCGAGCACCCGGGTCGCCTCTTCATGCGCCAACACGGGGTCTGCATATTCGATGCCGAATTGAGAGATCACCAAGTCAAACGCGCCATCGGCGAACGGAAGGGCCTCCAAGCGAATGCCCGGGCGCATATCGGCGCCGTCGATCGGGGGCAGAGACTGAGCGTAGTCCACGCCCGTAACCTGGAATTTCGACGGATGCCCCACGGCCAATTGGGTCAACGCACCGCCACCGGCGGCGAGGTCGAGGACCCGGACGCCGGGCTTTGCGCCCTCAAACACCTCCGCCCAAATGCGCGAAGTATCGAAGGGTTTTCCCTGCGTGAAGCAGCTATGGCTCTGGCCGGTGGCCCAGTATCGGCTCCACGCATTCGCCGTTTGCATGGCGTTCATCCTTCACGTCATTCCGCGCTCCTGGAGAGCTCCATGGGCAAGCGGCGAGGTCAACCCAAAAGCCCAGTTAGAAAACAAAACGCCCCGGGGCTTTTCAGCTCCGGGGCGCTCTGTTTGGTCTTGCGT
>CAZAGE010000077.1:0-6471 GCA_964484345.1 uncultured Oceanicaulis sp. | reverse complement strand
TGGGCCCGTCCTATGTGAAATTCGGCCAGGTGCTGGCGACGCGCGCCGACGTGATTGGACCGCGCTTCGCCCGCGGCCTGGCCCGGCTGCAGGACAAGATGGACCCGTTTGACCGCGCGATCGCGGTGAAGACGGTGGAAGACGAGTTCTCCAAGCCGATCGATCAGATCTTCAGCGACTTCGGCGAGCCCATCGCCGCCGCCTCCATCGCTCAGGTCCACAAGGCGACGACTGTCGACGGCAAGACCGTCGCGGTCAAAGTGCTGCGCCCTGATGTGGAGCGGAAGATCCGCCGCGACATCTCCGTCCTGCGCCTGGGCGCGCGCTTGGCGGAGGGCCTGGTCCCGCAATCCAAGCGGATGGAGCCGAAGGCCTTTGTCGAGACCGTAGCGCGTTCGCTACAGCTGGAGCTGGACCTGCGCCTGGAAGCGGCCAGCGCCAGCGAGCTGTCTGAAGCCGCCGTGGCGGCGCAGAACTTCCACCTGCCCGAGATCGACTGGACGCGCAGCGCCAAGCGGGTTTTGACCACCGAATGGATCGACGCCATTCCCATGACCGACATGGAGCGGGTGAAGGCTTCCGGTGTTGATACGGTCAAGCTCGCCGCAGATCTGACCGACGCCTTTTTGACCACCGCGCTGGAGCGCGGCGTCTTCCATGCGGACTTGCACGCCGGCAATCTCTTCGTTGGCGAGGACGGCCGGCTGTGGGCGGTCGATTTCGGCATCATGGGAAGGCTCGGCCGGGACGAGCGGCGCTATCTCGCCGCCATCCTGCACGGCTTTTTGTTCCGCAATTACGAGGCGGCGGCCGAGGCCCATTTCGACGCCGGCTATGTGCCGGGCCGTTTCTCGAAGGCCGATTTCACCAGCGCCCTGCGCGCGGTCGCCGAGCCGATCTTCGGCAAGACCGCCTCGGAAACGCCGATGAGCCGGGTGCTGCTGCAGCTGTTTGAAATCACCGACCTGTTCGACATGCATCTCCAGCCCCAGCTGGTGCTGCTGCAAAAGACCATGGTGCAGGCCGAAGGCGTCTGCCGCCTGCTCACCGACGATCACAATATGTGGGAAGCCTCCGCCCCGTCGGTGGAGCGCTTCATGCGCCGCGAGCTCGGTCCGGAAGCGCGCGTCCGCGATGCGCTGGAAGAGCTCGACCGGCTCAAGGACGCCATCCTGGCCTTGCCGCAAACCGTCGAGCAGATGGGTGCCGTCGCCGACACCCTGGCGAAGAGCCGTGAGGCGGAACCCAACTCAGGCTCAGCGGGCGGGTGGCTGCTGCGCGCGGTCGCCGGCGCCGGCCTCATCGCGATCGGCGCGCTTGGCGCGGTCTGGGTGACCGGCGCGATCTGACCGCCAACCAACGCTTTCTTGATCGGCTTGAGAGGTGACGGCTTCCCCGATCACAGCTAGACAGAGCCAAAGCAGATCAATCAGGAGCGCCGCGGCCATGGCCGATCATCGCATCCTTCTCATCATCGGCGGCGGCGTCGCCGCCTTTAAGGCGCTGGAGCTGATCCGCACCTTGAAGAAGCAAGGCGTCGCCTCGCGCTGCATCCTCACTGAGGCCGGCAAGCAATTCGTCACGCCAATGAGCGTGGCCGCGCTGTCCGGCGACAAGGTCTATGACGATCTCTTCTCGCTCACGGATGAGGCGGAGATGGGCCATATCGAATTGTCCCGCTCGGCGGACTTAGTGGTGGTCGTTCCGGCGACCGCAGACCTGATGGCCAAGGCCGCTCACGGTCTCGCCAACGATCTCGCCTCGACCACGCTGCTGGCCACCGACAAGGCCGTGCTGATGGCGCCGGCGATGAATGTGCGCATGTGGGAGCACCCCGCGACGAAGGCGAATGTCGAAACCCTGCGCCGCTATGGCCACACCATTATGAAGCCGGATGAAGGCGAGATGGCGTGTGGCGAGTTCGGCCCTGGCCGGCTGCCGGAACCGGACCGCATCGCCGACGCCGTCTTGGCGGCCCTGAAGGCCTGATTCATGCGCGCCGTCATCACCGCCGGCCCGACGCTGGAGCCGATCGATCCTGTCCGCTTTTTGTCCAACCGGTCTTCGGGCCAGCAAGGCTACGCCCTCGCCGGCGCCCTGGCGGCGGAAGGCTTTGACGTGACCCTGGTCTCCGGGCCGACCGCGCTCCCGGATGTGCCGGGCGTTCACATGGTGCGCATTGAAACGGCCTTGGAGATGATGGCGGCGGTCGAAACTGCGCTGCCCGCCGACATCTTCGTTGCGGTGGCGGCGGTCGCTGACTGGCGTCCGGCCAAGGTGTCCGACATCAAGCTGAAGCTCGATAAGTCCGCGATGGAAAGCCTCGAGCTGGCGGAGAACCCGGACATCCTCAAAACCATCGCCCACCGTCCTGCGGGTACGCGCCCGGGCCTGGTGGTCGGCTTTGCGGCGGAAACCCATGACGTCGCCCAGCTGGCGCGGGAAAAGCGGCTGCACAAGGGCTGTGACTGGATCGTCGCCAATGATGTTTCCGGCGACGCCATGGGCGGCGCCGAGAACGCCGCCTTGCTGATCACGCCGGACGGAGAGGAAAGTCTCCCGCGCGCCGCCAAGTCTGAAATCGCCGCTCAGCTCGCCACCCGCATCGCCGCAGCCGTGAAGGCCTAGGCGAATCGACGTAGGTGAAATCCCGGACAAGCGCAGCGAAGATCCGGGACCTGTTTCAGGTTATGGCGCCGCACAGGGCCTGAGGCCCCGGCTCTGCGCCCCGGATCATGTCCGGGGCTTGGCCGGGGTTTCAAACTTCACGACGCCTTCAGGCGTCGCAAGGCGAACAGCCGCCCGCAGCGAAGGCGGGCTTGCCCCGCCGAGAGCGAGGACCGAAGCCCCGGACGGGGCTGAGCACCAGAGAATACCCGGACGGGTCGGAGGACAGGAAAACATGAAGCTCAAAGTCAAAACGCTCGACCATTTCGACGGCCTTGCGCTCCCCTCCTACCAGACGTCGGGCTCCGCCGGCCTCGACCTGCCCGCAGCCGTGCCGGAAGACGCGCCAGAGGTGATTGAGCCGGGCGAATGGAAGCTGATCCCCACCGGGCTCGCGATCGCGCTGGAGGAGGGCTATGAGGCCCAGATCCGCCCGCGTTCAGGCCTCGCCGCCAAGAAGGGCGTCACCTGTCTGAACACCCCCGGCACGATCGACGCCGACTATCGCGGCGAAATCCGCGTCAATCTGATCAATCACGGCAAGGAGCCATTCGTGGTGCAGCGCGGTGAGCGCATCGCCCAGATGATCATCGCCCCGGTCATGCAGATTGAATGGGATGAGGCCGACACGCTCGATGAAACCGAGCGCGGCGCCGGCGGGTTCGGTTCGACAGGGGTTTAAACGACCTTCTTTTTGATCCTCAAGGCCGTCCGGGCTTTCGGGCGCGATGTCGGCCCCCTCACCAGGCGGCGATCGCTCGAGACCATCGCTAAGCTCATGCAACGCGGAACTATGGATGTCCTCCCCGGCTTAAGGGGGCTTAACCCGTGAAACGGATCAAGGAGCCGAAGAGAGCGGAGAGGGGACTGGTCCAAATAGATGCCGGTCAGGACACCCGTCCGATCCGCATGGCGATCGGCCACTCCACGACGCGCGTGCCCGGACCCCACGCGGCTTCGGCGTCTTTGAGGTGACGCTGGATCAGCGCCTCCTCGCCCGCCTCACGCGCCGCGCGCAGAGCGGACCAGGTCTGCACATAGTCGGACATGGCGGCGACATCCCACTCGCGCCGGATCGAATCGACGTCGAGCGTGAATTCCTCAAACGGAAACTCGAAATTTGCGTAGCCGGTTTCGACATCGTCCCGCTCCGGCCGCCACCACGGGTCCAGCGCCTCATAAAGTGCGCGAAACGGGGCGAGGGCGGCGTCGTCGCCGACCGGGTTGTTGTAGGTGATCAGCGCCGCCACGGCGCCGGGCGCCGCGATGCGTTTGACCTCGGCGTAAAAGCGTGGCCGGTCGAACCAATGCGCGGCTTGCGCTGCGGTCACGAGGTCAGCGGAGTGATCCGCGGTTGGCAGGGTTTCGGCTGGCGCTACGGCATACCTCACCTTGGGATGCGCCTCAGCGCCGGACAGCTGGCTGTCGCTGGGGTCATAAGCTTCGACCTTGTCGAAATGCTCCGCGAGCAGAACGGCGAGCTGTCCCGAGCCGCAGCCCACATCAACCGCGAGACGTTTCGCGGGTGCGACGCCAGCCAGCGCTTCTGCAAGCTGGGCCGGATAAGTCGGACGATGGGCGGCGTAGTTGGCGCCGCCCGCCTCAAACGGGTTTTTTATCATGACCTTAGGGTGGATTAAGCCTTGCGTTTCAGCAAGCCTTGGAAGTGTGCTTCGATCGCCGCCCGGGCCGTCGCCTCGCGCTGCTCCCAGCCTCCGCTCAGGCGGACATAGTCTACGCCATACTGCTTCAAGGCCGCTTCGCTGAGCTCGAAGAAACGCAGGCGGGCCTCGTGATCGCCATAGACCCGCAGCTCATCCTGAACGAAGGGCGTATCTATGTCGGTGAGCAGGTAGAGCGCGCCGGACACGCGGGGCGGGGCGGCTTTGAAACAACTCTCGCCCAACATCATCAAAGACCACACCTCGGTGAGAAGCGCGTCGGTGTCCGAGACGATTAGACCGCTCGTCAAACCAGCGGCCTCATCCACCGCCGCGTCCTGTCCCGCGGCGATGTTCAGCAAGTCCTGGGCGTCGCAGTCCGTGCCGTGGATCTCGCAATAGGTCCGACCGTATTCGGGCACGAAGACGCCGCCAAACAGCTGGGCGAGCTTTTCAGACAAGACTGATTTTCCGGTGCTCTCTGGGCCATGCAGGACAATCGTGCGCGTTTTGAATGCCGGAAGAGTGGTCATGCCGAGGCCGCCGCAGCCGCTCTATCGCGGCGCCACTCCCAATAGCCCCAGATGCACATAAGCAGGAACAGCCCGTACAGCCCGCTGGTCAGATATAGGCCCTGGCTGAAATACACCCCGATCGCCACGACATCGACGCCAATCCAGATCAGCCAGTTCTGCAGATATTTGCGCGCCAGGAGGACTTGCGCGACCAGCGAAAAGCTGACGATGGTCGCATCCCAATAGGGCAAGACCCCGTCGGTGAAGTGGTCCATGATTGTGCCGATGACGGCGACGCCCGCCACGCCGGCGCCAAGCCAGACGCCGATAGCCCTCAGGCTAAGCACCTTGATCGGCGCTTTGTCATTGGCTTCCGCCTGGCTGCGGTGAGACAGCCAATACCACCAGCCATAAGCCAGCAGGGCGCAGAACACGCCTTGCAGGCCGGCATTCCCATAAAGCTGGGCGTTATAGAAGATCAGCGCGTAAAGGCTGACCATGCCGATCCCGACAGGAAACGCCCAAAGGCTCTGCCGGATCAGCAGAAAGAGATGGGTCACGCCTAAAAGCGTGGCGATGAGTTCTAAGAAGCTCATGGATTAGAGCGAGGTGGCGTTATTCCGCCGCCTGCTCGAGGCCTTCATTCCACTGGCCCAGGCTGGCGAGGCCGTTCATGCGGGCGCGATGGTTGAAGGCGGCCTGACCGGCTTCGACATTCGAGCCATTCCACGCCTTCAACGGGGCGGCCTGAAGCGCGCGGCCGTAGGAGAACGTCATCGGCCACGGAAGGTCGAAGCCTTCATTCATGATTGACAGGTGCGCGGTCGAGTCTTCGTCCGTCTGACCGCCGGACAGGAAGGCGATGCCCGGGACGGCGGCGGGAACCGCGTTCAAAAGGCATTGCACCGTCATCTCGGCGACTTCCTCGCGGCTGGCCTGATCGGCGGCCTTGGCGCCGGCGATGACCATATTCGGTTTCAACACAGTGCCTTCCAGGATCACGCCCTGAGCAAAGAGCTCTTCGTAGAGACGCTTGAGACCGAACTCGGTGACCTCATAGCAGCGCTCGATGTCGTGGTCACCGTCCATCAGGACTTCCGGCTCGACGATCGGGACGATGTTGGCTTCCTGGCACAGCGCGGCGTAGCGCGCCAGCGCATGCATGTTGACGTCGATGCAGTATTGCGAGGGCACGCTGTCATCGCCGCCTTCGCTGATATTGATCACCGCGCGCCATTTCGCGAAGCGCGCGCCCAGTTCGTAATACTCGT
This sequence comes from uncultured Oceanicaulis sp., assembly GCA_964484345.1. Lineage (GTDB taxonomy): Bacteria > Pseudomonadota > Alphaproteobacteria > Caulobacterales > Maricaulaceae > Oceanicaulis. Next base: position 357 of record CAZAGE010000077.1, on the reverse strand, counting down.
TGAGGCGCTCGCGCAGGCCGTCGAGGCCCTCGGTGATGGTTTCACCCGGCGCGCCGGCCAGCGGCTTGGCGCCGGCGTCGACCTTGATGCCCGGAATGGAGCCGGCGTCTTCGATCAGCTTGGTCAGGGGGGTGCCGTCAGCCGCAGTCTGGCGGATGGTTTCGTCGAACAGGATAACGCCGGAGATGTGCTCGGACATGGCCGGCTCGGAACGGAACAGCATTTCGCGCCAGTCGCGGCGGCTGTCGGCCGTGCTTTCAAGGCCGATGGAGTCAAAGCGCTTCTTGATTGTGCGCGTCGATTCGTCGGCGGCCAGAATGCCTTTGCCCGGCGCGACCATGCGCAGGGCGATCTCGT
>CAZAGE010000076.1:0-6698 GCA_964484345.1 uncultured Oceanicaulis sp. | reverse complement strand
GTGCCGATGTTCGCATGCGGCTTATTACGCTCAAACTTTTCCTTGGCCATCTCGTTGGACCCTCGCGCTGTAGATTTCGACTTGGCCGCGCTGACGACGCTCCGGGTCCGGAGAAGCGCCAGCTTGACCTTTGGATTTACGAGCGGGGGGCATAACGCCGCCTTCAAGGGATGGCAAGAGCTTTGCTCGCATCTGGGCGACAGGCTTCAGTTCGCGCCGCAATCCCGTGTGCTTTAACGCCATCCACGGCCATTTTTCCGATGTGACGAATGTCAGTGTGATTTCGCGCGCTTCGTCACGAGCGGCGGAGCAAACGACGGCTTATTCCTGATGGGCGATGGACACCGCCGAAACAAGGACCGACGTCATGCTTGATCAAGACACGCTCGACGAAGAACGCATCCGCCTGCAATTGGCCGCGAACGCCGGGATCGCGATGCCGGTCGCCGGCGGCCTCGTGTGGACAGCGATCTCCATCGCCTCCACGCAGCTGGCATATGATATCTGGGTGTTCGCGGCCTGCTTCGGACTTGGGATCATCTTCCCGATCGCCATCGCGCTTCAAGGCGTGACGCGCGCGCCCTTTATGAAAACCAAATCACCGCTCAACGGGGTCTTGGCCCCGGCCATCGTCACGGCGAATCTGCATTGGCCGATCACCATCGGGCTGATCAACGCCGCGCCCGAGCTCTTCCCCCTCGCCTTCGGTCTGTCGACCGCGCCGATTTGGGCGGTGATGGGCTGGCAGTACGCCAGCAAGATCGGATGGCTTCATTTGGGGCTGCGCGTGCCCGGCGTGGTGATCCTGTCGGCGATCGCGCAGGATATGCAGACCGCGGCGACGTGGGTCACCGGCTATGTGGCCGTTGTCTATCTCATCTCCGTGATCGGCTTTTCAATCGAGGTCGGCGCCCGGCGCGCCGCCCTTCCCGCCTAGACCTCGCGTCACTCGGCCAGCGCCGCAGCGTAGGCGCTGGCCCATGCCCATTGGAAGTTATAGCCGCCAAGCCAGCCTGTGACGTCGACGCATTCGCCGATAAAGAAAAGTCCGGGCACGGACTTCGCTTCCATGGTCTTGGAGGATAGTTCCGCGGTGTCGACCCCGCCCGCTGTAACTTCGGCCGTGCGCCAGCCCTCAGTGCCAGCCGGTTTCAGCGTCCAAGACGCCAGCGCGGCGGCGATCTGATCGAGCTGGCCATGGCTGACATCGGCCAGGCGCGGCAGATCCGGAACCAGCTTGCGCGCCTGCAGCACCTCCACCAGCCGCTTGGGCAGCACAGTCTCCATCGCGCTGGCCAGCGACTTCATCGGATGATCCGCTTTGAGCGCATGGAGCTGGGCGGCGCCGTCCGCGCCAGCGAAAAGATCAAGCGCGATGGTCTCGCCCGGCGCCCAATAGGATGAAATCTGCAAGATCGCCGGACCCGACAGGCCGCGATGGGTGAACAGCGCGGCTTCATCGAACACCGCCGCATTCGCAGACGCCCGTACCGGGCAAGCCACGCCGGAGATGGCGGCGAATTGCTCTTTATCTGCGCCTTCAAACGTGAACGGCACCAGCGCCGCGCGCGGCTCGATCACGTTCAGCCCGAATTGCTTAGCGATATCATAGGCCAAGCCCGTCGCGCCCATTTTGGGAATCGACAGCCCGCCGCTCGCGACGACCAGACGTTCAGCCCTGACGGTTCCGGCGCTGGTTTCAACTTTGAAGCCGTCCGCGGCCTTTTCGACGCCCTTGATCTCAGTTTGAAGGCGCAATTGGCCGCCTGCCGCCTCAAGCTCATCGAGCAGCATCTGGATAATCGCGCCGGAGCGTTGGTCGCAGAAGAGCTGACCCAGCGTCTTTTCATGCCAGGTGAGGCCATGGCGGCTCATCAGGTCGCAGAAATCCCAGGGCGTATAACGAGCCAATGCAGACTTTGCGAAGTGAGCGTTTTCCGAGATGAAGCGGTCCGGCGCGGTCTCCATATTGGTGAAATTACACCGCCCTCCACCGGAGATCCGCACCTTGTCAGCCGGCCGCTTGGCGTGGTCGAGCACCAGAACCGAGCGTCCGCGCGCGCCGAACTGCGCACCGTAAAACAGCCCAGCGGCTCCAGCGCCGATGACAAGGGCGTCGACATGGGAGGGGAGCTCTGCGCTTGTCGCGCCATCATCTTGGTCTTGGGTCATGCAGTCTTGGAAGTTGAGGCTGGTCGTTCGAGATCAAAGCAACTCAACCGGGGACGATATCCATCGCCATGGTCAATCGGGGTTGCTCGCCCTCAAAGGGCACCGTGCCGTGCCACATATAGGACGGAAACAAAACCAGCATGCCGGGCTGAGGTTTGACGAAATGCTCCGGCTGAAGGGCGGGCGTCACACGCGTGCCCGGCTCGCCGAACTTGATCCAGCCTTGATGACCACCCGCTTCGACCTGGTCGGGCAGCTCGACATAAAAAGCCGACGACAGCCAGCCGTCCGGATGGACATGGTCATGGTGAAAGCCGCCGGGCTTAAGCCAGACCGACCAAATCCCATGGATCGCCCAGCGGCGCGTGTTGCGGCGTCGTAAGATGTCCTCCCCGGCGCCCAGACTATTGATATAGCGCTGGATCGGACCATCGGCGGCTTCAGAAAAGGCCGAGATGGCGGGCGTGCCGGCGCTCAAGATATTCGGCCGCTGGCTGCCATGGCGCACGGACTGGCCGAAGGGATGGGTCTTATAAGGGTGGGCCTGTTTCAGCTCGGCGGCGAGGTCGCGCAGATACGCCTCTCGGCTGGACCAGCCCGACGGCACATCGATCATCGCGCCTTTCACGAAGGCCTCGTAATCATAAAGCGCCGCGCCCCGTGTATCGCCCAAAACGCGCCAGGCAGTCGCCAGAAGCGCGATAATGTTCTGATCGAGCGGCTTTTGCTGGCGCGCCCGCTCCCCGGCGGCGACGGCGCGGTCAGCCTGGCCGTCGGCGAGATACGCAAAACCCAACGCTTCCGCCGCGTCAGCGTTCGCAGGTGCAAGCGCCGCCGCGCGCTCGCCGTAGGTGACGGCGGACGCGGTATCGCCGTTAAGAGCGTACAGATAGGAGGCGGCGATCAGGGGTTGAAGGTCTGACGACCGCAAGCGAACCAGCTCGCCCATCGTCTGACAGGCGCCGTGCACATCGCCCATATATTCCTGCGCCTTGCTGCGATGGTAGAGCAGGCTTGGATCGCCCGGCCGCTGAGCCAGCGCGGCGTCCATCGGGCCCAGGGCCGCTTTCATATCGGCGGTGTACATCCAGATCAGCTGGGCGAGTTCGAAATGGGCGATGACCATCTCCGGCCGCCGCGCCAGCACTTGTTTGAAAGCGTCCTGCGCGTCCTCAAAATGATCGAGATTCATCAAGGCGCGAGCTAGCACCAGCCAAGTCTCCGGCGCGTCCAATCCTTTTGAGAAGGCGGATCGGCAATGGCTCACCGCCTCTTCATACCTGCCGAAATCACCCAGCGCCCCAGCCAGATTATGCTCGGCGACAGCGCTCGCCGGGTAAGCCCGAACCGCTTCGGCGTAGAGTTTGATGGCGTCTTCGACCCGGCCATCCGCCTTAAGGGCGTTGGCCCGTTGGGTCAGCGCGTTGAGGCTTTCGCCAGTCACCGTGAACGCCCCTCGCCTGTCATCGCGGCTGCGGTCAGCCGGCGGCAAATGGAGCGGGCGATCGGAATCGAACCGACATATTCAGCTTGGAAGGCTGACGTTCTACCGTTGAACTACGCCCGCGCCAGACCCTCTGCCTAGCGCAATCTGCGCGCACTGGCGAGGGGGAGCCTGCATCGGACCGCAACCGCGCTCCACGTATTTCGCGCCGCGTGTGTCCGTCACTGCTTGCCCCTGTCACAGCGCGCCTTAGTGTTACGCGCCATAACCAAGGGGAGACGGCTCATGGCCTTGAAACAGAAGTTCTATGTCGGTTCAGCGTGCGCAGCCCTCGTGGCGGGCCTGGCGCTTCATGGCGTCGCCGTGGCGCAAGACGCACCGCCCATCGTTCAACCCGGCGCGCCGGGCGAGGAGGGCCGCGAGCTGACGGCGGACGAAGCCAACCAGATCGCGGACAATCGCTATTCCGCCGACGATGTGCGCTTTCTCCAGCATTTCATCGTGCACCACGGTCAAAGCGCTGAGCTGACCGCCTTCGTGGACGGGCGAACAGACAATGAGGCCGTGATCGAAATCGCGGAGCGCATTGACGGCTCGCGCGATGAAGATATCGCCTTCATGACCGAGTGGCTGACCGCCCGCGGCGAGCCGGTGACGGCTGAGGAAGACACGGTTCGCCGTGAAGACGGCGGCATGGCCACCCCGGCTCAACTGGAAGCCCTGGGCGAGGCCAGCGGCACGCAGTTCGACGCGCTGTTCCTGTCTTTGATGATCGCCCATCACGACGGCTTGGCGGACGACATCACCGCCTATCTGCGCACCCGCGGCACGGCTTACGATCCGGCCCTCTTTGATTTCGTCAACGGCCTGCGCAGCAAGCAGCGCGAAGAAATCGAAGAGATGGACGACATCCTGGCGGGCTTGTCCGACGATCCGCGCCGGGGCCTGGCCACCGGCTTTCGCGATTATGGCGAAGCGATCTCCAACCTGACCCTGGTTTCCGCCCAACCCAAGCCGACCGGCTTTTTCGACCCTTCCAACCCGGTCGGCCGCCCGCCGGAGATCGTCGATGAGGACGCGGAAGAAGACGCGGACGAAGACGCCGACCCTCGTTTCGGCAGCCGTTCGCCCTTCCTGCGCTTTTCCAACACCGACTTCGCCTTCAAGGGCGATCTGATGGCCGTGGGCAATTATCACGGCTTCAACATGTATGACATCTCACAGGCCGAGCCGCGCCTGATCAGCTCGATCGTCTGCCCGGGCGGTCAGGGCGATGTCTCGATTGAAGGCGACCTGTTGATCATGTCGGTGCAGGACACGCGCGGCCGCGTCGATTGCGGCGGTCAGGGCGTGGCTGAAGAGGTCAGCGACGAGCGCTTCCGCGGCATCCGCATCTTCGACATTTCTGATCCGGTGACCCCGCGCCAGGTGGGCCTGGTCCAGACCTGCCGCGGCTCGCACACCCATTCGGTGGTGTCGAGCGATGAGGACTACATCATCGTCTACAACTCCGGCACCAGTTCGATCCGTCCGGACGAAGAGCTGGAAGGCTGCGTGGTCGGCTTCCCGGGCGATGAAGACACCGCCCTCTTCTCCATCGATGTGATCGAAATCCCGATCGCTGACCCGGCCGCCTCGCGCATCGTCGACAGCCCTCGCGTCTTCGCCGATCCCGAGAGCGGGGAAGTCGCCGGTCTTTGGGCCGGCGGCGACCACGGGGAAGGCACTCAGTCTTCCCGCCGCACCGACCAGTGCCATGACATCACCGTCTTCCCGGCGCTGAACATCGCGGCGGGCGCCTGCTCGGGCAACGGCATCATCCTGGACATCACCGATCCGCGCGCGCCGACCCGGATTGATGATGTGGTCGATGTCGGCTTCGCCTACTGGCACTCGGCGACGCTGAATAATGACGGCACCAAAGTCGTCTTCACCGACGAATGGGGCGGCGGCGGCGCGCCGCGCTGCCGGCCGCAGGACCCGGAAACCTGGGGCGCCAACGCCATCTTCGATTTTGACGGTGAAGAGCTGACCTTCGCCAGCTATTTCAAAATCCCCAGCGTCCAGACCGAGCATGAAAACTGCGTCGCGCACAACGGCTCGCTGATCCCGGTGCCGGGCCGCGATATCTTCGTGCAGGCCTGGTATCAGGGCGGTCTGACCCTGATGGACTTCACCGACTCGTCCAACCCGTTCGAGATCGGCTTTTACGACCGCGGCCCGATCACCGACGACGTCTATGTCACCGGCGGCTACTGGTCGACCTATTGGTATAACGGCCGCATCTACGGCACCGCCATCGTGCGCGGCCTGGATGTCTTCGAGCTGGCCGAGAGCGAGCACCTCTCCGCCAACGAGATCGAGGCGGCCCAGCTCGCCGATATGGGCGAAGTCTTTAACCCGCAGCAGCAATTCCCGGTCATCTGGCCGACCCACCCGGTGGTCGCCCTGGCCTATGTCGACCAGCTGGTGCGTGAAGACGCGATCTCGGACGAAGACGCGGCCGAGCTCTATGAAGCGTTGGGCTCCGCCCGCACCCATATGGAGGCGGGAACCACCGACGGCAGCCTGGCCCGCGAACTGCGCGGCCTGCGCCGCGGCTTGCCGCGCACGGATCGCGGAAACGCCCTGCGCGAACAGCTCGGCGACATCGCCGACGCCGTGCGGTAGGCGCAACGCGCAACGCGCAACGTGTAAAGGAAAGCCGCGATCCATCCGGGTCGTGGCTTTTTCTTTCACCTCTCTTCCCCGGCGACGGCCGGGGCCCTGAGCCGTCAAGCGCGAGCGCCCATCATCCCTGGATCCCGACCTTCGTCGGGAAGGAGAAGGCGCAGAGCGGTCGGGGGAGCTCCCACCGCAAAACCAAAGGCGTCGCAAAGCGACCAGCTTGCCGCCGCGTGAGCGAGGATCGACTGAGCGGATGTAAAACACGCCCCCTCCGCCCGCTTCGCGGACACCTCCCCCGCACGCAGGGGAGGACACCCATCACTCGACGCTGCATGAGCTTAGCGATGGTCTCGAGCGGTTGATGAAGGATGAGGGGGCCGACATCGCGCCTGACCGACCGGATGGGAGGGAAGAC
>CAZAGE010000075.1:0-8639 GCA_964484345.1 uncultured Oceanicaulis sp. | reverse complement strand
CCCATAACTCGTTGAAATTGCAGAACTCCTTGCCTATCAAGGGGCAGGCCTCACCAAACTGGTACACAAAGGTGAGGCACAACGTATGTTGCTACGAGTTGTCCGTCCCATGAAACGCCCAGAGTCGTCGAACAAGTATTTTCGACAACGCATACCCTCAGACCTGCTGGATAAGGTGAGAGGCAATACGATTGCACTTCCCATTGGGGAGGAGATTGTCACCAAGTCCATCTCTCCGAAGGCCGTCGATTTGAAGGTGTCACTTCGCACATCCGACCCCAGCACTGCCAAATCCCGTCAAGGAGTGGTCGCTGCATATCTTGAGGGATACTGGCAGTCACTCCGAAACGGGCCCACCGCGCTCACTCACAAGCAATGCGTGGCACTCTCCGGTGAACTGTATCGAATCTTTGTGGACGCCATGGAGGATGACCCAGGCCCCCCCGATCTCTGGAACAAGGTTCTCTCGGACAACAAGGCCGCACAGGGTGGTGAGTTCGGCGAAGCGCGGCTCATGATCCCTGGCCCTGCCAAGCGCCTTGCAGGCATCGAAACCCGCTTCGGTGGGCTCGTGGATGTACTTCTGGCCAAACGGGGTCTCATCATCGGCCAAGAGAGCCGCGAACGCCTTTTGGTGCAGACCGCCAAGGCAATGAACGAGGTAGCGGGCGATATCAAGAGCTTCGCTGAGGGTGACTACAGCGGCTCGAACAACGGCCAGCGTTTTCCGGCTTGGGAAGATAATGCCGCTGCGTGGAAGCAAGGGACGCCTAACGTAACCATCGCTTCCCTGTTGGAGGGCTGGTGGCGGGAGGCAAAACTAAGCGGACGGTCTGAGAGTACGCGAGACAACTATTCTCGTGCGATTGATTACTTCACAGAATTTCTCGGACATGACGATGCCAGCGTTGTTTCCAAGGATGACGTAATCGCCTTCAAAGACTACCGGCTCCACCAGATTAATCCTCGGACAGGCAAGCCCGCGTCGCCTAAGACTGTGAAGGATGGCGACCTTGCCGCACTCAAATCAGTATTTGGTTGGGCGGTGGACAACAAGAAGATTGCTGAAAACCCGGCCCTCGGAGTGACGATAAAAGTCGGGAAGAAGGTGCGTACCCGCCCCAACTATTTTCGAGCCGAGGAGCGCTGTGCCATCCTTGTGATGGCGCAAAGCTACGTCCGACAGGATAAGGAAGGCGCGAAACTTGCCCGCGCAAAAAGATGGATACCGTGGATTTGCGCATATACGGGTGCCCGAGTGGGGGAGATTGCACAGCTACGCAAACAGGACGTTCGTCAAGAAGAGGGGCACTGGATCATCCACATCACGCCAGAGGCCGGGACCGTGAAGAACAAAGAGGCGCGAGAGGTGCCTGTCCATCCGCACTTGGTCGAGACGGGGTTTCTCGACATGGTGGACTCCGCTGAAGACGGATATCTCTTCGTTAAGGTCGAGACGGGCAAAAGCCCGACAGGAAAAGTCCGGGCACTGAAGAATGACCTAGCCGAGTTTGTGCGCAAAGCGGTGCCTGACCCAGAGATCGCTCCTAATCACGGTTGGCGACACACCTTCAAAACTCTGGCACGGGAAACAGACGGGATTGACCCAAAGGTCGTGGACGACATCACGGGCCACGCTTCGAGGAGCGTAGGGGACCGCTATGGCGCATCGACCATCAAAGCGAGAGTGATGATGATGGCGAAGTTCCCGAGGCTGGTTTAGCAGTTAGAAAAAGGGCCCCGGGAAGCTCGATCCCAGGGCCCTTTGGGTTCAGCGTTAGAGCTACTTCGAGGTCTCGGGCAGGTCCAAAGACGCCCCCAGAAGGTTCAAACCATTCTGGATGCCATTGGCGTTTTGAAGGGCCAATGTTCGCGTCAGGGCATTGTAGTCCCTCTCCGAGAACTCATAGTCCGGGTTCAGGCTCGAAGCGACCACACCACGAAAGCCCTTCAGGGTATTGTCCAACAGGTCCACACTCGGATTACCGAAGAACGCCCCCGCCGACATGCCCGTTGCCCTAGCATGAGCGAAGATCGGATCATTGCCGGACATCTCAACGCCCGTATCAATCCCAATCGGCAGGATGGAAGCCCAGCCGGACCTATAGAAGGCAGCCGACCCAAGCGCACTCGGGTTCAGCTGCTCTCTCAGGTACTCGTCGGCATCGTCGCGCCCAGGGGCACTTGAACCGACCATGAGGGCATACCCGAGGGCCCCGAACATCAGGGACCCCAAGAAGGACGCATAGGTCTCGAAGTCGGCCATACGCACACCGTGGATGGTCTGCTTGGCCCACGACACCATCATGAAGCTGCGGAACTGGAAGATGATCTTCCCCACGTCCGTCGTCATGAACTGTGCGAGGTCGCCTATGTCGTTCTTCTGGATCGCTCGGCGGAGCCACCGCTGGAGGGAGAACGTGAACGCATCACGCGCCACGGCATCGTCCCAGTCATCCAGATTGATGGTGCTCACCTTCTTGCCCGTAAGGGGCCCTTCGGTGAACCCAACGTGTTTACGCATCTGCTCGAAGACCCGTTCAGCCATTGCCTCGTCCATGCCCAGCGACAAGAGCCGCTTGCGGGATAGCTTCCGCCCAGTGCCGTTCGCCATGTCGGCAAACCTCTGGACTGCTGCTCGTGCCCCCATGCGCTCCAGGGCGATGTTGATGGGGTGCATGAAGGAGACATCAGCAACCACTCGGGTCCCGATGTTCAGGCCCCTGTCGATGTTGTTGGCCTTCTGCATCTCAGGCAGGTCCATGTCATCGAAGCGGCCTAGAGGGTTCTGGAGGATGCGGTCAGTGCCCGGAGCGACCATGGCTTCGAGTTCTCGTGCCAGTTGGTCGTCAAGCTCGCCGGTCTCTATGCGCTTAAAGAGGCGCCGGAGGGACGGCATGTGCTTCAGGGTGGCCCTCATGCCGAACTGGCCGAGGACGTTGCCGATCTCTGCGATCTGGGCGAAGCCCACCTTGCCCATCACACGGGCGAAGTTGTAGTCGCGGAGCATCCGCCCTGCCCTGCGCATCCCGACGAAGCGGTTGAGGTCGGTGAGAGGCTGACCAAGTACACCCTTCTTGAGAGTGTTCAGGACGGCGATCTCTTCCTCCATCTTCACAGGGGTGTAGCCCTCCACCTTCGAGGCGGACTTGCGGACATCATTGACCCAGTTGTCGAAGTCGTTGAGGCCCCTGAAGCCCTGCCGGGCCAGGCCGATGATACCAGCCATCTGGCGGACATATGTCTGCATGATGACCTCAGCGTGATCCTCGAAGAGGTCCTGAACACTCAGGGTCTCCGGACGCCCCGTCTGGGGATCAATGACGCGCATGGAGAAGGTCTCATCGAGTCCTAGGCGTCTCTTTGCGCGGGCTGACTTGCCCTGATTGTCACGCTGGGTGACGTAGAGCATGTCTTCGATCTTCTCATCGGGGATCGCGTGACCGGCCTCTTTGAGTTCCTTGGTGAGCAACTCGCGGAGCCACTCCCGCTGATCGTTGGAGAACATCGTCGAGGAGCCCTGATCCACACCCCAGCCTGCACGGTCCACCACGCGCCGGTAGGCGGTGGCGATAGCGCCTGCGGAGTCCTCATCAAGGTCCCCAGAGCCCCGCATGATCGCGCGGGTCAGGAGTAGGTCCACTGTTGTGTCCCCGAAGCGCTGCCGGAGTTCGGTCCACCGCTGGAGGGAATGCACACGCATCAGGTAGGAGGCATTCTCCGGGACCTCATCGAAGCCCTTCACGCCTGCCTTCTTGGCAAGCTCTAGGAGGTTCCTGTTGGTCTGCCGGATAGCGTCAGCGGCCTGCTGGACGTACTTGTCCGGGGAGTAGCTCGGGTCTCTTACAGTGCGCCCCACGGCCTTTGCGAAGTCATCGCGGGCCTTGATGCGCTCAACCCACCCCACGCCATTCTCAGACGCCCAGCCCTTGAAGGACTGGTTGAAGGCTCGATTGACGCCGGTCATCTGAGTGTTGAAGACGTTGGTGCTGACCTCCCATGCGGTGGCACCCTGCGCCCGGCCCGTGGTGCGGACACCAGAGGGGTTCGGGGTCAACAGGTCACCCGCAAAGGACACCATGGGATGCTTGGAGCGGGCCACTTGGGCGTACATGTCCCACTGGGCCGTCACGTCCCCTGCCACTGGCCGGTACTTCTCCGCCAGGGCGCACTTGTCCTGCACCTGCTTGGAGGTGAAGTCCTCCATGGTGGGGTTGAAGGCAGCCGACACACTGCCCCCGAAGGAGCCCGCCTCAGCGGTGATCTCATCGGTGACGATGGTGCCGTCATCCCTGACGGTCGTGACCACCTGTCGGGGTAGATCACCTGTCAGGCCCTCTGCGATCCCTTCCTCAAGCGTGATGTCGTCGATCAGCTTGTGGGCGTTCTCAGCAAGGGCCCTGTCGATCTCGATCTGTGCCGGGGACTTCCCGAAGATCGCACCTGCCCCAGCACCGAACACGACACCCGTGGCGCCAGCGATGGCGACATCATTGAGGGTCCTGTAGGGATCGAACTGGGCAATGGCGCCTTCAACAGAGGCATTGATTGTGCCTGTAAGTGCCCCTGCGCGGACGGCCCGCTGGATGCGGCTGATCTTGGTGCCCCAGATGGCCGGGGCTGCCCACCCTTCCGTCGCCACGGCGGCACCAATGGCCACCGGATCGAGCACCGCAGCGGCCACTCGGGCTGCCGTGCCGGTGAGACCCTGATCCTGAAGGCGCTGCTCGACCGCACGGATGTCCTCAAGCTGCATACGGATGGCTTGGGCGTGGGCGAAGCTGGTGGCCTCTGAGAGCCTGTCAGAGAACAGTTCGATCTCCTCGGCATTAAGACCGCCGAAGATTTCATTGTGCTGCTTCTCGTTCAGGCCCTCATAGGTGAAGTTCGGGTCGGGGTCGAACTCGGGCATCTGCATGGCATCAAGGGCCCATGAGCCGAGCCACTCGGTGTCGATGGCATCCTTGATGACCTGAAGGCCGCTGACATCCGCGATCTCGTCTATGCGCTTCTGTTCGGCCTCATAGCGCATCTCGTCGGTGAACTGACGGCTGGGCATGAAGAGGCTTGAAGGGTCACTTGGAGGGGCCTGTACGTCCAGTTGGGGGATCGGCTCCTCCCGCTTCGAGATGCGCGGGGTCGGCATGGTGTCTGAAAGGTATCTGTCGGGCATATGGGTGATGTCTCCATTAGACTCTCGGCCCGTCTGCAATCACGGGCTTGTCTAAAGGGGAACCCAATCTCTGGTCTTTGACATTCTCTCTAGCGGTGTCTCCAATACAGCCTTTGCGACTTAGGGTCAGATCGAGGTGCTGATGAGTCTCGAACGTGAAGCCCACGAGTGGGCGGAGAAGGAAACAACGGAAGCTGCTGGAGAGCCGCCAAAGCCGCTTGACCTAGCACTCAAGTTTGGCTTTGGCGCCGCGCTGGTAGCTTTGGTTGCGGTCAACCTTGCAGAGAGCTTCCCGTCTACAACAGCAGTCAGTGCGACAGGTCTGGTGGCTGGTGGGATTGCGTATTGGGTGTACAGGGCAGGACAAAAGAGGTGGCAGGAACTCTATGAGCAGCACCGCTCCCAGCATCAAGCCCTACAAGATCGCCGCTCGGGTCCCGCAACGGATTAAAGGTCTTCCGTTCCTGCTCGTGGGTATCTCGGACTACTAAAACGACATATCGGGATCACACTCCCGAATTCATCCAGACGCCCTGTCTCTTATGCTGATGATGGTTGCCCTTGAGACTTCCATATCCCGGGCCACCGCAGAGACAGACTCTTTCGCAGAGAGACGCTGGCGCACCTGCGCTCGTTGAGCCTCATTGAGCTTCGGGCGCCGTCCCAGTCTCACGCCTGATGCCTTGGCCCGAGCAAGACCCGATTTGGTCCTCTCGCGGATCAGGTCGCGCTCCATCTCTGCTACAGCAGAGAGGACATTCAGGGTCAGCTTCCCTGCCGCCGAGGTCAGGTCCAGGGTGCCGAGTTGCAGCACGATGATCTGGACGCCCTGCTCTTTCAGAAGGTCTACCGTCTTCAGAATATCCAGTGTGTCTCGGCCCAACCGATCCAACTTGGTAACGACAAGCCGGACCTGTTCGCTGGCCTTCTCGATGGTCCCCATCAAAGACCGGAACTCTGGCCGGGCAGCGGCCTGCGTTGACCCCGACACCCCCTCATCTGCGAACACAAGATCAGCCTCATAACCGGCACTCGCTATCTCATGGACTTGGTTCTCAGTGGACTGCTCGGCTGTTGATACGCGGCAATAGGCAATGGTCAGCATTGAGGATTTCCCGCTCGCTAGGGTGTCAAAATACCCCTGTTAGATAAGCGAGGTGTTGGAAAATGGAAAGGGGCTATATTTCTAACACCCATATGTACATGTTCTGAGGGTGTCGGAATTGGGTCGTTTGTTTTCACCCCGACAGTTGTCGGGTTAGCCGTAGAAATGCCCATGTGGTTGAAAGTAGACCAACACGCTTTGAGTTGCCCCACGCTACCAGCAAGGGACGTGCACATGTCAGGCACCGTTTACCTATCCATCCGTCCATCACAGGTGACAACAGTCACCCTGCCTCGGGTTCTGAAGATGCTGCACGGTCCGACGGCTCGGACCTGTTCCATCCCTGACAGTTGTCAGGGTGTCTCGTCAGATGTCGATGTGGTTGAAGGGCAACTGACAGCGCTCAGAGTTGCAACACACCGCCAGTAAGGGATCTACATATGTCAGGAACCATCTACCTATCCATCGGCATCCTGTACCTGCTCTTGGCCGCGAAGCACTTCGATCTGATTTAACGAAGAGCGATAGAAAGAGACCCCCCTATGGGGGAAGTTCAGGCCAGCCATCTCCATGATACCCGCTCAGATTTTTCCGGTGATTTCAATGTGGTCCTCATGGGGGGAGCATCCTCCGACATCTCCCCGGTGCGGACCTTCTCCTCGTCCTTGATGTACGCGCCATCCTTCCTGATCGCGGGAAGTACCTCACGGGTCACCCAGTCCTGGAACTGGCGGGCGGCTGGCTTGTACGAGCGCATGACCAGTTTGTAGAGACCAGACTCGGATAGAGCGTAGATCATTCGGGTCTGCCTCCGCCCGTCGCGGAGGTTCACATACATTCTTTGCTTACCAACCTCGTCTGGACGCAGGGTTGGGAAACGTTTCGGACTGAAGACCACTTTGTCTGTATTGGGGTCGATGGCCAGTCCTATGGCTCGGCACACGTCCACGGCTGCGAACCACGGCTCGTTGTCGTTGAGGGTCACTACGCGGATGGTGTGGTCTTTGAAGTGGGTGGGTGTGAGTGGGTAGACATGATGTAGATGGTCTTACACCCTCATACCCTTTGAGGAGGGTGATGGAGTGAAGGTATCAGTGTTCATCGAACAGGCCTTCATACGTACCCATACAGTCCCCATAAGGGGCACCTTAAGAGACCCTTATAGTATCCCTTAAAGGGGGCGGGGGGGGGATCGGCTCCTGCTATAGGGGAACCTAATTATTCCAGCCTTCTGACCGCCAAATCCTGGGCGCTGTCACAATAGATGATTGTCATCGGCACAGCCGCTTAAACGGCCTGAGGAGTCCTCTGGTGGCGATCTAGTCTCCCTCGGCACCCCCTCCCAGTCGAAATGCTTAGATGGCCGTCAGCGAGTCACTGTGGGCCTCACAGAGTCACAAGGCCACTCATGCAGCCCTATGACCCCTTTGTGAGCTTCCGCCTGGAAGCGCGGTGAAGCGGTTGTCGGGTTTGGAGGAGGTGTTAAGCCCGCGCGTTCAAAGCACCGGATGTCGTTATGATCGCGTGAAACCGCCCTGCGTATAGCAACCATTCAGCGGTGTCCTCAGCACGGACAAGGCCCCAAGAGGCGCCTGTGGGGTGTGGATAGAGAGGCGTCTGTCCCCTTGGTAGCCACTGGGCAAATAGGGCTAGCTTCCGAGATTTTATGTACATGTCGCACGTCCTTCTTGTCTGAGTGGTCTCGCAAGAAAGGCTGAAAATCTGGCAGAGAAACAGTCTTGTTTTCCCGCCTGTTACGTCAGATAGTGCGTATACGGATGGTTGTTCCCTTGGCGGAACAGTTAGGCGGGTTGACTGACCGTTCATTGGCCAGTGCCATCTGATTACCAGCTTTGGTGCTTGTTTCTAGGGCGCAGGGTTTGTTGAACAGTCGTGTGGCGAGTGTTGTGGTAGGTCTTCGGAGTTCAACTTGCAGCGAGACTTGAAGCCTTCAGCATTGATTCTGGAGGCTGCCGTGGTCGAAGACTGCGGGAGTTTCCGCATTCTCTTCTTGGTTGAGGAGGGCGCCACACCAAACCACTACAAAGTAAAAGACCTAAGCACATTTGTGCGAGTTGCTTGTGGGGCAACGGCCCATTGTCGTAGAAGAAACTTCTTGCTGTGCATAGCAGTAAACCTCCTGGCGCAGGGAGATCGAGGCCGACGTTTGGCCTATCTGTCTCGGATGAAGTTGTAGTTAGGCCGAACTACAGATGGTGGCTAAGGCAAGCTGCCCCGTCGGCTTCTGGATGGTAAGGAAGAAAAAGTGGCCGACGGCAAAATCCAAACAGACATTAGTGGGCCTGATGGGCCTGAAAAAGCGCGTCAATTGCCCGTGTTCTATGAGAACCCGGTGCCGAT
>CAZAGE010000074.1:0-8679 GCA_964484345.1 uncultured Oceanicaulis sp. | reverse complement strand
ACACACCAAGAATCGCATATGGGTCTTTCATCGGGTGATCTGATAGCAGGCGCGCGCCGCCGGTGCGAGCGCGGCCGATATATGGGTAACGCTCCCGCCACAGAAAAGAGCGGCGAGTCAGTTCACGGGCGCAAAGCTCGCCTCGGCCGCGCGCCCAGGGCCGTACGCATCGCTGATCTGGGCGACCTTGAAGCGGGCGCTCTGAAGACCTGCGGGAAAGAACACTGATCGGTCAGCTTCACTCAGTGTGTAACTTGCGTCCGTGACCTGAATTGTGGCCTTGATCTCGCCGCCATCAAGCAGGGTAACTTCATAGGCTTCACGAGCCTCATCCAACCCGACCTCGCCATATCCCCACGCATCCGCGTCGACACGCGCGCGCCGGATCCAGCTGAGCTGGAAATCGCTCCCGTTCCAGCGCGCATTGAGATGCACGGGCGCCAGCGGACGACGCTCAATCGCGTCATAAACAACGGCAGCGCTTCGAACCGCATTGTCATTCAACGCCTTGCCTGGGGGAACGGCGAGGACGGTGAGCGCTGAGTCAATTTCATGCTCGTTAACGGGCAAAATAGCCCCTGCGCCATCGAGCACCACCACTCGCGCCCCCACAGGCGCACCGCTGGTCAGCGTACCGCCCAGGCCGCGGAGCAGGCCGGATAGCGTCCAAACCTCATCTTCACCCAGTTCAGCCGTCGAAAAGGCGAGCACTTCCCAGCCTTCATAAGTCTCAATCGCCAAGCGATTAGCGCCATTAAGCACGTCAGCTTCGCTTAAGCTGGACAAGCCGCCGGCATTGAGTGTCAGCGAGAGCGTGTCGCCGCGGTCCCAGCGCCCCTCGAAACCCGCAGCGAGCGGCGCGACAAGGGCGCCCATCCAAGCTGGATCCGGCCCGCCGCATAGAGCGCCGCAACCGGTTCGGCGCGGGCGCGCTTGCCCCGGCTGGCATGGACCAGGCGCACGGGTAGATCGGGCACGGCGGCCTGCAAGACCGCGCGCACCATATCGCCGCCCTGATTGGCTTCGGCCACCACTAGGTCGGCGTCATGGGCTTCAAACGTCTCCGCCACCCGCCGCGCCCAGGCCTCCGGCCCGGCGCGCAACGAGGCGTCAGCGAGAATGATGCCTCGACACGCGATCGCGCTGCCCGACGCTCCCGCCGCCACAATGCCGCATTCATCACCCGTTCCCGCCGACGCCGGCGGATCGACAGCGACCACAATGCGCTCCGGCTCCAACGGTTCCGCGTTCAGCGCCTGTTCGATCATGCGGCGCGTCCATAACGCGCCCTCGGGGTCTTCGATCAGGACGCCGTCCAGTTCCTGGCGGGCCAAATGACTGGCTCCATATTGCGCCTGCAGCGCGTCAACGAAGCCGCCGGCGAGGTTGGCCGCATTGGCCCGGGTCGCCGCATGGGTCATCACCACGCCGGGCGCGGCGATCAGCGCCTTGAGCGCCGGGATCGGCCGCGGGGTTGTGGTGATCGCCATGCGCGGACGATCGCCCAGCCGCAAACCGAAGCGCAGCATATCCAGCGTGTGCTGGGGGCGCGTCCACGCCGCAAACTCATCGCACCAGGCGCTTTCAAACTGCGGCCCGCGAAGTCCGTCGGGGTCTTCCGCGCTGAAGGCATAACCCTCCGCGCCGCCGGGCCAGACCAGACGGTGGCGAGAGGATTCATAGCGCGGGCGCTCTTTCGGAGGCCCGATATTGAGCAATCCCGACGGCCCTGAGATCATCACCTCACGCACATCGGCGAAGGTTGGCCCCACCAGCGCCACGCGCTTGGCGCCGGATTGGACCTGGCTGCGCAGCCATTCGGCACCCGCCCGCGTCTTGCCCGCTCCGCGCCCGCCCAGGAAGAGCCAGCAGGACCAGTCGCCATCAGGCGGAGTCTGGTCCGGCCTCGCCCATGTCGCCCAGGTCCAGAGGCGATGTATCGCCTCCGCTTCGCTCAACCGGGTCACGCTGCGCCGGACCAGCGCGGCTTTGTCGTTTCTCTTCGAAATCGAGGAGATGTAGGAGCCGGCGCTCCAGTTCGGCTCGGGCGTATGCGCCATCGCTCAGCGTGTCCTCCGCCGGTGGTACGGCGTTCGGCTTTGATCCATCGATGGTCCATGTCTCCAGTGCGCGAGCCGCACGAATAAGGCCGAAGATCGCCTTGGCCCGGCGCTCCGCCTCCAACGCCTCACCCGCCGTCAATGCGGCCTCTGCCTCTTCCAGTCGCCGCGTGAGGCTGGCGAGCCTTTGAAGGCGTCCGAAACGGGGAAAGACCTTGTCGATCCAGCGGCAGCGCGACTTCACCGTTTCCGGCGCCAGGTTGAACGCCGCAGCAAGCTCTTGGTCGCGCTCACCAGCCTGCCAACGTTCATAGATCGACGCCCAATCAACGGCGCTAACCTGCCGCTGAGCGTCCTCGCCGTCTTTTCCGACCATGCCTGAAGCTTACCCGAACTGCCGGGCGGTCGGATTGAATTGAGAAGAAAAGTGGGAAGCGGCTGTAAGGAATACGGCTTTTTCCGTCAGGGCCAGGCATATCGCACGAGTAATCCCCTCACTCCACGATATGATCCTCCAGCGCGTCCTCATCGACGTCGCGTTCGCTCACCAGCGCGCCGTGCACGCCGGCGCCCGCCAAGGCCACGCTGCCCGGATCGCCGGATTTCAGCGGATGCCAGTCATAGAGCGGTTTGCCCTCATGGATCAGGCGGTAGGCGCAAGTCTCCGGCATCCAATCGAGAGCGCCGATATTGTCAGGGCTGAGCTTAACGCAGCCGGGCACTTTGGCGTGCCGGTTGGCGTAGTCGGAACAGCGCACCGTGTCCAAATCCAACAACTTGCAGCCCACATTAGTGCGCCAAACAGTGTTGGTGACCTCTTCCTGAAGCAGAACCACGCAGCACTTGCCACAGCCGTCGCAGAGCGATTCCCACTCCTCAGCTGACATATCTTTTAGGGATTTGGTTTCATAGAAGGGCTTTGTCATTGCCCGAATTTAGCCGTTAACGCAGATCATGACAGGCTATCTGCAGTCATTCGGGGAGCGCCCGTTATTACCTATCGCGCCGACATTGCGCCCAAGCGCGCGTCCGGCTTTGGCTGGGTCGCCAAGGGCGGCCTGGCTGTGCTGGCGCTCATCATCATCGGCGTGGCGGTCGGCGGGTCTGCGGGATGGCGCTGGGCCTTCCACGATTTGCCGCCGCTTCCGGACAACGCCGCCGCGCTTTGGGAGGTGCGCCGCGAGAGTTCGGTGACCGTCCTGGGCGCAAACGGCGAACGCCTTGTGGTGCGTGGCCCACGCTATGAACGCCCGGTGCGGCTCGCCGAGCTGCCGTCCCATGTGCCTCAAGCCTTCCTCGCGATCGAAGACCGCCGCTTCTACGACCATGAGGGCGTCGACACGCGCGGCCTGGCCCGCGCCATGCTGACCAATATTCAGGCTGGCGCGACAGTTCAGGGCGGCTCCACCCTGACCATGCAATTGGTGAAAAACCTCATCCTCAGCCCCGAGCGCACCGTGCGCCGCAAGCTCCAGGAAATCCGCATCGCCTTGGCCCTGGAAGAGCACCTTAGCAAGGAGGAGATTCTCGAGCTCTATCTCAACCGCGTTTATCTGGGTGAGCGCGCCTATGGCATTGAAGCGGCGGCGCAGACGTATTTCGCGAAGAGTGCGACCGAGCTGACGGTGGCAGAGGCCGCGATTTTGGCCGCCCTGCCCAAAGCGCCAAGCCGTTTGGCCCCCACCGGCAATCTCACCGCCGCCCAGGCGCGCGCCGAAGACGTCCTGCGGGCCATGCTGGATGCGGGGTATATTGAACCGCTCGCCTATCTGACCGCCGTCACCCAGCCTGCCGAGCTTATCGAGAGCTCAGAAGAACGCTTTGACCCCGGCGTGTTCGGTCATGTCTTCGACGCCGCTGTGGCGGAGGCTGAGGCCGCATTAGGCGAACCGCTGCCCGCCGTGGTCACCGTGCGCACGAGCATTGATCCAGCCTTGCAGATCGCCGCGCATGAGGCGGTCAATACCGTGATGGATGCCCAGGGCGAGGCCCGCGACGCTGGCGAGGCCGCGCTGACCGCGCTCGACATGGATGGCCGGGTCCGGGCCATGGTCGGCGGTCGCAATTACCGCGAAAGCCAGTTCAACCGCGCCGTCCAAGCCGAGCGTCAGCCCGGCTCGGCGTTCAAACCCGTGGTCTTTGCGGCCGCTTTCGAAGCAGGCATGGACCCCTCCACCACTTTCCGGGATCGGCCTATCGACATAGAGGGTTGGCAGCCGGAGAATTTTGGCGGCGGATTTCGGGGTCGCGTCACCATCGCTGATGCGCTGAAGCGTTCGATCAACACGGTTGCGGCTCAGGCTGGCGCCGCTGTCGGCCCGGCGGCGGTCGCCGAGATGGCGGAGCGACTGGGCGTCACCTCCGCGCTTGCGGAAGTGCCGGCGTTGTCACTGGGCGCAGGCGAAGCGCGCCTTATAGACATGACCGCCATCTATGCGGCTTTCGCCAATGACGGCCGGCGTACAGACCCGGTCCTAGTGCTGGAAATCCGAGACGCGCGTGGAAGCTTGCTTTGGGCGGCGCCGGACGCAGCGCGGGGCCGCCAGGTGATCGAGCAGGACCAGGCCCGCTGGATGTCCACCATGCTGCAGTCGGTGGTGATCGACGGCACTGGGACCCGCGCGCGCCTGCGCGACCATATGGCGGCCGGCAAGACAGGGACCAGTCAGAACAGCCGGGATGCCTGGTTTGTCGGCTATACCGGATATCTCGCAACCGGCGTGTGGGTCGGCAATGACGACGACACCCCCACTGACGCGGTCACCGGCGGGCAGCTTCCTGCTCAGATCTGGCGCGAATTCATGACCGAAGCCCACCAAGGCTTGGCGCCGCGCCCGCTTTCCGCCCCAGCCCCGCGCCGGCGCACAGCGCGGGAGGAAAGCCTCGCCGCCTTTTATTCTGATTTGTCGGAACGGTTTGACGCCATCCTGGAACCGCCGTCGCGCTGATCCGCGATCAAGGTTTTGAGCTCGGCGATTTCGGTGCGCAGGGCTTTGACCTCGTCCATCAGATGCTCGCGCTCGTCATGGGCTTCAGCCTGACGCTCGGTCTCGGCGTCAAAATGCTTGGACTGCATGGAGTCCACGATCACCGCGATAAACAGGTTCAATACCGCGAAACTGGTGAGCACGATGAAGCCGACGAAGAAAATCCACGCATAAGGGTGCTCGGCGATCACCGGGCGGGCGACGCCCATCGACCAGCTTTCCAGCGTCATCACCTGGAACAGTGTAAAGGCCGATCCGCCCAAATCGCCGAAGAATTGAGGATGCGTGCCGGCGAACAATTTCGCGCCCATCACCGAGGCGACGTAGAAGATAACCCCCAGCACCAGCATGATCGCGCCCATGCCCGGAATGGCTTTGGCAAGCGCTTCAACGACCGAACGCATCTCCGGAATCACTGAGAACAGCCGGAACAACCGCAAAATGCGCAGCGCGCGCAGCACGGTGAAGGTTTCAGCCGCCGGGATCAGCGAGAACATCACCACCACGAAATCAAAGAGGTTCCAGCCCGAACGGAAAAAACGGAACTTTTGGACATAGAGCTTAAGCGCAATCTCAATCACGAAGATCCCTATGATCGCCATGTCCGCCAGTCGAAGCGCCGTCGCGATATCATCCGGCATCGGATAGGTCAGCAGACCCAATATCCCGGCATTGATCAGGATCAGCGCGGTGATGGTGTTGCGGAAGCCTGCGCTCTCGACAAAGCGCGCGACCGGCCCGCTCGCCTCGGGTGCGATATCCTGATTGTCTCGCGGCGGCTTTGCCTGCGCCATGCCGGCCTCTCCTTGCCATAACGGTGCGAAGCAGTGGTTAGCGAGGCGCGGCCTGCTTCGCAACGCTTTCGCAAGCCATTGGGCGCAGACTGCTGCCTTATGATCGCTCTGACCTTTGTTCTTCTCGCTGCAAGTCCGACGGCGGAACCGCTACAGACCCTTGACGGCCACGCGCGCCGAGGCGCGGTGATAGCCCAGCTCGACGGTATCGCAGCGGCCAGTGCGCAGGCTTGCCAATCGGCCTGCCAACTAAACGCCCAATGCCAAGCTTGGACCTGGCGGTCCGGCTGGATCGGCCAGCCGGCGCGGTGTGTCATTCACGCTATCGCGCTGAACCCGCGCCCGCATCCCGGCGCCGTCACCGGCCTGGCGCCCGCCTTGTCCAGCCGGATCGATGCGGCCATCGACCGTCCGCCAACCGCGCGGGAGCTGACCGCACTGGATGAAGCCAGCCAGGCGCGCCGCACACGCTCGGGCGACCTCGACGGCGGCTAGGCGATCACAAAGCCCGCGAGGGCGCAGGCGGCGATCACCAGGGGCGGCGGGGCCTTCGCCCATTGAAGTGCAACGAAGGCTAAGATCGCCAATCCGTAGACGCGCCAATCCACCGGCAGGCTGGTGAGCACCGGATTAACCAAGGCGGCCGCCAGCAGCCCGGTGGCGCCGGCCGCCGCCCCCAAGATCGCCCCCTGCGCGCGCGGCCAAGCCTTTATTCGCGCCCAGATCGGCAAGACGGCGAACACCAAAAGCAAGCCCGGCAAAAAGACCATCACGACTGCCAAAACCGCGAGCGCGGCGGAAGCAAGCATGCCCCCGCCTGCAGCTGAACCAATAAAGGCGGCAAAGGAAAACAGCGGCCCCGGGACAGCTTGGGCCAAGCCATAGCCGGCAAGGAATGTCGCCTCTGCGACCAGATCCGGCGTCGTGCCGGCCTTCAAAAGGGGAAGCACCACATGTCCGCCGCCAAACACCAGCGCACCGGAGCGGTAGACGATATCAGCGAGTGCGAACCCGGTTCCGGCAGAACTGAGAAGCGGCAGGCCAAGCAGTAACGCTGTGAACATCACAAAAGCGAGTACGCCGCCCCTCGCCGCCGGCGGCTGCACCGAAACATCGGGCGGGTCTGCGCCTTTGGCCTGCAACATCAGGCCGCCCGCAAGGGCCGCCAAAGCGATCACCGCCGGCTGGAGCCAGATCACGCTCAATCCTTGCCAAGACGCCAGAAGGACGCCGGCGGCGCTCGCCACGGCCAGCCCGCCTCCAATGGGTTGCCTGGCGGTTGTCCGCGCCATCGTCCACACCGCGCCCGCAACGACGGCAGCCACGGCGGCCAGAAGGCCTGTGATCACGCCCCCGGCGGCATTTGGGTCGATGAGCGGCAAGGCAAACCCGGCCAGGCCCATCAGGATCACTGAGGGTAACGCGAATGCGGTCATGGCGAGAATCGCGCCTATGGGTCCCGCCCTCACCCAGCCCAACACAGCGGCCATCTGGCTGGAGCCCGGCCCCGGCAGGAATTGGCAAAGGGCGAGATAGGCGTCGTAATCGGCCGGGCTGAGCCAGTCGCGGCGCTCCGCCAAGGTTTTGCGAAACAGGGCGAAATGCGCCGTCGGGCCGCCGAAGGCATAAAGCCCTAGCGCAAGGAAGGTCATAAACACCTCCGATTTACTTTGGCGTGGCACGGTTTCTTTACCCAAGGCTGTCAGCGTCGAGGCTTGTTTAAGACCCCGGAGGTTTGCATGGCGGTCGCCACCAAGCTGCACAAGCTCACCGAGCTGGCCAAGGAGAAATCGTCCGACCGTCGGCGCGCCTTGCTTCGCGACGTCACCGATCTCTTTTTTGACGCCCCCCCAGCCCGAGACAGCGCCATTCACCGCCAGTTTGACGCGGTCCTGCAATCGCTCGCCAGCCAGACCGCCAAAGGCGCACGGGAGGAGCTGGCCAAGCGTTTTGCCGATGCGCCGCTGGCGCCCAAAGGGTTGATTCTTCAATTGGCCAAAGACGCAATTGAAGTTGCAGCACCAATCCTGTCTCAATCCGGCGTGCTCTCCGAAGATGAACTTGTCACGATCGTCCACGAAAGTGGGCAAGCGCATATCCGCGCCATCGCGGAGCGGGAAAGCGTTCCAGAGCGTCTCTCTCACGCCATTGTCGAGCGGGGCGATGACAACGCCGTCGCCGTTCTCGTGGAAAATGAAGGGGCGACGCTCAGTCGGGAAACCTTTGAAACGGTCACCCGGCGCGCAGAAAATAGCCCAGCTTTGCAAAAACCGCTGGTGGAACGGGCCGACACGCCAGTCGATTTGTTGAACGATCTCACTGTGGTGGTGGAAGCCGCCCTGCGGTCAAAAATCATGGACCGGTTTGAAGCCCTTGAACCTGGAGTGCTGGAAGCCGCCCTTGCGGCCTCGCGCCAGCGCCTGCAATCACGGCTCACCGAAGATCAGGATATCGCCGAGGCGCAAAAGGCGATCGACAAAGCCAAGATGCGCAAAGAGCTTGATGGCGCATTGTTGGTGCGGTTCCTGCGCGAGAAAAAGCGGGTGCATTTCTGCGTCGGTTTCGCCGAGATCGCCGGCGTGGATTACGAAGCGGCGCGCCGAGCCTTGGACCACGAAAGCCCCGATGGCCTCGCCCTGATCTGCAAGGCGGCCGGCGTTGAAAAGGCCCTCTTCGTCACCATCGCGGTCTTACGAGCGGGAGCGAGTGAAGGCGCCTTCAGTGACGCGCGCAAAATCGGCCAAGTGTACGACGAACTCAGCCCGTCGGACGCCGAGCGCGCCATGCGGTTCTGGAAGATGCGCAAGAGCGCAGCTGCGGCCTAATCGCTTATTCGCA
>CAZAGE010000073.1:0-9411 GCA_964484345.1 uncultured Oceanicaulis sp. | reverse complement strand
CGTCGCGGTGAACACGCCGACCGGCGCGGTTCAGGAAACCCGCATCGTCGAGCAGACCATCATCATCTCCCCTGATACGCTCGACATCACCGCCGATCTCGACATCTCCATCCTGTCGCGCGCGATCTACGATGTGCCGGTCTATACCGCCCAGTTGCGCCTGGGCGGGGCCTTTGCGGCGGGCGATCTGTCCGGCCTTCTGCCCGAACGCGGCGAACCGGTCTGGGACCGGGCGCGCCTGGTCATCGGGATCAGCGATCTGCGCGGTTTCCGGGACCAGGTCCGGTTTTCCATGGGCGGACGCCTGGGCGAAGCGGTGTTTGAACCTGGGTCCGCCTTTGATCGGCGCGGCGGCCGCGGCGATACGCGATGGCATGGCGTGACGGCGCCCCTGTCTCTGGGGCCCGGCGAGGCGTTCAATTTCGACGCCGAGCTGACTTTCACCGGCGCAGAGCGCTTCTCCCTAATCGCGTCGGGCCGCGAGACCACCGTCCATGTCAGCGGGAACTGGCCCCACCCCGGTTTCACCGGCGCCTATCTGCCTGCCACGCGCGAGCTGGCGGAGGACAACTTCAGCGCCAGCTGGCAAATCCCTTACCTCGCCCGCGGCGTCCCTGCGCGCTGGCTGGAAGGCGAGCGCTTCACCCTCGCGCGCGCCGATGAGTCAGCCTTCACCATCAACCTCACCGATCCTGCAGACGGCTATGCGCAGGTCGGCCGCGCTCTGAAATACGCGATCTTCTTCCTTGGCTTCACGGTTCTGACAGTTTTCCTCTTGGAAGCGGCGGGCGGCACGCGCATTCACGCCGCGCAATATCTTTTGATCGGGCTAAGCCAGGTGATCTTCTATCTGATCCTGCTCGCCCAATCGGAACATCAAAGCGTCTTGGTGGCGTATTTAACGGCGGCGGGCGCCACGACGGCGCTGACCGCCTCTTACGCCGCCACCGCATTTCGTAGCTTTGCGCGCGGCGCGACATTGCTGGCGCTGCTGGCGATGGTTTACGGCCTGCAATATGCGCTCTTGATCCTGGAGGATTACGCCCTGCTGATCGGCGCCTGGCTGGCCTTCGCGGCGCTCGCCCTGTCCATGTGGGTCACGCGCAATGTGGACTGGTATGGTGAGGGGACGGCAAAGCCGCCGGCGATAAAGGCTGGCGGCAAGGCTTGATCAACGCCAGGCCAGCGCTTCACAGCGGGTTTTGAGCGCATCGGTCGCCGCGGCGTCGTCGCCGGCCAAATCCCGGGCTTTGACCCCCTCGCCGAAGGCCAGTCGATAGTGCGCCCCACGCTGGTTCAGGAGGCCATGAAACAGCGTGATATCGCGCAGCTCTTCATGGATATGGGCCAGCACATAATAGGCCAGCGGCATGCGCTGGGTGACGCCCAGCGGGATGATCGGCGCGTCAAACCGCCGCGCGATGGACACGCCGGTGGGCGACCACTCCGGCTCGACGATGGAGCGGGTTTTCCAGCTCCAGTCCGCCATGCGGCCGGACGGGAAGATCACCACGCAGCGCCCGGCGTTGAACGCCTCCATGGCGCTCTTCAGGGTTTCGCGCGCGCGCTGGCGGCTCAGCTGATGCTTGCGCCATTCCACCGGAATGATCCGCTCGTGCAGGCCGGGGCAGATGCGCAGGGCGTCGCGGTTGGCGAAAAACACCAGATCGTCGCGGATCGGCTGAACCGCCTTATATAGCGCATTGCCGTCCGGGATGCCGCCGGGATGGTTTGCGATGATCAGCGCGGGGCCCTTCGCCGGGACATGCTCCAGGCCGCTGACCTCGACGGAGAGGCTCAAGAACTGATCGCCCCAGTCGAAACACCCGTCAGCGTCCAGATCTCGCACCGCTTCAATCAGCTTGATCGCTTCGCGATAGCCCAGGAACGGAAAGACCGCCGTGCGCAGCACCGGCCAGATCCAGGTCAGCTGGCTGAGCTTAGGCGCGCGCTCTTCAATCATGGTGTCGACCAGGGCGCGGGCGTCGTCCGCCCGAATCGGATCGTCCAAAACCGAAAGGCTCATGGAGCCTCCCGGGCCAAAATTTCGGTCATCACCCGTAAGGCTTCGCTGGCCGCGGCGTCATCGTCCGGCAGCGAGGACGGGCTCACGGGATCAGCGAAGTTGAGCCGGTAGAGCGCGCCTTTCTTGGCCAAAAGCTCGTGAAACACTGTCATATGCTTGAGTTCGTCGTGGATTTGGCCAAGGCCATAAAACATCAGCGACATACGCTGCTTCATGCCCAAGGGGATCACCGGCGCCTGAAATTTGCGCGCCAACGACACCGCTGTCGGCGCCCAGCTTTGCTCGACCAGGCGGAACTGGCGCCAATCCCAGGCCGCCATGCGGCCGGCGGGGAAGATCACCACGCAGCGCTCCGCACGGAAAGCCTCGACGGCCGCGCGCAACGTCTCCCGTGTCTTGTCCCGGGATCGCGCTCCCACCCGCCACTCCACCGGGATCACGAGGTCGGAGAGGCCTTGGCACACCCGGATGGCGTCGCGGTTGGCGAAGAAGGTCATATCCGGGCGGCGCTGTTTGAGCACCGACCAAACAGCTATGCCGTCGGCGATGCCGCCAGGGTGATTGGCGACGATCACGCAAGGCCCGCTTTCCGGCACGACGGACAGGCCCGAGGCCCGCACCCGCATCGCCAGAAAATCCTCCGACCAGTCCATGGCCTGGGCCCCGCTCACCGGCGCGATGGTGTCGGCGATCTCCGCAGCGCGGCGATAGCCCAGGAGCGGATAAAAAATCCGCTTCACCCACGGCCATAACGCGGTATTCGCGCGCAGGCGGACCGCGCGCTCCTCAATCAGCTGGTCGACGATATGGGTGTCGGCATCGGACATGACAGCCGCATGAAGGCCAAAGCAGCCCGCCCGCGCAAGACCGATATCAGCAGCCGGAGGTCTCGTCTTGGACCGAGGATGGCAATTGGGCGCATACTTCCGGAAGACCGTTGCAGCAATCCTCAACCAGGAAGCGGACCAGTTGAGACACGGTCGACAGCGCCGGCGCGTAATAGCGCCGCCGGCCGTCCCGGCGCATAGTCAAAAGCCCTGAATTCGTCAGCACGGTCAGGTGTGCAGACAGATTGCTCGGTGTCACTTGGGCACGCTCGGCCAAATCGCCTGCGGTCAGACCTTGCGGACCGGCGCGCATGATCGCCCGGAACACGGTCAGCCGCGTCTCGTGGGACAAAGCCGCAAAGCCTTGGGCCGCGTCTAGGGATTCCAGGTGATCTCTCATTGGTCTCGTTCAGCGAAGCGCTCGCCAAAGTAGTCGCCTGGACCGTGTTCGTCAGCCCATTGCGACAACTTTTTCCAGTTCCGTAGAAAAACGATCAATGCCCACCGTCATATTTCATTATCTCTTGAAATGATACTGGGTTGCGCGTAGAGCGTCGACTCTCCGTCCAGCGTGCGAGGCCGATCCGTGAATATCCTGGTTTTGTGTACGGGCAACAGCGCCCGATCCATTCTTGGCGAGGCCGTCCTCACCGCCCGTTCAAACGGCCGGATCATCGGCCATTCGGCAGGGTCTCAACCCACCGGGCGTCCCAATCCCTATGCGCTTGAAACACTGCAGCGCCATGGCTTGCCCATTGACACGGCGCGGTCGAAATCCTGGGATGAGTTCGAGGCGGCCGGCGCGCCGGTCATGGATGCGGTCATCACCGTCTGCGACAGCGCCGCGGCCGAGACCTGTCCGGTCTGGCCCGGCGCACCCGTACGCGCCCACTGGGGCCTGCCGGACCCCGCCGCGATCGATGATCCGGACGCGGCGAGGGCCGCGTTTGAACTCACCTATCAAAAGCTCGCCGCCGCCGTCGACGCCATGCTCGCTAGCGAAGGCTGGGAGAAAGGCGGAGACGCTCTCAAGGCCGCCCTCGACAAGGCCAAGCCGCAATGATCCGTGACCGCCTGCTGCGCCTCGGGGCGGAAGCTCTGGGAACCTTCTTCCTGCTCGCCGCCGTGGTCGGGTCCGGCATCATGGCCGAACGCCTGACCGACGATATCGCGCTGGCGCTGCTGGCGAACACGATTGCGACCGGCGCAGCGCTCTACGTCTTAATCACCGCCTTCGGGCCGGTCTCCGGCGCCCACTTCAATCCCGCCGTCACGCTGGCGATGGCGCTGAGACGCCGCATCGGCTGGGGCGAAGGCGGCTTATTCGTCCTGGTTCAGGTCCTGGGCGGGATCGCCGGCGTCGCCTGCGCGCATTTGATGTTCGAGATCCAGCCGCTGGAATGGGGCGACCAGGTCCGCACCGGTCCCGCGCAATGGCTCGCAGAAGGCGTCGCCACGTTCGGGCTGGTCTTCTTCATCTTCATGGCGGTCGCCCGCAAGCCGGAGAGCGTGGCGATGGTGGTCGGTCTCTATATCACCGCCGCTTACTGGTTCACCGCCTCGACCAGCTTCGCCAATCCGGCGGTGACGATCGCGCGCTCTTTCACCACCACCTTTTCCGGCATCGCGCCAGGCGACGCCCCCGGCTTCATCGCCGCGCAGCTTGTCGGGGCCGTCTTGGCCGCACTGGCGGCGCTGGCCTTTGACCAGTTTGAAAAGGCTTCGAGATGACCATCGCCATCCATCACAATCCCGACTGCGGGACGTCACGCAACACGCTCGCCTTCATCCGGGCGGCGGGCATTGAGCCGGTGGTGATCGAATATCTCAAGACTGGCTGGACGCGGCCTTACCTGCTCGCGCTATTCGCCGCTGCGGATCTGACCGCGCGCAGTGCGCTGCGGGAAACCAAGTCGCCGGCCGCCGAATTGGGCCTGCTTGAGCCTGACGTGGACGACGAAACCCTGCTCAGCGCGATGCTGGAGCACCCGGTGCTGGTCAATCGCCCCATCGTATGTACGCCCAAAGGCGTTCGCCTGTGCCGGCCCAGTGAGACTGTGTTCGACCTGCTGCCGGCGCCGGTCAAGGGTCCGATCTATAAAGAAGACGGGGCAATGGTGATCGACGAGGCTGGCCGCCCGGTCTAAGCCTTAAGGTCTGAAAAGTGGAGCCTTGTCGATGATCACCCTGCTTCTCGCAGCAGCCTCTCTCCTCTCCGTCGAGGGTGATCCGTCCGGCCGCTATAAGATCGAAGCAGCGCCGGCCTCCTGCACCTTGCGTCTGCAACCCAGCCTGCCAAGCCTGCCGCAGGCCTTCGTGACACGCGACGCGCAATCGGGCTTCGCCTTCGCGACGCCGGGCTGCCCGTCGGGCCTGGAGGCGCTGGCGCTCTGGCGGTTTGAAACGGACACCCAGACCCTCACCCTTATCGATGAGGCGGGCGAGGTTTTGCTGACCGCCGCGGCGCAAGACGGCGTTTGGAGCGGGCGCGCGCGTGATGGAGGAACCCTCCGACTGATCCGCGACTGAGGCGCGGCTCGACACTGCTTGTCCGTCCGGTTACATCCCTCGCGACGAACGACGGCGCATCAAAGCGCTTGCACATTTTCGCGGAGGATCTCCATGGCCGCCCAGCGCGACATTCACCACTTCATCAACGGCAAAGCCGTTCCCGGAACCTCCGGCCGCTTCGGCGACGTGTTCGATCCCAATACCGGCGAGGTGCAAGCCAAAGTCGCCCTGGCGAGCACGGCCGAGCTCGCCGACGCCGTAGAGATCGCCAAGGCCGCGCAGCCCGCCTGGGCCGCGGTGAACCCGCAGCGCCGCGCCCGCGTGCTGTTCAAATTTAAGGCGCTGCTGGAAGACAATATCGACGAGCTGGCCCGCCTTTTGTCGGTGGAACACGGCAAGGTCGTCGCCGACTCCAAGGGCGATATCCAGCGCGGCATGGAAGTGATCGAATTTGCGTGCGGCATCCCGCACCTGTTGAAGGGCGAGTTCACTGAAGGCGCCGGTCCTGGCATCGACGTCTACTCCATGCGCCAGCCGCTTGGCGTTGTGGCGGCGATCACGCCGTTCAACTTCCCCGCCATGATCCCGATGTGGATGTTTGGCGTGGCGATCGCCTGCGGCAACGCCGTGATCCTCAAGCCGTCGGAGAAGGACCCGAGCGTCCCGGTGCGGCTCGCCGAGCTGATGCTGGAAGCCGGCCTGCCCGAAGGCGTCCTCAACGTGGTTCATGGCGACAAGGAGGCCGTCGACGCGATCCTTGACCATGAGGACATCAAGGCGATCAGCTTCGTCGGCTCGTCCGACATCGCGCAATATGTTTATTCGCGCGGCACGGCGAACGCCAAGCGCGTCCAGGCGATGGGCGGGGCGAAAAACCACGGCGTCATCATGCCGGACGCCGACATGGATCAGGTTGTGCGCGATCTGGTGGGCTCGGCCTATGGCTCGGCCGGCGAGCGCTGCATGGCGCTGCCGGTCGCGGTTCCCGTGGGCGAAGGCACGGCGGACACGCTGATCGAAAAGCTTCTGCCGGAGATCGAAAACCTGGTGCCCGGCGCCTCCACCGACCCGGACGCCATTTACGGCCCCGTCGTCTCCAAGGCCCATAAGGAAAAGGTGGAGACCTATATCCAGATGGGCGTGGACGAAGGCGCCGACCTGAAGCTGGACGGCCGCGGCTTTTCGCTTCAAGGCCACGAGAACGGCTTCTTCATCGGCCCGTCCCTGTTCGACAAGGTGACGCCGGACATGAAGAGCTATCAGGAGGAGATCTTCGGTCCGGTGCTGCAGATCGTGCGCGCGAACGACCTGGAAGAGGCCGCAGCCCTGGCCAGCAACCATCAGTATGGTAATGGCGTTGCGATCTTCACCCGCAACGGCCTGGCGGCCCGCGAATTCGCCTCCAAGGTCAATGTCGGCATGGTCGGCGTCAACGTGCCGATCCCGGTGCCGGTGGCCTATCACACCTTCGGCGGCTGGAAGCGTTCGGCCTTCGGCGACAGCAACCAGCATGGCATGGAAGGCGTGCGCTTCTTCACCAAGATCAAGACCGTCACCAGCCGCTGGCCGTCCGGTGAAGTGGCCGATCAGGCCTTCGTCATCCCGACGATGCAGTAGGGCTCAGCCCCGCATCATCAGCCAGAAAATCAGCGCGGAAAGCGCGATGAGGGCGGCGGCTGCGCCGAGCGCCTTCATCGCGCCTCCATGCTGGGCGTCGGGCTTCATGTCTAATGCGCTCACGAGCTCGTCGATCTGCGCAGCCTCAGGCACGGCGTTGAGACGGATCGCGAAATTGCGGAGCATCCGCTTTCCATCGCCCTGACGGTCACCGTCCGCGTTGAGCGCCAAGCCGATCAAATAGGTGAGCGCTTCAGTTTCGACCTGGATTCGCGTCGCCTGCCATTCGCTGCGCGGCCTTGAGAGGTGTGGATAGAGGAAGAGACCGAGCCCTGCAAAACACAGCGCGAGGATCAATAAGACTATGAGCCAAGACGGAAGATCGAAGCTTGGCTGGATCGTTTCAGCCTGCAGCTGGGTCACCGCCAAACCGACCGCCAAGCTGGTCAATCCGACACCTCGACGAACACGCCACTTGCTCTGATCACCCGCCAATGTAACGGCTCGGTGAATGATCGGGTCGCCATAACCGGCTTCCATCAAGGCGCGGCGCACGCGGGTTCGGACATCTCGGATCATATTGCGCTATGCCCCTAAAGCCTGCAGCGCGATCAACGCGAGCACCGACACGACGGCGACCGCACGCCAGATCGTGTCGGATAGCTGGGCCTGATCCACGGTCAACGTCCGGTTCGGCGCGGGATTGCGCGGATTAACGCCGGTTTCTTCTTCGATCATCGCACGGGCGAGATAGCGCAAGACGCTGCGCGGGCTTTCCAGCCGCGCCGCCCAGCGGGCGAATCGCGTCATGGACTGCCAATCGTCCCCCTCCCGGTCTTCCGGATCGACTGTGACAGCGAGGACCGCCAGACGGCGGGCCGCCCAGCGCACCGGTTCGTGCTGGCGCATCATGCGGATCTCCAGCCAGGGCCCGACCGCCAGCAGAGCGCCGAGCACCGGCACCAGCACGCTGACCAGCCAGGCGAAGCCTTCGCCGAAGATATTCGCCGCGCCGGCGACCACCGCCGCCAGTCCGCCTGCGATCCCCGCCCAGAGATTGACGCTTTGACGGCGCAGAAACAAGAAGTGCATGGTCGCCGCTTCGCGCGACACGGCGGCGGTGACCGGCGCGGAAAAGCCGGCCAAACGCAACTTGGCCTCCTCCTCCTCGCTTAGCCCGCTTTCGGCCATTCAATTCACTCCCTTAGAAGGGGAAACTGTGCGGCTCTCATCACCTTACGTCAACGCGCCTTGGTGCAGCGCGCGGCGCAGGGTAGACAAGCCTTCATGCGCCAGATTGAACGCCCCGCCAGCCTGATTATCGCCGCCCTGATCGCCTTTGGGCTGCTGGGCGCCGCAGTGCTGTTATGGGTGCTGAAATGACCCCGCGCAAAGCGCTCGCTGAAGCGGTCGCCAGCGGCGCGCTGCAGGCCGACGCCGCCCAGGCCGACGCGGCCGATCACCTGACCCGGCTGTCCGCCGAGATCGGCGCGTGGAAGGGCGGCAGAACGGGCCTGTTCGGCCGCAAAACGCCCACGCCGCGCGGGCTCTATCTGTTCGGCGGGGTGGGCACCGGCAAGTCGCTGATGATGGACTTGTTCTTCGACACCGCCCCGATCGCGGCCAAGCGGCGGGTTCATTTTCATCAATTCCTGCAGGAAATTCAGGCGCGGATCACGGCCGAACGCGCCAAAAAGGATCGCGATCCCCTGCCCCGCGTCGCCAAAGCGATCGCCAAGGAGACCCGCTTGCTTTGCTTTGATGAGTTGCAGGTCACCGATGTCGGCGACGCAATGATTTTGGGCCGGCTGTTTGAAGGCCTGTTCGCGGAAAATGTGGTGATGGTCGCCACCTCCAACCGCCACCCGGACGAGCTCTACAAAAACGGGCTGAACCGCCAGCTGTTTTTGCCCTTCATCGCCCTGATCAAACAGCGCATGGATGTGCGCGAGCTGGATTCCGGCCGGGATTACCGATTGGAGCGCTTAGAGGCGGCGCCCGTCTATTACAGCCCGCTGGGACCGGAGGCGGACGCCGCCATGGACGCGGCGTTCAACCGGCTGACGCTGGGCGCCCACGCGCGCCAATGCGCACTCTCCATTCAAGGGCGAGACCTGGAGATACCGCGCGAGGCGGCGGGCGTGGCGCGCTTCAGCTTCGCCGAATTGTGCGACCGGCCACTGGGCCCGGCGGATTATCTCGCCCTGGCGGAGCGCTTCCACACCTTGATGGTGGACCACACCCCCCTGCTGACGCCAGATAGGCGTGATCAGGCCAAGCGC
Source organism: uncultured Oceanicaulis sp. (assembly GCA_964484345.1). Lineage (GTDB taxonomy): Bacteria > Pseudomonadota > Alphaproteobacteria > Caulobacterales > Maricaulaceae > Oceanicaulis. Next base: position 148 of record CAZAGE010000073.1, on the reverse strand, counting down.
TTCGGCACACTGATCGACGCGCTTTATGAGGTGAAGACCAAGCTGGTGATGAGCGCGGCGGCCGAACCGCAAGACCTCTACCCGGAGGGCGACTACGCCTTCGAGTTTCAACGCACCGCCTCGCGCCTGATGGAAATGCGCAGCCATG
>CAZAGE010000072.1:0-11784 GCA_964484345.1 uncultured Oceanicaulis sp. | reverse complement strand
AGCCATCGCCGCCGAGCACGAGTACTTTCATCGAATATCTCCGAAACTGAGAGCCATAAGGCTGTCAAGAATTGCGGAGGGTTCTGGCAGGTCGCACGCTTGTGTGCAAGGCGCAGACGCGGCAGGTGCTTGAATGAACGCTGTTAGCGACCATTCCCGCCGAACACTTCGCGAACCGTCCGCACGAGGATCACCACATCGCGCCACAGCGACCAGTTGCGGGCATACCAGTCATCCAGGCGCGCGCGCTCCTCGAACGTGGTGGCGTTGCGGCCATTGACTTGCCACAGCCCGGTGATGCCAGGGCGCATCCGCACATAGGCGTCGAGTGAGGCGCCATACATCTCCATCTGCTCGAGCAGCATCGGGCGTGGACCGATCAGGCTCATCTCGCCTTTGAGGACATTGATCAGCTGCGCCAGCTCATCCAGGCTGGTCTTGCGCAGGAAACGCCCGACCGGCGTGATGCGCGGATCGTCATCGAGTTTTTGATACGCGTCCCATTCAGCGCGCTTCTTCGGATCGGCGGCCAAAATCGCCTCCAGGCGCGCTTCGGCGTCGACCGCCATGGTGCGGAACTTAAAGCAGCCGAAGGCGTCGCCATTACGGCCCGCGCGCGGCTGGATGAAGAGGGCGGGGCCTCCGTCGCGCCGGATCAGAAGCGCGATCACCGCCAACACCGGAGACAGGACCAGAAGCGCCAGGCCTGCAAGGGCGACGTCGAAGACCCGCTTGATCTGTTGAGCCAGCGGCCGGTTCAGGCTGTCGCCGATGCGCAGAACCAGGCCTTCGGCGGGCGGCGCATCGAGCAGGTCCAGCTTCTCCGTCGGCACGCGGCCGATGGCGGGCTTGTAGTAGAATTCAGCGCCGCGCGCGGACAGGCGGCTGGCGAGCCGGGCGGCCGCCACCTGGCTGTCGCTCTCCGGCGCCAGGAAGATCGGCTCGCCGCCCAACTGGTTGAGTTGTTCGCCCAGGGCGGCGTCATCCAGAGCGGCGAAGCTTTCCAGGTCGAGCGTGCGCACGACTTTCAGGCCATGCCCGTCATTGGCTTTAATCAGCCAGTGATCTTCAGCGGCATGGGAGAGCGGTGCGATCAGCACCACCGGCTCATACCAGCTATTTTCCGCCTTCAGCGCCTCGCGCACCCCAAAGCGCAACACCATGACCAGCGCTGGCGACAGGCCCCATTGCAGGGCGGCGCCCCAGTCGAATCCGGCTTCTCCCAGCGCCATGCGCGCTGTCGACACCATCAAGAACGCCAAACCCATGGTTTGAAGCACCGGACGGATCTGATCGCACAAGGCCTGGCGCGCCCGATAGTGGCCGATGGACCGGAAGGCCATGACGCAGCCAATGGCGGCGAGGAAGGCGAGGGCGGTCTCGCCCGGAGAGGCCGGCGCCCCGATCAAGCGGTTCGTGGCCAATCCCAGCGCTGCGCAGCTGAACAGTGCGAGAAGGTCCGCGTATAGGAAGACGTGCAGGATTGGGCGCGGCGCTCGCTTGCCGGCGCTCTGGTATGAAACAGGTTGAGCCTCAATCCGGGACGACATGGCGGCCTTTCGGGTTGGCGGAGCGTCTTCTGCATCCGCTTCAGCCAAGGCCACGCAAGTTTTGCGCCGTTCAGCGCCGGATCAGGGCGGCCGCAGCCAGGGCGAAGGCGAGCGAGGCGTGCAGCCATTCCTGCCAGATGCCCGAACCGACCAGGACAGTGATGAAGAACACCGTGCAGGCATGGGCCACCGCAGCGGCTTGAGCAGGGGGCATCATGACCCGGCCTATCATCTGGCCTACGGCGATGATGGCGCCGCCAAACAGCAAGGCTCCGATGGCGCCGGTTTCGATCCAGATCGTCAGCCCGGCATTGTGCGCATGCAAGGGCAGTCGATCGAACTCGGCTCCGCGAACCGTGCTGATCTCGCTGATCACGCGGCTGGCGTCGAGGCCCTGACCCGTGATCGGGGCGAGCGCGATCTGTTCCATGGCGAAGCGCCAGATTTCGATCCGCATGGCCCAGGACAGCGGCAAAAGATCCACGAAGGCTTGCGGCAAGAGCGACAGGACGGCCCCCATGACCAAAGGTGCGGCGATGATCATTATGCCGGCCAAGGTGAAGCCGAGCTGCAGCGCTGTGTGTGGAAACCGCCAGGTCAGGGCGGCGGCGGCTACGCCGCCGATCAGCGCCAGCGCATTGGCTTCAACGCTAAAGGCCATGGAGGCGGCGACCCCTGACACCAAAAGCACGCCGGTGAGAATGCGCGCGCCCTTGCGTTGGCCCACCCACAGGGCGCGGCCCGCCCAAAGGGCGATGGCGACCGGGCCGGCGACCATAAGGAAGGCGGTGGCGCCGCGGGCGAGATTGCGGTCCGCGAGGATCGCCGCGTCGCCTGGGTTCTCCACGCCCTCGACCGCGCTCTTGAAATAAATCCCGATCGCAGACCCGGTGACGGCTTCCGCCAGAAAGAAGACGGCCAGAAGCCCGGCGCAAGTCATGAACCAGGGCCGCAAGCTTCGCGCGCGCGCATCATCAAGGCGGACCATCGCAAACACGGCGAGGGCGAAGAGCGGGGTCAGCAGCGAAAGCTTGATGATCAGATCGGGGCGGTCGTAGGGCGACCACGCAAGGCTAATCCCCGCCCAGGCGATCGCCGCGATGCAGAAGATCAGCGCCGGGGCTGCCCGCCGCGCCTCCAGATAGGCGCTCACGACCGTAAAGGGCATCAGCAAAAGACCGAGCAGGCCGACTGTGGCGGCCACGCCCAGGCCCCCGGCGCCGATCATAAAAAACGTCGCCACCACCAGGATGCGGGCGACCCAGTCCTGGTAATGACGCACGAGCCCGCTCATGCCAGCGCCGCCCCCATGGCCTCCGGCAGGATGTTCCAAGCCAGCAAAGTGACGCCGTCCTTGTCGACGCGCGCCGCTCCCAAATGGCCGGTTTTCACTTTGGCCTCTTCCGGGGGTGCGCCCTCGCCGGCGAGCAAGGTGTGGAAATAGCGAAGGATGCCGTTTGAGGTGAAGATCAATACGGCGGTGTCTTCACTCCGGTCGCGGGTCGCGCTGTCGAACACCGCGCGAGCGTTGGCGCCCAGCGTGTCCGGTGACGGCGTCCAACCCGCGCCGGCAGGCGGGATGGAGCGCTCGCGCCAGTCGTGAATGGCGCCTTCGCCCCAGCTTTCGCTGATCTCGGCGTCAGACTTGCCGCCCCAGACGCCGTAATCGATTTCCTTTAAACGCTCATCGATCTCGATCTCGCCGGAAAAGCCGCACAGCTCAGCGGCCAGAGCGGCGCCGATGCGCGTCCGTTTCAGGGGGCCGGCGATGACGCGGTCGGGTATGACGCCGGCCTGGCGCAGCGCTCGACCGATCGCGCGGGATTGCTCAAGGCCCTTCTCCACCAGCGGCAGGTCTTCATTGGCGCCGACCCAGACCGGCGTATCGCCGGGCCCGAAGGTGTTGCCGTGGCGCGCGAGGATTAGAAGCATGGTCTAGACGATCTCCCCTTCGCGCTCGACGATATCGGCGGCGATTTCCGCGTCGCGCGGGGAATCCACGCTCCAGGGCGTGCGCCCGCGATAGTCGGTGAGCACGATACGGATGGGGATGCCGTTTTCCAACGCGCGCAGCTGCTCCAGGCTTTCCGTGCGCTCCAGCGGGCTCGGCTCCAGAGCGACCAGGCGTTTCAGGGCTGAAAAACGATAGGCATAGAGCCCGATATGCTTATGCACCGGGACGCCGGCGTCTTCTCGGCGGAAGGGGATGATGGCTTTGGAAAAATAAAGCGCATTCATTTGCTTATCGAAGACCACCGTGGTTCCGCCCACCTCGCCCGCGGCTTTGGCGGAGGCGAGCTTGGCGTAGGCGTCTTCGGTCAGAGCGACCGCCGGCGTGGCCAGCTCCAAGTTTGGCTCTTCGGCCATCGCCGCGGCGGCCGCATCAATCACCCAAGGCGGGGTCAAAGGGGCGTCGCCCTGCAGATTGACGATGACGTCCGTATCTTCGGCGAAGTCCTTGACCGCTTCAAACGCGCGTTCCGTGCCGTTGCGGCAGCTGGCCGGCGTCATCACCGCATCGCCGCCATGGGCGGCGACAGCGTCGATAATCCGTTGGTCGTCGGTGGCGACCATCACCCGGTCGATGCTCGGTGCAGCTACAGCCAGCCGGCGCACGCGCTCGACCATGGCGACTCCGGCGATCTCGTGTAACGGCTTTCCAGGAAAGCGGGTTGAGCCGTAGCGGGCGGGAATGACGGCGATAACGGTCATATCGAGGGTGTCCTGGCGCTTTTGTCGGCGCTCTCATGCCATGGTATGGCCAAAGGCGCAAAGCGCTTCAGTGTCAGGCTTTGCGGCGACCGCAATCCTTTGATAGAAGGCGCGCCTTCACTTAGGTCAACCAGAGCGATCCCGCTCGCAATCGTCATGTCGGAGGCTACCGATGGCCGGCCACTCAAAATGGGCAAATATTCAGCACCGCAAGGGGCGTCAGGACAAAGCCCGCGCCAAGCTGTTCTCTCGCCTGTCCAAGGAAATCATGGTGGCGGTGAAGATGGGCGGTCCGGATCCGGATATGAATCCGCGCCTGCGCCTGGCGGTGAACAACGCCAAGGGTCAGTCCATGCCCAAGGACAATATCGAGCGCGCCATCACCAAGGCCGCCGGCGGCGATGCGGAAGACATTCTGGAAATCCGTTACGAGGGCTTTGGCCCGGCCGGCGTCGGCCTAATCGTGGAAGCCTCCACGGACAATAAGAACCGCGCCGCCGGTGAAGTGCGCGCGGCCTTCTCCAAGAATGGCGGCAATATGGGCGAGACCGGCTCGGTCAGCTTCATGTTCGACCAGCTCGGCGAAATCCGCTACCCGCTCTCCGTCGCCGACGAAGAGGCGATGCTTGAAGCGGCCATCGAGGCGGGCGCTGAAGACGTCACCCAGGAAGACTTGCTGGACGATGACGGCGAGCCGGCGCCGGAGCACGTGATTTATTGCGCCCGCGAAGATCTGGCGGAAGTGGTCTCCGGCCTGCAGGAGCCTTTCGGCGAAGCTAAATCCGCCAATATCATCTGGAAGCCGCAAAATCTCATCGAGGTGGGCGGCGACAAGGCAGGCACGGTGCTCAAGCTCATGGAAGCGCTCGAAGACCTCGATGATGTCAGCCAGGTCTTCGCCAATTTCGACATCTCTGATGAAGAGATGGCGAAGCTCGACGGCTAGGCTGGCGTCATGACCATCATCGCTGTTGATGGCCCGCTGGCGTCGGGCAAGGGCACGATTGCTCGCGCACTCGCTGCGCGCTTTGCATTGCCGCACCTGGATACGGGAACGCTGTATCGCGCCGTCGCCGTGGCGGTGCTGGACGCAGGTATCCCGCCGGAGGATGCATCGGCGGCCGAGGCTGCGGCCAGGACGCTGGATGTCGACGCCATCGATGAAGCGAGAATTCGCACCGCTGGCGCTGGCGCGGCGGCGAGCGTGGTGAGCGCCCACCCAGGCGTGCGCGCCGCGCTGTTAAAGCTCCAGCGTGACTTCGCCCATCAGCCCGGCGGGGCGGTGCTGGACGGCCGTGATATCGGCACGGTCATCGCGCCCGACGCGGATGTGAAGCTGTTCGTCACCGCCAGCGAGGAGACCCGGGCGTGGCGCCGGCATACCGAGCTGACCAGCCGGGGTGAACAGTGGAGTCTTGATGACATTCTCGGCCAGCTGCGCCAGCGCGACGCGCGCGACGCCGCGCGGGCCGACGCGCCGATGATTAAGGCGGACGACGCCATCGAACTCGACACGACGGAGATGAGCATCGAGGACGCCATCAAAGCCGCTGTAATCGCCGTTGAGGCGAAAAAATAACAGCCTAAAGAATTATATCTTTCAATGGGTTAGGGTATCACGTGGTTCAAGACTGGTTAACCAAACACAGGGCACTTCAAGGCGATCTAAGTTTAATTGTCTAATTGGGGGCGCCGATGTTTGGTTTTTTCCAGGGTGACGACATCCGCTTAACCGAGGCGCTCGCGCGCCATCACGCGGTCATCGAATTCCAGCCCGACGGCACGATCCTCACCGCCAATCAGAACTTCCTCAACGCGACCGGCTATCGGCTTGATGAGATCAAAGGCCGCCACCATCGCATCTTCATGCCCGCTGAAGACCGCGAAAGCCCGGATTATGCCGCCTTCTGGCCGTCTCTGGCGCGCGGTGAGTTTAAGTCGTCCCAATGCCGCCGGGTGACCAAGACCGGTAAGGATCTTTGGATCCGCGCCAGCTACACCCCTGTCACCGATGAGAGCGGCCAGGTGGTCCGGGTGGTCAAACACGCCGTCGACGTCACCGAGGAGGTGCGCGCCAATGCTCTACGCGATGCGCGCCTTGCCGCCGCTGAGCGCGTGTTTGCAGTCATTGAGTTTGAAACGGACGGCACGATCCGCGAGGCGAATGCCAATTTCCTGGCAGCGACCGGATACACCGCCGATGAAATTAAAGGCCGTCACCATCGGATGTTCTGCGACCCGGCTTACACGAAAACCCAGGACTATGCTGAATTCTGGCGAAAGCTGGCGGCTGGCGAGCATTTGCGTGACGAGTTCAAGCGGATCACCAAGTCCGGTGCGCCGCTGTGGATTCGAGCGATCTACTCCCCGATGACCGACCATGAAGGCCGGGTGGTGCGGGTCGTGAAATATGCCGTGGACATCACTGATGAGATGGAAGGCCGTGAGCGCCGCCGTGCAGCGCAAGCCAACCTCAACACGCGCTTGCAGGACATCGCCGCCTCGATCGCAGAGGCCAGCGCCAAGGCGGGCCAGGCGTCTGCAGCCTCAGACGGCGTCACCAATAATGTCCAGGCGGTCGCCACCGGCGCCGAGGAGCTCGACTCCTCGATCCGTGAGATCAGCGGCCAGGTGGAAACAGCGCGCTGCGTGTCGGCGGAAGCCTCGGACAACACCGCCAAGACCCGCGAAGTAGTCGACGGCCTCGCGGGCGCAGCGCAGAAGATCGGCGAAGTGGTCGAGCTCATTAGCTCGATTGCGGACCAGACCAATCTTTTGGCGCTCAACGCCACCATTGAAGCGGCGCGTGCCGGTGAAGCCGGCAAAGGCTTTGCGGTTGTCGCCAGCGAAGTGAAAACCCTCGCCAGTCAGACGGCCAAGGCCACCGGTGAAATCGGCGAACAGATCTCCGCCATGCAATCGGCGAGCGCCGGCGCGGTGTCCGCCATGGCCGATGTGGCCGACGTCATCAGCCGGGTCAATGACATCTCTTCCTCCATCGCTGCGGCCGTCACCCAACAATCCCAGGTGACCAGCTCGATCTCGCGCAATCTGCAGGAAGCCGCCGCCTCGGTCTCCCAACTCGATGGCGATCTGAAGACCGCAGCCGAGCTCGCCCATGACAGCGAAGCGGGCGCGCGGGACGCGGCGGAAGCGGCGCGCAAGCTGGCTTAAGCGCCGCACTTTTGAAGGGCTAGCCCCGCCGCTTCGCCAGCCGCGCTTTCGAGCCGTCATGGATCAGCCGCAGCTCATCCAGAGTCGCGTCGATCTGATCACGCTTGGCTTCCAGCTTGGCGATCTCGGCGGCGGTCTTCTCGATAACGAATTCCAGCTGTTGGATTCGGCCTTCGCCCTCGCGGCCGTAGAGCTCGAGGAAGGTCTTGATGTCGGCCAGCTTCGTGCCGATCGCCTTGGCCCGCAGGATGAGGCCCAAACGTTTGGAGTCAAATTCGGTATAGACCCGCTGGCCGCCGACGCGCCGGGGGCTGATCAAGCCTTTGTCTTCATAAAAGCGGATGGTGCGCTGGCTCACGCCGTGCTGCTCGGCGAGCTCGGCGATGCCGTAAATTGGATCGGTGGCGGTTTCGCCGTCGGCCATGGTCTTATCCCTTCCCCACGCTCAGATAAGCGCAATTGGCTTCCGTTAACAAGAGTTGCTTGACGTATACGTCAGCCTGGGGGAGTGTGGCCGAGCTGATCGGATTAAAGAGCGTAACAGCGCCAATCCCAAGTTTCGGGCCGGTCAGGGAGGAGACGGGACTACGCCCATGACTGACGCCGCCAAAGCCCGTTATGACAGCGTCTTTCGCCCCGGTCTGTTCGCCGACACGGTGATCATGGTCACCGGCGGCGGGTCCGGCATCGGCCGCTGCATCGCCCATGAAGCCGCGTCCTTGGGCGCCACCGTGGTCCTGGTCGGCCGCAAGCAAGACAAGCTCGACGCGGTCGCAGCGGAAATCGTCGAGGACGGCGGCGAGGCCGACACCGCCAGCTTCGATATCCGCGAGGAAGAGGCAGTGTTCGAAGGCGTCGCCGCTATGGTCGAACGCCATGGCCGCATCCATGGCTTGGTCAACAATGCCGGCGGGCAATTCCCGGCGGAAGTCGCCGACATCTCCAAGAAGGGTTGGGACGCGGTGATCGCGACCAATCTGACCGGCGGCTGGCAGATGATGCGCACCGTGTTCAACGCGTCGATGAAAGCGCATGGCGGGGCGATCGTGAACATCACCGCAGACATGCATCGCGGCATGCCGGGTATGGCCCATTCCGGCGCCGCGCGTGCGGGCATGGCGAACCTGACCCAGACCGCGGCCTTTGAATGGGGCAAGCATGGCGTGCGGGTGAACGCTGTGGCGCCCGGCTGGATCGCCAGCTCAGGCATGGACACTTATGGCGGCTCGGCCCGCGCCATGATCCCCTATTTGAAGCAGCATCTGCCTGCGCAGCGTCTGGGGTCCGAAGCGGAGGTCTCGGCCGCCGTGACTTTCCTGTTGTCGCCCGCTGCGGCTTTCATCACCGGCGTCCAGCTGCAGGTCGATGGTGGCGCGCCGCTGGGCGGCCGGCACTGGCCGCTGGAAGATCACGACAAGTCGGAAATCTTCAACGGCTTCCACCGCGCGGTGGAGCCGGAAATCTTGCGCGGAGGCGGCGGCGATGCCTGAGCTTAAGTCCAAGCTCAACCCGGCCTCGGACGAGTTTAAGGCCGCCGCCGCGGCGATGGCGGAAAAGCTGGGCGAGATCCAGGCCGCCGAAGCCAAGGTGCGCGGAAACTCCGCCTTCAAGAAGGCCCGCTTTGAAGAGCGCGGCCAGCTTTTGCCCCGCGAGCGCGTGGCGCGCCTGGTCGACCGCGACCAACCCTTTGTCGAGATCGCGCCGCTGGCGGGCTGGAAAATGCACGACGATGACGGCGAGCGCGGCGCGTCTGGCGGTGGGGCCGTGGTGGGCGTCGGCGTGGTCAGCGGCAAACGCTGCGTCGTCGCCGCCAGCGATAGCGCCATCAAGGGCGGCACGGTCGCGCCGATGGGCTTGAGGAAGTCCCTGCGCGCGCAGGAGATCGCCTTGACCAATAAGCTGCCGATGATCCATCTGGTGGAATCGGGCGGCGCGAACCTCTTGTATCAGTCCGAGATTTTCGTCGATGGCGGGCGCAGCTTCGCCAATCAGGCGCGGTTGAGCGCGGCCGGCATTCCGCAAATCGCGGTGGTGCATGGCTCTTCGACGGCGGGCGGCGCGTATCTGCCGGGCATGAGCGACTATGTCGTGCTGGTCCGGGAGAAGTCGAAAATCTTCCTGGCCGGCCCGCCTCTCGTGAAAGCCGCCATCGGCGAAGACGCCGATGATGAGAGCCTGGGCGGCGCAGACCTTCATGGCGAGGTGACCGGGCTGGGCGAATATGTCGCCGAAAACGACGCCCAGGCTTTGGCCTATGCCCGCGAGATCATGGACAAGCTTAATTGGGACGAAGCGACCGCCCCGTATGACGGCGCGGTTCCCAAGTATGACGCTGAAGAGCTGATGGGCGTCGTGCCCGCGGACGACAAGACGCCCTACGACGTGCGCGAGGTGATCGCCCGCGTGGTCGATGATTCTGACTTCCTCGAGTTCAAGGCGCGCTATGGCGCGGAGACCGTGTGCGGTCATGCCCGCCTCGGCGGCCAGATTGTCGGCCTGATCGGCAATAACGGTCCGATCCAGCCGGAAGGCTCCACCAAGGCCGGCCAATTCATCCAGCTCTGCGACCAGTCCAAAACGCCCATCGTTTTCTTGCAGAACACCACTGGCTACATGGTCGGCTCCGAGGCTGAGCGCGCCGGGGCGGTCAAACATGGCTCGAAAATGATCCAAGCCGTCGCCAATGCGCGCGTGCCCAAAATCACCATCGTTCTCGGCGGCAGCTTTGGCGCGGGCAATTACGGCATGTGCGGACGCGGCTTTGATCCGCGCTTCATCTTCGCCTGGCCGACAGCCCGAACCGCGGTGATGGGCGGGGCCCAGGCGGCCAAGGTGATGGAGATCGTCACAAGGGGGAAAAACGCCCGCGCCGGCATCGAGACCGATGAAAAAGCCCTCGCCGACATGACGGCGATGATCACCGCGACGCTGGATGATCAGTCCCAGCCGCTCTTCGCGTCCGCCCGGCTGTGGGATGACGGCGTTATCGATCCGCGCGACACCCGCGCGGTCCTCATTGAAGCTTTGACCATCTGCGCTGAGGGCGACGCCCGCCAGCTCAACGCGAACACGTTTGGAGTGGCGCGGTTTTGATGGCTCACTCCACTTTGTTCCAATGGCGACACCCTGGTGTCTCCCCCCGATTGCGGGGGGAGTGGCCCGAAGGGCCGAGGGGGGCTTTGCGACGCTGCATGCCCCCTCCGTCAGCTTCGCTGACACCTCCCCCGCAAGCAGGGGGGGACACCGTCTTTCGCCAGCCCCAACATTACGCCACGCCGTTCCGATAGAGAGACACCGCCATGCAATTCACCGAACAGCACGACCAGCTCCGCGACACCGTCGCCAAATTCGTCGCTAATGAGATCAACCCCTACGTGGAAGAATGGGAAGCCGCCGGAGAATTTCCCTCCCACGAGGTCTTCAAAAAGATGGGCGATCTCGGCCTTCTAGGCCTGCGCTGGCCCGAGGAGTTCGGCGGCGCCGGGCTGGATATGTCCTACTCGCTGGTCCTCGCTGAAGAGCTGGGTCTGATTGATTGCGGCGGCGTGCCGATGGCGATCGGGGTGCACACCGATATGTGCACGCCGGCCCTGGCGCGCTTTGGCTCAGACGAACTGCGCCATGAATTCCTCGCGCCGGCGATCGCCGGCGATCAGGTTGGCTGTCTGGGCGTGTCCGAGCCGGGCGGCGGGTCGGATGTGGCGGCGGTGAAGACCTTCGCGAAGTCCGATGGCGATGATTACGTGATCTCCGGCTCGAAGATGTGGATCACCAATGGCCTCAAGGCCGACTGGTGCTGCCTCCTGGCGAACACGTCCGAGGGCAAGGCGCACGAAAACAAGTCGCTGATCATGGTGCCGATGGACACCCCGGGCATCGAGCGCCAGAAGATCGACAAGATCGGCATGCATTCCTCCGACACCGCGCTGATCTTCTTTGACGATGTGCGCGTGCCCAAGCGCAATCTCGTCGGCGATGAGGGCGCGGGCTTCATCTATCAAATGCTGCAATTCCAGGAAGAGCGCATTTATGGCGCGGCCTCCTCGCTCAAGAGCTTTGACAAGCAGATCGACCTGACCATCGAATACACCCGCGACCGCAAGGCCTTCGGCCAGTCGCTGCTGGACAATCAGGTGATCCACTACCGCCTCGCCGAGCTTCGCACCGAAGTCGAATTGCTGCGCTCGCTGGTCTATCGCTGCGTGGAAGATTTCAACGCCGGCAAGGACGTCACCAAGCTGGCTTCGATGGCCAAGCTGAAGACCGGCCGTCTGGCCCGCGAAATCTCCGACAGCTGCCTGCAATATTGGGGCGGCATGGGCTATACCGCCGACAATCCGATCAGCCG
>CAZAGE010000071.1:7576-11915 GCA_964484345.1 uncultured Oceanicaulis sp. | reverse complement strand
ATGAAATGTCGCGGAAGTTCAAATGCAGGCGTACAAATAATTACCCAGGCATTGTAGCCTGAGACCCTTAGGTCAGAAGGTCAAGGGACTATAGGATGGCGTACCAGAATTCCTGTCGGCCCAAAGGAGCGCCGCCAAATTAATTCTAAAGGAAATCCGGGTTTTCGACCGCGACGAGACCGTCTCCGAACTGGACGGCGCCGTAGGGCGTTTCGCAGAGTTCGCCGCGCGGATAGTTCATGCGCTCTCGCCAACCACCAGCCCTGAAGAGCTCCGTCATTTCGTGGTGCTTTTCCAGCGACGTATGCGTTCCGATCATGATGCTCTTCACCCGCTCGCGCAGAAGCGACATGATCGGCGGGATGACATCATATTCGACGCCCTGAATGTCGACGTGCAGGAAGTCTATTGGCCCGCTCAGCCGATCGATCAAAGAGGCGATTGTGTAGGCTTCAACTTCAACGAACTCTCGCCCCCCGCCGACATTCATTAACGAGGCCCCATAATCTTCACTCGGGTCGTCGAGAACAGGAAACCTGACGTTGCCAGCCTCGCCTGCAACCGCGCCATGTAGAAGATGAACACCTTTATCATGGAGCTGGTTTGCAACAAAGTGCCGAAACATCCAATCGTGGTGTGTTTTGTCCGCCTCGATGGCGACAATCTCGACGGCATCAATCGCTGCCCGCTGCCGAGCTGCGGCTGCAGCGACAGCAGACCAGGTACCCCAGCCAGCACCCAATTCGATCATTCGATATGTATCAGAGGCCCGAACGACACTCTCAAGCGTCAATACCCAGTCAAAATAATGTTCATTAATAGCCGGCAGTTGTGGCGTATATTCGGCGCCACGCTTAGGCGCAAATTTCGCCCACTTTTTCTTAAATTCTACAGCTGTAGATATACCCAGAAAGTCATATATTGAGAAACCATTTGCGACGACCTTCTTTTGGGAAAATTCCGAGAATATTTCTGCATGCTTCATGACTGGAAATCACCTATTCTTGATCAATGCGCGCTTCTGATATCAAAGAAGGCGCATAATATTTAGACCGATCAATTTAAACCGACGTTATACACGCGCTACGCAGCCTCAGATGGCCCCTGCAATTTTGTTCCGGGTCTGCGCTTCATCAGCGCAAGGACATCTGGTACGAAGTTTGTTCGTCCGTAGCGCTGAGCTAGCATTCTTAGAGCAAATTGCTTCTGGCGCATTAGATCTCGGTCCGCCACAAGTTCAGCCAAACGCTCAGGCAGGCCGCGAACCGCTTCGCGAGTTTCAACACAAGAGACCACGGCCACATCCCAGAGCTCGGAGCTACAGGGCGGCTTATAGGTATCGGCCAGGACGACCGGTATGGACCCACTCACAATGGCCTCCCAAAGCCGGATTGAGTTCGGGCCGGTTCCGGACGGACAGAGCGTAAACACGGATTGCGCGAGGATCTCGCGGAACTCTGCACTCGCTGCATCGTCAACAAGTGCGTCACCAGGCTTCGAACGGGACAAGATCTGCTGGTCATATACAACCTTGTTATAGTGCCAAGAACTTCGATCACGTATCAATCCATCCGGATGTCCGGCTAATTCTTCGATGATATAGGTACGAGATTGGCTAAGATATTTCGAGTTGGCCTTCGCGCCCACAAAGGAAAACAGGTATTGTCGGTCTGCGAAATCGATCTCGGGTCCCTCACGCAACTGCACAGGATATAGCGGGAACGGATGAAGCCGGATACCTGGAGCATCAGGAAGGGCTTCCACCCCCTTGGGTGCATGTGACCAGAAGAGGTCGGTAATGCCAGCCTCTTCAAATGTTTTGGCGAACTTCATTGCATGGATATGCTGACATACCGTCACGACGCGTGGCGCGCCCTCAATCTGCCTCGCGATCGCGTCGAGACCGCGTCTCAAGGCATCAAGCCGGCGAACATCATCTTGATTGTGTATCGACAGGTCGATCAGGGTAGCCCAGGGAAATCCGACATAGACGGCATCAATATCGCTGCGAGCGAGAAAACGAACCTGATTGTAGGCATGCTGTTCGGTGATCGCAGGAAATTGCCAGTGCTCGTCAAAGCCAACAACTCTCTGTTCAATGTCAATCTCACCCCTCACTTTCCCGCGCCGAAATGCGGCAGGCGAGCTTACCTGGGTCTGACCAACAGGCTGAACTGGCGGAAGCGACACTCCGCGTTCGCCAGCCCACTTTTCCAACGACTTGTTCAACTTTATCTTCTGGAAACTCGCCGTTTTCACTGGCCAGAGTTCGATTTCCAAGGGAGCAGCTTCGGTAAGGGAAGGGCTTGCATGAACCATCGCCATACCACCGACGATACGCATATCTCCCTTCTTGTCATATGTTCGAATTCCCGTCTCATGGACATGAATTGAACGTACTTCGCGGCAGGGGTTATAGACCGCATGGCCGTAGACAGAGAATATGTAGGCGACCTTATTGTCGCAACGAGGAACCCCGAGCGGGAAGTTTAACCGTTGATTTCTGTCTGAATTTGAGGCTTTGGCTGGCCAATAAGCCCATGTGTCTTGCGACCAATGCGGGTTGGGGTGCAATAAGGTCTCATCGCCAGACAATTCATATCGGCTAAGAGCGACGAAACCCGTGGGGTCGAACTCAAACAACTCCCTAAGACGTGTAATTGAATCATCAAAATAAATATCCGCGTTGGCGAGCACGCAGATGTCATCAGGGCAATTCTGCTCCGCGAGATGCGTCCAGTCGTGGTATGTCGGTCGGCGGTCCATCTCGATAACCGTCACACGACCGTCTGAACAATCTACCTCTGCATCATCGTCTATAAGCAGATAAATATGTTCAATATCAGGGTTCTGTCTGTTGAACAAAAGGCATCGCTCAAGTTCAAATCTTCGCTCATCCTGGTCTGGCCGAAAATACGGCATGAAAAGAGATATCTTCACATCGGTCTCCCCAAGAGAACTTTGTATTGGCTACCGAATACGAGCGATCGACGATCCATTTCCGTTCCAAGTGTCACGATTGCTCGTACCCAAGGCGATCGCAAAGATCAACGAAGCGAGGACTGGCTCCCGCTTCTTCCAGAACCGCGTCAGGCGTCTCCCGGCGGGGGCGGAGCATTATTGCATCGCCCTTACGCCCACTGTCTCCAGATAATTTGAAGGCCGAAATTAGAAGCCTCCAATCAGAATTGTAGGTGAGCGAGAGATGGTCGCAGATGCGGCGCATCTCCTCGTCAGGGTCGCTGACGAAGGTTTCATACTTGAACATCGCGATGTCCGAATAGCTATCCAAAAACGCGAGATATCGCCGAGCGTACTCATCTATATTAAACGGAGAAAAGTGGTTCCATCCGTTAGCAACCAAAGATAGCCACGAGTCCAAGGGATGCCGAACGGTTACAATGGAAAGCGTTTCGCATAACCCAGCATACATATCACGAAGTGTCGGCCGCGCATTCCAGTCCTGGTCGGTGCAAAACTGCGAATGCGGGTGTGATCTAAGGATGAGTCTTCGCCCCTGCCGCTCGAGACGCTGCCGAAGTACGTCCACGCTGGATCGAAACATTTCTACCGCATCAGCATCGGAAATCGGAAACAAGCCAACACGGGCCATGAGAATGGGGTCTGTCGGCGCGAAACGCGACCTCATGGTCTTCAGCTGTATTGTACTAAGCGGATCCACCTCGCTTAGCACCAAGGCGTTTGGCTGGGCGTTAAGGCTACGCGCAATCAAAGTGCCGCCTGTACAGGCCATGTGATGCACCATACGTATAAGTGGACGGCTTTCACGGCGGCGGTGGCTGAACTCATAGAGGGCCCTAATCGCGCGCTCGTCCGCCAAAGGCGGCCTTGAGCCACCTCGCATCCCAAGAGCCGCGAGTGCAGCGCTCCGCCCCGACGGGGAAACCAATAACTTCGAGGCGTTCGAACTCATTTCTTTCTACTGACCTTAGCAGTGCTCCTCGCCTTCTTTACCTTGGCGCCTTTTGATGCCGGCTTTGCTGAAGCAGGGCCGCTGTCGAGCACCACATCAGCGTCTTGGACAGTTGACGCTAAGTGTCCCGCAACTCGCTCGAGCAACTCATCGAGCTCCTCCTTCTCGGCGAACAGCTCGTCATAACGATTTTGGAGGTCCGAGAGATCCGCCTGCGCCACCCTTTGAACACGAAGTGCGAGACGGAGATCATCGCGAGCCTCAGATAGCTCCTGCTGGGCCCGGTGAAGCTCCTGGGAATACTCACTGGCGCGAACCTCAAACCTCTCAGCGCGCGCGCGCTCCTCACTCAACTCCTCGCGCACAGAGGAGAGCTCCGACGACAGCCCGTCGCGCTCCTGCGAC
>CAZAGE010000071.1:0-7476 GCA_964484345.1 uncultured Oceanicaulis sp. | reverse complement strand
TCGCTTCAAGCTTCGCGGACGCCTCACTCAACTCTTTTTCAAGACTTTTCGTGCGATCGCGCTGGACCCCAATCACCTGCTCAAGCTGGCTAATTTCTTCTTGATTGCGCAATAGGGCTGCGTTGGCGTCGAACTCCAAGCGAGCGAGGGGCAAATCCGGGTCTTCCGGATCTTCCTCGAAGACGAAGCGCATACACCGTTGCCTTGCCCAAGCTTCGATCGCTGCGCGATCCCCGCCACCTTCATGCAGCTCGAATTCGGGCAGCACGATAAGGATGGTATCGAATTGATTGAGGCTTCCCGCCTTCTCAAGCTCGTCGAGCACCATGAAAGCCTCGGAAGGCGCCTCAACAAAGAGCGCCTTACGACCAGGCAGAGCCTGCACACCAGAAGCCTGCAGTAGATCGACAGGCGAACTGGAAACGGCTGGCAAACGCTCAAGTTCGCGCAGCCCCGGAAACAGCTCTGCCCCCCCGGTTACTGCGCGCGGGCTTGAAAGCGCCGCTAAATTTTGGCGAACAAGCTGCAAGCGTCCGGATACCGGCGCTACTGCACACTCAATTACGGTCGACGGTTCAGCGAAAGCTTCCAAGCTAAGCCGCGCCGACGCAGCCGCCTCCGGATCAGGCTCGACTGCGATGACGCACGCAGCCACCCCCCCCCAAAACTCACCCGGATCAGCTCCACATCCGACATGCAGAGCGACGTCATAGCGCCCCCCCTCAACTTCAAGGAGATCTCGCGCACTCATTCCCGCGCCTCACTGTCGGCAGACTTCGGCGCCCCTCTCAGTCGCCTGAGCGGCTCAGTGACCTTCCAGGATGTGGAAGCCATGATTTCGTCCAGAGCTTTTCTGAGCTGGCTGTTGTCACGGCGCAAATTGGACGCCTCGACTCGGAGAGCAGCCAGGTCCGCATGAAGCCCAGTGTCGTCGATATTGGACTTCCGATTTGTGCGCTCGTATTGTTGAACGAGCTCAATATGACACTCATCTAAGGCGCTTTGCAAGCTAGCAATCATCGTCCTGTAAGCATTTGCAGCGCCTTGCTCGCTCTCACCCTCATAACGACGGTCATTAGACAGCGCCTTCCACTCCAATGCAGCCTCGAGAGCGACTTCTTCCAGGGCGGACCATTCGTACAAAGCGGTTCGGCTCGCCTCGAATTCAGCTTGAAGGAGCGACGCTTTGCGATGGGACCCAATCATTGCCCCTGCGATAATTCGGACCAAGGCTGAAGTCCCTCGCGGTTCGGAAGCGCCGTGAGGACGCCGAGCATTTTTGTCGATTGACCTGGCCGCTTCAGCCAACGCCAAAACGGCCGCCTGAAAAATGTCCGGGTCACACTCAATCTCGTCTGCGTCGAACAGAAAAATGCGCCGACGAGCCCTGCGGTAGGCACTCAAAATATCCCTGGCCTCTTGGCACGTTCGCTCAAGACATTCCGAAGGAATTCCTCCATTTCGCAACCAGCCAGAAAGTAGCGCGACCGGAGACGGCGCAACAAGAGCAACGCGACCATGAGGGTTGTCGCGCAACTCACTACGCAGACCGTTAAAGGGAACTGTTTCTAGTCCCGCGGAATTGAACCGCGAGGCCAGGCCCCCATGCGGCTCAAAAAAACAAACGGTAACGCGCACCGAAACCTCGCCCAAAGCATATTTTATTCCAGGAGGTCGATAGCCCATCCATGCAGTAGCCTCAAGTGTGGCCGAAAAGCTCTTGCATGAGCAAAAGGCGCTTGCTCAAGTTCCTTTTATGGCCCTACGAAACCAAAACTTTATCCCGATCAATTACCGAAGGCCCGGGTCGCTGCAATCCGCGGCCGTTATGATACCTGGCTGACATTTTACAAGTGACAAGCAGATGGAATTGATGCAACCAAGCTGAACCCCTTCCAAGTAATGAATAGCTACCGACATGAAAGAATCTGCACCCCCCCTTTTAGGTATTTTGTGGAAATAAAAACTTAAAAGCTCTTCGCCGCATTTTCACATGCAACAATTGAAAACCTGACTGAGGCTTATTGCTTGATGGGCGTTAAAGAAGGTAAGTTCGCAATATCGGTACCTATAGGGCGTTGGCATCCACTTCTTCCTGCGGCACTACGCAGCCTCGCGCTGCAAGATCCGCAGCCGGAAATCGCCATATTAAATGCCGCTGAGGATCGAAGAGTCGATAAAGCGATCGCAAATAGCGGCTTGAGCATCTCTTACCGTAGAGATGGTCCAGATGCGGGACAAAGCGCAGCGATTATCGAAGGCTGGCAGAACACAAGTGCTAGTTTCATCGGTTGGCTTAATGCCGACGACCTCCTCTTGAGGAACGCCTTAACCGAGGCACAGAAAGAGTTATCGGATCACCCTGGAGCTGGTGCAGTTTACGGAAACTCAGTGATAATTGATGAAAAGTGGAACATCTCTGGCCTACACAGCGCTCACGTCCAGTCAATTGATCTCATGACGCGAACCAATCCAATCTCACAGCCCTCATGCTTCTTGCGAAGGAGCGCGGTCGAGGCGGTCGGCGGCTTGGATCGAAGCCTTGACTACGTGATGGACTGGGACTTGTGGGTTCGCCTTCTCGAAGGCGGCTGGGATATGGTGAGCGTTGACTGTATTTGGTCAGCTGTATTTTGGGGAAAAGGGACCAAGACGGCAAGCATGCCGCAGCAACGCGCAAAGGAAGTGTTTCGGCTATTGCAACCAAGGTTTGGCACTCTGGACGCAGCCAAGGGCCTTGGATCAATGACCCTTGGTGGACGTATCGGACGCTTTCTATTTCGTTACTCGCAATCTGCAATCCAAGCACCAAGACGCCGCGCTAGCGGCGTCCTTGTGACAGCAGCGCGACATCCAGGCGAAATTGCCAAGGAACCAATGCTAGTTCGCATCCCAAACGCTTTTGACACACCTCGTCAGACTTTGGAGGTCATTTCCGAAAATGGAGACTTGCATCTTCATTCGCAGGGCGGAGTTCCATCGCGCACGGGGCCAGGCTGCGCCCACGTCACTTTCGAGCGCCATGTCGATCCCGGCCATGATGTCTATTTGTCACTGAGAGCCAGAACACCCAGACCTGTTCGCCTGTCGTCCGTACGCTGGCTCAGTTAACGGAATCATGGACCCGGCTACCGGCAAGCAAATCAATGATATCGGTCACGAACCGATCCGGTCCATAACGCTCGTGGAGGTAACGCCCCCCCTCACGAAGGCTGCTTAGCAACCGCTTATTCCTGGCGAGTCTCCCGAGTTCTCTGGGAAGCTCGCGAACAGCCTGCTCATTCTCCGGCTGGAAAATGGCACTAGAGGCCCACATTTCGCCCCCCCCGGGAGGCCGCCACTCGTCGGATAAAATGACCGGAACAGCCCCCGCTTGAAGCGCCTCCCAAACCCGTATTGTATTAGGGCCGGTTCCTGCTGGACATAGCACGAAAACGCTGCGTGCCAGAGAGTTGCGAAACTCTGCCTCGTGAAGGGCTTCAGCGTCCAGCGCTACATTGTGTTCACCGCGTATCTGGTTTCCATATACTTCTCGATCGAAATGCCAGCCATATCGCTCCACGATCAAGCCGCGCCGATGGCCCTTTAATCGATCAATAATCCAATTTCTAGTTTTGGTCGGATACCACTGATCAGCCCGGGCACCAACGAAGCTGAAGAGGGTGTCGCGGCTACAACCCGTCGCTTCAGCGCGCTGCACTGGGAAAAGAGGGAATGGATGAACGTTTAGACCACAAAACTCTGCTTCGCCGGCCTTGGCGTGGCTCCAAAACAAGTCGGTCACGCCGATACCTGCCATCAATGGCGCGACACGCCTCGCATGGATGTGCTGACATACGGTAATGATGCGCGTTCCCTTTGGCAGCTCAGTCGCCACTTTCCCAAGGATCGCCTCTAATTCCAACCTTCTTTCAGACCAATGGCTTTGCAGATCGATCAACGTCGCCCAAGGGAACCCTAGATAACTCCACCCCTCTGTCTCTGGCCAAAGTTCTTTGATGCGCTTGTATGCATGGCGTTCAGTCTGCGCAGGCGTTTGCCAGTCAGCGTCGTGTGCGATGACAGCGCCTCCATGCGACTTCACCAGCTTTGGCGCCACCTTGCGCCGCAAAGGTGCGCGGACCACAATCCGCTCTCGCCTTGCATAGACCTCGCGCGTTTCACTCCGAGATGCAGCGTCATCGAAAAGCCAGTCAATCCGTTCACGTTGAACCTGCACGCGTTCCTCTCCCCAGAGCGTGACGAGACGGTCTCTATGGAGCCCACCGACGTTGGCAAGCCGATTGAACGCTTCTGCGCGCAACTCGAATGGAAGCTCCGCCTCGATCTCGCTGAGATACGCCTCGGAATGAACTGCGCTCAATTGGCCTGCCCTCAACGTGAACTCGCCGAGAGATTGGTCTGATTGGTACAAGGATGCATGCTGTGCGAGACCACGCCAAAGGTTCCAATCCCCTGCCAGCTTGAAGCGGGCGAAATCCGCCTCCGGATCTATCCGCCGCCATAGCGAACGGCGGAAAAAGACACCCTCTTGCTGAATCGGTGGGAAATGGAGCCCGTCGCAGAGCCCCTCTCGGATCAATAACTGGCAAGCCGGCCGATCGTGTTCAGTCAGCACATGCCCACCTTTAGCTGCACGCACCCTGCCGCCAACCCAGTCTGGCCCGCCGCCGAGGAAGTCACGATCAATGGCGGCGAGCAGACCCGCCGCGCCGGATAGCAACACATCGTCGGAGTTGATCCAGCCGAGCCACTGATCGCCATCTCCTTCATGCAACTCAAAACCGCGGGCAACAGCATCGTACAGTCCGCGGTCCGGCACGGACGCCCAAGAGAAGTGGTATTGCTCACAGCCAGTTCCCACGCCGCCCCATGCGACGATCCTAGCCCAACGCTCAAGCAACGCCTGCGTCCCGTCTTGGGAGCCGCCATCCTGAACGTGGTGAACCAGCCGCACAGGCCCGGCCAAACTCGCCACGCTGAGCAAGGTTCGCCCCAAGGTCGCCGCTCCATCGAGCACGGGCGTGACGATCAGTATCTCCGTCTGGGGCGAAAGGGTCACGTGATGCGCCTGCGACGTCGGCCAAGCAACCTGTTCCAGCCATTCTTCAGGGGTCTCTTTGGCTCTTCGCGCCAACCCGGGTTATGGGAGCCAGGGCCTGGGGCCCGCCCCTCCCTCATACCAGCAGCAAGAAAATGCAGCGCTGGGTCAACACCGGACGCAGCCACATCCGGATTCGCGATCAAGTACCACTCAGCGTCGAAGACCTTCGATCGGCGAAGTTCGTCAACTGCGTCCGCCTCGAGAAGCCAGGACCAGAGCCGGTCGCGTAGCGAGGCCCTCAGCCGGCTGACGACGCCAGAGGACGGAGGTCTTGAGCTTCGATCCTGGACGCAAGGGCGGGGAACGGCTGCATGCGATCCCGATATGAGACCAACGCAGTAGGCGTGAGCCTTCGGGGCTGGCGCACCAAACAGGTTCGAGAACCAGATCGCAAAGCCTTTAGGGTCCATCGCGGGAAAGTCAGGGTCAACCGCCGCGGCGCTTCCGCGGCGCCCTTCCAGCCACTTGGACCATGATGGGTGATCCGCAAATGAACGAACCAGCAAAGCGCGACGGTCGCTCGATGCATCAAGCAATAATCCGGCAACTTGACGCGATAGCGACGGCTCTGTCGCATCAACAACAATAATAGGAGTGCCGTGGGCCTCGCATAGCGGATCTGGGGCGGGCGGATCGCCTGCAGCGAGAAGGACTTCGCCATGCGCGACACAGGACGCCGAGGGAAGAAATGCCTGCTTTAATCCTTGCAGGCCGGTTTCCCAGCTTCCGATCAGTATCAGCTGCATGTAGGCTCCGGAACCTCGCGACTAGCCTTGTTTGGTGGTTAGCGCCCAACGCTTGTCCTGTCCAGAACTGCCTGACTTGCAGACGCATCCCAGGCAGCTTACACCGGTCGCTAGCATTGAGCAGGGATAGCAACACACATGGCCATCCGAGAGCGCATCGGTCGATTGATCCGACCCGCCCGTAGAAACCAGCGTGGTCCGACAAAACACCAGGCTCTGGAAAGCCTGATTGATCTGGGCGTCCCAGTCGGCTCCGTTGTGGATGTCGGCGTCCAAAGCGGCACACAGGCACTGATCGATGCTTTCCCAGATCGGCCCCATTTTCTGATCGAGCCGCTTGCGGAATGGAATCCCTCAATTCAAAAAACCTATCTCGCTTCGGGGGTGTCATATCAACTTCTGAATGAGGCGGCTTCATCGGCGCCCGGGACGGTCACACTGCTGCTAAAGAGCGTGCTCCCCGGTCCCAATGTAAGCCATGCTTTCATGGTTGAGGGCGAGCCGACTGGGCCACAGTATCGCCGTGTCGGGGCCACAACGCTTGACGCAGCTTTGAAGGGTCGTGATCTTCCCACGCCCTTTTTGATCAAAGTGGATGTGGATGGTGCGGAAATGCAGGTTCTCGAAGGTGCTCGAGAAACACTTGCCAATGCGAGCCTGGTGATGCTCGAGGCGAGTGTTGTGAACCTCATCGAACGCGGCGCCGTCATGGACAAACTCGGCTTCCAGCTCTGTGAACTTGTTGACCTATGCTATTATGATCGGCGTTTCGTCCAAGCCGACATGGTCTTTGTAAGCAAAAAAATCATCAAAGATCATGAACTTGAATTTTATCGCGACGGTTTTGATCTTTCACGGTGGAGCGAGTTCAGAACCCTGTGATGACCTCAAACAAAGCCTCTCGTCGACCCACCAAGGCCGATGCACTTAGAAAACTGCTCGAACTCGACGTCCCTGTCCGTACGGTCATTGATGTCGGCGTTCAGACTTGCACGCCAGAGTTATTAAGCGCCTACCCCGGGCGACCACACTTGCTCGTCGAGCCGCTTGCAGAGTTCCACGACGACATCAAACGAAACTATCGAAACACGCCGCACGAAATCCTCCACGCGGCCCTGTCGCGCGAAAACGGCCAAGCCCCAATGCGTCTACGTTCGGCCTCACCTGACGGGTCCATCACCCACGCCCAGCTAGACGAGGGCGCCGCCCCAAGTTCTTCCCACCGCAATGTTGAGACGCGCACGCTGGATTCAGTCTGTGCCGATAGAACACTAGCTAAACCCTATCTGCTCAAGATCGACGTCGATGGCGCAGAAGAGCGGGTACTCGACGGCTCCAAGGAAACGCTGCGCGATTGCAGCGTCGTTATACTGGAAGTCACTTTCAGCGATGTTCCCTGGCGCCTCAATCGAATGCATCGGGCGGGTTTCACTCTCTTCGATATCGTTGACCTGGCTTATCACGACGGCCGTTGGGTCCAGGCTGATCTCGTGTTTCTCAATAGCCACCTAGAGCAGGAGCGTGGCCTGGCGCCGTATGCTCAAGGCCTGAACATAGAAAAGTGGGAGATTTTCAGAGGCTGACGGGATAGGCCACCTTTGTCGCGGGAGCTATGAGCCAGAGCGC
>CAZAGE010000070.1:0-11991 GCA_964484345.1 uncultured Oceanicaulis sp. | reverse complement strand
CCCAGACCGGCGACAGCCAAAAAGGCGGGATAGGACAGGGCGTTGCGTACTTCCTGGGCGGAAGCCAGGTCCCGTTCCATTTGCGCGGCGACCTCGTTTAACCGGACATCGAGCGAGCCTGTCGCTTCGCCCAACTCCACGAGGCGCGAGGCGTAATGCGGGAGATCCGGCATATGCTGAGCCAAGGCCGAGGAGAGGCGGCCGCCGCCTCTTAGATTAGACCGGATCGCCTGCATTTGTTCGGAGAGTTCACGGCAGGGCTCTTCTTCGAGCAAACTGTCAAAGGCGTCCAGAAGCGCGGCGCCGGCTTTAAGAAGCGTCGCCAGCTGGCGGACGAAGCGATGGCGGTCCTTGGGACGGGCGGACTTGCGCTCAAATTTGCGGCCGTCAGCGGCGGTGTCGGAGATTTCGTAGACCAGGACGCTTTGATTGCGCAGCTGCGCGACCGCGTCATCCTGGTTTGACGCATAGACGCGCCCCTCCACCGAGGCGCCGTCCCGCTTGAGCCCTTTATATTGAAAGCTCGGCATGGCTCAGGCCCTTATCGCGCCGCCGCCTGCAGCGGTTCAGCGGCGGCATCTTCCACCGAACCGCCAAGCACACGCAAGACCTCGGATACGGAGGTGACGCCGGCGCGGGCCTTGATCAGCCCGTCCTCCATCAATGAGAGGAAGCCCGCCTGCCGCGCCGCATCCTGGACGGCCGCTTGGCCGTGATTGTGGGCGATGGCGTCCTTAAGCCCACCCTCGATCGCCGCGGCTTCATACACCGCGACGCGCCCGGAATAGCCTTGATTGCGGCAGTGATCGCAGCCGACAGCGACCTTCCAATTGGCGGGTTCTGTGGTCACGCTCGTAGGCCAGCGGACGCCGCGCTCGGCAGCCTGCGCCCAGAGGCGTTCGGCTTCCCTGACGTCTTCAGCCGGCGCGGGCGCTGCGCAATGCTCGCACAGGCGGCGCAAAAGGCGCTGGGCCAACAGGCCGCGCAGGGAGGCGGAGACCAGGAAGGGCTCCACGCCTAAGTCGGTCAGGCGCTCAATGGCGCCCAAAGCCGTATTCGTGTGCAGCGTTGAAAAGACCAAATGGCCGGTCAGAGCGGCCTGGATCGCAATCCGCGCGGTTTCGCCGTCGCGGATCTCGCCGATCATGATGACATCGGGATCCTGGCGCAGAATGGCGCGGAGCCCGCGCGCGAAATCATAGCCGATATCGGCCCGCGCCTGGACCTGGGTCACCCCGTCCATATCGTATTCGACCGGATCTTCGATGGTGATGATTTTTTGCGCGCCGTCATTGACCAGCTCCAAGGCGCGATAAAGCGTGGTGGACTTTCCCGACCCCGTCGGCCCGGTCACCAGGATGACGCCATTGGGCTCGCGGATGATGCGGTCAAAGATCGCCCGCTGAGGCCCCTGAAGGCCAAGACCGTCCAGGGACGGCAATTCCTGGCGCTTGCGCAACAGGCGCAGGACCAGTGATTCGCCCCAGGCGCCGGGCAACGAGGAGACGCGCAGATCAATCTCCTGGCCCGCAAAACGGACGGTTTGCCGGCCATCCTGAGGCAGGCGGCGTTCCGCGATGTCCATGGCGGAGACGAGCTTGATCCGGGAGGCCACGGCGTCAAAGCGGCCCTTGGGCTGGGTCTGAATCGTGCGCAGCACACCGTCGACGCGGAAGCGGACCTGAAAGGCATGCTCGAAAGGTTCGATATGGATATCGCTGGCGCCGTCGCGCAGGGCGTCTTCGAAGAGCGCATTGACGAAATCGATGACGGGCGCCTCCTCCGCCATCTCGCGCAAGCGCTCGACATCGGTCAGGGCGCCCTCGCGGTCGCGGGCGCTGGCGGAGTGAAGCCGCGCAAGCGCCCCGTCCAGCAGCCGGTTTGGGCCGAGCGCCAGCGTCAGTGTTCCAGTCCAACCATTGTTAAGGCGTTCTAACAGGCCGGGGTCGAGTGGGTTTCGTGCAAAACAGACAAGCTGAGCCTCGCCGGGCGCGGGCGTCTGCGCCACGGTAGTGGCGTTTAGTGGCGAAAGGCGTTGATCGTCCGGCGCCGCCCACCACAAGATGGCGGCCTTTTCCGAGAGCCAGCGCAACGGCAATCCCAGCGCGGCGGGGGCGAGGGCGTAAACACTGTCCTCTTGCGGCAAGGCGTCAGCGGACAAAATAGGCAAGCCCAATTGTGCGCTGAGGGCGTCCAGCAGACGCTCCTCCGACACCGCGCCTAGGCGCAACAGGGCCTGGCCGAGAAGGACCGGCGTCTGCTGCTGGTACGCCAGCGCCTGCTCGATATCGGCGGCCGTGACGGCGCCCTGCCCCAGCAGAATGTCGCCGAGTCGGCGTTGATCCATGACCGCATCCTTATTCAAGCCCGTCGCGCGCGCCCGGGCGCATGCCTCTCGATACGACGAGGATACTAGTCTAACTCACTTACAGTTTGAAAAGGTCAACTCACATCGGCGGGGGCTTAAGACGCTCGGATCAAGGGTCGTCGAAAACAATGACCGAAAACAAGAAAGGGCGGCCGAAGCCGCCCTTTCCGAAGCCTTCGAAACAAGTGTTCCGATTAGCCGTCGGTGTCGAACGCGGTGCCAGAAACAATGCCGTTCTTGATAAGCAAGCGGCTGATTTCTGGGACAACAGTGCCGGCGTTATCGTTGGTGATCACGACAAAACGGATATCACCGTTGATCGCTTCGTTCGTGACACCCAGGGCATTGGCAACTGCCGTTGAGTTGAACGTCGCGGTCCAACGATTGGCAGCAACACCATCGGCCGTAACGGTCACATCATTTGCAGCCAAGCAAGCCGTAGCGTTGCCAGGCAATGCACCACTCGTGTTAGACACGGTAACTTGGATGCACTCGTCGCTATCCACAGTCAAATTAGTACCCATATTCGTGATACGGAAATTCGACTGTGTACCACCTGAAGTCCGCAGGTTAGTCCAGCGGAAAAGGTTGGGCGTGTTGTCAGCCATTATAGGTGTGCGGTTCGTGACACCATCGTCCCAGCTGATCGCTGCCAGGTTTTGAGCGGTCGAGATACCCTCAATATTCCAGTTATTCTCATCCGTGATGGCCAGCGTAACAGTCGGCGTCTGCTGGGCCACAACATCAGTTGCGTCAGCGGTCAGCGTAAACAGGATGTCCCGGTCAGTCGCATCAAATTCAGCCGGCGTGAGATCATCACACGTGGCCGTGTTGGCGTTGGTGTCGAGATCGCAAGCATCACCGGCAAGCGTGACAGATTGGATACCAGTCAAATCGGCAAACTGGATGGTCGCCACGATATCACCGGCCCCCGCGATGCCGTCACCCGCCGTAATGACCGGCAGCGTAGCGCCCGCGTCGGCGTCTTCACGGATGTCTGCACCCGCAGCGAGGTCGCCTTCAGTTCGCGAAATAATTGCAGCCGTCGCCGCAAGGAACCCACCATTGATGTGGCCGAGGTCACCGGTGAAACCACCGGTGGCTGCCGTACCATCAGAGGAGAGCAGATTGTCGGCTGCATCACCGGCGTCAACGTCAGGGTTGTAAGCGCTAGCATTGACCAAGAGGGTCTCGGTCTGCGTATCAGCCGTGAAGTTCGCCGTAGCGACCGGACGGAAACCATACTGAATGGTCGCCGGCAGAGAGGCATCGGCACGCTCGATCGCAATGCGCAGGTCACCAACGTCACCGTTGAACAAGGCCTGCGTACACTCGTTTGGAGCGGCAATCTGACGCGTCCAGCTCACAGTGCTCTGACCGAGGCCGCCGCCAGCGGACACATTGCCGAAGTCACAGGTGCTGGTGTTAGGAGCTTCGTTGGTGGCGTCTGTATCCCAAGCCGCGGCCGGGACAGCGACCGTAAACACGGCGTTGGTGAGCGTAATGTTAAACTCAACCGACTCACCCACGCCTACGGTGGCGAACGGGTCCGCGCCCGCATTAAAGGTCAGGAGAATTTCATCAGCAACGCTGCCAGTGAATTCATCGGCGATAACCGTGGTTGTGGTGATGTCAGTACCTGCGACGCCACCGACGTCAGCAAGCTGCGCCTGAGCTGTACCGGCGAGCAGCGCGACCGCCGCTACACTTGTCAGGAGTTGTGTGAGTTTCATAGGGAGATCCCCCTCTTTCCTACTTGTCTTTAGTCATGGCCATGACGGACACGACGATTATCAAACGATCCAGGCGTAAAGGCGTTCGGTGCAGCGCAGTCGCTGCCCCCAGACCTCCCCAGCCTTTCGCGCCCGAGAACCCCCGTGACGCTGTGCAGAGAAAAGCCGAACGCCGCCCCGCCTGTCAACACTGAAAAGGGCAGAAGGAAGAAAAAGGCGCACCCCACGACATGTTGTGGGCCCCTAGCCTACATCGTTGAATCCATTGTCACTCACGCGCAGCCGAATGTGAAAGACACCGCACCACCGATCCGATCCTTCCACCGGGTGTGGCGCAAAGGTCATACTCCGCGACAGATCAGGGGCTTGTTGCGTTAACCCGAAGCTCAATTCGGCAGTCGGCGGGGGTCAGGCCGCGCTCCCAAGTTCGTCCCCGCGCGGAGGTGATGCGAATCATCGCCTCCGCACAGGCGCCGGATGGGTAAAGTCGCCACTCCGTCAAAAAGGTGGCTGACCAATTCTGGGGCATGGATGGAGCCGGCAAAGGACCAACTGGGTGATCGGCGGGCGCACCGTATAGGCGCGCCGTCGTGCGCTGTTCGGTGATCCAGGCGTTCACGGCGGCAAATGCCTCCCGCGTTTGATGGCGCTCCCGCATCGCGGACATGGATGGGATGGATAGCGTGACCGCCAAGGCAAGAATGGCGATGGCGATCAAAACTTCCAGCAGGCTGAACCCAGCGGCGGATGCCGCCGGTGTGGGCGGTGCTATGACGGGGCGGCCCACCCGCGCCTCAGCGTTGCGCCTCGATATCCGCATCCATTCCCTCGCCGCCCGGCGCACCATCGGCGCCGAGGCTGTACACCCGGCCGCGGCGCGACAAATCCGACCCGGCTTCGTATTGAAAAGCCGTGCCCCAAGGATCCTCGGGCAGACCGCCGTCCATATAGGGCCCGTTCCAGTTGGCGCCGACATCGGAGCTGGGCGCGACAAGCAGCCGCAAGCCCTCCTCTTGATTCGGGTAGCGGCCCAGATCGAGCCGCATCGTATCGAGCGCGGTCTCCACCATGCGGATTTGGGTGAGGGCCGCAGCCTGTTTCGAGCTATCGAGCTGACCGAAAAGACGGGGCGCCACCAAGGCTGCGAGCGTGGCGATGATCGCGACTGCGATCAGCACCTCCATAAGCGAATATCCCGCCTCCCGCTCTCGCTTTTGACGGCTGGCCTCATCGGTTTGCACCACGAGCACTTTAGAACGTTGCGACAAGAAGCAATATCTCATAAGCATCCATCCATCTGGTGGCCATCCCATATAGTTCCACGCCTAAGGTGGCCTGTCGACACGCGCTAACAGCACAGCTTTCTGCCTCGACCGCACCATTTAGGCCCGGTACCGTAGCCTCATCCATCATTCTAGAGCGGCGACACCCAGGACAGATATGACGCGCGGCTTTACATTAATCGAAACTCTGATCGCCCTGGTGATCGCTTCGATGACCGCGATGGTTCTGCTGCAATCGATTATAGCAATCGCACGCAGCACCGAGGTGATCGAAAGTGCGGCCGCGCTCGCCTTGTCGGAAGAGTTTACCGTTTCCGCCGCATCAGATGCGCTGATGGCGACGGCGGCCGATTATCTCGATTTCGAAACGGCTTTTACAGGAACCGAACGCACGCTCTCGGGCCTGACCCGGCGCCCGATTTTCGGCCCGCAGGCGACGCTGCTCGCCTTTTCCATGCGCCTTGAGCCGGATGGGCGTGGCGGGACGGCGCTGATCTATGAGGAAAGCGGTCAACGCCTTGAAATTGATCGCTTTGATCAGCCGGATGCACGATTTGAGTACGCCTATCTGACGGTGACAGGACTGTATGAGGGCGAACAGCCTGAACGCCTGGCGTCCTGGCCGCCGGAGATCTTTGACCCGTTTTACGATTATTTCCGCCCGCCACCGGATCTGGTTCTCGTCTCAACACCGGACGGCGCCGTGCTTTGGGCGGCCCGCTCCAACGGATGGGTCGAGCCTCCACCGCGCCCAAGTGACGTGGATGAATTCTTATGAGGCGGCGCACAACCGAAGGGCGATCAGAGGAATCTGCTGACTCTGGTTACATCTTTCCGCTGACGCTGTGGAGCATCGCCGTGATCGCGGTGCTCTTGGCCGCCGCCCACACGGCGGTGACGGCGCTTAACGTCAATCTTCAGCGCCTTGCAGACCGCGACGCGGCTTTGGAGGATTTTCATAACGCGGAGGTGGAATTAATCCATCTGCTACTCACTGAGCCGATGGGCCTGACTCATCTTCGCGTCGGCGGGCAGCTGAACATCGACCCCGTCAGCGGAGGATATGGCGAGGGCGGAACACCACTTTCCGCTGTTGGTGAACCCGTTCGGTTCAGCGGAGAGAGCGGGCCAGTGATTTTGCGCCTTATCGCCGCTAATGGACTTATTGATTTTACTGATCAAACCTTGGTCGCGGCTGAAGGTCTGCTTCTTGCCTTAGGGCATTCACGCGCTGAAGCCCAGCGTCTATCGGCTCGTCTTCTCGATTTCATCGACGAGGATGATCAGCGGCGCCTTGGAGGTGCAGAACATCCCGATTATCCCAACGGTCAAGCGCCGCGCAATGCGCCCTTGTCGACAGCCTCGGAGGCGTGCGGTGCTTTGGGTTGGCGTGAAACGGTCAGCCTGTGCCGGGATCCAAGACTGCTGGACCTCTATGCGTTTGCGGGCGCCCCAGTCGCAACCAGCCCGAGGCTTGCGCCCGAATACATGCTTGAAAGACTGCTGGACGACCCCGCCGCCCTTGAGCGCGCCATGGACTCACTGGATGAACGCAATCGTCTGGTGCAATTCTCGGAGTTAGGATTGGCAGGGCTTGAGCGGCTTGAAGATGCGTCCGCGATTCCAGGGCCCAGCTTCTTGATCGCAACGCATCGGCCAGACGCCAGCGTCGTGCGGGTAACCCGTATCGACCTGAACATGGCAAGCCTGTACAAACCCTACCGGATCGCTTTTACCTATGTAATGGGCGGCCCGGAGATCGAGAGGGCGTTTCGGATCGATGATATCGAAGAAGCTGCAGACTTTCCTGCGGCCGGTTGACCGGCTTGTGTCGCCGAACGGCGTTGCCCCCAGACCGCCTGGCTCGGTTTGGCGCGCCATTCTGTTTGGCGAGCGCTTCGTCGTCAGTCGCTCCTTGCTGCACTTTGAGCGCATCCAGAGGCCGGCTGGCCCGGTTGACGGTAGAATATATCGCGCAGTGGACCTCGCTGCGCGGACACGCGCGCCGTTTAACCATCCAGGCGTATTCATCAGCTGGGGCGGGCGTTATGCTGTGGCATGGTCGTGGGATGCTGATCGCCTTAAAGCTTTCGGCGTCCCTAGTCAGGCTTGGGTGAGCCCTGAGCCTACCCTTGCCGAAATGGACTCCTTGCAGTCCGACGGGTTGCGAATGCGGGAGCTATCAGACGGCATCGAAGGCCAAATCTTGCAACACGGTGAAATTGTGGCGAGCCGATACTGGCGGCGAAACCCATTACCTGACGAAGTTGACAAATTTCTTAGGGCTGCAGCTGGGCAGCATTCTGACGACAGCGACGCGCAGTCTCTCGCCACCGGGCGCCTTAGCTTCGGCCTACGCCGCTGGGCGGCTCGGCTTCGGCCAATGCATGCGGCGCTGGCCGCGCTGGCGGTTTTTGGTCCGATACTAACCTATCAATTTGGGGTTCAGGCGCGTTTGGGCGTGGAGCTGCGTTTCACTCAAGCGGAGCTTAACGCCGTCCTAACCGAAAGCAGCACTCAGTTCACCGCACTTCAAGCCTACCAGGACGCGCGAGCTCGACTTGACCAATATCGAGACGCGCTAAACCTAACTCACCCTCTTGAACCTGTTGTGGAATTGGCGGAGACGGCTCAAGCGTTCGATGGAAGTTTGCAGCGCTTTCGCGTCTTTCCTCAGGGCCTCGAAGCGACCCTCGCTGTGAGCAATACCGAACCTGCAGGCATCGTCCGGCGCTTAGAAGAAGCTGATAGCTTGACAGACGTCTCAATCAGCCGTGCGCAAACGGCCAATCAATGGGATATTCGAGCCAGTATGACAGCGCCTGAAGGTAACATAGGCAATTTCCAATGAATGCCCTTGTCAAACTTCAAAAACGGCTTGCCGATGAACTGAGCCCGCGCGCGCAGCTTGGGCTCCTTTTTCTGGCAGTGATCGCTGCCAGCATCTTGGTGATGGATCTATCAGCGCATAACGGCGCGTTGGAGCGTCAGCTGAGGACAGTGACGACTGAACTTGCGGGGCGCCGAGCCGCGCTTGATCAGCGCGACTGGAATATCGTTCAAGAAGCAGCAGAAGCTGAAGCAGACGCTGTTGAAGGACGTTTCTGGCGCGGCGCAACAACAGGCTTGGTCAGCGCTGAAATCCTTGGGGCGGTTGAAACCGCGGCGAGCCTTGCCGGCCTTAATGACGCTCGAGTAACGGTGCTTCGCAGCGACGTTTTGGCGCATGATGCCATCCTGTTCGAAGTAGAAATCATCGCGCGAAGTAATGGCGGCGGGTTTGCTACTTTTTTGGAGGCGATAACGCAAGCGGAGCACGAAATCCGGCCGTCGGAACTAGAGTGGAGCGGGCGGAATCGACCCGTTACAATCCGACTTCTGGTCCCAGCTATAGTTGACGAAGGCACACCGCAATGAACCTCTTGCACCTTCGCCTATATCTGGCGCTCTTGCTGAGCGCCACGGCCGGAATTGCGGGAGCGCTGGCGGTTTCGGGGGCAAACGTGCCAGAGATGGACCGCGATACCGGCCAGCTTTCCCCTCTTGCGGGACCTAGCCGAGCGGACGTGCAAAATTTTGTTGAACGCCTCGGAGCGACCAACCTATTCCCTAGCGCCCGCACGTTGGGGCCAACTATTGCTGGCAATACCGACGGCATGACGAGCGGCGGTGAAAACACCTCTGAAGAGGAGATTAGCCAGATCGACGCGCGCCCGTCTATCAGAGCGCTGGTAAGGCGAGAGGCACGTTGGCGGCTTTACGCCACAAATGAAGCCGATTTGACCAGTGTCTTCAATTTAGGCGAAGAATTGGCTGACGGTTGGATCATTTCAGACATTTCCGCACAGACGATCACGCTCCAAAAAGGCGATGAAGCAAAAACACTAAATGTCTTCATTGGCGCGGATGCAGGATAGCAAAATGAAAATCAGAATGTGGTCTGCAGCAATCGTGGCGGGCGCAGTGCTTCCCGCTTGTTCGCTTTCAACTTACTCTCCGCAGGCGACCTCCCCTGCCATTTTTGGAGAGCCGGCTGTCGTATCAGCTTCGCCGAGCGTTGTTGACGGTGAGCTTGAACAACAAGACGCTGTTGTATCGGCGTCTAATCGCGACTTTGTTTCCGACCGTCGCAGGGTGAGGGACGGCGCGCGCTCGGGAACATCCGGCGTCGTTGGTGTACCCCCTTCCTTTGAGGGCTCTGAGATTAACGCGACATTCCCGCCTCAGCCCCTTCCCGCATTTATTGACACAGCTCTAGGTGAAATTCTCGCAACACCCTATGTATTGGGCCCTGGCGTCGCGGAACGCGAAGATATCATATCGCTGCGGAGCGTTCAGGACCTCAGTCCAAACACTTTCTTCGCATTGTTCGAGACCGCAATCGCCGAGTACGGTCTTGCAGTGAGTTTTGAAAGCGACGCCGCGGTTGTCATCCAAAGAGACGAGCTGCGCAGTGAAATTCCGCAGATAATCCTGGCGCGCGCGCGTGCAGGGGTCGCTGCGCCGCTCAGGCCGGTTATCCAGTTTGTCGAGTTTGATTTCGCTGACTCAGCTCAAATGGAAGCGATCTTACGCCAAGCATTCCCTGACAATCAGGAGCTCTCGATTCAAGTTCGACGAGACATAAATACTATGACGTTGACTGGTATCAGCGATACGGTTGACAGCGCACTCCAGCTCATTAGCCAACTAGACCGACCTCAATTCTCTGGTGGTATTGCCGTCACCTTGTCACCGCAATTTTGGGATGCGGATGAGCTTGCGCAGACGCTTGTCGATATACTCACCATCGAGGGTTATCAAATTGGGATAGGTACGCGTCAGCAGAGAGCCTTAAGCATACTCGCGCTTGATCAAACGAACCAAATTTTAGTGTTCGCCCGTAACGAACAATCTTTGACGCACCTTATTGAGACTGCCAGGCGTCTTGATGAGGCTTCGGAACGCGAGGATGTCTCGAGATCATTCATTTATCAAGTGAGGAACACCGACGCAGAGGAGCTGGCAACGGTGATACGCGCTGTCCTTGGCGAGGGCTCTTCACAAGTCGCAGGACCGCAAACTGAAGCCGGTGCGGGGCCTGGCGGTGCTAACCCAGTCGGATCCCGACTAGCCGTCGACCCGTTTGGAAACCGCTTGATCTTTACCGGGACACGCGATGAGTACGACGATATCTCGCAACTCTTTGAAGGGTTGGACACACCTGTCGCCGAAGTCTTGGTTGAGGTTACGATTGCTGAAGTGGTGCTAAGCGACTCGACACGCTATGGAGTTGAGTTTTTCTTCGACACCTTCGGGGGTGACTTACAAGTAGGCACTCGCGGCTCCTTAGGACTGGCGAGCAGCGGCCTCTCGACAGTTGCGACGATCGGACAAGTCGACCTTCAAGCAGCTGCCAGTGCGACCAACTCGAGAATTAACATTCTTTCGACACCGCGTGTCGTAGCGCGATCAGGCGAGGCTGCCGAAGTCCAGGTCGGCACGGACGTGCCTATTATCACCTCACAAAGAGCCGCAAACACTCAGGATGCGGGCTCGACGGATATTCTGCAGTCGATCCAATACCGCTCGACTGGCGTACTTCTCACTGTCGAGCCGCGCGTATTTAGCAACGACCGTATCGATTTGTCAGTTACTCAAGAGGTGAGCTCGGCTGACGAGAACCCCAATCAGGCGATTGGAAGCCCAATCATCTCCAATCGGCGCTTAACGTCCGCTATTACGCTGCAAGATGGGCAAACAGCCGTATTAGGCGGGCTTATCAGCGAG
The DNA here is from genome assembly GCA_964484345.1 of uncultured Oceanicaulis sp. GTDB lineage: Bacteria > Pseudomonadota > Alphaproteobacteria > Caulobacterales > Maricaulaceae > Oceanicaulis. The sequence continues at coordinate 838 of CAZAGE010000070.1, read as the reverse complement.
ACGGTGAACCGAGGCTCCACCGGAGTGCCCTTGGTTCAAGATATTCCCCTTATCGGCAACGCTTTCAAAACCGAGACGATCAGCAATGATCAGCGCGTCCTGCTCGTCCTCGTTACGCCATATATTCTAAATGATCGCCTTGATAGACAGCGCATCGTTGAGGCATTCACCGGAGAGGTGAATGACGCGTTTGTGTCACGTCTTGGCGCGGGGGCGACATTTTTAAGGTATGAGGAGCCGTTCCAACTCAAGGAACGACAGTGACCAGAGCATAGCCACGTCAATAAGTTTTTCGAATGCTTGGTTGAGCGATCCCTGCAGCAACACGTGAAACGCCCTGAGTTTACTTATAGACAGGCCCTCGCTCATTCCAAAATTCCAGGGTCGGAGCCTTAGATTTTGCAGCAACCACAAAAGCAACTTCAAGAAGCTGGCTTCAGCACCATTGAAGCGATTGCTGCTGTTGCAATCTTAATGGTTGCTCTTTGGCCAGTTTATTCGATGCTTCAACAGCTCGGTGAAGGTGCACAGAGGTCGATGCAATTCGTCGAAGCAAGGAGCATAATCAGATCGGTGGAAAGCATTATCGCGGCGGACCTTCACCCTCCATTGGAGATGAACGGGTGGTCGGTTGAAGTTCAGTCAACACAAGTAAGGCCCAGTCAGCCCATAGACGGATACTTAGGCGGTCAGTATTTTTTTGCTGACCTCCAAAGCGTCACAATAACAGTCCGGAACGGAGAATATCAAAAATCGAAATTACTTTATAAAGTTAGACTTAATCCTATTTTTGAAAATGAAACGGAAGCCATATTAAGCAACTTATAACAAGCTCTTA
>CAZAGE010000069.1:0-13261 GCA_964484345.1 uncultured Oceanicaulis sp. | reverse complement strand
GAGCCGCCCGCCCATCTCACCCAAACCCCGCCGGAGCGCCATGTGGGCTATGCGGTCACCTGGTTTCTCATGGCCGCGGCCCTGATTGCGATCTATCTGATCTTCCATATTCGGGCTGGACGGCTGCGTTTTAAGCGCTGATTGCACCCAAAACGTATGGAAATCGAAAGACTTTCCATGACATACCCCCTGCCCCGCTAAACGGAGCCTTGAACCGGCGCGCCGTGAGGCGTCTTATAACGACTTCAGAGAGTGGAGCTCGCCGCCATGGCGCTCTGGCGCGACGAAATTCAGGACACCGTGCTCTGGGGCGAAGGCGTCAAGCTGCGCGCGCCGCTGGCGGAGGACTATGACAGCTGGGCGAAGCTGCGCTATGCGAGCCGCACCCACACGGAAAAGTGGGAGCCCAGCTGGGCCGAGGACGAGCTGTCCCGCTCCGCGTTTCGACGCAGGCTCAAGCGCTACCAGAGCGATATCGATGCGGGCACGGGCTATCCCTTCTTCATCCTCCGCGCCAGCGACGATGTGCTGGTGGGGGCGTGCAATTTGAACAATGTCCGCCGCGGCGTGCTGCAGGCGGCGGATCTTGGCTATTGGATCGGCAGTCCGCATGTACGCAAAGGCCATTGCCGCGCCGCCGTACGCCGGGTTCTGTCCTACGCCTTTCAGACCCTGCGCCTTCACCGGGTGGAGGCGGCGACGCGCCTGGAAAATGAAGCCTCGCGTCAGCTGCTCTTGTCGGTCGGCTTCACACCGGAGGGCGTCGCCCGTCAGTATCTGAAAATCGATGGCGAATGGCGCGACCATCTCAAATTCGCAATCCTGCGCGACGATCCCTTGCGGTGACAGCAAATGACTGACGCCTTTCAGACCGCCGCCCGCGCCGCTGGCGCCGTGGCGGTAGAGATTCGCGGCGATCGCCTGTTCCTAAGCGGCGACGCGGCGCGCCTGGGCCTCGCGGCGGTTCAATCGCAAGGTCAGCTCAGCGCCCTGCTGCAAGCCGCAGCGCCCGGTGACCGGGCGGCGCTGGAACGTTTGGGCTTCGAAGCCTCCTTGGATCGCCGCCTGCGCCTGCTCGGTGAAGACGGCCGGGTGCGCTATGCCCGCCTGATCGGCGCCGCCAAGGATGGGCACTGGCGCGGCTTGCTGCTGCCGGCGGGGGCAAGTCCCGATGGCGGGCTGGAGGCGTTGGATCTGGAAACCGCACTTCGCCAGGCCCTTAAAGACGGTGACGTGCTGGCCCACCACCAGCCGGTGGTGGCGTTGGAATCCGGCAAGCTGGCCGGATTTGAAGCGCTGGCGCGCTGGGTTCGTCCCGACGGGGCGGTGGACGGTCCCGAACATTTCCTGCCTTTGGCGGATGAGCAGGGATTGATCCGCGCTGTCGGCGACGCGGTGCGCGGCAGCGCCATTGACGACGCGGCGGCTTGGCAAGCGGCGAAGCAAGGACAGAGCCCGTTATTCTTGGCGGCCAACGCCACGGCGAGCGAGCTTTGCGCGCCGGACTTCACGGACACCTTGCTGGCGCAGATCGACGCCGCGGCGCTGCCCGCCGGCATGTTCAAGCTGGAAATCTCTGAGACGGAAGTGATGCGCGATCCCGACCATGCCGAGATCGCCATGAAGGCGCTGAAGGCGGGCGGGGTGTCCTTGGTGCTTGATGATTTCGGGACCGGGTATTCATCGTTGTCGCGGCTGGACCGCTTTCCCTTCGACACGGTGAAGATCGACCAGTATTTCACCCGCGCGCTGGAAACCGATCCGGCCGCCCGCTCGATCATTTCCGGGGTGGTGCGCATCGCCCAAAGCTACGGCATGACGATCGTAGCGGAAGGCGTGGAGACGGACACCGCCGCCCAGCTCTGCGCAGAGCTGGGCTGTAATTACGGCCAAGGTTTCCGCTACGCTCAAGCCCTGCCGCCCGAAGACGCCGCCGTGGCGGCCCTCGGCGGGATCAAGGGGCGGTTTGAGGCACCTTAGATGAAACCCCGGCCAAGCCCCGGACTTGATCCGGGGCGCAGAGCCGGGACCTTGGGCCGCTTAGGCGCCATATTCTGATCAAGCTCCCGGATCAGCGCTTCGCTTGTCCGGGATTTCATCATGAAAAATCATTGTCCAGCACGATGCGGTAGCGCGGCGAGCCGTTTTTCAGCTTGTCCATCGCCTCGTCGATCCGGCTCATGGGAAGGCGCTCGACCATCGGGCTGATGTCGTGGCGGGCGCAAAACTCAAGCATGTCGCGAATGGTCGCCGGGCTGCCTAAGGGGGACCCCGAGACCGAGCGCTGCGCGCCGATCAGCTGGAACGCGTGCGCGGGAATGGCGCTGGGCGGGATGCCCACTGTATGCAGCCGGCCGCGCGGGCCCAGAGCGTTGAGATAAAGGCTCCAGTCCAGATCGACGGCGACGGTGGTCAGAATAAAGTCGAACCGTCCCGCTTCCGCCTTGATCGCCTCGGCATCGCGGCTGTCGACGATGCGGTGGGCGCCGAGACGCTTGGCTTCCTCCGCCTTGGCGCCGGTGGAGGTGAAGGCGGTGACCTCACAGCCCCAGGCGTTGAGGAATTGCACCGCGAGATGGCCCAGACCGCCAATGCCGATCACACCAACCTTGTCGGTGGGTTTGACGCCAAACTGAACGATCGGGTTAAACACGGTGATGCCGCCGCAAAACAGTGGTCCGGCGTCCTCCGCCTTCAAGCCGTCGGGCAGCTTGGTCGCCCAGCTGGCCTGCACCCGGACTTTATCAGCGAAACCGCCATGGCGGCCGACGGCGATCTGCTCGACCGCGACGCACATATTGTGGTCGCCATGCATACAGGGATCGCAATTGAGGCAGGAGCGGGAGAACCAGCCCACGCCGACTGTGTCGCCGACCTTGAGATGGGTGACGGTGTCGCCGACCTGCGTGATCACACCCACCACTTCATGGCCCGGGGTCAGCGGGAACTGGGTGATGCCCCACTCATCCTCCCACAACGACATGTCGGAGTGGCACAGCCCGCAGGCTGTCACGGCGATCTCTACATCGTCGCCCTTCAGGGGGCCTGGATCGTAGGAGATTTGTTCGAACTTGGCCCCGACAGAGGGGGCGGACCAGGCGCGGATCATGGGTGGTCTCCGAAGTTGAATGACCCGGAGGATAAGGCGCAGCGTTTGAGCGTCTACGTTATAGGGTTACCAAGAGCACCGGTTTTTCTTAGAGCCTGATCCTGAGGGTCATTCGAGAGGCGGGCTTACGCCCGCTCCTCAGGATGAGGGTGAAATCAAGCAACCACTTTCCTCATCCTGAGGAGCGAGCCCTTGGCGAGCGTCTCGAAGGACGCAATGCCCTACTCGTCCAGCCGCGCTTCATGCGCGTCATTGTGGTGCTGGAGCGCGAACAAGGTCGCTTTGAACGGCCGCAGTAGCGCGAGGATGAGGCCGGTGGTCAGCGGTAGCCAGACCACCATGTGCACCCAGAGGGGCGGCGTCAGCGCCAGTTCGATCGCCAGCACCAAAGGTACGATGATCGCACCGGCGACGAAGATCACGAAGACGGCCGGACCATCGCCGGCGTCCGCCTTGGCGAAGTCTTCGCCGCACGCCGAACACCGATCCGCGAATTTGAGATAGCCGGAAAACAAAGACCCCTTCCCGCAGGCCGGGCACTTGCCCATCAGGCCGGCGAGAAAGGGGTTTGTTGCTTCGGTCATGGGCGGAACGCCCACGCCGCTTTACTGGAAGGCCACGTAGACGAAGGCGAACAGGAAGAGCCAGACCACGTCAACGAAGTGCCAGTACCAAGCCGCCGCTTCGAAGCCGAAATGCTTCTGCGGGGTGAAGTGACCAGCCAAGAGGCGCGCCAGGCACACCGCCAGGAAGATGGTCCCGATCACCACGTGCGCGCCGTGGAAGCCCGTCGCCATGAAGAAGGTCGCGCCATACAGGTTGCCGGCGAAATCGAAGTGGGCGTGAGTGTACTCGTAGATCTGCAGCAGGGTGAAGCAGAAGCCCAGCACCACCGTCAGGATCAGGCCCAGCGTCGCGCCTTTGCGGTCGCCATGCTCCATGGCGTGGTGTGCCCAGGTCACCGTCGTGCCCGACAGCAGCAGAACCAGCGTGTTGATCAGCGGCAGGTGGAAGGGATCAAAGGTCTCCACACCCGGCGGCGGCCAGCTTTCCCAGCCGGAGAAATCCGCGCCGATGGCGGGGCCGTAGAAGGACGCGCCCGCGCGGACCTCGTGGAACAGCGCGGCTTCAAAGAACATCCAGAACCAGGCCACGAAGAACATCACTTCGGACACGATGAACAAGATCATGCCGTAGCGCAGGCCCAGATCGACGACCGGGGTATGGTCGCCCTGGCGGGATTCTTTGATCACATCGCCCCACCAACCGATCATCGTGTAGCCGACGATCAGGAAGCCCAGCATCAGCACCCAGGGCGACCCTTCAGCCATGAAGAAGTAGGCCCAGCTTTCCGCATCGGTCGACAGGCCAGCCATGAAAATGACCGCGCCGAGCGCCAGGACGAAAGCGCCCAACGAGCCCACGAAGGGCCAGGGGCTCGGATCAACGAGGTGATAATCGTGTTTAACGGCGCCCGCCATGAACGTCTCCCGCAAGTCTGTTCGGTTACCCGATTTGGCGCGGTATAGACCTGCCCGCGCCGCTCTTCAATTCTCGTTACGCTGCTGCGTCAGGACGCCTCGCCGCGCAGGCTGGCCTGTGCGGTTTCGATCATGTCCTCATCCCCGGCCTGCCAGAAGGTATAGGACAGGGTCAGCGTGGTGATGTCGTCCAGCCGGCCTTCTTCATCCATCAAGGGATCAACGAAGAAAATCACCGGCATATCCATGGATTGCCCCGGCTGCAGCGTCTGCTCGGTGAAGCAGAAGCATTCCAGCTTGGAAAAATACGGCCCCATTTTAAAAGGGGACACGTTATAGCTCGCTACACCGGTGACCGGCCGGTCGGTGGTGTTGGTGGCGCGGTAAAAGGCCAGTGCGGTCTCGCCGACCCGCACGGTCATTTCGCGCTGCAGCGGCTCGAACTCCCAGGGAAAGCCGCGTGCATTCGTCGCGCTGAAGCGCACCGTGACTTCCCGGTCGAGAATCTGTGTCGCGTCATACTGGGCGATCTGGGTCGTACCGCCATAACCCGTGACCCGGCAGAACAGGTCGTAGAGCGGCACCGCCGCATACGCCATGCCCACCATGCTCACCACGATCACGCCGCAGGTCGCGAAGACCTTCTGATTGCGATCCAGCTTCGAAAGAAGTTTAGCGAACACGGATTTAGGCCCCTGTGTTGTAGTTGGAGGACATGCGCACGACCGTCGTAAGGAAGATCAGCGCAATGAAGGCGAACAGGCCGATCGCAATCATCAGATTGCGGCGCTTGCGCGCGGACTCTTCTTCCTTGGTCAGCTTCACCGTTTCGATGAATTCAGAATAGGGCTTTTCGCCGTCCGGCTTGGGGGTCGACTCGCTCATCGATCAGCCTCCCAAGCCCGGAATCGCCCAGTGAACGCCGGCGCCATGCTCGACCAAAAGCGCGGCGAACAGAAGCGAGAGGTGGGCGATGGAGTAGGCGAACAGGTCGCGCGCAGCCTTGTCGCCAGCGCGCACGGCATAAAGATCATCTTCCGCGTTATTGCCGTCGCCAGCGCGAGAGTTGAACACCCGAAGCGCCAGAAGGCCGAACAGCGCGCCGCCGAGGCCGGCCGTCGCCGCATAGACCCAGCCGCCCAGACCCGTCAGGACCGGCCCGGCCGTCACCGCCAGATACAGCACGGCGTAGATGAGGATTTGCTTGCGGGTGGATTTCGCGCCCCGGGCCACCGGCATCATCGGCACGCCAGCTGCGGAATAGTCCCCCGATTTGTAAAGCGCCAGGGCCCAGCTATGGGGCGGCGTCCACATGAAGATGATCAGGAAGAGCAGAAGGGAGTCGAGCGCCACGCCGCCCGTGACAGCCGCCCACCCAATCATCGGCGGGAAAGCGCCGGCGGCGCCGCCGATCACGATATTCTGCGGCGTCGAGCGCTTCAGCCACATCGTGTAGATCACGCAGTAAAAAAAGATCGAAAACGCCAGAAGGCCCGCGGCGACATAGTTGGTGGCGAGCGCCATCAACAGCACCGAGCCCAGGCTCATCACGCCGGCGAAGGCGTAGGCTTCCTCCCGCGGCACGCGCCCGGTTGGGACGGGGCGGCGGCGGGTGCGCTTCATCACCGCGTCGATATCGCTGTCGAACGCCATGTTGAACGCGCCCGCAGCGCCAGCGCCCACAGCGATGCACAGGATCGCGATGGCTGCTGAGATCGGGTTCATCGCGCCCGGCGCGGCCACAAGACCGGCAAGGCCGGTGAACACCACCAGCGTCATCACGCGCGGCTTCATCAGCGCGACATAGTCGCGCCAATCGGCCAGCGCAGAAGATGCTTGGGGCGACGCCGGATTAACGGCGTCGCCCTTCGCAGTGTCAGCAGAATAGTCGGTCACGTCAGGGCGTTTCCAAAATCAGCCTATGAGTTCAACGCCCTACTTGATTTTCGGAAGTTCGTTGAACTGGTGGAAGGGCGGCGGAGAAGACAGCGTCCACTCAAGCGTCGTTGCGCCTTCGCCCCACGGATTGGCTTCGGCCTTCCGGCGGCGAACGATGGATTCGATGATCAGCACGAAGAAGACCACCATGCCCAGCGCCATGATCACATAGCCCCAGGAGGAGACCATGTTCCAGAAGGCGAACGCGTCGGGATAATCCACATAGCGACGCGGCATGCCGTTCAGCCCCAGGAAGTGCTGCGGGAAGAAGATCACGTTCGCGCCGATGAAGAACAGCCAGAACTGGGTGCGAGCCAGGAAGGAGTTGTACTTCACGCCCCAGATCTTCTCATACCAGTAGTAGAAACCGGCGAAGATCGAGAATACGGCGCCCAGCGACAGCACATAGTGGAAGTGCGCGACCACGTAGTAGGTATCGTGCAGCGACTGGTCGACGCCGGCGTTCGCCAGCACCACGCCGGTGACGCCGCCCACAGTGAACAGGAAGATGAAGCCGATCGCCCACAGCATCGGGGTGCGGAAGGTGATCGAGCCGCCCCACATGGTGGCGATCCAGGAGAAGATCTTAATACCGGTGGGCACCGCGATGATCATCGTGGCGGCCACGAAATAAGCCTTCAGGTTCACATTCATGCCCACGGTGTACATGTGGTGCGCCCACACGATGAAGCCGATGAAGCCGATGGCGACCATGGCGTAGGCCATGCCCAGATAGCCAAAGACCGGCTTGCGCGAGAAGGTCGACACGATGTGCGAGATCATGCCGAAGCCGGGCAGGATCAGGATGTAGACTTCGGGGTGACCGAAGAACCAGAACAGGTGCTGGTACATCACCGGGTCGCCGCCGCCGGCCGGGTCGAAGAAAGTCGTCCCGAAATTACGGTCGGTCAGCAGCATGGTCAGGGCGCCGGCCAGAACCGGAACCGCGAGCAGCAGGAGGAAGGTGGTCACCAGCATCGACCAGACAAACAGCGGCATCTTGTGCAGGGTCATGCCCGGCGCGCGCATGTTGAAGATGGTGGTGATGAAGTTGATGGCGCCCAGGATCGAGCTGATGCCCGCGATGTGCAGCGAGAAGATCACCAGGTCGAAGGCCGGCCCGTTATGGCCCGTCGTCGACAAGGGCGGATACATCACCCAGCCGCCGCCAAAGCCCATATCGCCGCCCACGCCCGGAACGAACATGGAGATCAGGATCAAGGCGAAGGAGAAGGGCAACAGCCAGAAGGAGATGTTGTTCATCCGCGGGAAGGCCATGTCCGGCGCGCCGATCATCAGCGGCACGAACCAGTTGCCGAACCCGCCGATCATGGCGGGCATGACCATGAAGAAGATCATGATCAGGCCGTGCATGGTCGTGATGACGTTATAATTATGCTCGTTGCCGAAGATCGCTCCCCAGCCGGTGTTTTCACCGGTGAAGACCTGGAGGCCCGGCTCGGCCAGCTCCCAGCGGATCAGGCCCGACATGGCGCCACCGATGACGCCCGCGATGATCGCGAACACCAGATACATGGTGCCGATGTCTTTATGGTTGGTGGAGAAAACCCACCGCTTCCAGTCCCACATGGACGGGGTGTGATCGTGATGCGCAGCTGCAGCGTCTGACATAGCGACTGGGCTCCTTACTGGGCGGCGGCGACGCGCTGAGCGCGCGTGCTGTCATAATAAGCGGCCAGAACGGCCGGACCCGTATACGGGTCGTCGTTGGAGGCCGCGACCCAGGCGTCGAAGACGTCCTGCGGCACGACATGAAGTTCGATCGGCATGAAGGCGTGGCGGATGCCGCACAGCTCAGAGCACTGGCCGTAATAAATGCCTTCGATATCGGTCTGGAACCAGGTCTCGTTCAGACGGCCCGGAATGGCGTCCATCTTGATCCCGAAGCTCGGCATGGCCCAGTTGTGGATCACATCGGCCGCGGTCACTTCCACCCGGACGGTCGCCCCCACCGGCACAACGACGGCGAGGTCGGTGGTCAGATTGCGGTGCGCGACAAACGGGTGATCGGCCAGGTCTTCGTCTTCCACCATGTTGGCGAAGAAGGTGAAACCGCCGTGGTCGGGATACTCATACTCCCAGTTCCACTGATACCCGGTCGTCTTGATGGTGAAATCCGCTTCCGGCAGCACGTCCTGGAAATACAGAAGGCGGAAGGACGGCACCGCAATCACCACCAGGATGATCACCGGGATCCCCGTCCAGATCACTTCCAGCAGCGTATTGTGGCTGGTCTTGCTCGGCTCGGGGTTGGCCTTGGCGTTGTAGCGCAGCCCCACCCAGACCAGGAGGCCCAGAACCACCAGCGAGATCACCGTGATGATCACCAGCAGCACGTTGTGGAACCAGTTGATTTGATCCATCACCGGCGAGGCGGAGGGCTGGAAGCCCAGAGCTCCATCGGTCGGGATCCCGACGGGTGTGGCGCTGGCGGCGGCGGTGACCAAACAGAAGATGGCGGCAAGTGCGCCAAGGACGGCCGAAATTCGCATAACTCCCCCAAGGAGATTTGAGTGTCTGTTTTCAGCGCCGCGCCAGGATGGCCGGTCGCTGAAGTGCGGCGGAATATAGGTCCGCCCTCTTACGCTGTCAGGGCGGTATAAGCGCCATATTGTCGCGATGCCCAGTGTTTTTTTCAGGCCGACTCAATGTGCGGAAAATTTTTCGCTGCACCGGCTCATAGTTTGCAATTTCGTGAATGATTTGCATGAATTCACCCACCGCAAGCCATCATAGAGGGGTTGGTGATGCAGCCGGACATCAAAAACTCAAATAAAAACAGTCCGCTACATAGCTTTTGCGTCGGCGGAGCGTGTGGGCTCGGAGCCGCTTTGGTGTTCTCTGCGGCGGTCGCTTTCGCCTTCACCGGGGGCGCCTTGGGTCAGGACGCGCCGGAAGAGCGCGCTGCGCTGGCCTCAGCGCTCGCTGACTGCGAATCGGCGGCTTTTTCCGGGGATATCAGCGGCCGCGCCATCGGGGCGTGCGACTCAGCGCTGCGTTCGAGCGATTTGAGCGACTCGACCCGAGCGCGGGTGCTCGCCAATCGCGGCGCGATTGCGGTTCAACGCGGCGAGGCCGGTCCCGCGCTCAATGATCTTGAAGAGGCCGTGCGCCTGGAGCCGGAGATGGCGGAAGCCTGGCTGTCTCTGTCTGCGGCGCGGATCGCGGCGCGCCGCTTGAACCCGGCGATCGAGGCGGCACAGACCGCCTTGGCGCTTGAGGTGCGTGAGCCGGCGCTGGCCTATTTCAACATAGCAATCGCCCATGAAACGGCGGGGCGCCTGGAACTCGCCTATGACGCCTATGTGCGGGCCGCGGAACTCGCCCCCAATGACGCCATGCTGCAAGCTCAGCCAGGACGCTTCCGGCGCCATCAGACTGCCTCAGGCTAAGACGTCGCCGGGGCCTGCGCGTCGCTTCGGCGCCTGGCGCCCTCGCACCGGCGGGCTCGACGCTCTATCTTGATACGGCAAGACTGTTGGAGCGCGCTTGATGACCACCGACCCTTTCTCCGCCTTTGAGTTCGACGCCGACGATGCGAGCCGCGTGCTGGCGGAGCACCTGACGGGCGCCGATGATGGTGAGCTCTTCCTGGAGACCAGCGCGTCGGAGAGCTTGGCCTTTGACGACGGCCGGCTAAAGGTCGCCAATTTCGACACCACCCGGGGCTTCGGCCTGCGCGGCGTGTTCGGTGAGCGCACCGGTTTCGCCCATTCCTCCGATCCAAGCCTGGCCGCGTTGCGGCGCGCCGGCGAAACCGCCGCCGCCGCCCGCAAGGGTGCGGATGCGGTGATGGCGCCCGCGCCCGCGCGCACCAACAATCTGCTTTATGATGATATCGATGTCATCGGCGCGCCCGGCTTTGAAGCCAAAGCGGCGCTTCTCGCCGAGATCGACGCCTACGCGCGCGCCGCGGACTCCGAAGTTGTCCAGGTGGCGTGCTCGCTGTCCGGCTCGCGCCGGGTGATCGGCATTGTCCGCGCCGACGGCGATATGCGCGCCGAGGTGCGCCCGCTGGTTCGCCTTAATGTCTCCATCACCGTGGAACGCAATGGCCGCCGGGAAACCGGGTCGGCCGGCGCGGGCGGCCGCGCCGCCTTTGAAAACTGGCTCGCCCCTGAAAAGTGGAAAGAGCTGACCGACGAGGCGCTGCGCGTGGCGAAGGTCAATTTAGAAGCCGTCGACGCGCCTGCGGGTGAATGGGACATGGTGCTTGGCCCGGGCTGGCCGGCTGTCCTGCTGCACGAAGCGGTGGGCCACGGCCTGGAAGGCGATTTTAACCGCAAGGGCACCAGCGCCTTCGCCGGCCGCGTCGGCGAGCAAGTTGCCGCCAAAGGCGTCACCATCGTCGATGACGGCACCCTGCCAGAGCGCCGCGGCTCGCTCAGCTTTGATGATGAGGGCACGCCGACGAGCCGGACCGTGCTGATCGAAGACGGCATCCTGAAAGGCTATATGCAGGACCGGCAAAACGCCCGCCTGATGGGCGTGGATCCCACCGGGAACGGCCGCCGGGAAAGCTATGCTCACCCGCCCATGCCGCGCATGACCAACACCATTATGGAATCCGGCCAGGACGATCCGGCCGAGATCCTGGGTGGTCTGGAAGACGGCGTGTTCGCAAAGAATTTCGGCGGCGGCCAGGTGGATATCACCTCCGGCAAATTCGTCTTCCGCTGCACCGAGGCTTACCGGGTGCGCAAGGGCAAGATTGAAGAACCGATCAAGGGCGCGACCCTGATCGGCGACGGTCCCACGGCGCTGACCAAGATCACGCAAGTCGGCGATGACATGTCGTTAGACCCAGGCGTGGGCACCTGCGGCAAGGCCGGCCAAGGCGTGCCGGTGGGCGTGGGGCAGCCGACCTTGCGGGTCGACGGCATCACGCTGGGCGGCGCCGGCTAGGCGCCGTTTTCTTACAGCGACGTTATCATCCTCACACAGCTGTGAAAGCCCTGTCTGAAAGGTAACGGGCTTTTTTCTGCGACTGAGCGCTTAGTAGCGCTCACGAATTTCGCACGCCTGTTCAGCTATTTAGGACAAAGCCCATGTCTTTGCGCCTCGCCGCCCCGCTCACCTTGCTGTTGGGCGGCCCCGCCCTTCTTACACCTGCTCACGCTCAAGCGCCGATCGCCACCCGCGACGCCGGTTCGGCGATCATTGCGTATGAAGCCGCCTTCTTTAATCAGTTCGCGCCGGTCACTGCGCTGGACATGGTCAACCGCCTTCCCGGCTTCTCGCTCAATGACGGCGACACCCAACGGCGCGGCCTCGCCGATGCGTTCGGCAATCTATTGATTGGCGGCGCGCGCCCCTCAGACAAATCAATCGGCTTGGGAACAATCCTCGGCCGCATTCCCGCCGATCAGGTGCTTAGTATTGAGCTGATCCGCGAACCGGTGCCGGACTATGAGATGCGCGGCCACAGCCAGCTCGCCAACGTAATCCTGCGCGAAAGCGACGGCATGGCGCGCTCCGTCCGGGCCCGCCTGCAACTTTTCAATGGGCAGCGCCTGGGAACCTATCTGACCGGCTCGGCCAGCCGGCGCTTCGGTGATGTGGAGGTCACCGGCGCCTTGGCGTTCAATCTGCGCGGCCCGCGCGTCGACCGGGAAGACCGCGACTTCAATCCCGACGGCAGCGCCATTCAGGAAGCGTTCGATTCCGAGCAGCGCCGCTTTCGGGAATGGGAGCCCTCCTTCACGGTGGTGGCGCCGCTGGGGGAAAACACGCGTGTCCGCGTAAACGCCACGGCAGAGCTTTGGAGTTGGAACCGCCGCCAGCGCACCGAAGTCTTCGCGCCGACCCGCGAGACCGCCCCATTGACCGCATTTGAAGTGCTCGACACTCAAGATAGCGGCTGGTGGGCGAGCGCGACGGCGACCCTTGATCACGACTTCTCCGAAACCCTCGCCTCCCAAACCGTTCTTCTGGTCAGCCGAGAAGCCTCCGATAATGAGCCGGAGACCTTCACCGTGTTTGATCCGGTGAATGTGACCGATCAGGTGGTGGTCGATTTTAATGATGAGGGCGAAGAAACTGCGCTACGCCAATCCTTTAACTGGACGCTGAACGCTCAACACAGCCTGGAGTTCGGCGCAGAGGTGGCGTTCAACGCCATTGACAACGACCTGGCCGTCTCGGAGCTGGCTGGCGGCGCCCTTGTCCCGGTCGATATCCCCGTCGCCAGCACGCGCGTCGAAGAGCGCCGGGCCGAACTGTCCACCCGTCATGTCTGGGGTTTGAGCGACCGGCTGAGCCTGGAATCCGGCCTGCGCTACGAGTTCTCGGAAATCAGCCAAACAGGTGACGCCGAGCAGGAACGCAGCTTCTCCTATTTGAAACCGGCGGTGAGCCTGACCTGGCGGCCGACCGACCAGCGCCGCTGGCGCGTCGCACTGGAGCGCAATGTCGACCAACTTCAATTTGGTAAGTTCGCCAGCTCTGTTGATTTGACCTCCGACCAGGTCGATGTCGGCAACCCCGACTATCGCCCGCAAACCGACTGGACGCTGGAGGCTCAAGTCGAGCAGCGCTTTGGCGAAGACGGCTCCGCGACGCTGACGCTCGGCCGGGTCTGGGTGCAGGATCTCGACGACTTCATCGTGGTCACGACCCCGGAGGGCGACGTCTTCGACGCGCCGGGCAATATCGGCGACGGCACGCTGGACCGCATCACCCTGGAATGGACCTCGCCGCTGGACCGGCTCGG
>CAZAGE010000068.1:0-13380 GCA_964484345.1 uncultured Oceanicaulis sp. | reverse complement strand
GTTGCGGGCGGCGCGATCTATGTCGCCGGCGGCCTCTCCCCGGACGTGGACGGCGGCAGCATCGGCATAACCGACCGCGTTTTCGCGCTTGAAGCTGGGTCCAATACCTGGCGCGAGCGCGCACACCTGCCGGTCGCCACCCACCACCCCAATCTCGTTGCGGTGGGCGAGGATATCTACGCGATCGGCGGCTTCACGTCCGAGCGCGGCGGCGCGTGGGCGATGAGCAATGCGGTGCGCATCTTTGACCCGGCACGCAACGCCTGGCGCAATGGCCTGCCCATGGCCCAGCCTTATGCCGAGACCGTCACCGCCAATCTGGGCGGGCGGATCCATGTGGTGACCGGCCGGCGGCCTGCCGGCCAAGCCAATCGCAATTGGTCCGATCATGCCGACACCACCGCCCATGTGGTGCTCGACCCCTCCAGCGAAGCCTGGACCACCGCCGCCCCAGCGCCCACCGCCCGCAACTCGGCAGCCGGCGCGATACTGGACGGCAAGCTGCATATTGTCGGCGGCCGCACCGTTTCCGGCGGCAACACCCCAGTGCACGAAGTCTATGACCCGCAAGCCGACAGCTGGGCGACGCTCGCGCCCCTGCCCGCGCCTGAGGCGGGGCCGCGCGGCTCCGGCGGGTTGGCGGCTGCGGTGCTTGACGGTGTGATTTACGCGTTCGGGGGCGAGTGGTTCAGCTCGACCGGCGGCGGCGTTTACGCCCAGGTTTGGGCCTATGACGCCGCATCGGATGCGTGGAACGAGGCGGGCCGCATGCCGACCCCGCGCCATGGTCTGGGCGCGGTCGCGCTGGCGGGCGGGATCGCCACCATCGCCGGCGCGGCGCGCGCGGGCGGCGTCGACACCAGCGCGGCGGTGGAGTGGTTCAGGCCCTAAGGCTTAAAGCGGCTCAACCGGCGCGCCGGCGGCGATCAGGGCGTTGCGGGCCAGGCGCTCGCGCAGCGCGCCCTCGCCGGTTGCCCAGTCGAGATCGACATTGACGGCGAACAGCCAGATCTCATCGTCCGCCTCCAGCCAACCGACATACCAGCCATGGTTCGGCTCGTCGCGCACGGCCCAGCCGGTCTTGGCGCGCAGCGTCCAGCCCTCGCCGTCGCGATGGCGCATGATGTCGATCACCTGGTCCTGAACGTCTGGGCGGAAGGGCAAGGCGCGGGCGTGGAGGCGCTGCAGGAAATCCACCTGCTCGCGCGCTGAAATCTCCAGTGCGCCTTCCAGCCAGAAGCGGTCGATGTCATCGGCCCGGCCAATATCGCCATTGCCGTAGCCGAGCTGGCTCACCACTGTACGCATCCGGTCATGGCCCACTTCGCGCGCCCAATGCCCATAAGCCCAAAAGGCGGAGCGCACGAAGGCTGTGCGAAGCGTCTGATCCTGGTCCCAGCCCGGGCTGCGCTCCACGCCATCCCAAGCCAGCACATCGGCATACGGGTCGAGGACCACGCCGGTCTCCAGGATGATCAGGCTATTGGGAATTTTGAAGGTGGAGGCGGGCAGAAAGCGCCGGTCCACCCGCGCTCCGCCGCCGGTCCACTCAGCGCCGTCCGAGAGGCGACGCACAAGAATGGCTCCGGTCGCATCCTCTGCCTGCAACACGCAATCCAGTGCGCCGTCGCCGGTCTCATCGCGCCAATGGAGGATGGCGAAGGTCAGCGCGACCATCGCGGCGATGAAAATGAGTACGATCCGCACAGCTATACCTCCCCGATCTGATGGGGCGGCACGCTGTCACCCGGATGGGGCGGGATTGCGGCGCCTTAGAAGGGAATGTCGTCGTCGAGGGTGTCCGAGGAGAAGTCTTCTTTCGGCGCGTCCATCTGGCGCTGGCCGCCGCTGGAGCGATCCTCCGTGCGCTGACCGCCATAGCCGCCGCCCATGCGCTCTCCGCCGCCTTCGCTGCGGCCGTCCAGCATGGTCAGCTCGCCGCGATATCGCTGTAGCACCACCTCGGTGGTGTAGCGGTCATTGCCGTCGCGGTCGGTCCATTTGCGGGTCTGCAGCTGGCCTTCGACGTAAACCTTCGAGCCTTTACGCAGATAATTCTCCGCGACCTTGGCGAGGTTCTCGTTGAAGATCACCACGTTGTGCCATTCGGTCTTCTCCCGGCGTTCGCCGGTGGATTTGTCGCGCCAGGTTTCGCCCGTCGCGATGCGCAGATTAACCACCGGGTCGCCGGAATTCATCCGGCGCACTTCCGGGTCCGCGCCCAGATTGCCCACCAGGATCACCTTATTCACACTGCCCGCCATCGCGCGTCTCCCGCTTGTCTTTCGCCGGTTAATTGTTCACATTATGTTCCGCGCGTCAATTCAGGCGCGAGTCGCAAGCTAGCCAACACGAGCGGTCGTACGCTGTCCACCGGCAGGCCTGCAACAGCCTGTGGAACACGGCCAGGGCGCAGGCCTTGGCGCGTGTAGCAATGGGAGACTTGAGGTGACGCCGAGCCCTGCCCTAGGACATGCGCCGATAGCGCGCCTGATAGGTCGATCGAACCGCGCCGTCGGGGCCTTGGGTGACCCAGCTTTCCAGGATCTCGCTATCGCCAGCTTCGATTTCGACGAGGATTTCACCGCCGCCGCGCGCGTCGACACGGCCTTCAAACCGGCCGGGTTCCACTTCGCTGAGCGACACCTCTCCAGTAACGCCGCGCGCGGTCATGGATCGCCGGACAAGATCACCGCTTTCCCGGTCGACCGACCAGTAATCCACCGAATCCCAAAGCTCCGGGAAGCGGTCAAAGCCCTCGATTTCAACAAGGTTTCGAAGATCGCGGCAAACGACGAGCGATTGGGTCGGCTCGCAGATCAGAAATCCAGTCTGACGGTAACTGAAATCGGCCGCAACATTGTCTTCGGTGAATTCGGAACTCCAGGTTCCCTCAATCCAGGACAAAGGCGCGGGCTGGGCGCTGACGAGCGCCGCGCTCAAAACAAGACCAATCACTTTGATATCCCCCTTAAAGGCCTGAGGTGCGAGCTTAGCAGCCCGGCCTCACCGCGCACTTGCGGGAGGATGACAAGTTGGCAAGCTGGCCGAGCACATCTTTTCAACTGGCGGAGCACGCACCGCGCGCCTAGTTAACGCCCCTGCATTTTGTTTTGTCTGTTGGAACGCGCCTTATGACCGATCCGCTAAAAACCATTTCCGTGCGCGGCGCGCGCGAACATAATCTCAAGGGCGTGGCGGTGGACCTGCCCCGTGACCAGCTGATTGTGTTCACAGGGCTGTCGGGGTCGGGTAAATCTTCGCTCGCCTTCGACACCATCTATGCGGAGGGCCAGCGGCGCTATGTGGAGAGCCTGTCGGCCTATGCGCGCCAATTCCTGGAATTGATGAGCAAGCCGGATGTGGACTCCATCGAGGGTCTGTCTCCAGCGATCTCGATTGAACAAAAAACCACGTCGAAAAACCCCCGATCCACCGTCGGCACGGTGACGGAGATTTACGACTATATGCGCCTGTTATGGGCGCGCGTCGGCGTGCCCTACTCCCCGGCGACGGGCCTGCCAATCGCCGCGCAGACGGTGTCGCAGATGGTCGACCGGATCACCGGCCTCGGTGACGGCGCGCGGCTTTACCTGCTGGCCCCCATCGCGCGCGGCCGCAAGGGCGAGTTCAAAAAAGACTTCGCCGATCTGCTCAAACAAGGCTTCACCCGCGTGAAGGTGAACGGCGCGTTTTACGAGATTGAGGACGCGCCGGACCTCGACAAGAAGTACAAGCACGATATCGACGTGGTGGTGGACCGGGTGGTCACTAAGGGCGGGTTGGAACAGCGTCTCGCCGACAGTTTGGAGACCGCCCTGCGGCTCGCCGACGGCTTGGCGGTGGCGGAGTTCGCATCCGACCATGGCGACCACGAAAAACACGACCGGATCGTCTTTTCAGAGAAATTCGCCTGCCCGGAAAGCGGCTTCACGATTGAAGAGATCGAGCCGCGCCTGTTTTCCTTCAACAATCCCTTCGGCGCCTGCCCGACATGCGACGGCTTGGGTCAGAGCTTGAAGTTTGACGAAGCGCTGGTGGTGCCCGACCGGGACAAGTCGCTGTATGACGGCGCCATCGCGCCGTGGAGCCGGGCGACCTCGAAACTCTACCAGCAGACGCTGCAATCGCTGGCAGACCACTTTGAAGCGGACATGTTCACGCCCTGGCGCGACCTGCCGGAGAAGTTCCGCAAAGTGGTGCTGCACGGCACGACCCAGAAGGTGAAATTCACTTACGAGGACGGGCTGCGCCAGTTCACCACGACCAAGGCCTTTGAGGGCGTGATCCCCAATCTGTCGCGACGCTGGCGGGAGACCGATTCCAGCTGGGTGCGCGAAGATCTGGCGCGCTTTCAATCCGCTCAGCCGTGCGAAACCTGCGGCGGCAAGCGTTTGAAGCCGGAAGCCCTGGCGGTGAAAATCGCCGGCCAGGACATTTCCGACGCCGGCGAGCGCTCCATCCGTGAGGCCAATGAGTGGTTCAAATCGGTTGAAGCCGAGCTGTCCCCCAAAGAGCTGGAGATCGCGCGCCGGATCCTGAAAGAGATCCGCGACCGTTTGAAATTCCTTGTCGATGTAGGCCTCGATTATCTCACCCTCAGCCGCGCCTCGGGCACGCTGTCGGGCGGGGAAAGCCAGCGCATCCGGCTGGCCAGCCAGATCGGGTCTGGCCTGACCGGCGTGCTCTACGTGCTGGATGAGCCGTCGATCGGCCTGCACCAACGCGACAATACACGCCTGCTAGAATCCCTGCGCGGCCTGCGCGATCTGGGCAATACCGTCATCGTCGTCGAGCATGACGAGGAAGCGATTGAGACCGCCGATTATGTCGTCGATCTGGGCCCCGCGGCCGGCGTTCATGGCGGTGAAGTGGTGGCGTCCGGCAAGCCGGCGGAGATCGCCGCCAACCCCAAAAGCCTGACCGGCCAATACATGTCCGGCGCGCGCATGGTGCCGCTGCCGGAAGTGCGGCGACCGGTGGATCTGGACAAGTCGATCACGGTGACGGGCGCGACCGGCAATAATCTGCAGGGCGTGGATGCGGTCTTCCCGCTGAAAGTGCTCACCTGCGTCACCGGCGTGTCCGGCGGGGGCAAGTCCACCCTGACCATTGAAACGCTCTACAAAGCGGCGGCCCGGCGCTTGAACGGCGCCTCGGCGGTCCCGGCGGCCCATGACGATGTCGTCGGCCTCGACCAACTCGACAAGATCATCGATATCGACCAAAGCCCGATCGGCCGCACGCCGCGCTCCAACCCGGCGACCTATACCGGCGCGTTTACGCCGATCCGGGAATGGTTCGCCCAGCTTCCCGAAGCTCAGACGCGCGGCTACAAGCCCGGCCGTTTCAGCTTCAACGTCAAAGGCGGCCGCTGCGAAGCGTGTCAGGGCGACGGGGTGGTGAAGATCGAGATGCACTTCCTGCCCGACGTTTATGTCGAGTGCGATGTCTGCCACGGCAAACGCTTCAATCGCGAAACGCTGGAAGTGACCTTTAAAGGCAAATCCATCGCCGACGTACTCGACATGACGGTGGAGGAAGCCGCCGACTTCTTCAAAGCCGTGCCGTCTGTGCGCGACAAGATGGAGACGCTCAAGCGCGTCGGGCTGGGCTATGTGAAAGTCGGCCAGCCGGCGACCCAGCTCTCCGGCGGCGAAGCCCAGCGGGTCAAGCTCTCCAAAGAGCTCGCCAAGCGCTCCACCGGCAAGACGCTCTACATCCTCGACGAACCTACCACCGGGCTGCACTTCGAAGACGTTCGAAAGCTGCTCGAAGTGCTCCACGAGCTGGTCGACCAAGGCAATACCGTGGTGGTGATCGAGCATAATCTCGACGTCATCAAGACGGCCGACTGGATCATTGATCTGGGTCCGGAAGGCGGCTCAGGCGGCGGGGAAATCGTCGCGGCAGGCACGCCGGAAGAGGTCGGTGAAGTGGAGCGCAGCTGGACCGGCCGCTACCTCAAGCCCCTTCTAGAGCGCGACCGGGCGCGGGCGAAGAAGCTGGCGGGCTAGGCTGAGGCCGTCGGCGGGCCTTCAGATGGTGGCGGAGTTTGAGCCACCTTGCGCTCCCGCGTGAGGGTTACGATGGCCACCTCGGCAAAGAGGCCGCGCGTGACCAAGACGGTCAGATAGATAACGCCCCCCAGAAGAGCCAACAGCAACCATGCTGCGATCGGGATCGCGGTGATCGACGGATCTTGAATGGGCGTTTCCTCAAGCAGGAAGGTGATCGGGATCATGATGCCAAACGCACCAGCCATGTAGAAAAGATAGACCAGAATGAGGGCTCCAAACACGCGCCAGCCATGACCGCGCGTCGCCGCCCATCCGCCGAATATTTCAAACCGGCCGCGTGCGACGGTAAGCGGGGCGCCGCCATTCAGACGCGCCTGCATGTAGAAAAACACGGCGTAGGCGAGGAAAATCCCGATCAGCGATAAAGTCCCTGACATGGGCTCGGCTAGGCCCACCGCTTCGCTCTCCATCGCAGCGATTGAGAACAGCGAGGCCGCCACAGTTAAGACCACCAGGATCAGGACCATGAGGCCGTAGAGCAAGGCGTATAACATCAGATAAAACGCGAAAAGCCGCCCTTCATCTTCCCCGAATTGGTAGGCGGGAAATCCAGGCGCCCGCCGTCCGGTGAGGAAGCGATACCATGCCCCGTCCTGCATCAGCATGACGACCACGCAGACAACCATAAACCCGAACATGCCCAATATGCCGACACCGAAACTACCAGGGTTAGAGGCAGCGAAAGCGACATCGAACAACCAAGTCACGAACGTCGAGTAGGCGAGCATCAGGATCAACCAAACGCCGATATCCTGAACGATTAGTCCAAACCCCGCTTTCTTATCCTGGCCGATCACCCGGAAGCTGCGCGAGAGCGCGGCGCGGATCCTGAAACTCTCCGCTCCAAACAAAGCTGACATGGCGCCCTCCAGCACGATTCTCCCAAGAGATGATTCTCATTAGAATTACTCGCGTTGCAATACTGAGCTGGGAACGCCCCGTTTGATAGGACCGTGGCGAAGCCAAGCGCCTAAACCAAGAGGCTCACCAGCCACATCGTCCCGCCAATGGCGGCGCCGGCGGCGAGCACGCCCAGTCCGACGATCAGGCCGTCATGGGTGGTCAGCCCCAGCCCCAGGAGAGCCACCGCGACGCCGGGGATAACGACGCCGCCGGGGACCGCGGCGTAGAGGACCATCAACACGCCCAAAAGGACGCAGAGCCAGGCGATCAAGTTCGGCCAGGGCGGGCGCAGCATGATTGAGAAGCGCTCCATGATGAAGCGGTCCAGCCAGCGCAGCAGCGGGCGCGCCCTATCGACGCCGGTGCGGAACACCTCGGCGGCGAAGCGGATGCGCTTCAAACGCTGCGGCAGCCAGAGCTTGGACTTGGACAAGGCGAATTGAGTGGCGATGAACAGGACGAGGAAGGCCATGCCGTAGCTGACGCCCGGCAAGGCTCCGATCACCGGGAAAATCGCCAGCAAAGACGGCAACAACAGCAAGGGGCCGTAAGAGCGGTGGCCAAGCCGGTCAAGAATGGCGTCCACGGTGATGTGGTCGTGGCTGGCCGCCTCCTCGGCGAGCGCGTCAAACAGGCCTTCCAAAGTGTGACTGGCCTCGCCGTTCACGCCATTTTCCGCTTCCTTCACCCGGCCAGATCCTTGTAAGGCGGCGACCTGCGGCGGCGCACGAGAAGGACCGCGAGCCCCGCGCAAATAATCGCCGCGGTCAGCCCTTGGGCAAGCATTTCAGGGCCCACGGTCGTCGCGCCGGGACCGGCGGTTCCGGTGGCGGAAGCGAAAACCTGCGCAAGGGCCGCAGACATATCCAGCTCTGGATCCTCCAACAGCATCACCAGGGTCGGCAGAGTGATCGCGGCGGCGTTGAAGGCGCCATGGGCGGCGATCGCCTCTACGATGGATCGGGTAAACAGGCTCAACAGCGCAAACACCAAACCCACAAGCCCCAGCCCCGTCAATGCGATGATCCCGAACACCAGGCCGGAGATGAAGACATGGGCGTGGAACACCATGAAGAAGAGGCTGGAGACAATCACTGCAACGTGCACGCCCCAGCGCGCCGCGAGCGTGCTCATCAACCACCCCCGAAAGATGACTTCTTCAGATCCGCCCTGAACCAGGAAAACAACGATCACGAAGGCGAAGCTGGCCAGCAGCGTCGCATCAGAAAGGCGCACCACCGCCTCGCCGGTGAAGGGATCAGGCCCCTCCCCGCTGGCGCCCAGCACCAAAGCCATGGCGCCGATCGCGGCAAGCAAGGCGACGCCTAGAACCAAGCCCACGCCGTAGCGCAGCACCGCCCAGCCGGATAGGCGCAGTCCGAAACTTGGGCCGCGGCGGCGCTCGAACAGCCTGGCCCAGAGCCAGATAAAAAGCCCCCAAAAGAAGAATTGGATCAAAATGCTGGGCAGAAGAAAGCCGAGCGTGCCGGCCATCAACGCCGCCTGGACTCCCTCCGGGTCAGCGCCGCCGACAACCTGGACGAAGCCGTAGATCGCGCCCAGGACCATGACTGGAATAACTGAGAGAATATACGTCAGAAGGACCACGCCCAGCGCGCCCCAGCCCCAGGTGCGCCGCGCCGTCGCCGGCCACGGCGTGTAAAGCGCCTGGCTCATCTAGCTCTCCTTGGAAGCCGCGCGGGCCAGGCTGACGCCGATGCCCCGGGAAATCATGGCGAGCGGCGCATATACAAGACCGCCCAGGATCAAGGTGACGGCCAACATGCCCATCTGGACGGGGTCCGCCGCGACCCGGGCGTAGACTTCATATTGGGCATAGGGATTGTCCAGATTCTCAAGCTGATGCCGCATCGCTTCGCCATAAGGGCCCGGGCCAAAGACCAGCAGCAATCCAAACACGCCCAAAAACACCAGGTAGAAGAGCGCGAACCCAAGCCAGGCCAAGGTCAAGCCGCCTTGTTTGGCGCCCGCCGCTTTCCAGGCTTTGCCGAGCGGCAAGCCGTTTTCCATATAGGCCATTGCCGGCAAGGCGGTGAAGCGCACCATGACCAGCAGAATGAACAGGATGAAGGCGAGAAGACCGGCGATGATGACGACGACCGCAGTCATCTCCCCCGACATTGTGACCGCAAGGGCGGCTCCGACGGCGATCACGATCGCCGCGACGATGTAAATCGCGAAAAAAACGCCGGCGGTGATCACAAAGCTTAAAAGCAGCCACATTGAGCTCCCCAAGGGCGGCGTCAGCGTGACTCGATCGTTTGTAACCAGCTCGAGCCAGTAGGCTTCAACCCAGATCGTGAGCGCTATCATCAGCAAATAGAGCGGGACAAAGGACAGCGTAATCAGCCCCTGCGTCCGCAGAAGCGCGGTCGGGTCGGCGGACGCGTCAGACAACTGCCCCCCGAAGACGCCCATCATATAGATGATGGTGAGATTTGGGATCGCAAACACGACGGCTTGAATGATCGCCAAGCGCAATAAGCTGCCCGGCCGTCGGCGCATAACCTCCAGGCCCAAACCCAGCGCCTTGCCTGCCGTGAAGTTAGCCCGCACGGCATCCTTTAACGCGTCGCTCATGCTCACCCCTCGCTGGGCGCTTCGCCGACCGAAGCCGGCGGCGCTGTTTCGACCGCCTCTTCCGCCTCACTCTTTCCCGCATGGCGCAGCGCGGCATAGGCGCCAACGCCATGCCAGCTGCCCTCCATGAAGCTTTGCAGCAGCAACTGGAGGCCGACCGCGATCACGAAAGCGGCAATCACAGAGGGACTGCGCAGCATCTCAAAAACAGCCGCCAAATCAGGCTCGCCATTCACCGCCTCCAAGGCGGAGATTACGTCCGCAGCGCCGATCAGGATCGCGCCGAACTGGATGCCGGACACGAAGGTCGCTGCGGCGATGAAAAGCACATACAAGAGCAGGTAGGAGAGCAGCATCCAGCCCCAAACGCCCTTTGTGGCCGCAAAGGATTCAAACAGGCGAAAACGGCCCTCATTGACGCTCATCGCCGGCGCCGCCGCAAAGCGCAGCATCAAGAACACGGCGATCAGGGCGAACGCGATGACCAGCAGCACCGCCAGCGCGCCGCCAAACGCGCCCGTGGCGCCAGAACCCATCTCAACCCCCAACACACCGGCGCCGATAACGAGGCCAACAACCAAGGCTGAAACGACATAGCCGGCGAAAATGAAGATCGCGAAGAGCACATTGACGCCGAGCAGGCGCAGCTCATCGAGCCCGAAGCGGAAAGGAATGATCGCTGCGGTACGGCCATGGGTCAAAAGGCGCAACCAGGCCCCCTGCATCATCAGGAGAACCACAAAGGCCGCCAGATAGCTCAAGCTAATAGCCAGCCAGACTGAGCCCAGAACGGCGAGCATCTCAGCGTCGCTCGGTTCGCGCCCGGCTTGCGCGGCGTTGATCAGAATGGCGAACAGCGGCCAGAACGCCGTCAGGATCACCGCAGCCACGGCGGCGTAGGCGATCACCTGCCACAACACCAACCACAGCACGGATAAGGGCCGTTGGCCGAGCATGACGAAAAAATGGAACGTGCCACGCACGAAATCATAGGACGAGCTTGCCATCTTCACCTCCGCATCCACCGAGCGCCCGCTTCAGCTTACTGCGTTGAAATGACAGCGTCTTGTGAAATCGGCGTTATTTGACGGGAGCCGCCTGCAAATTCTGATAGAGTGCGCACAAAGCGACACACACCGGCGCACCCACCAGCGCGGCTTTTCCAAGTCCGTAGATGAAGGCCAGCGCCAAAAAGACCGGAGCCGACACGCTCAGCGCGCCCAGCTCGCCTGCAGCGCTCGGGGCGGAGGCGGGATAAACGCCGGTCAATCCGGCTGCAGCCAGATTAAACAGCACCAAGATCACAACGCCCGGCGAAGCCGCAGCAAGCACGGTGGTGAGGATTTGAACGGACCGGCCCCGGCCGGACAGCGGCCAGATGGACATGATCTGAATGCGGCCCGCATCCAGCGTCGCCGGATACGCCATCGCCAGGCGCAGGAAGAACCACAGGCTGAACAAGGCGAAAACCGCAAAGATCACCGTGGCGGTGATGATCTCGCCGGTCCCGAACATGGCGAATAAGTCGACATCGCCTTCCGGGGCCGGCGCGTCGGGATCGACATTGATCAGCGCCAGTGCGGCGATCATGAAGGCCACGGCGAGGAAGGCGGTGCCCAAGACCGTCAGCGACAGGATCAGGATCAGGACAGTCGCCCAGGCCAGCCGGCCCTCATCACCGCCCAGAGCCAGTCCAAACCATGGCCCCTGCGGCTTGCCGAGGGCTTCACGCCCCCAGCTCGCCATGGCCAGCACGAAGGCGCCCAGCGCCAATAGCCCGAAGGCGAGACCCCAGGGGGCGGCGCCGGTGACGCCAGCGCCCGCAAGCGCCGTGAAATAGGACTGGACCGCGAAGACCGCCGCATAAAGCCCAGCGCCCGCCAGGACGGCTGGCGCGTTGGAGATTGGGTATTGCAGAGCCCGGCGGACGGCGGGTAGGTCGATCAACATCATGGCGGGGGACTTAGGCCCACGCTGACGCCCCGCCAAGTCCCAACATCACGAGCGACGCAGACGCCACGCCTCCGGATCATCCGCCTCGGCGTCATTCATGCGAAAATTGAAGAAGACCACTTGGGTTCTTGAGTCGATGGCGACGCCATCGCAGGTCGCAGGGGTATGCCGCCAACGCTGCATGGCGCGCGTAGACGGCCGAACGAAGATGTCGTCGGGGACCGCCGCTACCGGTTCTATATCCGTCACCCGGCCGCGGGCATCGACTGTGTAGTCTACGAGAACGAAGCCGCCGGCGCCGACCATCGCTGCTGACGTCGGGTATTGGGGCGGCGTGCGCTCTCCAATCGGTTCCGGAGCGACATAGTCGCCGCTTGCACAGCGTTCAAAGCGGCCTGCCTGCTCGGGACAGTTGTCATCGAGGCAAATATCGCCTTCCTCGAGGATGTTGCGCGCGACCAAATCCCGAAGAATTTCCGTTTGGCGCTCTTCGGACACGAAGTAAGACACATAGGACCGCCATGCGCTGAGTTCGCGTAAAGCCTGACTCTCCGGGTTCAGCCGCCGGCGGATGCGCTCCGCCGCAGCGAAGCGGCCCCAAGCCAATTCGGGCTCCCCTTCGACGGTCGCCATAATGCCTGAAATCCTGGCCAGGTCGGCATAGGTCGCCCCCGGGGTCGCTTGAGCATCCTCAACGATCTGAAGCCCCGCTTCAGCATGCCGGCGCGCAGACGTTCCACTGGCGCGGCTAAAAGCGAGCCGGGACGCCAGAGCATTCGCCTGGTAGCCGCGCGCAATTTCGGTGCCCTCAATAGGCTGACCGCTTTCCTCCAAGGATTCAAAAGCTCCGGCTGCGCCGCGCGCAAAGCGATAGGCAGCGGCAAAGTCCTCATCGTTGACGAAGGCCTCTACCGCGACCAGCAATGTCTCTAGCATTTGGGAGTATAATTCATCCCGCTCGGCGATCTCCGCCGCCTCACGATACCAACGACGCGCGTCGCGCATATCGTCGTTCAAAACGCTGGTGTCCGCGATATTGCGCGCAAGAATGCTCAAGGTCGCGGGGTCGATGTCCGCCGCCTCGCCGGCCTCGAACGCCGCCTCCGCCTCGCGCGCGGCGGTCGGATAGTCTTGCGCATCAAGCGCTTCGACATGGCGTTGATACGGTTCCAATACTGCAGCCGGCAGGCTTTGGGCGTGAGTTTGACCTGCAGCGCCAAACAACACCGCTAACGACACAACCCAAAAGGCGACCACCCCGAATTTCATCATTGAGTTGCATTCCCCCTATAAATCGCTCTGATCAATTGCAATTCACACCCTCAAGGTCAAGGCGACCAAACTGCCGGCGCCCCCCTTTCTCCAAAGGCCTGCGCGACCTATAACCCCGCCCCATGACCCGAACTTCACCGATCCATATCATCGGCGGCGGCATGGCCGGCTCTGAAGCCGCCTGGCAGGCGGCCAACGCCGGCGTCAAAGTGGTGCTGCACGAGATGCGCGGCGTGCGCGAAACCGAAGCTCACCAGACCGACGGCCTGGCCGAGCTGGTGTGCTCGAACTCCTTCCGCTCAGACGACCACGAGACCAATGCGGTCGGCCTGCTGCACGAGGAGATGCGCCGCGCCGGATCGATCATCATGGATAAGGCCAAGATCGCCCAGGTGCCCGCTGGCGGCGCGCTGGCGGTCGACCGCCATGTCTTCTCCGACCATGTCACCGAGGCCATCAAGGCCCATTCCAATATCGAGATCGTCCGCGAAGAGATTGCGGGCCTGCCGCCGGAAAACTGGGACAGCGTGATCATCGCCACCGGCCCCCTCACCTCGCCGGCTTTGGCCGA
>CAZAGE010000067.1:0-13597 GCA_964484345.1 uncultured Oceanicaulis sp. | reverse complement strand
GGCTCGAGCACATCCGCGCCTTGGTCGAGCGCAAGCTCGAACGCCGCCTGGGTGTGTTCGGGGCGTTCGCCCGAGGCGCCGCGGTGGGCGATCACCAGAGGGGCGAGACCGGAGCGGGTCGCCCAGATGCCCGTCTGCACAGGCTCGGAGATCGGTTCCGAGCCGGGGCTCACCTCCGCCTCCGGGCTGCAGGCGGCGAAAAGGAGGGCGGAAAACAAAACGAGCCGGCGCATCAGATCCCCATCGGTAACTTGGTTTCGACAGGGAATTTAGCCTGATGGCCGGCTCGGTCTCGTGACGTTTCGGTGACGGCGCTGTCGCCGTCGCCCGATGCCTTAGTCCGCGTCGAGTTCGAGAATCTCGCTCAAGAAGAGCGTCTCCGTCTCCCGCTGGAACTCCACATTGGATTGTTTGCGGAAGCCATGGCCTTCATCCATGGCCATCAAGAACCAGGGATCGCCCCCGGCTTCGCGCACGGCCGCGAGGATTTGCTCGGCTTCGGAGGCTGGAACGCGCGGGTCGTTATAGCCCTGGATGATGAAGAGCGGCGCGGTGATCTGGTCGGCGCTGTTGGACGGCGAGATGGCCTGGAGATGCTCATACATTTCCGGGTCGCGCTCATCGCCATACTCGGCCCGGCGCAGATCGCGGCGATAGCCGTTGGTGTTCTCCAGGAAGGTCACGAAGTTGGAGATGCCGACGATATTGATGCCGCCCGCGAGACGGTCGGAATAATGCACCATGCTGGCGAGCACCATGTATCCGCCATAGGATCCGCCATAGACCACGACCTTGTCGCTATCGAGCTCGGGCTGGGCTTCGACCCAGTCGATCAGAGCGCCGATATCGCGCACCGAATCTTCCCGGTTAAAGCCATTGTCCATCAGCAGGTATTCGCGGCCATAGCCGGCCGAGCCGCGGACATTCGGAGCCAGCACCGAGATGCCCAGCTCGTTGACCCAATACTGGATGCGCGCGTTGAAATTCGGACGCTCCTGGCTTTCCGGGCCGCCATGAATGTCGATGATCACCGGATGGGGGCCTTCGCCGGCCGCCGGATAGTAGAAGCTGGGCACTTCCAGGCCGTCAAAGCTCTCAAAGGTGATCAGCTGGGGCTCCACAAGGGCCGAGGTGTCCAGACCGCCGACTTCCGACTGAGTCCAGCGCACAAGCTCGCCCGAATTAAGATCATAGACCCAGGCATCCCCCGGCGAGCGGGCGGAGATATGGGTGAAGCCCAAACGGTCGCCATCCTCATCAAACTGCAGACCGCCGATCAGGCCGAGCGGGAGCTCCGGCACGGCGAGCGCGTCGCCGGTCGCCGGGTCGATCATGTGCAGCTCTTCATTGCCGCCATTATTGATCGTGTAGACCAGCTTGGAGCCGTCCGGGCTCAGATCCATGCTCTCAACGTCCCAGCCATGGTCTGGGCTGACCACGCGCCAGTCGCCGCTGTCGAGCTCAATCTCGACGATACGGCGAAAATCGCTGTCCGCGTCGGTGATCACGAACAGGCTCTCGCCGTCCGCCGCGAACTCAGACGCACCATAGGCGACATCAAGGTCGGGATTGATTTCAGTCATCTCGCCGGACGCGACATCCAATACGAAGAGATCGGAATGGGTGATCGCGTAATAGCGCTGGATGAGGAGCTGCGCGCCGTCCGGCGACCAATCGGTCGGGGACACCGCGCCCTCACCTTCCAGCAGCACGGTGCGGCTGTCGGGATTGGAGGGATCGGCGACAAGAATGTCGGCGTCCGGATCGCCATCCTGGCGGCGGGACCAGGCGAGCTGGCCGCCATCATCGCGCCAGCTCACCGAGCCATTGCGCGTGCCCGCATCGGTGAACCGGGTGACGCTGGCGTCGGTAGGATCAAACAGGAAACCCTGGAAAAACTCATCGCCGCCGATATCGCGGGTGAAGACGAACTCGCCCGATTGGCCCGGGCGCACATTGGCGCCGGAGGTGCGCTCGTCGAAAAAGGTCACCTGGCGGCGCATGCCCATGGGCTGGGCGACATGGTGGATCTGGGTGGTCTCGCCGAAGCGGGTGGTGATGTAGACGCCGCCATCCGGCGCGAAGTCAGAAAACCCGGCGGAGCGCACATTATTGTACTGTTGGAGGCGCTCGCGCACCTCGGCGGGCACGTCGGGAACATTCTCCATCACCAAATTGCCTTCGGTGATGCGTTCAGGCTGTGCGAAAGCAGGCGCAGCCGTAATGGCCATGACGGCAAGGCTGACGGTGGTCAGTCTCATGGATGTCTCCCCCTAACGGTGAAAGGACGCGCGCCCGCTCTTGGCGGCGGGCTTTCGCGTATGGGCGTGGACCTAGGGCGCGTCTGCGCCTTCAGCGAGAATGGTGACCCGATAAGCCGCGGTGGGGTCAAGCACTTCCGCAGCAAGCGCTGTGAGATCCTCAACGCTGACCGCTTGGTACCGGTCACGCGCCGTGCGCAAGTCGTCCAGGCGTTGCGGATCGGTCTGCGAGCGGGACACTGCGCTCAGCCAATATGGATTGCGCTCCATGCTCTCTTCCAGGCTTTCCAGGATCGGCTGGCGCGCGCGCTGGAGCTCGTCTTCGCTTATTTCGCCGGCGGCCATGCTCGCTGCGATTTCATCGGTGATCTGATACATTGCCGGGATGTCGGTGCGGGTCACGTCCAATCCAACCCACAAGAGGCCATAGCCTTCATAAACGCGCGAATACTGCCCGGACACGATGGCGGAATAGGTCGCGCCTTCCTCCTCGCGGAAGCGGTCGGTGGCCTTGAGATTATAGACCCCGCGCAGCAGAGCCAGACGCACCCGGCGTTCAGGGTCCATGCCGTCGCGGGTCGGGAAATAGGTGTTCGCCATGGCGCTTTCCGGCTCGCCATTATAGCGCACGATCACCGGCTCGGCGGTCGGGGCCGGGAAACTGATCTGGGCGTTCTCGGCATACTCCGGCCAGGTCTCGTCGCGCGCCGGCAGCGCGCCAAAGGTGGCTGCGACAACCTCGATCGCACGCTCCACCGTGATGTCGCCGACCAGCGTGATCTCAATCGGCGCGCTTTCAAGGGCGGGCTCCAGCAGGGTGCGGGCATGCTCCATGGTGAAGGCGTCAACCTCCTCCGCGGTGGGGAAGCCCCAGCGGGGATCGCCGTTGCGCAGCATCCGGCTGACCCGGTTGGTGGCGACCTGCACAGCCTGCGCGTTCTGGCCGCGGCGGACTTCTTCGGCGATGCCGCGGAATTGGTTCAGACCGTCATCGCGCCAGCCCGGCGCGGTCATGAAGGCGGTCAAGACCTGCATCTGAAGCTCAAAATCGGTCGGCGTCGTCGCATTGGAGAAGAAAAAGCCGTCATCCCCCACGCCCACGCCATAGCCCACCGATCGGCCGGCGAACAGGCGTTGCAGGGCGTCCCTGTCATGGGCTTCCAGCCCGCCGCCGCCAAAGGCTGCCCCGAGAATAGAGCCCGCCGCCGGGGTCGGTTGAGGCGTCAAAGATCCGGCGCCGAAATCCACGCGGACCCGGATAATGCTGTCTTCAAAATCCGTGGGCTTCACATTCAGGCGCACACCGTTCTCAAAGACGATCTGGGTGACGTCCAAATCCTCGACCGCGGTTTGGCTGGCGACCGCGCCGGCGGGACCGAAATCTGTGTAGGCGAAGACTTCGTCGGAGAAGTCCTGCGGCGCCTCGACCGGCTCTGCGGACGCCGACAACCAGGCCTCGCGCACGGCGGCGGGGCCATCGTCGAGGTCTTGATTCAGCGCCACGAAGACGCGCGGGGGGGCGGCTTTCCACATCTTGCGGAACGCGTACTCGATCGCCTCCACGGTCAGGTCTGATTCGATATCTTCAAACCAGGCCAGCGCGTAGTCCGGGTGCGGGAACACGCTGCCGTCCGTCCATGAGCTCCAGATTGCATCCGCCAGGGTGTTGGAGTTCCGGGTGTCGGCCTGGTCGGCCCCATTGCGCAGCGCAGTGCGCAGATTGGCGAGTTGTTCGTTCAGCTCGGCTTGGGTGAAGCCGAACTCTGTTGCGCGGCGCAGCTCATTTTCCAGAACTGTCACGCCCTCGCGCCAGCGGCCCGGCGTCGCCACGCCCAGCACGCCTGCGCGATTGGCCAGGCCGAACTCATTCGTGTAGCCGACATTGGCCTGAAGCAGGGCGGACGCCCCGCTATTGATCTGGCTCTGAATGCGGCGCTGAACGATGGCGTTGCCCAGCTGGCGCGTCAGGTTGTCCAGGCGGCTGGAGCGGGTGTCCGGCAGCGCTTCGCCCGGCTTAATCACGTCCACATTGATGATGGTGAACACGTCCGGATCGTGGAAAAAGCCGAACGCGGCCTCCTCCGCCTTGGTGACCGTGCCGATATCGGGAACTTCGCGCGCATCCTCCGGCTGGACCCAGTCGGCGAAGCTGGCCGAGAAGGTCACGTCCAATTCCGGTGTAGAAAT
Organism: uncultured Oceanicaulis sp.; assembly: GCA_964484345.1. Taxonomy (GTDB): domain Bacteria; phylum Pseudomonadota; class Alphaproteobacteria; order Caulobacterales; family Maricaulaceae; genus Oceanicaulis. The sequence continues at coordinate 9,149 of CAZAGE010000067.1, read as the reverse complement.
CGGAAACCCGTCGCGGATTTTTGCTTCGATGTCGTCGGCGTTGATGTCGCCCACCACGACCAGCAGCGCGCGCTCGGGCGTGTAGTAGTCCCGATAATACCGTTCAAACGGTTCCGGTCCCGCGCCCATGATCACCTCTTCGGTCCCGATCGGATCGCGATCGGTGATCAGGGTGTCGGGATAGTGGAAATCGTAAAACGCCTCGAAATAGCGCGAGACCGGTGTGTCCCGGAAGCGCATTTCACCCATGATCACGCCGCGCTCGCGATCGATCGCACCGGCGTCCATGATGATTTCCGAGGCGGTCTCGCGCATCAGGAACAGGCCGATATTGATCAGCTGTTCTTCATTGGACGGCAGATCGAGCTGGTAGCCGACAACCTCCCGGCCGGTAAACGCGTTGGTGTCCGGACCGAAGGCCAGGCCATAGCGCTCCAGCAGCGTCACCATCTCGCCCTCTGGCACATTGGTGGTGCCGTTAAACGCCATATGCTCGATAAAGTGCGCCAGCCCGCGCTGGTCTTCATCTTCAGCGAGCGAGCCGACATTAAACACTAGGCGCAGCGCCGCCGTGCCGGTGGGCGTATCATTCTCCATGATCGCATAGCGCATGCCGTTCGACAGCACGCCGTAGCGCACGCCGGGATCGGCTGGAATGTCGCTGGCCTCATGGGGGAAATTGGCCGCATCAAAAGCGGCGCGCAGCGAGTCCAAATTCTCATGGGCGTGGTGGCGTTCGTCCGACCCGGTGCAGGCGGTGAGGGCGAGGGCCGCTAGGGCGGTGACAACGATGGGAAGGCGGCGATGCAACGTCATGATATTCCTTGCGCCATTACCTGCGGCGTGACGCGCCAGAAGATAGCGGCGCAGTCCACTAGGGCAAATGAAACTCGCGTTAGTCTGCCGTTAGCTCGAGGTTAGGCTGCAGCCATGTCACGCCGGCGCGGTTTCGCCCGCATTCAGCGCCTCGTCGGCCGGGTCGTGCTCGGCCACCCAGTGGCCTGGCGAGACCTCGATCAGCTTAGGCCGATACTGCTCCGCCTCCGGGTCATCAATAAGCTTGGATTTCATGAAGCGCAGCTGGGCGCGGCTGTCCATGGGGCTGGGCAGATCGCCAGACAACTGAAGGCGTTCGCGCGTTTTCTCAATCTCCGGGTCCGGGATCGGCACCGCGCTGATCAGCGCTTGGGTGTAGGGATGGCGGGCGTCGTCATAGATGGCGTCGCGGTCGGCGAGCTCCACGATCCGGCCGAGATACAGCACCATAACCCGGTGGCTAATTTCCCGAACGACGGAGAGGTCGTGGGAGATGAACAACATGGACAAGCCGAAGTCTTTCTGCAGCCCGATCAGAAGATCGATGATCTGCGCCTGGATCGAGACGTCGAGCGCACTCACCGCCTCGTCGCAGATCACCAGCTTGGGCTTCAGGATCATCGCCCGGGCGATGCCGACGCGCTGGTTTTGACCGCCGGACAATTCGTGCGGATAGCGGTTGATCATATTGGGGTCGAGCCCGACCCGAGCCATCATCGCTTTGACCTCGGTTTCGCGCTCGGCCGACTTCATATCCTTACGGAAGGTCAGCAATGGCTCTGCGATCGACGCGCCGATCGTCATGCGCGGGTTCAGCGAGGCCAGCGGGTCCTGGAAGACGATTTGCAGATCTTCGCGGGCGTTGCGCAGCTCGCGCGAACCCATGGCCAGCAAATCCTTGCCGATCCAGCTGACCGCGCCCTCGGTGGCCGGCACCAGACGCAGCACGGCGCGCGCCAGCGTGGACTTGCCGCAGCCGGATTCGCCCACAATGCCCAGGGTTTCGCCCTTTTTCAGATCAAAGCTGACGCCGTCGACGGCTTTGAGCGGCTTGCGCTTGGGCCAGAGGCCTTCAGACACCGCGACGGGGAAATGCACCTTCACATCGTCAGCGATCAGGATTGGTTCGTCCCCGGCCTCCACCTTGCGCGGCGGCAGGGTTTGATGGCCTGGCTTGTCAGGCTGGTCGATCCGCGGCATCGCGTCCAGCAGCATCTGGGTGTATTCATGCTTGGGCGCTTTGAAGATGTCGTAGACATCGCCGCCCTCCACATAAGCGCCATGCTTCATCACTTCGACGCGGTCGGCCATGCGCGCGACCACGCCCATATCGTGGGTGATCAGCGCGATGGCGGCGCCGATCTCGCCCTTCAGCTCGTCCATAATGTCGAGCACCTGGGCCTGGACGGTCACGTCGAGCGCCGTTGTGGGTTCGTCCGCGATCAAGAGATCGGGCTCGCACAACATCGCCATGGCGATCATGACGCGCTGGCGCATGCCGCCTGACAGCTCGTGCGGGAATTGCTTCAGGCGGCGGCGGGCCTCCGGGATGCGCACTCGCTCCAGCCAGTCCACGCAGCGCTGCTCGGCTGCATCGCCTTTCAGCTTCATGTGAACGTCGAGAACTTCCTTGAGCTGGTCGCCGACCTTCATATGCGGCGTCAGCGAGGTGAGCGGATCCTGGAAGATCATCGTCATCGACTTGCCGCGCACGGCGTTGAGCTTTTTCGGCGGCAAGTTCAGGATTTCCTGGCCGGCGTACTTGATCGAGCCTTCCGCTTTGCCGTTGGAGGCCAGAAGCCCCATAGCCGCCAGGAAAGTCTGGCTCTTGCCGGACCCGGATTCGCCCACCACGGCGAGGCATTCGCCGGGTTTGATCTCCAGATTGACGCCGCGCACGGCATGGACTTCGCCGTCGGGCGTGTCGAAGCGGACATTGAGATCTTCAACCTTGAAGATGGGCGCAGCGGAATTGGTCAAGGCGGTCTTCCCTTGTGATGGCGGGCGTCGGCGCCCTCCAAGTGCTTGGCGCGCAGAATAACGGGCCTGTACTCGGACGCCAGTGGTGAGGGCGCCCAAGCACATCTGTGTTAGCCTCTCGCTTTCGATTCGTTTCTTTGTCCTTTCAGGTTTTAACGATGGCCGCACCGGCTGCTGATCCCTGGCTCGATCTTGATCCCACATTGCTAGTGGCGGCTGAGGCTGCACAGGTGAGCCTTTGGCGTTTTGACGTGGGCCATCGGGTGCTCGCTTTAAGAGGGGCTGTGGTCGCCCGACTTGGGTTGCCGGGTAAGACCGCTCGATTTGAGATCTCCGACTGGCGCGCCCGCGTGTGCATGGAGGACCACTCCGCCATGGACGCGGCGACACGGCGGCTGATCGATCACGGCTTTGCCGAAGTCGCCTATCGCGTGCGCGCCGAGAGCGGCGAGAAGGTCTGGCTGGAATTGAGAGGCGGCGCACATACTCCTGGCGGCGCCCAGCCTCCTGAAACGCTGACCGGCTTCATCTACGAGCTTGGCGAGGATCGGAAGGCGGAAAGGCGCGGATTGGTGCGCGAGCGCCAGCTGGCTGATGGCTTGGAGGCTGGCATGGTCGGCATCTGGACCTATGATTTCATGACCGAGCAGCAAGCTGCGCACGGCCGGATCCTCGACTGGATGGGGCGGCCCCCCGAGGATACGGCGGTCACCTCCGAAGACTGGCGTGCGGTCATCCATCCCGACCACCAAGCGGTCATGCGGGCGGCGCATGAAAGATTGCGTGAAGGCCGTCCCATCCAGCCTCTCGAGGTTCAGATGTTGTCGCCCGATGGGCCGCGTTGGGTCCGCACCATGGGACGGGTGGTGTCGTACACGCTGGACCATGAACCGTTGCGCGCCGCTGGTGTGATCTTGGATATCGACGCCGAACGCCGTTTCGCCCATGCGCTGACGGAAGAGCAGGCGCGATTTGAAACCATCTATCGCTCCATGCCGACTCTGCTCCATTCCATCGATGCGAACGGTCTCACCACTATGGTCAGTGATTACTGGCTGCAGCGCATGGGCCGCCGGCGTGAAGATGTGATCGGCGCGCCGGGGTGGGCTTTCATGGACGAAGAAAGCGCTGAGCGGGTGCAGCGGGACGTTATACCGCGCGCGTTCGAGCGTGGGCTTGTTGAGGGCGTTCCTGTGATTTCCTTCACGGCTGGCGGCGAGCGATTGGAGCTGCGCTTATCCGCTTTTGTGGAGCGGGGGGGCGATGGCGAACCGATCGCGGCTCATGGCGTGTTCTCCGACGTGACGGATCTTACCCAAGCGCAGCGCGCGCTTGAATCCCATGCCGAGGCTCTGGAGCGATCCAACCGCGAGCTCAATCGCTTTGCGACCGTGGCCTCGCACGATCTTCAGGAACCGCTGCGCAAGATCTCCGCCTTCGCCAGCCTGCTGCAACACCGCCATCCCGAAGGGCTTGGGGAAGAGTCTGATCAGGCCTTGGGCTTCCTGATCGATGCAGCTGGACGGATGCGTGCGCTTATCGATGATTTATTGGCCTATTCGCGCGCGTCCAATCGGCCTCTGGAGACTGAAACCATTGAGCTTGGACCGCTCGTGGATGCGGTGCTTGATGAGCTCGAGCTCCGGGTCGTCGAGGCAAAGGCCAAGATCGACCTCAGCTCCCTTCCCACCGTAAAGGGCGATGCAGGCTTATTAAGGGCGTTATTCCAGAACCTTATCTCCAACGCCCTGAAATACCAAAAGGGCGATGGCGTCGAAATCTCGCTTTCGGCGCGTCCGGTGGAAGGTGAGTTTTTTGAGATCTGCATCGCCGATGACGGAATCGGGATCGATCCTCAATTCTCGGAGAAGATATTCATGCCCTTCGCCCGCCTGCATGGACGCGAAGAGTATTCCGGCACGGGCATTGGTTTGGCGATTTGCCAGCAGGCCGCAGAACGCATGGGCGGGCGAATCTGGGTGGAGAGCGCCCCCGGCGAGGGGGCGCGCTTTTGCTTCACCGTTCCAGGCGCCTGAACACCAGGCCTTAAAGGCCTGGCTCAGTCGGCGGTTCCGGCAGGGTCAGCGGCACGGATGGCGTGTCCGCTTCCTCGATCAGCCGCTCGGTTTCCGCGATGGCGCGGTCAAGCTGGCTGTCCTGCCCAGCGTTGTATTGCACCGGATCAAGGTGAACCTCGATATCCGGAGCCACGCCTTCATTCTCGATCGTCCATTCGCCGTCCGGCGTATAGAAGCGGAAGAAGGGCACCGTCAGGAAGCCGCCGTCGATCAGCTGCGGGTTGGCCGAAATGCCGATCAAGCCGCCCCAGGTGCGGGTTCCGATCAGCGGGCCGATGTCCCGCGCGCGGAAGGAGTAAGGCAGGAAGTCCCCGCCCGACCCTGCATCCTGGTCAATCAGCATGACCTTCGGACCATAATGGGCGCCGTTCGGCGTGTTGTAGGCCATGCCGTCGCGGTCCCGCCAACCGGCCAGGTGGAAGGGGCTCAAGACATCGGTGATGTAGTCGGCCGCCTGGCCGCCCGCGTTGGAGCGCTCGTCAAAGATGATGCCGTCCCGATTGGCCTGGGCGTAATACATGCGGTTGAACAGGCGATAGCCCGCCGTCGTGGTGTTGGGCAGATACACATAGCCCACGCGGCCGTCGGTCTGTTCTTCGACATAGCGGCGATTGCCTTCCACCCAGTCCCAAAGGCGAAGCCCGCCTTCGCTGCCGATGGTTTCCACGACCACCTCGCGCGGCTCGGCGCCGCGCGCGCTGGATGACAGGGTCAACGTCACCTGCTCGCCTGACAGACCCTGCAGGCGGGCGAAGATGTTGTCGGCGGCCGTTAAGTCTTCGCCGTTGATCGCCAGGATGAAATCGCCTTCGGACACATCCAGCCCCGGCGCCGCCAGCGGGCTCTGCAAGAAGGGATTCCAATTCTCGCCATTGTAGATTTTTGCAATCTGATAGCGGTTCGACGCGATCTCAAAATCCGCCCCCAGCATGCCGGCGGACACCGGGGTTTCGCGATGGACATCCCCGCCGCCGATATTGTTATGGCCGGCCTGCATTTCGCCGATCATCTCCTGCATCAGGACGTTGAGGTCTTCACGGCGCCCCACATGCTCCAGCAGCGGGGCATAGCGGGCCCGCACGCCGTCCCAATCAAGACCCTGCAGGTCAGCGTCGTAGAAATACGCCCGCTCCATCCGCCAGGCTTCGTCGAAGATGTGCGCCCATTCCAGACGCGGCTCGACGCGCAGGCGCATATCGCTGGTGCTCACGCCTTCCAGCTCGAGGCTTGCGCCCAGCTTGCCATGGCGCCAGCCGCCGCTGGCCATGTTGAACAGGGCTGTCTCGTTATCCGCGGCGAGGATGAAGCCGTTAATACCGCTCTGGACCGTTTCCGCTTCGCGCTCTTCAAAATCGAAACGCATCAAGCGGTTGGCCGCCGCTGCGTTCTCGCCGGGCGCGGAGTTTTCCGCGCCGGGCTGGGCGTAGTCCATGAAGTACAGCGCGCCGTCCTTGCCGGCGGCCAGATTGCCGTAGGAGCGTTCAGAGACCGGCAGGGCGATAATGCGGTCCTGGATGCCCGCAAGGTCGATGCGGGTGGCGGTATTCTCCTCGTCGCCATTCTCCTCGTCAGCGCTGTCACCCTCTTCGTCGCCCTGACCCGGCAGCAGCGGCGAGCGGCCATCCTCGGTGAGCACGATCGCATAGAGGCCGTAGCGGGTCTGACGCTCTTGCGAGTTCATGTTCAGGCCCACCTGCTGCGGCCCGACATTGGTGGAGGCGGCGAAGTAGAGATAGGCGCCATCCGCGGAGAACGTTGGCGACGCGGTGTTGGCCATGCCGTCCGACAGGACGGTTTCTTCACCGGTGGCCAGATTGCGCAAGATTAGATCCTGCAGGAAGTTCGGGCGCTCCAGCGTGTAGGCGAGCCAGGCTCCGTCCGGGCTGGTCGCGAGGCCCCAGCCGGCGCGGCGGGTCTGGGTGGCGATCACGCTTGAGCGGCCGGTCTCCAGATTGATCTCATAGAGATTGAGATGGTTGTCGGTGAACAGGATGCGCTGATCGCCCGGGACCCAGTGCTGAAGGAAGTAGAAGGCTTCTTCGTCCCCGCCCAAGGGCAAAATGCGCGCTTCATCATGGCCGCGCTGATCGACGATGTGCAGGGCCTGTGTCCCGCCCACATCGCTGATATAGGCGATCTGTTCGCCATTGGGCGACCATAGCGCGGTGTATTCACGCACGCCCTGGGTCGATGTAATGTTGCGCGTGGAGCCTTCATCGAGCGGCACAGTGAAGACATCTCCGCGGGCTGTCAGCAGTGCCCGCTGGCCGGTGGGTGAAATGGCCGCGTTTTGAATTTGGTCGCCGGCGTTTTCCCAGCGTGTGGCCAGCTGCGGCAGGTCCGGGTTCAGGGACACCCGGATTTCGCTGACTTGGCCGCTGGCGATGTCATAGCGCTTGATCCGGCCGCCCGCTTCAAACACCAGGGTCTGGCCATCGGAATCCATCCAGCGAATGTCCCAAGGGGCTTCAGAATGAAGCCTCTCCATCTCGCCGCTGTCCGGGTTCATCCGGTAGAGCGCCAAGCTGACATCGTCCCGGTCCGACAGGAAATAGATGTCGTCGCCGACCCAGATCGGGTTGATGTCGTTGATGCGGTCGCTTTCAAACAGCTGAGCCTCGGACTTGTCCGCGCTCATGACCCGGATCGTGCCGGATGCGCCGCCGCGATACTGGCGCCAGCCTGCGGCCCCTGCATTGTAAAGCGTGTTATAAGCCACACGCGTCGCCAGATAGGCGATGCGCCCGTCTTCATGCATATCGCCGCGGAAGAAGCGCGCGTCCATCACCTTGGTGGGATAGCCCTCACCCGGAGCGATAGAGAACAGCTTGGCTGAGCGGCCGTGATTGGTTTCCCGGCGCGAGGTGAACAGCACGCGGCCATCCGCCGTCCAGCCCTGAACCTCGTCCGCGCCGCCATGCCAGGTCAGACGCTGGGGCTGGCCGCCATCGACAGAGATCACATAAACGTCGGCATTATTCTCATACGTGCCGGTGAAGGCGACATACTGGCCATCGGGCGAAATATGCGGCGCGCGCTCCTCGCTCGGCGCCGTCGTCAGGCGGCGCGGATTGGAGCCGTCGAGCGCGGATGTCCAGATGTCGCCGGCATACATGAAGACCAGCGTATCGCCGCTCACCGCCGGGTGCCGCAGCAACAAGGTCTGATCGTCCTGCGCGCTCGCCAGAGCGCCGCTCGCCATAAGCGCAAGGGCGCTTGCGCCCATCAAAGCCGTTTTCATCACTATGTCTCCCCGATCTGCGCGGACGCGCAGCATTATACTATTGCGGGGAAAATGGCGCGGCTCCGCCGAAGGCGCAAATGAACTCGAAGCAACCTCTTGATGGTGGGGCTATTCGGCTTGGATCAGCGCCAGCGCGACTGTGAAGCGCTCATCTGGCGAGATGGCCGGGGTGAGCCCCTCGGCAACGACGCCCACCTTGGCGCCCTGCGAATTCGTGACCGCGAGGAGGTCGCCCACCGTGTCACCGATCAGGCTTTCCAGCTCACCCTCTCCCGCGACCGTCAGCATGGAGGCTTCGGTGCGCATGGAGACTTGGGCTTCCGACTTCACCTTGCGGGCCGCAGCGAGGATCTGGACGAAATTCTCGCCCTCGGTCGCGAACACGCCTTTCTCGGCCTGATCGCCCGCCTTCGGCCAGGCGCCGCGGGCGTGGACCGTGCCATCGTCGTGCAGGATCTCAAACAGGGCGTCGGTGACGTAAGGGACGAAGGGCGCATAGAGCCGCATGAAGATGTCGCTGGCGTGCCAGAGCGTCAGGCAAGCCGAAAGCTCTTCTGCGCTCGGCTTGCCCTCAAAGCGGGTGCGGCGCTTCACGATCTCCAGATAATTGTCGCAATAGGTGCGCCAGAACGTATCCTCGATAATGCGCTGGGCGGCGGCGTATTCGTAATTCTCAAAGGCCTCGGTCGCCTGCGCGACGGTCTCGGCGAGACGGCCCAGCAGCCAGCGGTCCAGCGGATGGGAGATGGCGCCCGAGGCGATGTCTTGCGCCGGCGTCGTCGGCTTGAAGTCGCCGGCGTCCGCCGCCGCGCTGAAGCTCATATGCGCCAGCTTGGTGGCGTTCCAGAGCTTGGTGACCAGGCGCTTGCCTTGCTTAAGGGTGTTTTCAGACAGCACCGTGTCCTGGCCGAGCTGGGACGTGCCGGTCCAATAGCGCACGGGGTCGGTGCCGTATTGGTCGAGCAGTTTGACCGGGTCGACGATATTGCCCTTGGACTTGGACATTTTCGAGCCGTCCGCCGCGCGGCACC
>CAZAGE010000066.1:0-13727 GCA_964484345.1 uncultured Oceanicaulis sp. | reverse complement strand
GCTTTGCCGCTCACGCCCGAAACCGAGGCAGACATTCGCGCGGCATGCGCGGACAAGCGGTCCCTGGATACCGCGCGCGCAAAAACAGAAAAAGATCACACCTTCTCTCGCCTTGAAGGGTATCCAACCGCTCAATTCGAACATGTGCGCTGACGCCTCGAAGTAACGCTCAATATCACTGAAACCCTTGCTGAGTTTGCGTTACAGCCACCTTCTGTGCGATAATAGTTATATAACACGATGTTTTGATTAAGTTATTTTACTTAACCCCCATCGAATGGGGTGTCGTCCGTTAATTTGAATTAGGAGTTTTGATTGGGTCGAAATGCCGACCCAAAACAGAGGAGTTTGGCTCTGTGGATGAGATTATTGAAAAGCATGTCGATCAAGTTCGAGCGCTCGGTTACACCGACGAACAGGCCCGTGATCTTATCCACAGACTCTCAAATATCATGACTGCGTTCATTGATGCGGCCTGGGGCGTGCATCCGGCGCAGTTAGCGAGACAACAAGCCTTCCAGCCGGATTCTGCGCGTGGTAAACTCGCAAAAGACATCAAACAAGCGATTGGAGGACCGCCCGAGGCAAAGCCGTCGGCGGATTAGGGATTCGATGAAACGAGATAAAACTGAGAAGAAAGCCGTCATTTACTGCCGGGTATCGGACGTCAAACAAACCATGCGAGGCACAGGCCTCGATTCTCAAGAAACTCGTTGCCGCGAATTCGCAAACTATCAGGGTTTATCTATTGAGAGAGTTTTTAAAGATGACATTTCTGGGAACCTTATCGATCGTCCAGCAATGACGAAAATGCTCAAGTTTCTTTCCGAACGAAAGCACGAGCAATTTATTGTAATTATTGATGATATAAGTCGATTAGCACGCGATATTCATGCCCATACTGGGCTAAGAAAAGCAATCAAAAAAGCAGGGGGAATTCTTGTTTCCCCTACTTTGGAATTTAAAGACGATAGCGACAGCGTGCTCATGGAGTACCTACTCGCAAGCGTCTCGCAGCACCATCGACAAAAAAACGCCGAACAAACCACCAATCGCATGCGGTCCCGAGTCCAGAATGGCTATTGGGTGTTCAATGCTCCAACAGGGTACAAATACCAGGCCATGCGCGGTCGCGGTAAGGTGCTTGTCCCAGATGAACCGTTGGCATCGGTCGTGCGCGAAGCATTACTTGGCTATGCGAATGAACGCTTCTCTACTCTCTCCGAGGTGAAGCGTTTCCTTCTGTCCCAACCATCTTTCCGTAAGACAAAGCGCAGCGAGATCACCGTGCAACGGGTGAAGGACCTTCTCACCCAATTACTTTACGCCGGATACATTGAACATGAGCCTTGGGGTGTGTCGCTGCGTCCTGCGCAGCACGAAGGCCTGATTGATTATGAAACATTTCTCGAAATCCAGGACCTAATGGCTGGCAAGGCTCGGGTTGCGGCGCGGAAAGACCTCAGCGACGACTTCCCACTTCGCGGTTTCATTCTCTGCGGATGCTGTAACAACCCCCTCACAGCGAATTGGTCCAAGGGGAAGGCTAAGCGTTATCCCTACTATCTGTGCCGCCAGAAGGGCTGTGAGATGAATGGTAAGTCCATCCGCGCCGAATTAGTGGAATCAGAATTTGAAGCGATCTTGAAGCGACTACAGCCCACAGAGGAGTATTTCGCGGTGGCCTCCTCCATCTTCAAAGAGCTTTGGGATCAGCGTGCCGCGTCGATGAAAAAACAGGCACAGACGATGAAAGCTGAGCTCTCGCAGATCGACCGCAAAACAGCTCAACTCATGGATCGTCTCATTGAATCTAATAGCGATGGCGTCATCCGTGCCTATGAAAATCACATCGACAAGCTCGAATCCGAACGCGCCCTTATCAACGAAAAGATCGCAAAATGCGGTAGGCCCATCGAGACCTACGAGGATACGTTCGAACACGCGATGGAATTCCTATCAAACCCTTGGAATATATGGGAAAATGGTGGAATCGAACATCGCCAAACAGTGCTCAAACTCGGGTTTGCGGATCAATTGGCATACGACCGTGGCGAAGGGTTTCGAACACCAAAATTATCGTTGCCTTTCAAGGCCTTAGAGTGCATTTGTGCGGGAAATAAAGAAATGGCGCGCCGGGGAGGATTCGAACCCCCGACCCCCAGATTCGTAGTCTGGTGCTCTATCCAGCTGAGCTACCGGCGCCGGGCTGAGAGGAAGTCCCCGTCAGCGAGGCGCGGAACCTAGCTTCGGCGTGGCCGCTTGGCAAGCCGCTGAAAGCGCCCGATTGCAGACCAATTGCTGCGGCGTTTTCTGACCAAGGCTCGGCCCCGTCCGGGTGTTCACCTGCGCGCCGCAGGGCTTAGCTCACGGACTTCAGCTCAATGCCGCGTGCACGCCCCGCGCCACTGCACGCGACAGGCAGTCGGCGGCAAGATTGCCCAGACGCGTTAGTGCGAACGGCCGGATATCGCCCGGCAGGGTCTGAGCACCGGTGGCCATCGCGAAGACGACGTCTCCGTCAAACGGCGAGTGGACCGGCCGGATAGAGCGCGCGAGGCCGTCTTGTCCCATCACACAAAAACGCCGGGCTTCGTCGCGGGAGAGATCTGCGTCCGTCGCCACAATGGCCAGTGTCGTTTGGGTGCGTGCGCCGGGGTTCAGCTTAGCGAGACCCCAATCTTCCGGAGACAGGGCATAGTCCGCCGGCGGGCGCGCGCCGCCGAACTCACCATCCAGCTCATATGGGTGGGCCCAGTAAGCGTCTGAATTGGGCATGCGCACCGATCCAAAACAATTCACCGCCACCAGCGCTGCGACTGTCACGCCGTCATCAGTCACCACGCTGGCCGAACCGATGGCGCCGGGCAGCGTTCCCGCCATCGCGCCAAGCCCTGCCCCGACCCGGCCCAAGCGGACCGGGCCGCCGGATTTGGCGGCTTGATAGGCCGTGACGCCAAGCTGGCGATAAGGCGGCTCGGCGCCCCAGGCTTTGTCGCCGTCATTGGCGAGATCATACAGGCAGGCCGCCGGAACGATGGGCGAGTTGGGAACGCCGGGCGCCGGGAACAGGCCATAGCCGCGCCCCTCCGCGCCCAAGGCCGAACACACGCCGTCGGCGGCGGCCAGCCCATAGACCGAGCCGCCGGACAGGACGATGGCGTCGACCGCATCGACAAGGCCGCCGGGGTTCATCACATCGGTCTCCCGGGTGCAGGCGCCGCCGCCGCGCACATCAACAGCGGCGATCGCGGGTGTTTGCGACAGGATCACCGTCGCACCGGTGCGCACGCCGGCGTCTTCGGCATGACCCACAGTCAGGCCCGCCACATCGGTAAGGTCGTTATTGGGTCCGGTCCGGGTCATGAGATCTCGCGTCTGAAAAGCTGAACAGCAAGCCTAACTGTCCTACCGAATAAAAGAAGGCCCCCGTCCGGAGGTCCAGGCGGGGGCCGACACGCTTCAGATATGCAGGCGCTTACCAGGAATAGCGCACGCGCCCATAGACATAGCGTCCGGAAAACCCGAACGGGCTGAAGCCGGAAAACGGGAAGATCCGACCGAAGGTGGAATCCAGCCGCGGATCAGACGCCGTCGCGTCGGGGTATTCATCAAACAGATTATTGGCTCCGAAGGAGAGGGTGAGACCCTCAAACACATCAGCGGAAAACTCCGCATCAAAGATGGTTTTCGGATCCAGCACCTCGTCATTGGACCCGTCCGCGGCAGTGCCGGGATCAACGGTCTCGCCAAAGCGGGTGGCGCGCACGAAGCCGCCGAACGGCCCGCGCGTCCAATCCATCGACGCGATCAGCTTGTTTTCCGGCTGACTAACCTCGAAGCGGGTGATTTCGCGGCGCGCAAACAGCACCACGCCCGGCAGCACCGGCGATGTCGGCGCAGCAACCACTTCCGTGTCGGTGGCGTTAAAGCCCAAAGTGAAGTCGAAATCACCGAAATCATCGGTGCTCAACGCATAGGTCGCCACGATGTCGATGCCGCGGGTTTCCGTGTCCACGCCATTGATGAAGAAGCGCGCCCGGGTCACGCCCGTAACGCCTGCAGCCTGTAAGAGGTTTTGCACTGTGGCGCCGGACAGGTTCTCCGAGAGCACGATGCGATTGTCGATATCGATGGCGTAAGCGTCCACCGTCAGGCTGAAATCGCCGGCGGTGAACACGGCGCCGCCCGACAGGTTGAAGGACTCTTCTGCGTCCAACGGTTCACCGCCCAGGGCGGCCGCCACGGCGCTGTCGGCCGGGAAGGTGCCCACCTCAGCCGGCGCCGGCGGCACGCCGGCGAACACCGTGGCGGTGGAGGTGAAATAGGCCTGCTGAAGCGACGGCGCACGGAAGCCGTTCGAGATCGCGCCGCGCAGCGCGAAGTTCTCGGTCAGCTCGAACCGGGCGGCCAGCTTGCCGGTCACGGTCTCACCAAAGTCGGAATAGCTCTCTGCACGCACCGCGCCGGAGACCAGCAGGCGGTCGGTGATGTCCGCTTCCAGATCGAGATAAAGGCTGAACGCGTCGCGATCTTCATCAATCTCGTTGGCGGGCTGGAAGCCTGGGAAGACCTGGCTGCCCGCCGGCAAGCTTGGATCGCCGGAGATGTAAGAGGCGGGCTCGCCAGCTTCGATCTGATAGCCGTCATTACGATACTCAGCGCCGAACGCCACCGAGAGCGGCCCCGCGAAGGCGTCGACATCGTAATTGCGCTGAAAATCCGCGTTGGCGGTCAGCTGATCATAGATCAACGCGCCCGCGTCAAAGGACGTCGGGCTCGCCGCGCCGAGCGAGCGGTTCAACGAGTTTTCGACATTGTAGTTGAGCTCATTACGGCCATAGCCGAGTGAGACATCCCAATTCCATTCACCGAGCTCGCCGCGCGCGCCGCCCAAAATGGAAAAGTCTTCAATATCGGTCACGATTTGCGGCAGGAAGCCGTCAGGATAGATCGCCAGCGTGTTGCGGCCGTCGCGGGCGCGCCGGTAAAAGCCAGTCGCTTCGCCGTCGCGCTGCTGAAAGCTGGTCCAGCCATAAAGCTCGGTCATGTCGCCCACCGGCAAGCCGGCGTTGGCGAACAGGGAAAGCGCTTCTGCTTGCGCCAGACCGAAGCGATGATTGATCCGATCGAAGGTTTGCTCGCGCGGGTCCAAGCCGCCGCCAGGCAGGTCGGGATATTGCTGCCGCGGATCGGGACCGGAGCGATTGGTGGGCTCGCGATCGAGATACTCCGCCGACAAAGTCAGAAAGCCTTCCGGCCCCAGCGGCAAGCCAACCCAGCCCGACAGAGACAAGGTATCGCCGTCAGACGCCGTACGGCCTTGTTCGACCAGCGGGATATCGGTGGCATATTGGCCATAGCTGGCGGTCAGCGCCCCGCCTTCACGCGCTTCGCGCAGGCGGACATCGATCACACCGGCGATGGCGTCCGAACCATATTGCGCCGACGCGCCGTCGCGCAGCACCTGGACCTGGCCCACCGCAGCGGTCGGGATCGTGTTGAGGTCGACCGCCGCCGAGCCGCGCCCGACCGAGCCGTTAAGATTGACCAAGGCTGAGGCATGGCGCCGCCGGGAATTGACCAGCACAAGCGTTTGGTCCGGTCCCAGACCGCGCAGCGTGGCGGGACGCACATGGTCGGTCCCGTCCGTGATCGACGGTGACGGGAAGTTGAAGGAGGGCAGCGTGTAAGCCAGCGCGGCGTTCAGCTCCGTGATGCCGTTATTCTCAAGTGCGCCGATACTGATCACGTCCACCGGAGCGGCGGTCTCCAGCGCGGTGCGGCCTTCCGCCCGCGTGCCAACGACCACCACCACATCTTCAGAGGATTGCGTTTGCGCCAGTGCGGCGCTCCCAGCAGACGCCGTCATCAGCACAGCTAATGAAACGGCGCTCATATTTTTCTTGTTCATTTTGAGTTCCCTGCAAGCAGAAGCGGCGCGCCGCAAATCACCCGGTAGCGCACCAACTCGACATTCTCGTAATAAACCTGAGGACATTTAATTCTTTAGGCCGACCGTCCGCTGGACAGCCGCCAAAGAAGCCTGCAAGCTGCTGCAGCGCAGCACAATTCAGAAACCCTCGCCATGAATTTAGAAAAACTCAATATTGAGACTCCGTCCTTGCTGCCCCTCAACGCCCTACGTGCGTTCGAATGCGCCGCACGGCATGGCAGCGTGGCGCGCGCGGCGGAGGAGCTTGGCGTAACCAGCGGGGCCGTGTCCCAGCAAATCCGGCTGCTGGAGGAGGTTGTCGGCGCTCGCCTGCTGACCCGGGCGGGGCGCGGCGTCGCGTTGACGGCGCAAGGCCGGGCCGCTGCGGAAATGGTGCATGACGCCTTTCTGCGGCTGCGCGAGGCGAGCGCGCGGCTGGGCCGCCACCAGGACCCGGGGCAGATTCGCCTTGGCGCACCCGGCGCCTTTGCAGCGCGCTGGCTGGCGCCCCGCCTGACGGCGTTCGAGCGCGCACACCCGGATTTGCGCGTCGTGCTGGTCACTGACCCGGCGCCGGACGCTCTGCATCGCTTCCAGCTTGACCTGGATATCCGCTTCAGCGTGGCGCCGCCGTCCAACGCGCAATCGGCGCGGCTGATCAGCGAAAGCCTGACGCCGACCGCCTCGCCCGACCTGATCGCGCGCAGCAGCACGGAAAGCTGGCGCGCGGCGGTTTCCGAGCTGCCGCTGATCCACCATGAACGCGCCAGCGGCGAGCCGGTCGGCCCGGCCTGGAGGGATTGGCTGAGCGCGCGCGGGGTGAGCCGCCTAGATGCGCTGGACGGCGACCGCTATGCGCGCCACGATCACCTCCTGGACGCCGCCGTGAACGGTCGCGGCCTCGCGCTGGCGCGCCGCGCGCTCGCCGAGGCCGATGTGGAGGCCGGACGCCTGGTCTTTCTGGTCGGCGCTGGGGTGACGTCGCTGGGATGGAGCTATGATTTGATCTGGCCGGAAGGCCGCGGCCTGGGCGGGCCAAGCCGCCGCCTGAGGGATTTTCTCGTCGAAGAAGCCCAGCCCTTCGAAGCCGCTGGCGTGTAAGCTGCGGCGCCGCCAGACTGATACCACCGCATACGCCGAAAGGAAGTCATGACCCGCCTGTTTCTCTCCGCCGCCGCTTTCGTCTTGCTCGCCGCCTGCTCGCCCGAACAGGCTGCGGCCCCGCCCGCCATAGACTCCGCTGAGCCAGGCGCGCCGGCGCCGGTTCCATCTCGTGCGGCAGGCATGGTCGCAGCCGCGCACCCGGACGCGGTGGAGGCCGGTTTGGCGGTGCTGCGCCGCGGCGGGGACGCCATCGACGCCGCCATCGCCGTACAGGCGACGCTCAGCCTGGTCGAGCCGCAAAGCTCCGGCATCGCGGGCGGCGCCTTCATGCTGCGCTTCGACGCCGGGACGGGCGAGGTGATCGTCTATGACGGGCGCGAGACCGCGCCAGCCAGTACACGCGAGGACCGCTTCGTTGGCGAAGACGGCGAGCCCCTGCCCTATGTGCAGGCCTGGCGCTCGGGCCTGTCGACCGGCGTACCCGGCGCCATCGCCATGTTCGCCCTCGCCCATGACGAGCACGGGACCCGCCCCTGGGCGGAGAATTTCCAAGAGACGATCATGCTGGCCGAGACCGGATTTGCGGTCGCCCCGCGCCTCAATGACATCGCCGCGCGCATGGCTCAGTTCACCGATATCGAGGAGACCGGGGCGGCGGCCGACTATCTATTTGACGAAAACGGCGAAGCCTTTCCCATCGGTCATGTGCTGACCAATACCGCCTACGCCGACAGCCTGCGCGCCATCGCGGCGGACTGGCGCAATTTCTACACCGGCGAGATCGCCCAGGGCATTGTCGACGCTGTCAACGCCGAACCCCGCCCCGGCGGCATGACGCTAGAGGATCTCGCCAGCTACGAACCCATCCAGCGCGAGGCGATTTGCGGGCCGTATCGCGGCTATCAGATCTGCTCCGCCCCGCCGCCCTCCTCCGGCGCGGTGGCGCAAAATGCGATTTTGGGCATGCTCTCCCACTTCGACATGGCGGAGGCGGGCTCGACCGCTGACGGCTGGCATTTGTTCATTGAGGCCAGCCGCCTCGCCTATGCTGACCGCGACCGCTATGTCGCAGACCCGGCTTTCGCCGATGTGCCCACCTTGGGCCTGATCGATGCGGACTATCTGCGCGAGCGCGCAGCCATGATCGATCCGGCCAGCGCCTTGGAGACCGCCCCTGCAGGCATGCCGCCGGGCGCCCCTGTCCAACCGGAAGACACCACGGAGGACGCGCCAGGCACCAGCCATTTCGTCGTGGTGGACGCGGACGGCGATGTCGTCTCCATCACCACAACGGTGGAAAGCCCCTTCGGGTCCGGCCGCATGACCGGCGGTTTCTTCCTGAACAATCAGCTGACCGACTTCGCCCGCGACCCCCGCGACGCCGCAGGAACGCTTCTGCCGAACGCGCCCGCCGCAGGCAAGCGGCCGCGCTCGTCCATGTCGCCGACCATCGTGCTGACTGAAGACGGCGACTTCGCCTTCGCCACTGGCTCTCCCGGCGGTAATTCCATCATCGCCTATGTCGCCAAAACGCTGGTCGCCATGATCGACTGGGGCATGAGCCCGCAAGAGGCGGCGGGCCTTCCCAACGTGGTCGCCCGCGGCGACGTGGTGCGGATCGAGAACGGTTTCGACGCCGCGATGCTCGCCGAACTGGAAGCGCGCGGCTTCACGATTGAAGGCGGGCGCGGCGAGAATTCCGGCATCCACATCGTGCGGGTGAATGAAGACGGATCGCTGGAAGGCGGGGCGGATCCAAGGCGGGACGGCGCAGCGCTGGAGCCCTAGGGCGCAAGCTGCGCGATCTGCCCGTCCAGAACACCGTGCACCTGCGCGATGAGGAAAGCTTGCTGCGCGTCTGGTGAGCGGGGCATCAGGGTTTGGGTCGCGGCCAGCGAAACCATGCCATAGGCGCTCGACAATCCGGCGAAGGCCAAGGCTTTTGCGGTCTCGCTGCTCGCACCCGGCCCCAGCGCCGTTCGGGCGGCGACCATCAGATGCTCCAATACAGCGAAGACCGCCGCGTTTAGCACCGCGTCGCCATCAATCGCCGCCCGGGACCGGCTCAGCATCAAGGCGCTCAGGTGTGGCCGCGCCAGCGCAAAGCGGACATAGGCGGAAAAGGCGGCGTGGAGCGGCCGAGCGACGTCGGAAGACGCCCGGAAGGCCTTGAGCAGATCGCCATATCCCTGCGCGGCCACCGCCGCCAGGACCGCGTCACGATCGGGAAAGTGGCGGTAGAGCGCGCGATGATCGACGCCAACCGCCTTGGCCACCGCCCGCATGGTGATCGCCTCGGCGCCCTCACGCTCCAGAAGCGCCAGCGCCGCGGCCAGGGCCGCGCTGCGCACCTCGCCATGGTGATAGCGCCGGGCCCCCTGCCCCATCGGCTCAGCTGATCTTCTTCACATGCCAGGCGACGGTCATCGTCGCGACCTCGACATCGTCGGCGTCACGGATCGACACGCCGACATCGAACTGGACCTTGCCGTCCGTCTCGATCGCCGCGAGCGCCTGCTCGGCCGAGATCGAGGCTTTGCCGTAGGCGATCAGATCCGTCTTGGCGGTTTTGAGATATTGGATGGAGGCCTCGGCCGCGACCGGGCGCAGCTCCAACACCTTGTCGGCCAGCAAGCCGCTCATCGCCGCACCGGAGGCCGTCTCGCCCAGCGTGAAGATCGCGCCGGCATGCACCGTGCCGATATGATTGCCCACCTTCTCCGTCTTGCTCAGGCGCGCCTCCGCGCCATCGCTGCGGATCTCCACCACCTCAGCGCCGGTTTCGGCCGCGTAAGGAATGGATTTGGCCATGTGGTCCTTGATCATGTCGTAGATAGTCATGGGCGCGTTGCTCCTAATGTCACCACTGGTGACATTAGGATGAGACAAGCGAGTTGGGAAGGGGGTGGAATTTAGAAGACCCAGCCGAATGGGCTGGGTCTTGAGCTTTTCGAACACAAACGGCCTAGGCCTCCCGGCCCGTTCGCTCGCTTAAATCGCTCCCCCGGAGCGATTCATCCGCGATGCGGACCGCGGCTCACCCCATAAACAGCGTCGCGGGGTTTTCCAGCGTCGCTTTCATCGCCTGGATCAGCTGGGCGGCTTCATAGCCGTCGACGATGCGGTGATCGAAACTGGAGGACAGGTTCATGATTTTACGCGGGACCAGGCGGCCTTCGCCGTCATAGCGCGGCAGGGTCTGCAGCTTGTTGACGCCGATGATCGCGGTTTCCGGGTGATTGATCACCGGTGTGGTGACGACGCCTCCAATGGCGCCCAGCGAGGTGATGGTGATGGTGGAGCCGGTCAGCTCCTCCTTGCTGGCTCTGCCGGTGCGGGCGGCGTCGGCGAGGCGTTTGACCTCAGCCGCCGTCTCCCAGATATCCAGCGCTTCGGCATGGCGGATCACCGGCACCATCAGCCCGTTCGGCGTCGCCGCCGCGATGCCGCAATGCACGCCCTCATACTGGGTGAGCGTGGAGCTTTCGGTGTCGAAATGGGCGTTGGCCTGCGGGAAGTTCGGCAGGGCTTTGACCAGCGCCTGAACCAGGAAAGGAATGAGGGTCAGCTTCGCCTGACCGTCCGCGCGCGTGTCGTTGAGATGCTTGCGGAGCTCTTCAAGGGCGGTGAGATCGATCTCATCCACATAGGTGATGTGCGGAATGGTGCGCTTGGACAGCGCCATATTCTCCGCGATCTTGCGGCGCAGGCCGATGACTTTCTGGGTCTCAACGCCGGTGCGCGGGGCTTTCGACGGACCGCCGGCGCCGCCGACCTTGGCGACCAGACGGCCGCCCGCGGCGATGAAGTCGTCCAGATCATTATGCGTGATGCGCCCGGCCGGACCGGTGCCCGGCACGGCGGATAGATCAACATCAGCTTCCAACGCGCGTTGACGCACGGCGGGGCTGGCCAGCGGACGCTCGCCGGACGGACGGGAGGCGACCTGATGTCCTCCCCCGCTTGCGGGGGAGGTGCTCCCAACGGGAGCGGAGGGGGCGAGCTTTTCTTCCTTCACAGGCGCAGCAGGCGCGGACGGGGCATCGCCCCCTCCGTCAGCTTCGCTGACACCTCCCCCGCTCGCGGGGGAGGACACCGGTGCTTCAGTCGCAGGCGTCGGCTCCTCGGTCGGCGGGGTGCCGTCGATTTCGATGACCAGGATTTCGGTGCCCACCGCGATCACATCGCCCGGCTCGCCCAGCGTCATCTTCACCACGCCGTTGACGGCGCAGGGAATCTCGACGGTGGCCTTGTCCGTCATCACGTCGAGGACGTGCTGGTCCTCGGTGACTTTGTCGCCGACCTTGACGTGCCACTCGACGATTTCCGCCTCAACGACGCCTTCGCCGACGTCGGGCATTTTATACTTGTATTCGCTCATGATCAGGCGGCCTCCGTGACCGTCTTCAGGGCGCGCGCGAAGCGGTCGCGCGTGGGGAAGTAGGCCCATTCGTGGGCATGCGGATAGGGCGTGTCCCAGCCGGTCAGGCGGAAGATCGGCGCTTCCAGCGCGTAGAAGCACTCTTCCTGGATCTGAGCGGCCAGCTCGGCGACGAAGCCGGAGGTGCGCGGCGCCTCGTTGGCGACCACGACCCGGCCGGTCTTGTTCACCGAGGCGGCGATGGTGTCGATGTCATACGGCGTCAGCGTTTTCAAATCGATGATTTCCGCATCGACGCCCAAGGCTTCGGCGGCGGCTTGAGCGACGTGGACCAAGGTGCCGTAGGTCACCACGGTGCAGGCTTCGCCTTCGCGGATCACTTCCGCCTTGCCCAGCGGGACGGTGTAGTGGCCTTCGGGAACTTCGCCCTTGGGATGCTTGGCCCAGCTGGACAGCGGCTTGTCCGGCACGCCGTCGAAGGGGCCGTTATAGATCCGCTTGGGCTCGAAGAAGATCACCGGATCGCCGCTCTCCAGCGAGGCGATCAGCAAGCCTTTGGCGTCATACGGGTTAGACGGCACCACCACCTGCACGCCGGGCACATGGGTGAAGAAGGCTTCCGGGCTCATCGAGTGGGTCTGGCCGCCGCGAATGCCGCCGCCCCAGGGCGTGCGCACCACGCAGCCCGAGGTGAATTGGCCCGCCGAGCGATAGCGGATGCGGCTCATCTCCGAGACGATCTGGTCGATCGCCGGGAAGATATAATCAGCAAACTGGATCTCCGCGATCGGCTTTAAGCCCCGCGCGGCCATGCCCACGGCCAAAGCCGCGATGGCGGCTTCGTTGATCGGCGTGTCGAAGACCCGGTCCGCGCCATATTTCTTTTGAAGGCCGTCGGTCGCTTTGAACACGCCGCCGAAATAGCCCGCATCTTCACCAAAGGCGACGACGTCTTCGTCGCGCTCAAGCAGCACGTTCATGGCGCTGCCCAGCGCCTGGATCATGTTCATCACCGCCATGGCTTAAACTCCCAGATCCTGGCGCTGACGCTTCAAGCGCCAGTCCGGCTCGGCATAAACGTCTTCGAAAATAGTCTGCGTGGGCGCCAGCGGGCCTTCATGCAGCGTGCCGTAGCTTTCCGCTTCCTTATAGGATTTGACGACGAGCTTGGTCATCTCCTCCTCCAGCTTGGCATGACGGGCTTCATCCCACTCGCCAAGTCCGATCAGATGCTGCTTCAAACGCTCGATCGGATCGCCTAGCGGCCAGACATCGAACTCGGTTTTGGGCCGGTATTTTGACGGATCGTCCGAGGTGGAGTGCGCATCGGCGCGATAGGTGAACAGCTCCAGAAGCGTCGCGCCATGACCTGCGCGGGCGCGTTCAGCCGCCCATTGGGTCGCGGCATAAACCGCCAGGAAGTCATTGCCGTCCACGCGGATCGAGGCGACGCCATAGCCCAGGCCCTTCGCCGCAAAGGTCGGCGCATCGCCCAGTGCAATGTCCTGGTGGGAAGAGATCGCCCACTGGTTATTGACCACATTGAGGAGCACCGGCGCGCGATAGGTAGAGGCCAGCGTCAGCGCGCCATGGAAGTCGCCTTCCGCCGTGGTGCCGTCGCCGATCCAGCTCGCCGCGATGCGGTCTTCGCCCTTATAGGCGCAGGCCATGGCGTAGCCGACCGCCTGCGGAAACTGCGTGCCCAGATTGCCCGAGACCGTGAAGAAATTCCCCTCCGCCCAGGTGTAGTGCACCGGCAGCTGGCGGCCCTTGAGATTGTCGCGGCTGTTGGAGATGCAGTGGCACATCATGTCCACGATGTTGCGGCCGCGCGCAAACAAGATCCCCTGCTGGCGATAGCTTGGGAAGACCATGTCATCATGGCGAAGCGCCATGGCGCCGGCGACGGCGACAGCCTCTTCGCCGGTGGACTTCATATAGAAGCTCATCTTGCCCTGGCGCTGAAGCTTCAGCATGCGCTCGTCATAGATGCGGGTCAGCACCATGTGGGACAGACCCTCGCGCAACACGTCCGCCTTCACCTTGGGATCCCACTCGCCCACCGCCTGGTGGTTATGGTCCAGGACGCCGACCAGCCCCAGCGCAAGCTCTTGCGTCTTCGCCGCAGAGACTGTCGGGTCCGGCCGCTTGGCCTCGCCGGCCTTGGGCAGGTTCAGGAAGGAGAAGTCCGGCTCGTCGCCCGGCCGGTAAGGCGGGGCGGGAACGTGGAAGCGCGTATCGCCATTCGACATGAATTTGTCCGTACTTGCCAACGCTACAAGGCGTTTTCGGCGCCGGGATACGGGG
>CAZAGE010000065.1:0-14430 GCA_964484345.1 uncultured Oceanicaulis sp. | reverse complement strand
CGCGACGCGATCGATCCGAAGGATCGTTAGCGCGCAATAAGGGTGAGAGCGCGACGCGATCGATCCGGAGCATCGTTCGCGCCCTCAAGCCCTTTCGCCTAGCGCAGCCGGCGCACCCGGAAGCGGCGCGAGCTATAGCTTAATTCCATGAAGAAGGATGAGAGCGCCCCATCCTGGATGGTGGCCGTCAAACCGTCCATTTCATTGCGGCGCGGGGCGCGGATCTGGGTTGAGTCTGCTTGCAGCCAGACCTGGCCGTTCTCCAGCGTAATCACCAGATCGCCGGCGTTGTTGGTCGTCACCGACCGCACCGGCAGGCTGCGGATCTCCTCAATGCCGCCGCCGCTGGCGTAAACAACCTCGCTGCCGTCCTCGAAAACCTCAACCTGGCCTTCAGCCGGCGTCGCCGCGTCCCCTTGATCTGATCCGCCGAACAGGCTGCGCAGCCCTGACATGCTGGGTAGGGCGATGCCGAAGCCTTCGCGTTCAACCGCGCGGATCGCGGCGCGCTCCACCACCACCAGGCTGCCGTCCTCCAGGGCGGCGGAAAACGCCACGATGCGCTCATCAAAGCAGGCGACGCGCGACTCCGCGTCTTCAATTGTGCGGCAGGCCATCAGCGCATCGACGGTCGGCGTGGCTTCACCATCCCCAGGCGTCTGAGCAATGCCTAAAGCCGTCCAACCCGCGCCAAGAAGCGACGAGCTGAGGAGTGCGAGTGCGAAACGTTTCATCGAATTGTCCGGTTTTGCTTGAATTCCTGCCTACTTCTCTAGGAGATTAGCAAAGCGTCAAGGTCTGGACGCGTTCATCCTGCGCTCAACTCGGCCTTGGCATAATGGATTAATCGCTCGATCGCGCGCGGGCCATTCGGTCAGGTGCGGGTTGAAGCGCAAACTATGAAACCTCGCTGGCCAACCTGCTGGCGGAAACGGTTTGAAGGGGAAATCAATGTCTCGACTTCGCAGTCTGAGTTTGGCGCTCGCCGCCGGCGCGTCCGCACTTACCTTGGCGGCCTGTGGCGGGCAGGCGCCGGATAGCGACGTGACGGTGCTCAACCGTGGCAATGTCGCCGAGCCGCTGTCGCTGGACCCGCACAAGGCGTCGGGCACCTGGGAAAACAATATCATCGGGGACATGTTCATCGGTCTGTTCACCGAAAACGCCGCCGCCGAACCCATCCCGGGCATGGCGGAAAGCTGGGAGGTCTCCGAGGACGGCTTGAGCTGGACTTTCACCCTGCGCGAGGCGCAGTGGAGCGACGGCGAGCCGGTGGATGCGGCGGATTTCGAGTTCGCGCTGCGCCGGATCATGATGCCGGAGACGCTCGCAAACTACGCCTCGGTGCTTTACCCGATCCGCAATGCGCGTGCTGTGAACACCGGCGAGATTTCGGCGGATCAGCTGGGCGTCACCGCGATTGATGCGCGCACGCTGCGAATTGATCTCGAGCACCCGGCGCCCTTCTTGCCGCAGCTTCTGACCCACTACACCAGCTTCCCGGTGCCCCAGCACGTGGTCGAGGTCCATGGCGACGCCTGGGTCCAGCCCCAGAATATCGTCACCAACGGGGCGTATAAGCTGGTCCAGTGGCGCGCGAACGACTTCGTCCATGTCGAGCGCAACGACTTCTTTTTCGACAATGAGAATGTCTGCATTGACGAGGTGTTCTACTACCCCACCGTCGACACCCCCGCCGCCGAGCGCCGGGTGCGCAATGGCGAGCTGGATCTGAACCAGGAGTTCGCTGGGCAGAATATCGACTTCCTGCGCGAGCAGTTCCCAGATTATGTGCGCGTGCACCAATATCTCGGCACGCTCTACTTCTCTTTCAACACCACGATGGCGCCGTTCGACGATGTGCGGGTGCGCAATGCGCTCGGCATGGCGATCGACCGTCAATTCATCGCGGATAACATTCTGCGGGCGGGCGAGATTCCGGCCTATTCCTTCGTGCCGCCAGGCATCGCCGACTATCCGGACACGCCGCGGATCAGCTGGATGGGCACCCCAGTTGAGGAACGTCGCGAGATGGCGCGCGCGCTGTTGGAGGAGGCCGGGTTCGGCCCGGACAATCCGCTGCGCTTTGAATACACCCACCGAAACTCGCGCGACAATCCGCGCATCGCGCCGGTGGTCCAGCAGGACTGGGAGCTGATCGCGGATTGGGTCGATGTCGAGATCGGCCAGATCGAAACCCAGATCCACTATTCCAACATGCGCGCGGGCGATTATGAGCTCGGCGACGGGGGTTGGATCGCCGATTATAACGACGCGTATAACTTCCTCTTCCTGGCCGAGACTGAGTCCGTGCCGATGAATTATTCGCGCTGGTCGAACGCGGAATACGACGCCCTGGTCGCGCAGGCGAACCTGACCGTCGACGCGGACGAGCGCGGCCGGATGCTGGCGGAGGCCGAGCAGATCATGCTCGACGAGATGCCGTATATTCCGATCGTTTATTATGTGAACAAAGCGCTGGTGAACCCGAGTGTGACCGGATGGGAGGACAATATCTCCGACATCCACCGCACGCGGTTTTTGTGCTTTGCTGACGAGACGCAGTCGGCGGGCGCCGGCGGGGAAAGCTCGGCGGGTTAATCAACCCGCTGGGGGATAAGCGGGGGCGGGGATGAGCGACGGGCTCGATGATGCAGCTGGAACAGCTGCGGAGCATGTTGCGGCCTCCGCCGCCGATCCCTCAGTGCCTGGCGCCCGGGCGCGGCCGTCGCGTGAAGCGACGCTGCGTCCAAACGCCAAGCCGGGCTATTGCGCCAATTGCGGCGCCAAACTCCAAGGTCCGGTCTGTCACCATTGCGGCCAGCTGGACGATGAATTCCACCGGCCGGTCCGCGGGCTGGCGGGTGAGATTATCGAGGGCTTGTTCGCCCTGGATGGCCGGGTGGCGCGGACGATCCCGAACCTCTTACTGCGCCCCGGACGGATCACCCGCGCTTATCTTAAGGGTCAGCGGGCGCGCTTCATGCCGCCCTTCCGCCTCTATATCATCGCATCCCTGGTCTTCTTCCTGCTCGCCCCGGTCGCGACCACCTCGTTTAACGTGGAGGACGCCGAACTCCGTCCAGACGCGCTGGATAATGCAGGCGAAGTCGAACAGATCATCAATGAGGCGATTGAATCCGGTGAATTGACGCCGGAGGAAGTCGCAGAGGCGCGCGCCGCGCTTGATCAGGTCGGTCTCGGCAGCCTGATGGATGACATCGAGGCCCGCGTTGAAGAATCGTCGGTGCAGACCGAGGCTGAAGCGACAACGGGCGCTGATCCCCCTGCAGAACCGCCTGCGGAGCCGACCGAGGGCGAGGCGACTGAGCCTCAATCACCCACGCTGACGCCAGAGGCTGAAGATAATTCCGCCCCATTACAGCTCGGGCTTGAGCGGGGCGATGGTGTGGAAGGCGCATTCAGCCTTGGCGATGGCGAGGGCGAGACGACGGCGCAAGCCATTCGACGCTTTTTCGTTCCGGAAGACTTCGGGGAGCCGGCGCCTGAGGACGGTTGGCCGCGCCCGGTGCGGGCGTATCTGGGTGAGCGCTTCGCCCGTGTCGCGGAAGATCCCGGCGACTGGCTTGATGAAGCGGCCGACTGGGTGCCGCGCATCATGTTTGCGATGGTGCCGGTCTATGCGCTCTTGCTCAGCCTGACCTATGCCTGGCGGCGGGGGTTTTTCCTCTACGACCACCTGATCGTTTCAGTCCACTTCCACGCCGCGCTCTTTCTGTCGATGACCGTGTTTTATCTGTCCAGTTATGCGCTGGGCGGCTGGATGGTCCTCGCCTTCCTGATCTATTCCAACCTTTATCTCTACAGGATCCACCGGGTGGTCTATGAGCGCGGACGCATCACCAGTATCTTGCGCACGCTGATGCTCGACTTCGTCTATGCGGTGATCCTGACGTTGGGATTGGCGGCGACCCTGCTGCTGGGCGCCTTGGCGGTCTAATCGGGCGTGTCAGCCTCAAGGGCGATGGGGGCCGCCGGTTGCGCTATCTCGCGCAGAACGGTTTGCACCTCCGGCCGGTTTAAAACCGCCGACAGCGCCGCCAGCGAGTCTCCGGTTTCGACACCGGCGCCCAGCATGGCGCGCCAGCGGTCCAGACCGCGCGGCGGCGCAGGGAAGGGCTGCAGCCGGATAGCTTCGTCGGGAGATAGGCGGGCGAGGCGGCGGGCGGCGTCGACTGCGTCCAGAAACCCGCCGGCTTCATCAACAAGACCCAGCTCGACGGCTTGGGCGCCCGTCCAGACCCGCCCCCGCGCCAGATCCTCGACCCGGGCGAGCGGCAGGTCGCGGCCTTCAGCGACCAGGGCGGTGAAATCGGCATAGGTGGCTTCCGCCATGGCTTGGATGGCGGCCTGCTGGCCTTCGGTGAAGCGCTCCGCCGGCGACAGGGCGCCGGTGAAGTCTCCGCCAACGACAACGGAATCGACCGTGACGCCGGCCCGCTCCAATGCGCCGCCGATCGCGATCTTGCCGCTGATCACGCCGATCGACCCGGTCAAGCTGCCGCGATTGGCCGTGATATGGTCCGCCGGCGCAGCGATATAATAGCCGCCGGAGGCGGCGACGCTGCCCATGGATACGATAATCGGCGTTCCGGCGCGCCGCGCCCTCAGGATCGCCGCGGCGATCTGGTCGGAGGCTGTTGCGCTGCCACCGCCAGTGTCCAGGCGGATTAAGATCGCCCGAACGGCGGGATCGGCGGCCGCTTCATCAATCGCTGCGGCCATGTCGTCAGACGCCAGCGCCGTGGCGGCGCCCAAGCCGCGCGGCGCTGCGCCGTCGATCACCGGACCCTGACCGCTGATCAGCGCGATGACGGCTCCTTTCGGCTCTGGGCGAGGGGTCCGGGCATAGGTGTCGATCGTTTCAATCCGCACCTGCGGCTTAGCCGCCATGGCGCGCGCGCGCGCGGCTTCCGCCTGGCCGAGTTGATCGACAAGCCCGGCCTCTCGCGCCTGGCTGGCCAGATACGGCCCGGCGCCGATCAGGCGTCCGGCGTCCTCAAGGGTGAAGCCGCGGTCATCCGCGATGTCGGTGAGCGCCGTCGCGTAAAGGGAATTGAGCCAGGCTTGCCTGGCTTCGCGCGCCGCGTCGCTATAGTCCGCGCGGGTGAAGATCTCGGCGGCCCCTTTATATTCATAAAGCTGGAGGAATTGCGCCTCGGCGCCGATCCGGGTCAGCGCATCGCCGAAAAACACCTGTTCGGTCTGCAGCCCGGTCGCGGCGAACCAGCTTGAAGGATGCATCCAGATTTCACTGGCGCCGCTGATGGCGTGATAGGGCGCGGTGGAGCCGCCAGTGAACGACTGAATATGCGCGATCACAGGTTTGCCGGCCTGTCGGACGCGCTGCAAAGCCGCACGGATTTCCTCGGCGTCGGCGGGCGTCACGCCGGCTCCGGCCCGCACAAAGATCGATGCGACATTCGGATCGGACGCGGCACGGTCCAACGCGGTGACCAATTCGATCATGCTGATCGGGGCGGCGCTCGGGAAAGGCGAGACCACAGCCTGGTCCAAGCGCGCGGTTCGAAGATCGACTTCCAGCACGACCGCCTGGTCGGCGCGGTGGGCGGCGGCCTGGTCCTGCGCGAAATCAGCGATCCAGGCGCTGATCGCCAAGCCTACCAGCACCGCAAGCAGCAATACCGCGAGAATCACGCCGAGCATGGCGCCCAGAAGGCTGAACCAGAATTGCCGCATCCTTCCCCCCACAGGCCGACGCTCACCCATGCTATGCACAGGATGGCTGCGTGTGAAAGCAGGCTTTGTACGCGCTGCGTGCGAGGGGGCGGGAAAAACTGGTCGGAGTAGCAGGATTTGAACCTGCGACCCCTGCCTCCCGAAGACAGTGCTCTACCAGGCTGAGCTATACTCCGAACCGAGGCGGGGCTTATACGCAAAGGCCTTGGGGTTGGCAATCGCCTCACGGCGCCGGATTCGCACACAAAGCGCAGTCGAGCTGACCGCGCTGCAGAACTGTGCAGCAACGCCCGTTGCATCGCGAAGAAAGCCGAGCTATCTACCCCGTCCTGCCGTTGAGAGATCAACGCTGCTGGGGCATCGCCAAGTGGTAAGGCAGCGGTTTTTGGTACCGCCATTCCCAGGTTCGAATCCTGGTGCCCCAGCCATCCACCTCTTATCAGTATGACCGTCGCGCTACACTAAAGATTGTGAGAGCGCGCCCATTGCACGATGCGGCGCCGGTGGACCGGGCAATTGCACATCAACCGCAGTTGTTTTCAACAGCTCGTATTTTCCTCTTCAATCGGATGGATGCAGCGCCGTCGATCACCCTGATGGGAGAGAGGTTAACGCATGTATCCATTGGAAATTTCTTAGCTTGGCAAAGGGCGCCGCGCGGCCTGTCTCATATTCGCCGCACTAGGCAGCCCAAAAGGGTTAACAGCGTTTAACCGTGTCCTCGACCGCGCTTGGACGGTTGATCGCGCTGCAAAGCGGGTGGTAGCGTTCATACCAAAGTAAGAGGCGGCGGATTACGTCGCGGGCCGAGGGGATGACAGACAACAGTGTTATTTCCTCCTGTTAGATCTTTTTTGCGGCCGTTGAAGGCGGCCGCTGGCGCGCGGTGCGCCATATTTTGTTTTGGGGGGTCGAAGCCGTCTCGGCGATTTTCGGCGCACCGACAGAGTGAGGGAAACGGAGGCGCGCGGGGATTTTGCTAGCCCGCGCCGGCTACTGTGAGGCGAATATATGTCCAGAACCTTTGATGCCATCCGCACATCGCTTATGGCGGGCGCTGCGGTCTTGATCGCAGCGGGTGCAGCGCAAGCGCAGCTCGACTCTGCGCTGAACGTCGCGCGCCAGTCGACTCAGGCGGGGGCGCAAGCTCAAAGCCAGATCGACACCCTGGCCGACCAGGCCAGCGATGCGGAGCGCGAATTCCTGGCGGTCCAGGAGCAGATCCAGTCGCAGGAAGTCTTCCTGCAGCAGCAGCGGGTCTTCCTGCGCTCGCAGGAAAACGAGCTGACCTCGCTGGAGCGCCAGCTGGAGCGCGTGGAGACGATCGAACGCGATCTCACCCCGATGCTTCTGGAAATGTATGTCCAGCTGGAAGCCTTCATCCAAGCGGACCTGCCGTTCCAGATGGGCGACCGCATGGATCGTCTGGCCGACATCGAGCAAGCGCTCGGTGATCCGCTGATCCCGCCGGCGGAGAAGTATCGCCTGCTGCTGAACGCCTATGAGATCGAAAGCTCTTACGGGCGGTCTTTGCGCGCCTACACCGAGGAAATCGATGTGGACGGCGCCGCCGAGCTGGCTGAGTTCCTTCAGATCGGTCGTGTGGCTCTGATCCGCCGGGTCGCGGGCGACATCAGCATGATCACCAAGGACAATCAGGATTGGCGTCCGGTACCGGGCTCCATGGCGACCGACGTCCAGCGCGCCTGGCGGATCGCTAACGAACTGACCACGCCGGACGTGTTCCCGGCCCCGCTGCCTGGCCCGACCCAGGCGCAATAAGATACGAGACGGAGACTGATCGTGATGAAAACCCTCATCAAATCCATTGCCGCCGTATCGATGGGAGCCTCGCTCCTTTGCGCGCCGGCCTTCGCCCAGGCAGACCAAGAGCCTGTCACTTCCATCCAACAGCTGCTCGACCGCGTCCGTGCGGACTCGCGCAACGCTGCGGCCGAAAACCAGCGCCGTCTGCAGGAATTCCGCGCCCAGCGCGACCAGCAGGCCGCTCAATTGGCCCGCGCCCGCAACCAGCTCGCCGCTCTGGAAGCTGAAGGGCGTCAGCTTCAGGCGCAGTTTGAAGAAAATACGGTGCGCATTGACGAACTCGCCGTTGAACTGCGCCAGGCGCAGGGCAGCTTCGGTGAATTGTTCGGCGCCGCCCGCCAGAGCGCGGGTGAGTTCGGCGCCATCATCGATTCGTCGCTGGTGTCCGCTCAGTATGGCGGTCGCGCCGACGACCTGCTTGAGCTGGCCGAGACCCGGACCCTGCCGAGCCGCCGTGAGCTGGACGCCATTTGGCAGGCCATGCTCACCGAAATGAACGGCCAGGCGGAAGTCGTGACCTACAACCGTCGCGTTCTGGGCCTTAATGGCGGTGATCCGGTTCCCGTGACGCGGATCGGCGCCTTCGTGGCGATCGCGGACCAGGGTGGCCCGGTCTACCTGAACTGGTCCTCCGATGAGAGCAGCCGTACGGCGACCTATTCACTCGTCGCGCTTGAGCGCCAGCCTCCGGGCTCGCTGATGAATGCGGCGCGTAACATTATCAACGCGGCTCCGGGCGAAATCGTCTCCGGTCCGATCGATCCCTCGCGTGGCGCTCTGTTGAGCATCTACCGCGAAGTGCCGAACCTGCAGGAACGCTTCGAACAAGGCGGCATCGTCGCCCAGATCATCGCGGCCCTGTTTATCTTCTCGGCTTTGTTCGGTCTCCTGCGTCTGGTTCAGCTGCTGCTCACCACCTCGGCGATCAACGCTCAAAAGCGTCGCTCGACGGCGTCCAAGGGCAACCCGCTGGGCCGTGTCATGATGGCCTATGAGGAAGTCAAAGACCGTCCGTTTGAGACCATCGAGCTGAAGGTTGATGAAGCCATTCTGCGCGAAACGCCGAAGCTGGAGTTCGGTCTGAACTTCCTGAAGCTGGCCGCAGGCGTCGCCCCGCTGCTCGGCCTGCTCGGTACGGTGACCGGCATGATCCGGACCTTCACCCAGATCACCCTGTTCGGCACCGGCGATCCGCAGATCATGGCCGGTGGTATCTCCGAGGCCCTGGTGACCACGGTGTCCGGTCTGATCGCCGCCATCCCGCTTCTGTTCATCCACTCCTTTGCAGCAAGCTTTGCGCGTGGCGCTCAGCAAGCCCTTGAGGAGCAAGCCGCCGGCATCATCGCGCGTCACGCCGAAGAAAACGCCGCGGACTAAGGAAGAGAGCCATGGATTTCCAAGGCGCCCTAGCAAGTCTCCAGGAATTCCTGGAGCGCGGAGGTCCGATCCTGACCTATATCATGGGTCTGACCTTCGTGATGTGGGCCTTTATCCTGGAGCGGCTGGCCTATTTCGGTTTCGCCCATAAGGGCGATCGCAATCGGGTTATGCGGGAATGGGGCGCGCGCAGCGACCACCATTCCCGGCGTGCCCTGGCGATCCGGGATCAGCTGATTTCAGAGGTGAAGGCGAAAGCCGAACAAAATGTCGAGCTCATCAAGACCTTGGTCGCGGTGGCTCCCCTGTTCGGCCTCCTCGGCACCGTGACCGGCATGGTCGCCGTGTTCGATGTGATGGCGATCTCCGGTTCGTCCGACGCGCGCGCCATGAGCGCCGGCGTCGCACGCGCCACGATCCCCACCATGGCGGGCATGGTTGCAGCTCTATCGGGCCTGTTGTTCTCCAATCAGATCGAGCGTCTCGCCAAGCAGCGGGTGCACGAGCTGACCGATGAGCTAGAGGTGGACTAAGCCATGCGTAGACGTACACGCAGGGGCAATGATCAAGCCGACGTCAATATGACGCCGATGCTGGATATTGTGTTCATCCTGCTCATCTTCTTCATCGTGACGGCCACCTTCCTCACCGAAGAGGGCGTGGACATGCGCCCGCCGCCGGACAGTGATGATCCGCCTGATGATCCGCCGCCGGTGATCCTGGTGGAGGTCGACGCCCAGAACCGGGTGTTCGTGGATCGGGAGCCGACCAGCGCGCTGCGCGTGCTCGCCGCCGTGTCCCGCATCCGCGCTGAGCAGCCGGACAGTGCGGTGGTGATCTCCGCGGCGTCTGATGCTCACCACGGGCTGATTGTTGAAATGTTGGACGAGCTGCGCGCGAACTCGATCGCTGTGACGATCACGCGCGCCGGCGAAGCCGAAGAATAGGCAGGGAGGTCGACCATGGCTCGACGCCAAAGCCGCGTGCTTCAGGACGACGAAGATGTCGAACTGGACATGACGCCCATGCTGGACGTGGTGTTCATCCTGCTGATCTTCTTCATCGTGACCGCCGTGTTCGTGAAGGAGCCCGGGGTGGAGATCGTCCGTCCGGAAACCACGCTCCAGGAGCGTGAGAAGCCGACCTTGCTGGTGGCGATCACCGGTGAAGACGAGATTTTCGTGGACGGCACCGTCTATGAAATCACCGCTCTTCGCCCGGTATTGGAACAGCTGCGGGAAGAAAACCCGCGCGCTGAAGCCATGATCCAGGGTGACGCGGAAGCGCCCATTGGAACCGTGCTTGATGTCCAGGATCTCTTGATCGAAATGGGCATCGAGGTGAAGATTTCCACTGAAGGCGCTTAGGAGACGAAGCTATGGGTAGTTTAATTCGTCTGATCATTGGCGTTCCTGTTGCGGGTGTCGTCACGCTGCTGCTCTTTTTGTTGATGAACCGGCTGATCTTCACCGAAGAGCTGGAGCTGGAAGAAGAGCGTGATGCGCTTCAGATCATCATCGCCGAGCAGGTCGAAGAGATTCAGGCCAATGTGCGTGAACTCACCATCGACGACGTGCCGGAGGTTCAGCCTCCGCCTCCGCCGCCGCAAATCGAACGTCAGGCCGCCGAGCAGCCGACCGAGGACATGTCCACGATTGTCGGCGAAATCCCCGACTTCGAAGCGCCGAACTTGTCGGGTGCGGACGTCAACTTCAACGTCTCCGACCGGGATGCTCAGCCGCTGGTGCGTATCGAGCCGCAATACCCGATGCGCGCCGCCGAGCGGGGCGTGGAAGGCAGCTGCTTCGTGCGCTTTGACGTGACGCCTGACGGCGTGACCACCAATGCGGAAGTCTTCCGGTGCGATAGTTCGCTGTTTCAGCGGGCCTCGATTCGCGCTGTGGAGCGCTGGCGCTACCAGCCGCGGATTGTCGATGGAACGGCGGTTTGGCGTCGCGGCGTGGAAACACGCTTCGATTTCCAGCTGCAGGACTAATACGCGGCGCTGAAGTTTCTCAATGCGCCCGCACCATTCAAAACTGGAGCTTGGTATGAGCCAGACTCGAC
Organism: uncultured Oceanicaulis sp.; assembly: GCA_964484345.1. Classification (GTDB taxonomy): domain Bacteria; phylum Pseudomonadota; class Alphaproteobacteria; order Caulobacterales; family Maricaulaceae; genus Oceanicaulis. The sequence goes on along the minus strand of CAZAGE010000065.1, from coordinate 3,438 downwards.
ATTTTGATCTTCGCCGTCTGGTCATGCTTGTGACCGGCGCCACGGTGGCTGTCATGCTTGCGCTGGTTTGGGCGTCGAACGCCGATGCGCAACGCCGCAACAGCGATCGGGAAGAGCCCCCGACGAACCGGACCTTGTCGACAAGCGTCGGTCAAACTGTGCAATCCGCCGTCGAACTTCAGGACGTCGAAGACTTCAGCGGCATGGTTCGAGTGCTCACGCCGCTCCTGTCTCAAGACTTGAGCGAGTATGAGCGTTTTATCGTGCTGCAGTTGCGCGGCACAGCGCGTTTCCAGCTCGATAACCTGCAGGGCGCGATCCAAGACTTCGTCGCGATGCTCGATACGGGCGCCGCGACCCAAGATGAAGCCAACACCATTCGGGTTCAGGTTGGCCAGCTTTACATCGCTACGGACAATCTGAACGAAGGTCTTCGTCAGCTTGAAATCGCCGTGCGCGACGGTGTCGAGCTGAATGAAAGCCTGCTGCGTTTGCTCGCCCAAGCCTACTATCAGGCCCAGCGTTATCGTGACGGCATTCGCTACGCGGAGCAGTATTATCGGCAGAAGGCTAACAAAAATCAGGGCGATTTTGCTCTGATGCAGGCCTATTATTCTGAGCTGGGCCAGACGCAAGATGAATTGCGAGTGGTCCGTGACTCGCTCGACGCTTTCCCGGGCGAGCGCCGCGGCTGGCAGAACCTGGTCGCCTTGTTCACCCGTCTTGATCGGGACACAGACGCCTTTGAAGCGAACAAGCTGATGTATCTCAACGGCTTGTTCGAAGAGTGCAATGAACTCTTCCGCCTGTCGCAGTGGTATAGCTTCTTCGAGAACCCCTATCGTGGCGCCAGCATCCTGGAGCGCGAGATCAATGCCGGGCGTTGCGAAGGTGACGTCAGCCAGCTGCGGTCACTCGCCAATATGTGGCGTCAAGCCCGTGAATTCGACCGGGCGACCCCGGTGCTAGAGCGCCTGGCGAACCAGACTGGTGAAGGCGAATGGTCACTGAAGCTGGCGGAAGCGCATTTCGAGCTGAACAATCTGCCGCAGGCGGAAGCTGCGTTTGAGCAGGCGCTCAACCGGGGCGGTCTTGAGCAGACCGGTGCAGCTTGGGCGCTGCTCGGCGCGGTGCGTTACGAGCGCGGAGACGAGCAGGGCGCGCTGGCCGCCTACCGCGAAGCCACCCGGTTCTCCCGGAGCCGTCGCGAGGCGAATGGGTGGATCAGCTTCATTAACGCTCAGATTCAAGGACGCATTCGCCGCGAGCTCCAGCTTGAGCAGGTACTGGTCGACGAATGCCGCCTGATCACTGAGAGTGAAGTGGATATCGGCACGATCGTGGGTCAGGTCGATGACACCGGTCAGGTCGTCATTGACGTGCCCGAGCGCTGCACGCCTTACTTCAATCAGTATGGTGATCAGGTCCGTGAAGCCGGCATGACCAATGATGAAGCCGCTCAAATGGCTGCTGAAGTCGCCGAAGAAGTTCAGCGCCGGATCGAGGAGATTGCGCAAGGTCGCTCATAAGCGCGTTCGCCATCTTCTGACCAAGCGTCAGGACCAACCCCGCTGCGGCGCGCCGCAGCGGGGTTTTTTCTTACGCGCTCGTCATTCGCCATATTTCCGCCACTCGCCTCTGGCGCGATAGTGTCTCCGATGAATATCTCTTGGTGGGGTCATGGCCCTGTGCCGGTCCCGCAGCTGCGGAGGAGACGGCTTGATGACTGCATCTGGGCATACGCCCGGCGCGGCCGATCTTGGCGGGGCGCCACTCGTGACAACCGCCCGATTTCTCATTGCTTTGTCCGCGGCCGCTGCGATCACCATTGCGCTCTTTTTTCTGATGCGGGCGCTAATCTGGACGGAGATCCCGCCGCCGGCTGATGTCGTCGAGGTCCCAGCCTTTGTGATTGCGGAGATTCCTCCCGAGAAAACAATCGATCAAGACCGCTTTCCCGAGCTGCCCGAGGCCGTGGCGCCGCCCCCGCAGATCCAGCCGGTTCCGATAGATCCCAGCGCAGGGCCGGGTGTCTCGCCAAGCGCTACGCCGCTGCCCACTGTTCGTGTTGACCCGGATATCGATAGTCTGCGCCAGGTCGCCATCCCGCCGCCGCCGCTCGAATTCCGGGCGCGGCCGACCTATCCCCCGAGCGAGCTGCGCCGCGGCGTCGAGGGAAGCTGCTTGGTCCAATATGACATTCTCGCCAATGGCCGCACGGCGAATGCGCGCGCGCTCGCGTGCGATAGTCCAGGCTTTGCACGGGCCGCTCTCGCAGCGGTGGCTCAATGGCGCCACGCCGCAGTGACCGGCGCAGCGCAGGACAGCATCGTCCAACGCAGGGTTCAGACCCGGCTTGATTTCGAGCTGGAGGGGTAAACGAACCGCGACGATTACGCTGAGTTCCATCCAGCACCGCCGTCATCAAGCAAAAAAAGGACGCGGAGCCGTGCTCCGCGTCCTTACGTTCCAAGCCTCGGGCTTATTCCGCTGCGGCCGCGTCCGCGGCTTCAACAGCTTCGGCGTCCGCCAGGCCGGCCGCCATCAGGGCGAAGGCCCATTCCTCCGCCCGCTCTTCCAGAGCGTCGAACCGGCCCGAGGCGCCGCCATGGCCCGCGCCCATATTGGTGCGGAACAAGGTGAGGCCGTCATCAGTCCGGCGATCGCGCAGGCGCGCCACCCATTTGGCCGGCTCCCAATAGGTCACCCGCGGATCCGTCAGGCCCGCCGTGGCGAACAGGTGGGGATAGGCTTGCTCGGTGACATTGTCGTAGGGGCTATAGCTCATCATGTAGCGATAGGCGTCGGCGTCCTCGATCGGATTGCCCCACTCATTCCACTCCGGCGGGGTGAGCGGCAGGCTGGGATCGGAGATGGTGTTGACCACATCCACGAACGGCACCGCCGCGATCACGCCGGCGAATAGGCTGGGATCGATATTCATCGCGGCGCCGACCAGAAGACCGCCTGCGGAGCCGCCCATGGCGACCAGCTGGCCTTCAGAGGTGAAGCCCTCATCAACCAGGAAACGGCCGCCATCCACGAAGTCCGTGAAGGTGTTCATTTTCTGGTCGAGCTTGCCGTCCAGATACCATTGATAGCCCATCGCCATGCTGCCGCGCATATGCACGATGGCGTAGATCATGCCCCGGTCCACCAGGCTGAGGCGGGACACCGAGAAGCTGGCCGGAATGGTGATGCCGTAGGAGCCATAACCGTAGAGCAGCACCGGCGCGGTGCCATCGATGGGTGTGTCGACGTGATAGAGCAGGGTGACCGGAACCCGCGTGCCGTCACGCGCCGGAGCCATCAGACGGCGGACGACATAGTCAGCGGCGTCGTGACCGGACGGGATTTCCTGGCGCTTGATCAGCGTGCGCTCGCGCGTTGCCATGTTGTAGTCGAACGTCTCATCCGGCGTTGACGGGCTTTCATAGC
>CAZAGE010000064.1:0-15896 GCA_964484345.1 uncultured Oceanicaulis sp. | reverse complement strand
AGACCTATTTCGACCGCACGGCGGTCGACGCCTGGGCCAAGCTGACGTCCGACGCCCCGGTCAGCGGGGTGCGCGCCACCGTGCGGGCCGGCCGCGACAGCATGCGCGACACCATATTGTCCTGGCTGCCCATGGATTTGGCCGATGAGCGTCTGCTCGACGCCGGCTGCGGCGCGGGCCAACTCGCCTTCGCCGCCGCCGCGCGCGGCGCGACGGTTGAGGCGGTCGACCTCTCTCCGACCCTGTTGGAGCTGGCGGCCGAGCGCGCGCCGGAGGAGCTGCGCGGCGCGGTGAATTTCCGCGCCGGCGACATGCTCGACGACAGCGCCGGTCCGGTCGATCGGGTCGTCTCGATGGATTCGGTGATCCATTATCAGCCCGCCGACATGGCGCAGATGATCGCCGATCTGGCCTCACGGGCGCGCGAACAGGTGATCTTCACCTTCGCGCCGCGCACGCCGATGCTCACCGTTATGCATGCCGTCGGTCAGGTATTTCCGAAATCCGATCGCTCGCCGGCCATCGTGCCGATCTCCGAAAAGGGCTTGCGCAAGCGCATCGCCGAACACCCCCAGCTTCAGGGCTGGACTGTCGGCCGCACCGAGCGGATCGACAGCTTCTTCTACATTTCTCAAGCCATGGAGTTGGTGCGCGCATGACCGACCGCTCCGCAGAATTTCGGCGCCGCTGGGCGCAGTTTGGCAAGGCCTTGCTGCCCTTCGCCGATGCTGCGACCAAGGAGCTTCCGCTCACGCGCCTGCTGCGGCTGTCGCTGTTCCAGATTTCCGTCGGCATGGCGGCCGTGCTGCTCACCGGCACGCTCAACCGGGTGATGATCACTGAGCTGGGCGTGCCCGCCTGGCTGGTCGCGCTGATGGTGGCGTTACCGCTGGTGTTTGCGCCGCTGCGCGCCCTGATCGGCTTTCGGTCCGACAATCATGTCTCCGTGCTGGGATGGCGGCGCGTGCCGTATATTTGGTTCGGGACCATGCTGCAGTTTGGCGGCCTGTCCTTCATGCCCTTCGCCCTGATCTTGTTGTCTGGCGCGGGCAATGCGCCGGAATGGTTCGGCGTCGCGGTCAGCGCCCTCGCCTTCCTTTTGGTGGGCGCCGGGCTGCACACCACCCAGACCGCCGGCCTGGCGCTGGCCACCGATCTCGCCAGCGAGGACACCCGGCCCCGGGTGGTGGCGCTGCTTTATGTGATGTTGCTGGTCGGCATGCTGCTCAGCGCCGTCGTCATCGGCTTCTTCCTGATCGATTTTTCCCATGAGCGCCTGGTCCGCGTCATCCAGAGCGCCGCCGTGGTCACCATGGTGTTCAACGTCGTCGCCCTGTGGCGCCAGGAAGCGCGCCGGCCGGAGCTCACGCGCGCCGACCGGGAGCGTCCGGCCTTTTCGGACGCTTGGGCGGCCTTCGCGTCTGGCGGACGTCCGGCCCGCCTGTTGATCGCGGTGGGCCTGGGCGCGGCCGCCTTCTCCATGCAGGACGTGCTGTTAGAGCCCTATGGCGGGGAAGTGCTTGGCTTATCCGTCGGCGGCACGACTTTGCTGACGGCGCTGTGGGCGGCGGGCACGCTGGTGGGCTTTGCCTGGGCGGGCCGCAGCCTGACCACCGGCAGCGACCCTCACCGCCTGGCGGCCTATGGCATGGTCATCGGGCTGTTTGCTTTCGCCTCCGTCATCCTGTCCGACCCCCTCGGCTCGCCCTTCCTATTCAGGGTTGGTGCGGTGTTGATCGGACTGGGCGGAGGCCTTTTCGCGGTCGGAACTCTGACCGCCGCCATGGAGCTGGGCGAAGGCGGTCATGCCGGCCTGGCTCTGGGCGTATGGGGCGCCGTTCAGGCGACGGCGGCGGGTGTCGCCGTCGCGGCTGGCGGCGCTGTGCGTGACATCGTCGCCGCCTTGGGCGACGCCGGCGTGCTGGGCCCTGCCCTGCAAGGTCCGGCGGTCGGCTATTCGGCAGTTTATCACATTGAAATTGCGTTGCTTTTTGCTGCCTTGGCAGCGATTGGCCCGCTTGCGCGTCATTCCGGCGAGCGGCGGGAGCGCACTCCAGGGAAGTTCGGCATCGCCGAATTCCCAGGCTAGAGGCTGAAAGGGAGGCCTTAAAATGGAAACCGGAACGATTGTTGGTTCTCTGGACCTGACAACCCTGTTGTTCATCAGCTTTGTCCTGTTCTTCATCGGCTTGGTGTTCTACCTGCAGAAAGAAAGCCGCCGGGAAGGCTTTCCCATGGAGACTGATACCGACGGCCATCTGGAGGATTCCTCCGGGCCCTCCACGCCCAAGCCGAAGGCGTTTCACCTCCAGGACGGCCGCACGGTCTACAAGCCCGACGGCGTCCGTGACCCGAGCGTTGAAGGCAAGCTGAAGCGTCTGGCGGTTTGGCCGGGCGCTCCGTCAGATCCCATTGGCGATCCGATGGCCGCTGAAATGGGTCCGGGCGGCTATGCCCAGCGTGAAGACATCCCGGACATGACCCATGAGCACCAGCCGAAAATCGTGCCGATGCGATTGCTGGAGGACTTCTCAGTCGCCGAACGAGACTCCGATCCGCGGGGGTTTGACGTGGTCGGCGCTGACGACCAGTCGGCCGGCAAGATCAGCGATATCTGGGTCGATCGCGCCGAAGCGCTAGTGCGCTATTACGAAGTCGAACTGGACGCCGCCGAGGGTGAAACCGGCCGCAAGGTCTTGCTGCCCTTCGGCTTCGCCAACGTGAAAGGCAGCAAGGGCAAGGTGCTCGTCCCGGCCATTCTGGCTGAGCAATTCGCCGGCGTGCCCGCCCATGCCTCAAGTGACCAGGTGACCCGCTTAGAAGAAGACCGGATCAGCGCCTACTACGGCGGCGGCCTGCTCTATGCGACGCCCGACCGCAAGGAGGCGTGGATCTAATGTGCGATCCGGACAAGATTAAGCCGGAACCCATTCCGGGCCTGCCGGAGGAATTGCCCAAGGGCGAGGATATCCTCTGGCGGGGCGGCCCGGATTGGAAATCGCTGGCCCTGCACGTCTTTCACGTGCGTGCGGTGAGCCTCTATTTCGCCATCCTGCTGGTCTGGCAGGTCAGCACGGGCATGGTGGACGGGGCCAGCTTCAATGTCGCGTTAGCCAACAGCCTGCATCTGGTCCCGATGGCGATGGCCGCCCTCGGCCTGTTGTCTTTGCTGGCTTGGCTGATCGCCCGAGCGACCATCTATACCGTGACGACGGACCGGGTGGTGATCCGCTCCGGCGTGGCTTTGCCCAAAGCGATCAACATCCCCTTCTCGAAGATCGGATCGGCCGGCGTGCATCTGCGCAAGTCCGGCACCGGCGATATCCCTCTTCAGATCACCGGCCCGGACCGGGCGCCTTACGTGCCGCTCTGGCCCAGCGCGCGTCCCTGGAAGCTGGCCAACGCCGAGCCCATGCTGCGCGGCGTTCCCGATGCAGCCGCCTGCGCGGAGATCCTCGCTAAAGCGCTCGCCGCCAAGGCTGGCCAACCCGCCAAGCGGGTCGCTCTCGCCGACGCCGAGACCCTTCGCCCTGACGCCGCGCCTCAGGACGCCCTGCCCGGCCGTACGGCCGCGGCCAACTAAAGAACGATCGGGAGGAGACCAAGCCGTGACCGACAGTCCTGCAGAGCCCCTGGGCGCCATCATCCACCGCCGCGCCGTTTTCGCATGCTGCGTCCTGGCCGTGCTGACCGTAGTGGCGGCTGCCCTCATCCACTGGACCGGCAGCGGCCGTTATTACAGCCCGGACGCCGAGGCGGTCGCGGTCGCCGAACTGCGTTTCGAGGATGAAGCCGACGGCGTGGTCGCGGTCTATGACGCCGCCACCGGGGTTCGCCTGATCGAGTACGGCATGGATGAAGGGGCCTTTGTCCGGTCGGTCATGCGCGGCATCGCCCGCCAGCGCCGCTTGCGCGGCGAGGGCCAGGGCGTGCCGGTGGTCTTGTCCGAGCTCGCCGATGGCGAGCTGTGGCTGACCGATCCGACCAATGGGATCGAGATTTATCTGGGCGCTTTTGGACCGGACAACACCTCCGCCTTCGCCGAATTGCTAGAGCGCGAGGAAGCGATCGCCAACGTCGCCAGCCTGGGAGGGGCTTCATGAGCCAGGGACCGAAAAAATTCGACGTCGGGTGCACCATCGAGGTGGAGCACACCAATGAACATCTCCACGCCCATGTGGCGCTGGACGGCGAAGTGCCGATCTATCCTGGCGACCGGGTGAGGGTTCATGGCGACCCGATCCAGGTCGGGTTTGGCGAAGCCCACACCTATGCGCGCACCGCGACGGTGATGCGGGCGGGATGGCTGGCGCGGCAATGGACGCGCTTTCTCGCCAGTCTTGAAATCACGGAACTCTACGAAGTCAGCTTTTCGGCTGGGAGGAAGCTATGAATATCGCTGTCACCGAAGCGGAAATGGCCAAGGCCCGCCGCGCCGAGCCCAACGACACCACCCGCATGGCGCAAGAAACGACCATGCTCAGCCCGCGCTTTTACACCACCGATTTTGCTGAGATCGACGCCCTGGACGTCGAGCCGGTGCGCGCCGAGTGGGACAAGCTGTTAGCCGAAATGGAAGCCGACCCCAACAAAGGTCATTTCCGGCGCACGGATGCGTTTGAAAACGCGCTGATGAGCTTGCCGGAGGATTTGCGCAAGGAATTCGTCGATTTTCTGGTGAGTTCCCTGACGGCCGAGTTTTCCGGCTGCGTGCTCTATGGCGAGATCGTCAAGAACATCAAAAACCCTGACGTGAAGAAGCTGTTCAAATTCATGGCCCGTGACGAGTCGCGCCATGCCGGCTTCATCAATACCTGCCTGAAGGATTACGGCATCGGGGTGGATTTGGGCTTTTTGACCAAGACGAAGAAATACACCTTCTTCAAACCGAAATTCATCTTCTATGCGACCTATCTGTCCGAGAAGATCGGCTATGCCCGCTACATCACCATTTTCCGGCATCTAGAACGCAATCCGGAAAACAAATTCCATCCAATTTTCAATTGGTTCGAGGAATGGTGTAACGACGAGTTCCGCCATGGCGAGGCCTTCGCCCTGATCATGCGGGCCAATCCGCATCTTCTAAAGGGGACCAACAAGCTCTGGATCAAATTCTTCCTGCTAGCGGTCTTCTCCACCATGTATGTGCGCGACCATGCCCGGCCGGCCTTCCACAAGGCTCTCGGCGTTGATCCCACCGAATACGACTACGAGGTTTTCCGGATCACCACGGAGATCTCCAAACAGGTCTTTCCGCTCACCCTGGATATCGACCATCCGAAGTTTCGGGCCGGTTTAGAGCGCATGCGCGCCATCATGGATCGCATGTGGGAAGCTCGTGAGAAGGGCGGAATTGGCGGAGCCCTGACCAAGGCGGTGTGCGGGGTGCAAGCCGCAGCCTGCTTCGTCTCGCTCTATTTCCTGCCCACAGTCCAAAACGAAGCGCCCGCCGACGTGCGCCTGGCGCCGGTCTGGTAAGCCATGTCGTTGCTCGCGCCCATCCTCGCCACCCTGGCGCTCTGGTGGATCTCCACCGGAGCGGTCCTGGTGCTGGGTGAGCGCAGCCAAACCGCCCGCCATGTCGCCTTCGCCATGGTGAGCGCCCTGGCGCTCGCTGGCCTTGCCGGCCTTTGGCTGATCCGAGATCTGACCACGCCGATGGCGGCCTATGCCGGGGCGCTGTCGGCCCTGGCGATCTGGGCTTGGCATGAGATGAGCTTTCTCTTCGGCCACATCTCCGGCCCGAATAAGGCGCCTTGCCCGCCGGGCCTTTCCGGCTGGGCGCGGTTCCGCGCGGCCGCGGCGACCTTGATCCATCATGAGATCGCGCTGGCCGCTACGGTCGTCCTGCTCGGCGCAATGAGCTGGGGCGCGGACAACGCGGTGGCCTTCCAGATCTTCGGCCTGCTATTCGTGCTGCGGCTCAGCTCCAAGCTGAACCTGTTCTTCGGCGCGCCGCATATCGCGAACGGCTTCTTACCGCGCCGGCTGTCCTATCTGCACAGCTATTTCAGCCCAAAGCCGGCCGGATGGTTTTTCGTCGCGTCCGCCGGCGCGATCGCCGCGCTGGCCGGCGTACTGCTGTGGGGCGCGATCACCGCCGCCACGCCGTTTGAAGCGGCGGCTCTCGCCTTGCTGGGCGCGCTCACAGCGCTTGGCGCACTCGAACACGCATTCCTTGCCCTGCCCGTGCCGGATTCGGCGCTGTGGCGGTGGCTTCTACCGGCGCGCGATCCGCGCCGCGCACAAGACTTGTAAAAGGGAGGACGCCCATGGACTTCGAGGCGTTTTTTGAAAACCGACTCGCCGATCTCAAAGCAGAAGGCAATTATCGGGTCTTCAACAATATCGAGCGGCGCAAAGGCTCCTTCCCGGCGGCGACCCGCCATGACGGGGATGCGCAGAGCGATGTGACGGTCTGGTGCTCCAATGATTATCTGGGCATGGGCCAGCACCCGGTGGTGCTAGAGGCGATGCATGAGGCGCTTGATCGCTGCGGCGCCGGCGCGGGCGGCACGCGCAACATCTCCGGCACCAACCGCTATCATGTCCTGCTGGAAGAAGAGCTCGCCGATCTTCATGGCAAGGAATCCGCGCTCCTCTTCACGTCGGGCTATGTGTCCAACTGGGCCGCGCTATCGACCTTAGCGGCGAAGATTCCCGGCTGCATCGTCCTCTCCGATGCGCTCAATCACGCCTCGATGATTGAAGGCATCCGCCACTCGCGCGCAGAAAAGCATGTCTTCGCCCACAATGATCCAGAGGATCTGGACAGACGCCTGTCGGAGATGGACCCGGACGCGCCCAAGCTGGTGGCGTTTGAATCGGTCTATTCCATGGATGGCGATATCGCGCCGATCGCGGAGATTTGCGACGTCGCCGACAAGCATGGGGCGATGACCTATCTTGATGAAGTCCATGGCGTCGGCCTCTACGGCCCACGCGGCGGCGGCGTCGCCGAACGCGAAGGCCTGATGGATCGCCTCACCGTGATCGAAGGTACGCTGGGCAAGGCCTACGGCGTTTTGGGCGGCTATATCGCGGCGTCGACCGCCTTGTGCGACTTCATCCGCTCCTTCGCCTCCGGCTTCATCTTCACCACCGCTCTGCCGCCGGCCGTCGCCGCCGGCGCCACCGCGGCGGTCAGGCATTTGAAGGTCTCCGAGATGGAGCGCCAGCGCCAGCAGCGCAATGTGCGCGTTGTGCGCAAGCGCCTGGCCGATATCGGCATTCCGACCCTGGACAATCCCAGCCATATCGTTCCGGTCATGGTCGGCGATCCGGTGAAGTGCAAAGAGATCAGCGATTGGTTGATGGAGAACCACGGCATATATGTCCAACCCATCAACTACCCGACCGTACCGAAGGGCACGGAGCGTTTGCGCATCACGCCCTCGCCGGTCCACCGCGATGAAGACATCGACCGTCTGATCGTGGCTCTATCGGATATCTGGTCCCAATGCGCGCTGCACCGCAAATACGACGTCGCTTAGGCCCGACCGCCACGCTGGATCCCTCAGACGACGCCCGGCTGATCGCAGCGATCCGGCCGGATGGCGGCCGCTACCCGATCGACAAGCTGGAGGCGCACCGCGAAGGCGTCTTGCATGACGCGGTGTCCGTCTTTGTCTTTGATGGCGCGGAGATGCTGATCCAGCAGCGCGCGGCGGGGAAGTATCACTGCCCCGGCTTGTGGGCGAACGCCTGCTGCACCCATCCCGACTGGGGCGAAGACGCCGCCGCCAGCGCGCGCCGGCGTCTTGATGAAGAGCTGGGGATCGATCTTGACCTTAAGGAGGTGGGCCTGACCACCTATCGCGCCGATGTGGGCGGCGGGCTAATCGAGCATGAGCGCGTGCGCCTGTTTCGCGGCGACGCCGACCGCGACACGCTCCGCTTTGATCTCAATCCCGATGAAGTCACCGAGGTGCGCTGGGTTGCTCCTGCTATGTTGGCGGAGCAAGCCAGCGCACATCCGGAGCGTTTCGCACCGTGGTTTCGAATCTATCTGGAACGCTGGAGCACGCTGGGCGTCGATGCCTAGAATACGCCCTGTCATTAACGCGGTTGCCCCTAACCCGGCTTGGCGATCATCAGCCAAGTCGCGCCGATCAACGGAACCGTGCTGATCAAACCCCAAATAATCCAGCGCCGCGACAGGCCGCGATAAGCATCTCCGACATCATCAGAGTCGAACGCCAGGGCGAGTTTGGCTTGTTTGATCTGGATCGGCACCAGCAGGAACAACCAGATCAGGCCTGCGGCGACAAACAGGGCCTGGCTCCACAACAGCCAACCTTCGAGCAGGGGAATGCGGGCGTAAATCGCCATGTAGTAGCCGCTGCCCATGATCAGGACGACGCCCCAAAACGTCATCGACCAGTCGGTATAAGTAACCAGCTTCTGCGCAAAGCCGAGCACTTCCGGCCGGCCGTCCCGGTCCGCGAAAAACTTCCAGATCGCCGTGACGGTGATATTGCCCATCAGCATCGCGATGCCGGTGACGTGCAGAAATTTGGCGATGTCGTAGTAAGGCACAGGCGGCAAACCCTTGATCAGACTTGGAAGCCTAGGCCTCCGCCAAGGAAACGGAAGGCGGGCATTGGTCGCAGGCCGCAAACAAAAACGCGCCCGCCTTTCGGCGAGCGCGCTTCTGAGAGATCAATCTGGCCTTAGAGGGGCCGAGCGATCCCATTCTCACTGGCCCACAGGAACCAGTTATCAACGACCGGCCCGGTGATCAGGATGCCGATGCCGCCGGTGAAGGTGGTCAGGACGGCAAACCACCAAGCCCAGCGGTGAATGCTTTCCATGGAGGCGTTGAAGCCCATGGTCCAGCGCCAGAACAGGCCGGCGCGTTCAGACGCCGTGCCGCGGTCGGTGATCTGCTCAATCTCCCGGTCCCCGCCATAGGCCCCGACGGCCAGGATGGTCGCTCCATGCATGGCGAACAGCAGGGCTGAACCATACAGGAAGGTGATCGAGAACATATGGAAGGGATTGTAGAATAAGTTCCCGTAGATCAACGAGAAATTATTCGTCCATTCCAGATGGGAGAAGATGCCGTAAGGGACCGCTTCCGCCCAGCTTCCCATCAGCATCGGACGGATGAAACCGAGCACCAGGAACAGCCAGATGGCGGACGCGAACGCCCAGGCCACATGGGTGCCCATGCCCAGCTGGATCGCGCGGCGATAGCTGCGCACCCACCACAGGATGACCGACAAGGTCAGGAAGAAGCCGGTGATGATATACCAGCCGCCTTCCGCCAGCGGGACAAAGGGCGAGAAGCCCCATTCCGGGCCGGGCGGGTCCAGCGTCAGCCAGAAGAACTCCCGCATAAAGGCGATCGGGCTCCAATTCACCGAAGCCGCCATATTCATCCCGATGATGAATAGGGCGATGAAGCCGAAGATCAGCGAGAGCAGACCGCTGAGACCCAGATAGATCGGGCCAAGCTGGGCATTCCCGATCTTTCCGGCCAGCCAGCTGAAGCCGGTGTAGTTGTAGCGGGGTTCGTCGTTGGGAACCTCCACGCCCATCTCCGCGGGACCGCGAACCTGAACTTGAGTGAAGATGTTTTGATAGGCCGTCATTGTCTTATCTCCTCACTCAGCTCCAGATCGGCAGCACGCGCCACCAATCCCACCAGTCGACCCAGGAGCGGATCCAGGGGCCTGCGATAATCACGCTCGCCGCACTCCAGAACCCGGCTGATAGAGCCAGGAAAAGGCCAAGGCGGTGAATGCCGAGCGGCCCGATCGAGTAACCGATGAAATCCCGGAAGAAGGTGTCTTCATGATCCGGCGTCTTCACCGTTTTGCCCTTGCCGGGATTGGTGGCGGACAGGACCAGCGCCCCGTGCAGACCCAACGCCAGCGTGACGGTGAAGAAGAAGGTCACAGCCACCATGTGAAGCGGGTTGTAGTGCCAGTTCACGAAGGCGTACCCAAGATTGGAGACCCAATCGAGGTGGCTCATGATGCCGTAGGGGAAACCTTCGCCCCACGCGCCGAGCAGCAGCGGCCGGAAAATGTTCAAGGTCGCGAACGCCAGGATCGCGAAGCTGAACGCGATGGGCACATGATAGCCCATGCCCAGCTTGCGGCAGATCTCCACTTCTCTTAGCGCCCAGGACACAAAGGCCCCGGTCGCGCAGATGGTGATGATTTGCCAGAGCCCGCCTTCGCGCATCGGCGCGAGCGCCAGGCCATAGCTGCGATCCGGCGGCTGAATGTCGATCAGCCAGGGATTCCACGTATCGCCGAGCGATGCGGCGAAGATGATCAAAAGCGTCCCTAAGGTCGCGAAAAATGCCGTCGTCACCCCGAAGAAGCCGACGTAGAAGGGGCCGATCCAAAAATCAAACAGGTCACCGCCGATCAGCGTTCCGCCGCTAACCCTATATTTGCGCTCAAAACTGAGTAACGCCATCGTACTCTCTCCGTTATCGATCGCTTGGGCGGTGCCGGGCGCATCAACGCCCGGCTCCGCTTAGCAACCGATTGGGTTGGCCGGCCCGCCCCTCCGCGTCCGACAGGTCGTTCAGCGCCTCATACGCTGGTCGACTCCATTTCAATGGCGGCGGTTGCACCGCCACCTGCGGCGCCATCAATCCAGTTATACCGCTCCGAAGAGAGCAGGATGAAGTGGATCAAAATCGCCAAAGTGAATAGGAACACCGCGAGTGCGATCATCGCACGGCGCGGATCGAACAAGAGCCAAACTCTCCACATGTTCTCAAATCCTTATTTAGTGTTGACCTCTAGAACGCCAGCCATGGCTTGTAGAGCCACAGCGAAACGTGCGCGAGGAAAGGAAAGAGGGACATGAGGATCGCACTTTTAGTAAAGTAGCGATGTAGCTCCTGCGCCTCCCCATGAGTAAGACCCGATGGGGTTACTCTCTCTGAAGACATTTGCATGATCTCCATTATTTGCCTCTCGGCGGTTACCGCGCAAAACCCTCGCGGCGTAGGCGCCGGCTCACGAACGATCCGGCATCTCCGCGCCTGAAGTCGCCTTCAGACACGAAATTCATGGGTTCCTGGCGCCAAAGCCCGTCACGGGCGTCGCCGGGAACCGATCAGGCGCCCTGTCCTTCGAGCAGGGCATGTTCCGCGCTCGCCACATGGGCGAGCGTGACCGTTGTCGCGCCGTCAGCGCGCGCGCGGGCTTCCGCCGCATCGCGCAGCCGTTTGGCGGCGGAAATCCGAGTGAGCACCGGCTGGCGCTCGACCAAGGCGTCGAGCGCGTCTTGCGCCTCCGCTTCCCAGCTCAGCGCCCGGTCGATACGCGCGGGTGTCGCCGGCGCGCGGTCCATATCGGTGGCCAGCGGCAGGATGTGGAACAGCGCGTCAAACAGCGCGTTGCAGGTTTCCTGAACCAGATAGGTCGCGCCCGCATAGCCCATGAAGGGCGTTCCGGTGTGCCGGCGGATCACCGCGCCCGGGAAGGAGGCGGGGATATAGCGCGCCCGGGCCCCGGTCTCGGCCAGATACATGCGCTCGTTAAAGCTGCCGAACAGGATGAAGGGCGGCGTTTCCTTAATCGCATCGCGCACCGCTTCATTGTCCGGCTTTTGGCCAGCACGGCGCGCAAAGGCGAAGGCGCAAGGCAGCCCCATCTCCTCTTCAAGGAAATGGCGCAGGCCGCGGGCATAGGTCTCGTTGGCGACGACGCCGAAATTGGCGGTGCCGAAGAAATCCTGGGTGACCGAGCGCCACAAATCCCACAGCGGTTTGATCGTGGTGTGCTTTTCGCGCTCGATGAAGGGTTCGGGGTCCAGCCCCAGATTGTCTCCCAGCGCGCGCAGGAATTTGGTCGTGGAATGCAGCCCGATCGGCGCTTGCAGATAGGGCATCTCCAGCGCTTCGCAGAGCAGCCGGCCATATTCGCGATACATGCAGATATTCACATCCGCATCGACCAGGCGCGGCACGTTGGCGAGATGGCTGCCCAGCGGCATCACCATATTCACTTCCGCGCCGATGCCTTCGACCAGGCGGCGGATCTCCGCGAGATCAGACGGCATGTTGAACATGCCATAGGCAGGCCCGATGATGTTCACACGTGGCTTGTCGCCCTCTTTGCGCGGGCGGGCCTTGGGCCGCTTGCCATGCTTGGCGCCATATTCGGTCCACAGCCATAGCAGCGCGCGATCCGCGCTCTGCCATTGGTCTTCATCAATGGTGCGCGGCAGGAAGCGGTGCAGATTAAGGCCTTCCGGCGTCACCCCGCCGCCGATCATTTCGGCGATGGAGCCGGTGACCACCACCGACGGCAGGTCGGATTCCAGCACCTCATGGGCGCGCTTCATCGCCTCTTCGGTGCCTTCGCCCATCTCGGTCTCGGACAGGCCCGTGACGACAA
The DNA here is from genome assembly GCA_964484345.1 of uncultured Oceanicaulis sp. Taxonomy (GTDB): domain Bacteria; phylum Pseudomonadota; class Alphaproteobacteria; order Caulobacterales; family Maricaulaceae; genus Oceanicaulis. The sequence continues at coordinate 3,525 of CAZAGE010000064.1, read as the reverse complement.
TTGGCAATTCGTGCGGCGGCAGGGCGTCGGTGTAATGCAGCACCGAGGTCACCGGCAGATTCTCACAGCCCACCGGCCCATCGATGATGACCTGCAAGCCCTTGATCGCCGTAAAGACGTAGACGCTGCCCCAGTAGCCGCCGGCCCTATCGTGATCGAGCACTAACATCCCGTCGGCGCCTCGATCGCTTTTTCGCGCGCCTGCTCGGCGGTCATCCGCTTGCGGCGCTCTTTCATCCGGAAGGTGCGCACGTCTTCCGGCGTATCTTCCCAGACCCCGGCCGTATGGCCCGTGCCGACGCCTTCGAAGAAGTCGCGCATGGTGTCGAAGCGGTGTTTGGAGGCCATCGCCGCATTGACCACATCGCCCAGCGACCCGGCGCCGGCCGGACCCATCAGCGGGCGCGCGGAGATCAGATTGGTGAAGTAGAGCGCGGGCGTGCCGGTCTCCTTGACCGCCTGCACCACCGGCGTGGTGCCGATCGCCAAGTCCGGCTTGAACTCTTCAAACGCCTGCATGTCCTGCTCGAGGGAGGCGCGGAACTGGACCTGGACGCCCTTGGCTTCCAGCCAGTCGAGATCGGCGGCTGACCAAGGCGTTTTAGGGCAGGCGGTGCCGACATAGCGCACATCCGCGCCGCTCTCGATCAGCAGGCGCGCGACCAACAGCTCCGAGCCTTCATAGCCGGACAGGGTGATGCGCCCGTTGATCGGCTTGGACGCCAGCGCGCCTTTGATGGCGGGCAGGAAGATCTGCTTGGCGGCGTCGATCTGGGCGCGGGGCACGTTCGCCGCCACGCCGATGGCGTCCAGCCAGTCCGCCGTACCGTCCAAACCGACGGGAGCCGAGCCGACAATTTCGCGACCGGCCGCCTGAAACTCGCGGATCGAGGCCGTGTAGAAGGGGTGGATCGCGCCGACCACCGGGCTGTCCAGCGAAGCGTAAAGCTCGCGCCATTCGCGCGTCGGCACGACCGGACCGGCGGCCAGCCCCAAGGGCCCTAAAAGCTTGCCGATCACCACAGGGTCGGCCGGGAACATCTCGCCCAGCAGCGTCACCGTCGGGCGGTCGTCGCGCTCGCGGTCGGGCGCCTGGACCGGGCCCAGCTCGGCTTCGGTGCGGGCATAGTTCAGCATGGCGCCCGCCAGCACGTCCTTGGCTTCGGCATGGGTCGGCACGCCAAAGCCTGGCACGTCGATGCCGATAATGCGCACGCCGTTGATTTCTTTGGGCAGGAGGCGCAGCGGCACGCCCGACGCGGTCGGAACGCACAGATTGGTGATCACCACCGCGTCATATTTGTCCGGATCGGCGATGTCATGGACCGCCTCGCGGATATCCTCGAACAGCTTGCCGGTGACCAGGGTCTCCGAATTGAACGGCACATAGCCGACCGTGCGCCGCGCGCCATAGAAGTGCGAGGTGAAGGTCAGGCCGTACACGCAGCAGGCCGAACCCGACAGGATGGTCGCCGTGCGCTTCATCCTGAGGCCGACGCGCAGCGAGCCGAAGGCCGGGCACATGGATTGCGGCTGATCGTGCGGGCCCATGGGATAGTCTTTTTCGAACTTTTCCAGGAGCTCTTTATTGCCGGCCGCTTCCGCCTGGGCCTTCATCTTCTCCGCGCCGGCGTGGCAGCCTGCCCCCTCCGCCCGGGCCGCGCCGGGCGCCTCAGCCGCAACGCTCGCCTCAACCGGCGCCGCAGCCGGCTCGGCATTATCGAGCTGGGCCTCAGCCGCGCCGTCATAGCGGACTTCACCGCCGGGACGCGTGTTGATGAGGGTGAGGGAGGACTTGCTCATATCAGGCTCACACGTCGTCGTAGATGACTTCGAGGGAGGGCTTCTCCACATGGTTCTTGCCGGCCATGTCCGCCGCCGTCGCCGGCTCGAGGTGAAAGCCTTCGGCTTCTTCGGAATCGAACAGGTTTAAGAGCCCATCCTGATCGAGCGCCTCGGGGTGGACCGGCGGCGCTTCGGCGACATTGAGGCCCAGCTCTGCGAACAGGGCGCCCCAGGGCGAGTCCGGCTTTCCGATGATTTCGTAATTGGCGCTCTTGCGGCGGATGTCGTCGTCCGCCGGGATGGCGGCCAGGACCGGGATGCCGACCTTTTCGGCGAAAGCCTGGGCCTCGCCCGTGCCGTCATCCTTATTGATGACCATGCCGGCGACGCCGACATTGCCGCCCAAGCGCCGGAAATACTCCACCGCCGAGCAGACATTATTGGCCACATAAAGCGATTGCAGATCGTTGGACCCGACCACGATCACCTTCTGGCACATGTCCCGCGCGATCGGCAGACCGAAGCCGCCGCACACCACGTCGCCCAGGAAATCTAAGAGGACATAGTCGAAATCCCAGTCGTGGAAGCCGAGATTTTCTAAAAGTTCGAAACCATGGATGATGCCGCGTCCGCCGCAGCCGCGACCGACCTCCGGACCGCCCAATTCCATGGCGAAGACGCCGTCGCGTTTAAAGCAGACATCGCCGATCTCAACGGCTTCGCCGGCTTCTTTCTTGCGCGAAGAGGTTTCGATGATGGTCGGGCAGGCCCTGCCGCCGAACAAGAGCGAGGTCGTGTCGCTTTTCGGATCGCAGCCGATCAGCAACACCTTCTTGCCCTGTTGAGCCATCATGTAGCTGAGATTGGACAGGGTGAAGGATTTGCCGATCCCGCCCTTGCCGTAAATGGCGATGATCTGGGTCTCTTTCTTCACCTCGCCGGTGTGCACCGGATCCGGTTCGATCGCGGCTTCACGGCGCAAGCGTTCGTCGGCGTCGTTTTTGCCGCCCGATCCGTTCTCGCGTCTGAAATCACCGTCCATCATGAGGCTCTCCAGTCCAAAACCATTTTCAAGCAGTCCGCCTTGGAAAAGGCGGTCTCATAGGCGGCCCCCGCCTCAGCCGGAGCGGCGTGGTGGGTGATCAAGCCGTCCAGCGACAAAGCTTCGCGATGGAGCAGCTGGCCGACGGCTTGAAGATCGTCCGGGTTGAACTCCGCCGCGATGCGCAGACGCGCCTCTTTCATGAAGGCGGGGGCGAAGGCGAAACTCAGCCGGTCGGTGTAAAAGCCGGCGAGCACGATCTGGCCGCCATAGGCGAGACGGCCGACCAGCTGATCAATCAGCGAACTGTCGCCGCTGACGTCATAAATGGCGTGATACTCCCGGTGCGCATCGTCGTCGGGGGCGATCACCCGATAGCCCTCTGCGCCAGCCATCCGATCCGGGTTCACCTCCCACACCGTGGGGGCGGGACCGCCGCGCGCAAGCGCGATCCGAGCCAGCAAACGCCCCAAGGCGCCATGACCGATGATCAAGTCGGGCGGCTTCGCATCTGCAGCGGCGATCGCGTGATAGGCGGTGGCGGCCAGCGCCAGCAACACGCCTTGCTCACCGAGATTTTCGTCGACCGGGGTGACGCGGGCGCCAGGGACGGTCACGCGAGAGGCGGAGCCGCCAAACAGGCCCCGAACTTCGCCATAGCATTGCGCGCCGGGCACGAAGACCCAGTCGCCGACGCT
>CAZAGE010000063.1:0-16096 GCA_964484345.1 uncultured Oceanicaulis sp. | reverse complement strand
GCCAGCTATCCCTGGGGCACGGTGCGCGCCAGCTGGTCCGGCCCGCAATTCATCCTCGCCGCCGGCGCCAATAATGACTTCGTCGACGTCCAGTCCTGGATCACCGAGGAGACGGCGGTCGCCCTGTTTGACGCTGTGGGCCTAGATTTCACCGAACAGGCCGCGCTGGCGGCCAGCGGCGATTTCACTCCCGTGGAGATGAGCGGCGCCCAGCTGTCCGCCAGCCTGACCAATCAATTGCGTGAGCTGAACTCGGACAATGTCGCCGGCCAGATCCGCGGCTCGGAACGGCCGGACGAATACGTGCTCTTCATGGCCCATTGGGACCATATCGGCGAGCGGCTGAACTTCGCCGGCGATGATCAGATCTATAACGGCGCCGTCGACAACGCGACCGGCACGACCGCCATCCTGGAACTCGCCCAAGCCTTCGCTAACGCCGAAACCCCGCCGGAGCGCTCGCTGATCTTCGTGGCGGTGACGGCGGAAGAGCAGGGCTTGCTGGGCTCTGAATACTACGCCCAGGACCCGCTGGTGCCGCTGACCCAGACGGTCGCCGGGTTTAATTTCGACGGCATGCTGCCGATCGGGCCGACCGAAGACATCGTGGTGATCGGATATGGCTCCTCAGAGCTCGAGGACGTGCTGCGTGAGCAAGCTGAAGCCCGCGGCATGTATCTGACCCCCGACCCCAATCCGGAAGCGGGGTATTATTACCGCTCCGACCACGTCACCCTGGCGCGGCGCGGCGTGCCGATGCTGTATGCGGATTCCGGCTCCATCCATGCCGAGCTGGGGGCGGACTACGGCGCCCAGATCGAGCAGGGCTATCGCCTGGATCGTTATCACAAACCGTCCGACGAGTTCGATCCCGAGTGGGATATGCGCGGCTTCGTCCAGTCCACCGAGCTGATGTATGACGTGGCGTCCTTCGTGGCGAACACGGACGCCTTGCCAAACTGGTATGAGGGCAACGAGTTCCGCTCGGTGCGCGATGCGATGATGGCGGGGGAAGAGTAGGGCCTGAAGGCCCGATCCCCCTCCCCTCCCGGAGGGGAGAGGTCAGGTGAGGGGTGAGCGGCGTGTCATCCTGCTCGGTCTTTGCGAGCTGAAACGTCACGGAATGGGTCCCCCGGATAAGCCCGGGGAGGGCAGATGCTTGGCGCCGAGGCTCGAATTCGCTCTCCCCTCCATGAGGCGTTTACGGTGATTGTTCGATCGAGCCATGACGCTAAAACCGCCTCATGACCACGCTCCGATTCCGCCGCGCTGAGACAGCCGACCTGCCCGCCATCATCGACATGCTGGCGGATGACGCCCTGGGGAAGGCGCGAGAAGTGGTGAGCGATCCGCCTCATCAGGCCTATCTTTCCGCCTTCGCCGCCATTGAAGCCGATCCCAATCAGCTGCTTGCCGTCGTCGAACGCGAGGGCGCGATCATCGGCTGTCTGCAGATCAGCTTTATTCCCGGCCTTTCCCGGCGCGGCCTGTGGCGCGGTCAGATAGAAAGCGTCCGGATCGCATCAAGCGCGCGCGGCGAGAGCCTTGGGCGCTCGATGATGGAGTGGGCGATCGAAGTCTGCCGCCAGCGCGGTTGCGGCCTCGTCCAGCTCACCAGCGACAAACAACGGCCGGACGCGATCCGTTTTTATGAGTCGCTGGGCTTTCGCGCCAGCCATGAAGGGCTGAAGCTCTCGCTTTAAGCGAAGCTGCGCGCAGATCCGCGAGGGCGATCGTTTGACCGGTATGGCAGGCATTCCGCCTTAACGGTTGGCGCGGCTTTCCATCGCCCGCTAAACCTTTGTCTATGAAGAGCGCGCCCCCGATCACCACAAGCTTGATATCGCGCCTCCGCGACCGGGCGGCCTGCGCAATTTTGGCCGTCCTCGCCATCGCACCCTTTGCGCAGGCAGGCCGCCAGCACTGCACTCCACCTGCGCCGAGCCGGCCCGCCGGGGTCTGGCCGCGGCTGGGCTCAGGTCTGGCCTGGTTGAGGGCGCCGCTGCTGATCGTGTCGCTCTGGACGGCGCCCGCTGCGGCTCAACAGATCGATCTCGTCGGATGCGACTGCCCGCCGGAAACCCGCACCGCCCTCGAGGGCGTTCTCACGCAAGCCTTATCCAACGCCGAAGACTTATCGCCGCGTGTACGCGCTGAACGCCTGGAGAGTGTCACAGAACGCTTCCTGCGTTCGCAGGGCTATCTTGATGCCGCTGCAGTCGCCTTGCCCGCCGGGGAAACGGTCAGGCTGGAGATTGAAGCGGGCCGCCAGTATGGCGTCGGCGCGGTAACCGTCACGCCCGCCCAGCTTCCCCGCCCATCAGACAGTCTCGACTTGCAGGCGATCGCAGAGACCCATCTGCCGGCCGGCTCGCCCGCGCGCGCGGAGGCCGTGCTGGACACGGAGTCCGAGCTGATCAGTGCGCTTCATGAAAGCGGGTTCGTCACGGCCGAGATTGAGCCACGCGACGCCATCATTCGTCGAAGCCAAGGCGTGCTCGATGTCCAATTCCGGTTCACGCCCGGCGTCTTCGCGACTTTGGGGGCGCCGCACGATCCGTCCGGCCGGCTCGATGATCGCCTCTTGTCGATCCTGCAGACCTGGGAGTCCGGCGAACCGGCCCGCCGCAGCGAATTGGCCTCATTCGTCGCCCGGGTCGAAGCGCTGGAAAGCGTGCAGCTCGCGCGCCTGACTTTCGCCGAGGATGAGCCTGTCGACCAGCCACGAACGGTGCTGGTTGACATCACGCCCGAGGCGCCGCACCGCGTCGAAGGCGCGCTCGGCTATAGTTCCAGAGAGGGAGCCGGCGCCCAGGTTCGTTTTCTGCGCCGCAATCTGATGGGCCGCGATGAACGGCTGGAGTTGTCGACCCAGCTTGGCGAGCTGGAATCTTTCGTCACCGCGTCGATCTTGCTGCCGCATTTCAGAACTTATGGCCGCATGCTCGAAATCGACGCCTCGTTTTCGGACTCGCGAACGGACGCCTATGATGCGGAAACCCTGGAAGCGACCGTCGGGGTCAGCCAGGACATTAGCGGGCTGTTCCAGCGCAATGTGGGTCCGATTTCCACAAGCACGGGATTGGGCGTCTCAAAGACAACCGGGCGCGATCTGTTCGGACCGCTGGACACCACCCTTGTCTTTGCAAGACTGTCAGGCGGGATCGACCGCCGCGATGACACGCTGGATGCAACGCGCGGGTTTTTGTTGGGGCTTGAAATTCAACCGGCCTACGCCTTCGGACAATCGGACGGCGCTTTCGCCCGATTGCTGGCTGAGGTGCGCGCCTACCAAGCGCTCGGGCCGTTGGTTCTCGGCGCTCGACTCCGCATTGGGTCGTTGATCGGATCAAGCGCGCGCGCCGTTCCGCCAGAATACCGTTTCTACGCAGGGGGCGGCGGCTCCGTTCGCGGCTATGCCTATCAGTCGCTCAGCCCGAGCATTGCGGAACTGAGCGAGGTCATTGGCGCGCAAAGCGCCGATGATCGCCGATTTGAGTATTTCGGCGGCGACTCGCTTTTTGACGGGACGCTGGAGGCGCGCTGGCGGCCGGAAGGACGCCGGATCGGCTATGTCGCCTTCCTGGACGGTGGCGCCGCGAGCCTTGAGCGCATCCCAGACGTTTCGCAGCTCCGCTACGCCTTTGGGATCGGCGTGCGCTATTATACCGACTTCGGCCCCTTGCGGGTGGACCTGGCCGTCCCGCTCGACCCGCGCGCCGATGATGATCCGGTCCAGCTCTATATCAGCATCGGGCAGGCCTTCTGATGAGGGCGCGGCGCCTCCATAGCGACGCCAAGCGGCCGTGGCGGCCGTTGAGGATCATTCTGATCGCGCTGGCCGCGCTCGCCGCCGCCATGACGCTTTTCGGCTTCGCTTTGAAGGGCGCGCCCGGACGAGCGCTGGTCTTGGCCGGCCTTGACGGGCGCGAGATCGCCGGCGGCGCACAGATCGAGCTCATAGGTCTGTCCGGAGACGTCACCCGCCGGTTCACGCTGGAAAGCCTGACCCTCGCGGATGAAGAGCGGACCTATCTGCACATCGAGAGGCTGAGCATCGCCTGGAGACCGCGCGCTCTGTTGACGGGCCGGATCGCGGTGGAAACGATCTCCGCTGACGCGCTGATGGTCGATCGGGAGATCACCCGACTGCAAGGCGATGGTGGAGACGGCGGCGCCCCGCCGGCGATTTCCGTTGAGAGCCTGCGCGTTGATCGGCTCGACATCCGCGGCGCCCCGCCCGCCTTTCTCGGCGGACAGATTGACGCCCGGCTCGATATGCGCGGCGGCGGGATCGACCTTGAAGCCGACTACCAGGTTGAGAACGGCGCCCGCGCCCGCACCCAGGCGCGCATCGAAAACAACACCGTGAGAGCCGACATTGAGGCCGAGTGGCGCTGGGATGGCGCGCCGGCCGTGCTGGCCGGCCGTCTGGACGGCGACCCTGAGACTGGCGCGGGCGCAGCCCGCGTGTCACGCGGCGGCGTTGACCTTGGGAGCGCCGATCTGGCCTGGGGGCCGCAGGGCGCGAGCGCCGAGGCCAGGATTGAACCCGCCCTGCTGACAGCCTTTGAGATACCGCCGCCCTGGTCGAGCGAAGGCGCCAGCCTGATCGCGCGCCTCGACGGATGGCCCGGCGCGCTGCAGGCGGATCTGTCGATCGGCCCGTCACGCCTGCAGGCGGAGGGCCGGATCGCCGAGGACAGCTTCACCGGCGCGTTCGAAGCGCGCGATGTGCCGGCCGGGCCGGTCGCCTTCACCCGCCTGGAAGGCCGCGTCACCGCAAACGCCGACCGCACCGGCGAGGCTTTCATTACGCTGGAAGGCTCTGACCTCCAGCTTCCCGACACGCTTGATCCGAACCTTGCCGCGCTTCTGGAGCGGGCCGAGGCCCAGATTCAAGTCTCTCAGTCCAGCCTGACGCTTTCGGACGGGCGAGTGCAAACGCGCGCCGGGGAGATCGCGCTGTCCGGCGCGCTGAACGCGGACAGCGTCAACCTCGTCGCCGAGGCGCCAAGTCTTCTGACGGCTGAGCTGCTCCCTGCGCTTGAACGTATTGAGGGTCTTCGCGTCGCACTCGCCGGACCCAGCCTCGACGCGCTCGCCCTGGAGGCCCAGGCGGCTGCGGTCCATGCGCCCGCGCTGATCGAGCGCTGCGGCGAACCCGCGCGCGTTGAAGCGGCAGGACGTTTCACGGCAACGGGTCTGGAGATTGAACAGGCCCTCGCCTCGACCCAGATCTGCGCCTTTAACGGCTCAGGGACCTGGGACGGTTCGGCCTTGAGCTTCACGGCCGATGCGGCGACGACCGGAAATCTTGGAGCCGGTCCCGCGACGGCGCTCGCGCCGATCGCCGGGCGGGCAGAGGGCGCGTTTGCGAGCGGACGCCTTGATGTGCGCGCCGAACTGCGCGGCGCAGGCGCGTCAGTCGGCGGCGTGACTTCAGGGCCCGTGCGGCTGCGCGCAGACCTCGCCGGACCGTTGGGCGGACTAGCCGGCGATATCGCGCTCGAAACGACGATCGCCGGCGATGCGGCGGAGCTTCAATCGCGCCTCTCTGCGCAGGGGGAACGGATCGCGGTCCGGAACATCGACGCCCGCTGGCGCAGCTGGCGCATCGAGGGCGCGCTGGCGGCGGACGGCGCGGACATCACCTCCCAGCTGGACCTGATCCGGTCTTGTAGGCCGGCTAGCTGTTCATCCATCAGCGCAAGCCGAACCTCCAGCAGATCGGCACGCTGGCGTGACTGAACTGCGACCACGTAATTATCAAAGACTTCAGCAACGACATCCTTGACCGCCTTGACGTACTCCACTTCTGAAAGCGAGCGGGCTGTGTTGGCGATACGAATGCCAAAGATGCGCGACAGGTCGATGATCGGCTGCGTCAGCTGTATTCGGTCGGTGTCGACCGGGTAATCGGCCTGACCAAGCTGGAACACCTCGTTGTCGGACTCGACCACTTCCTGTTCCAAATTATCGCGCTGGAGAGTCGCGCTGACCTGGGGCAGATAGCCGAAAATGGCATTCAGGCGTTGGGCCTGCGCCCTATTAATCCCTTCCGCCGCCCGGCCGATTGCGGGATTGGCCTGTAGCGCTGCAGCCATTAAATCTGCAAGGTTTGGGTCTTCGGCGAAAACAAGCTCGCCATATGTCTCGTCGAGCATTCCTGCGGGGTTGTCGCCGTCCATTAGACGCTGAAGCCGCTCCTGGGTTCGGACCTGCACCTCAGGCTCAACACCAGACGACCTGAGCTCAGTGAGACGCTCTGGTTGCGCTCTTTCCAGGCTCGAGGCGCATCCGGCGCTCAAAAAGACAGCCACACCGGTTATCAGCGCTGCCCGCGCTGGCGTACGAGTTATCACCAAAAATGCCCCCAGCACATTCGTTTGTATTCAGTTAACACACGACGACGCGCTTTAGCTGTCAACGGTTCTAGTCATCGGAATGCAAGAGCGCGCCTTGCTCAGTTTATCGGCGCAAACCCCATCTCTCTGGTAGCCAGAGCCACTCCCTGAGTGCCGAGCCGATCAATATTTCAAAGTGTTATGAACGCTTGTGTTATGGTTCTTGACTGAGGTGGCCCCATGAAACCGAAGCGCCCACATGGGTCTCAAGAAGCTGACGGTTCGTATCACCCCTTGCGACAAATGAGCGTCCAGAATTTTTTGGTCAGATTTTCGATATTTGGGCACTGATCCGACCGACAAGGCCTACCTCCGGATCCGATCCCCGATGGAACCAGACCATTCCGTGTGGGGTGGGTGGGGCGTCCACTTGGAACCCCACAGGAACCCCAGAATACGATGCCCATAAAAAGCGGTGACCAAAGAAACACCAAGTCACTGAAATTATTGGTGGGCCCGGAGGGACTCGAACCCCCAACCAAGCGGTTATGAGCCGCCGGCTCTAACCAATTGAGCTACAGGCCCGCTTGCCCGTCTGGCGAGCAATCAGATCCTTGTCATAGCGCGCCTCTGTGCAGGGGTGAAGACGGGGCTTCACCTGCCCGGCCCCAACCTCACGCCGCCGCCTTGATCAGACCCAGACGCTCTACGGCCGCGTCAGCCGCCGCGAGGCCGCCTTCGATCAGGCCGCCATGCTGCGTATCCGCCTCTGCGCCGGCGATGGCGAAGCGGTCGTCAAACCACAGGCGCTGCAGCGCCGCTTCGCCATAGGGCGGGTGACCGCTGGGCGCAATGTGATCGCCAGGGCCGGCGGTGAAGGGGTCTAAGGCCCAGTCTTTAAGATAGGTGGCGGCGGGGCCTGACGCCTGCTCGCCGAACAGGCGGCTGAGCTGCGCCAGCGCATCGCCGATCAGACTCGCTTCGCCGCGCTGCTGACGCGTTTGCGCCGGCCAGCCGACAAAACCGAACAGGGCGTAGATCCCGGCGTCCTCATCGGAATGGTCGACCACCTCCATCAGCGGGCCGCGCTGGCTGAGCGCCGAGCCGGACAAGCCGCCCTCACGCCAGAACGGCGCGTCATAGCGGGCGACGAATTTGGCGTGCGCCGCCATCCAGGTGGGCCAGCGGGTCAGGCCTTGTTCAAGTGGGGCCGGCGGCTCCGGCGTCACCGCCCAGCTGGCGATCAGGCGCGGCGGGACGGCGGCGATGATATGCCGGGCGGTCAGCGTTGCGCCGTCCGCGAGCCGCACCGTCGGCGTTCTCGTGAAATCGAGCCCCGTCACTTCCGCGCCCAGGCGCAGGCGCGCCGGGTCGATCTGCGCCGCCATGGCGCTCGCCAGCGCCGCCGGGCCGCCGGCGATACGGCGCGCATCGCCATAGCGATGTGGATGGGTCAGGCGCTGCACGCCGCCGGGGGCGTCGTAGAGGATTTGCCCGGTCTCATATTGCGCGTGATGACGCAGGCCCAACGCCTCGATCAAGCCGCGCACGCGGGGCTGATAGGCCGGCCAAACCCAGCTGGGGCCCAAATCGACGCCGCCCTCTTCGCCGAGCGCCACGCCATGGGCGCGCCCGCCGATGCGATCGCGGGCCTCCAGGATCAGAAAGTCCCGCCCGGCCGATTGCAGCCGCAGGGCGGCGGAAAGACCGCTCATCCCGGCCCCGATGATGATCGTCTCGGCGTCCATGGCCCAGACCGTCTCCGGCGCACGGGCGTGGATCAGGTGGCCGGTCTTGATCCAGATCTCAGCGCCGTCTTCGCCGGCGGTCAGCGTCTTTGACGCGCCATCGGGCACGCGCAGCCAGTCGCGGGGCCCCAGCACCGTGTCGCCGTCTTGCAAGGCGCCCGACAGAACCAGCAGCTCCGCCCCGCCTGTGGTGTCCAGCGCCACCGCCGCGCCCGGCGCCCAGCGCTCCTTGCGCACGGTCTCGAAGGCGTCCTGGTGCAGCGTCGCGGTCTCGACACCGTCGCGGGCGGGATCAGCGGTGAGCGTCACCGCATTCATGTCGACCACCACATGCTGGCGATCCTCCGGCTGCATCTGCCAGAGCTTCACAAAGATGGTCGAACCCGGCTCGGAGCGGGGGGTGTGGCGGGAGGTCGGCGGATTGCGCACATAACTGCCGACGGGATAGTCGGCATGCTCGTCCTGAAACACGCCCTCCAGCACGATGAATTCTTCACCGCCGCCATGGGTGTGGGGCGCAAAATCGCTGCCTTTCGCAAATCGCACGATGGTGGTCGCGCGCGCCACTTCGTCGCCGATGCGGTCCAGCATCTTGCGCTCAACGCCCGCGGACGGCGACGCCCGCCAGGGATTGTCGCGATCGCACACCAAAGCGGGCTTGGAGAAGTTCGCGTTGAGTTCCATCACAGCCTCCCATGTCAGGCCGGATAGGTATGTCCGGGCGCGGCCGCGTCAAAGACCCCGGCGTTTCACCAATGCGTGAGGCGAGTTGTGAAGCTGCGACCCAGATCGGGCGCCTGAAGTGGACGGCTCACCCCCTTGTCCAAGGGGACGATCGGGCTTGGACGCCTCGCCGTGCTCGTTGATCGACGCTAGACCGCACGCCCAAGACCTTAAAACCTCCCTATTTTCGCCATTGCGGCAGGATGAGTTGAGCGGGATAGTTGTACACCCCTGCTTGGAGACACGCCATGATCCGCACCGCCGCCCTCGCCCTCACCCTGATCGTTTTGCCCGCCAGCGCCGTGTTCGCGCAGGAGGCTGCGCCGCGCCTCAGCCAATTGTCCCTGTCCGCCGACGGTGAAGTCACCCTGGTCCCGGACCAGGCGACCGTCTCCGCCGGCGTGGTGTCGCGCGGCGACACCGCCGCTGCAGCGCTTCGGGCCAACTCCACCGCCATGAACCGGGTTTTCCGTGAATTGCGGGAGGCCGGCGTCGCCGAGCGCGACCTGCAGACCAGCCAGCTGTCGGTCAATCCGGTGTATTCCCGGCCCGACCGCAGCTCGGCGGCTGAACCGCGCATCATCGGCTATGAAGCGCGCAACACGGTGACCGCCCTGGTGCGCGAGATCGATACGGTCGGCGCGGTGATTGACGCGGTCTTCAGTGCGGGCGCTAACACGCTGAATGGCGTCAGCTTCTCTTCGTCCGAAGCGGACGAGGCGCGCGATGAAGCCAGACGCCGCGCGATCGCCGCGCTGTATGCGCGCCGGGATCTTTACGCGGACGCCGCCGGGTTTGAGGTGGTGCGCCTGTTAGACCTGTCGGAAGGCGGCGGCTTCCACCCGGCGCCAATGGCGATGATGGCCCGGGCGGAAAGCTTTGACGCCTCCACCCCGGTCGCCGCGGGCGAGCTCGTCGTGCGCGCCAGCGTCAGCGCGGTCTGGGAAATCCAGGACTAAGTCACCACACCAGCGCGGGCGCGGCATAGCGGGCCGAACGCTGCTCTGCGGCGAGCAGATCCAGGGCGGCCTGCTCGCTGAAGCCGTCCGCCATCTGGTGGGCCACCACGCCGTCGGCGATGAACAGCGCATCGAGATCTTCGCGCATCGCGCCGGCGATATCCGTGCCCGGCCCGTCCCCGATGGCGAGGATGCGCGCCTTGTCCGTCGGACCGCGCAGCGCCTCGATCCGGCTATAGGCGAGGTCATAGATCGCCGGGTGCGGCTTGCCGGCCAGGATCACCTCCCCGCCCATCTGTTCGAAGCGCTGCGCCAGCGCGCCGGCGCAATAGGCCAGCTTGCCCTCGTGCTGCACGATGATGTCTGGATTGGCGCAGATCATCGGCAGGCGGCGCAGCTGGGCTTCGCGCAGCACGTCCTCATAGCGATCGGGATGATCGTCGGGGTAATTCTCCAGCCCGGTGCAGGAGATGAAGGCCGCTTTCTCCAGCGGCGCAAATTCCAGGCCCGTGCCCTCATACAGCGGATCATCCCACACCGCGCCGATTTTATAGGCCGGGCCGGGCGCGCGCGCGGAAAGCAAGGCGAAGGTCGCCTCGCCCGAGCTCACCACCCCGTCCCAGGCGTCCTCCGGCGCGCCCATCCGGGTCAGGAAAGTATCCAGCGAGGCGGCGCGCTGGGGCGAGTTGGACAGCAGCAAGACCGTGCCGCCCTGGGCGCGAAAGCGCTGCAGCGCCTCGAGCGCCGGCGCGATCAGGCTGCGCCCGTCGCGGATCACGCCCCATACGTCACACAGAATAGCGTCATAGTGCTCGGCGATGTCGGAGAGGCGCAGGGTCTGGGTCATGGCGCGGGAGCTAGGCCGCAGCATTGGGCGCGTCAATCTTCGCCATCACCGCTTTCGCTGACGGTTTCCAACAGGAAGTTCATTTGACGATCCGATCGCTTGCGAGAAGCATCCACGGCCAACCTGGAGATGCCAATATGAGTTTACTGCTAGTCGGCGCCGCTTTGGCCTTATCGATTGACCCTGCCTGTCAAGCAGCGGCCACCTCGTTGGGAGCCGTCCAGAGCCATTTGGACGGTGGGGCGCTGCGCGAGGCGGAGCGCGAAGCGGACCGTGCGATCGATATGGCCCCTGAGTGCGCGCTAGCGCAACTGGCGCTGGTCCGTGTGCTGCAAAGCCGCCTTGAAGACGCAAGCGGTCTATCTGCTTTGAGTTTATCGAGACGGTATCGACGCGCCGTCGCCACGGCGCTTGATCTTGAACCGAATAATGTCGAAGCACGCTCCGCCGAGATCGGTTACTTGATCCACGCGCCCGGCATGGCGGGCGGGGACAGGACGCGCGCCGCAGAGCGGATTGAATCGCTTCGCGAGATCGACGCCGTCGCCGGTGCGCAGCAAAGCCTGGAACTCGGCCGCGCCAACAACGACGTCGAGGCGATGGTCGATGCCTTGGAAACTTTGATCGAGATCGCGCCGGACCCTTCCGACGCAAGGATCGAGTTGGCCTATCGGCTCATCCGGGTGCAGCGGTACGAGGATGCAGAAGCTTCGCTTTTGCTTTGGCCGGAAAGCAACGCGCAGCTTGAAGCCGAGCGGGCGTATTATCGCGGCGCGCTCCGAGTCCTGGGTGGTTTCGACCTGCAAGCTGCGGAACCGTTCTTGATCCAGACTTTGCAGGCTGACCGGGATGAAGACGCGTCTGCTCGCGCCTCCCGTGACGCCTCGATCTGGGGTTTAATCGGCGGCGCCCGCGAAGGGCTAAGCGATTTGGACGGTGCCCGCGACGCCTATGAACGCGCCTTGGCGATCAATCCTGAGAACGCGCGTGCAAGCGAAGGCATGGCCCGTTTGGGCCCGGCCTAACCCGTCTGGCGCAGTTTCGCATCGGCTTCGGTGATCACGTCATCGCGCACTGGGCGCGGGGCGCCGAAGAGGTGGCCCTGGGCGTAGGCGATGTCGAGATCGAGGACTTCGACCACGGTGCCCTCGGACTCAATCTTCTCGGCGATCAGATCGACGCCATAGCGGGCGAACAGACCGGCGATGTCTTCAGGGCGGATGGCGCCGGGATCGCGGCCGGCGATCGGCTCGCCGCCATGGGCGGCTTCGATCAGGCGCACGCCCGGTACTTTTAAGAAGCGCACGCCGGCGCGCTGCAGCTCGGCCAGGTCGAGCGATAAATCGCTGACCTGGTCGATGGAGAATCTGAAGCCATGATCGGCCAGGCGCGCCATGTTGCGCGCGGCGGTCGCGGAGCGGGCTTCAAAGGCGGCGCGGGGCAATTCAAAGACCAGCGCACCGGCCAGATCGGAATTGCGGCGCAGGAAATCGAGGAAAGCCGGGAAGAAGTCTTCGTCGGCCAGCGAGTTGATCGACACATTGCAGAACACGCCCACGCGCCGGTCCGCCTTGGTCAGGCGGCGCACGATCTGCACGCAGCGCAGCAGCAGCAGATTGTCGACATCGGTGATCAGGCCTGCTTCTTCGGCCGCGGCGAGGAAATCGCCGGGCGCGACCACCGCACCATTGCTTTCGCGGATGCGGGTGAAGCCTTCATAAAAATAGGTGCGGCGCTGGGGCAGGCCCACGACCGGCTGGAGATAAAGATCGACGCGGTTGGCCTCCAGCGCCTCGCGGACCAGGCGCGCGGCGTCGCCCTGGCTGCGTTCCGGCGCAGGGGCGGCCGGCGCCGTCTCGGCATTGTTCAAACGGGCGAGCAATTCGGCGACCAGCTGATCGTCCAGCTTGCCGGACGGTGCGGCGTCAGGCTTCAGGCCGGCGGCTTCATTGGTGGCGCCGCTGATGGCGATCTCGTCAATGCGTTCCTGGGCCGACTGCAGCTCGTCGAGCATGGAGAGGTTGGCGGCTTTAAGCTGGTGGAGCTCGTCTTCGAACAGGGTGCGCTCTTCCGCACGGGCCGCTGCGGAATGGACCTGGCCGGCGATCAGGAACACCACGGCCCCCATCACCCAGGCGAGCTCGGTCGACATCAGACCGAAGCGGTCAAAGCCAAGCGCCGCCACCACCGCCACCATGGCGTAGGTGAGCACGACCAATATGTCGCCTGCGCGCGGCATCCGCCCTCCATCCGGTCCAAGGATGCGAATCACTCACACCCAGCACGGGAGCATAAGGTGCGTTAAGGAAAGTTGAGAGGGGGTAAATGAGGGAATGGAGTCTTTCCCTGTCCTCCTTCGCCTCCGCTCAGTCGGTCCTCGCTGCGCGGGGGCAAGCCCCGCTCGCTCCGGGCGGCTGTTCGCCTTGCAACGCCTCCGGCGTTGGGGCGCCTGCACCTGCAACGTCCCATGAGCTTAGCGACGGTCTCGAGCGGTCGATGACGGCTGAGGGGGCTGACGTCGCGCCCGATGGGCCGGATGGCCCGGAGGACAGAGAAAACCAGTCGCAAGGGCGACCGCCCGCCCGCAGCGAGCTTGCCTCGCCGGGAGCGAGGACCGACTGCACGGACGTGCAGGAGGACAAGAGAAAAAAGCGCGCCGGGGCGACCCGGCGCGCTTTTCCTTGGCCGATTGCGCCCGCCTTAGCTGGTGTGTGGCGCGATGGTGATTTCGACCCGGCGGTTTGCCGCGCGGCCCGCATCGGTGTCGTTGGAGGCGATCGGCTGGCTCTCGCCCATGCCCGCGACATAGAAGCGATCCGCCATGACGCCGCGCATGATCAGCTCGTTCGCCGCCGCGCTGGCGCGGCGCTCGGACAGGCGCTGATTATAGCCGGCGTCGCCGCGGCTGTCGGCATGGCCGATCACGTTCACATAGGTGGCCGGATAGGTCTGCAGCACATCGGCGACGTCATCGAGCACCGGGCCGAAGCGCGGGCTGATCTGGGCGGAATCGGTGGCGAAGGTGACATCGCCCGGCATGGTCAGGATCAGCTCATTGCCGACCCGGCGCACGGACACGCCGGAGCCGCGCAGGCGCGTGCGGAAGGCTTCTTCCTGGCGGTCCATGTAATTTCCGACCGTGCC
The DNA here is from genome assembly GCA_964484345.1 of uncultured Oceanicaulis sp. Classification (GTDB taxonomy): domain Bacteria; phylum Pseudomonadota; class Alphaproteobacteria; order Caulobacterales; family Maricaulaceae; genus Oceanicaulis. Next base: position 2,328 of record CAZAGE010000063.1, on the reverse strand, counting down.
GCCGGCCAAAGCCCCGATGCCCGCGCCGATCAGGGCGTTGCGGCGATCATCGCCGCCCGCCAGCGTGCCGAGCAGCGCGCCGGCCGCCGCGCCGGCGAGAATCCCGGTGCCGGTCCGGTTCTGCTGAACATTGCCGTACTCATCCGTGGTGGTGCAGGCCGCGGCCAGGCCCAGAGCCATCGCCGCGACGGTGAGCTTGCGAAACATCATGTCAGTCGTCCCTTGTGTTTGCCCTCTGGCGGTACCGATACCGGTGATACGCCAGCTACGTCATCGAGCAGTCTAAGTCATTCGGACAAATTGCGCATGAATGTTTTCTGAACGGATTTTGCTGTCCTCCCTCTCTCCGGTCGGATTCCTTTCCTGTCCTCCTTCGCCTCCGCTCAGTCGGTCCTCGCTCCCGGCGAGGCAAGCTCGCCTACGCTGCGGGCGGGCGGTCGCCCTTGCGACGCCTGCGGCGCCGGGGCGCCACGTCCTGAAGCGCCAGGCGCGCCAGCGTCTGACTCTCCGAGCCCATCGGGCTCGCAAGGCGAATAGCCGCCCGGAGCGAGCGGCGCTTGCCCCCACGCAGCGAGGACCGACTGAGCGGAGGCGAAGGAGGACAGAGAAGATTCCGACCGCAAGAGCCGAGGATAAAAAAAAGACTCTTCACCCACCCCTTGACGCTGCCTCACCAGTCTCCTACCTCCGCGCTCGTTAGCAGCCGGGCTGGGCGAGTGCTAATGCGCCATCCCCCTCCAGCCCGGGCCTGCTTACACGCAACAACACTCTCGTGGGCGATCAGGCTCACTTATGGAGACAGGCAATGACTTTTCGTCCTCTGCATGACCGCGTGCTGGTGAAGCGCGTGGAAGAAGAGACCACCACCAAGGGCGGGATCATCATCCCCGACACCGCCAAGGAAAAGCCGCAGGAAGCTGAAGTCGTCGCGGTCGGCGGCGGCGCCATCAAGGATGACGGCTCCGTGCGTCCGCTGGACGTCAAAGTCGGCGACCGCGTGCTGTTCGCCAAGTGGGGCGGCACGGAAGTCACGATCGACGGCGCTGAGCTGCTGATCATGAAAGAGTCCGACATCCTCGGCATTCTCTAAGGCCACACCAAGCGGCAGCAGCCTTCAGGCGCGCCGCTTTTTTCTTGGCCTTACAGGCAAACCTCCTATTCAAAGTGAGAACACATCATGGCTGCTAAAGACGTGAAATTCGGCGCTTCTGCGCGCGAAAAAATGCTCAAGGGCGTCGACATCCTGGCGGACGCCGTCAAAGTCACCCTCGGCCCGAAAGGCCGCAACGTGGTGATCGAAAAATCCTTCGGCGCCCCGCGCACCACGAAGGACGGCGTGTCGGTCGCCAAGGAAATCGAGCTGGAAGACAAGTTCGAGAATATGGGCGCCCAGATGGTCCGCGAAGTCGCTTCGCGCACCAATGACGAAGCCGGCGACGGCACCACCACCGCCACGGTTCTGGCCCAGGCCATCGTGCGCGAAGGCATGAAGTCGGTCGCGGCCGGCATGAACCCGATGGACCTTAAGCGCGGCATCGATCTGGCCGTGAAGAAAGTCGTCGAGAACATCCAGTCCATCTCCACCCCGATCAAGGGCTCTGAAGAGATCGCCCAGGTCGGCACGATTTCCGCCAACGGCGAAAAAGAAATCGGCGACATGATCGCGCACGCGATGGAAAAAGTCGGCAATGAAGGCGTCATCACGGTTGAAGAAGCCAAGTCGCTGGAAACCGAGCTGGACGTCGTGGAAGGCATGCAGTTCGACCGCGGCTACCTGTCCCCTTACTTCATCACCGACGCCGACAAGATGGTCGCCGATCTGGAAGATCCGTTCATCTTGCTGTTCGAGAAGAAGCTGTCTTCGCTCCAGGCCATGCTGCCGGTGCTCGAAGCTGTGGTTCAGTCCTCCCGTCCGCTGCTGATCATCGCTGAAGACGTGGAAGGCGAAGCGCTGGCCACCCTGGTGGTCAACAAGCTGCGCGGCGGCCTGAAGATCGCCGCTGTGAAGGCTCCGGGCTTCGGAGATCGCCGTAAGGCCATGCTCGAAGACATCGCCGTCCTCACCGGCGGCACCGTGGTGTCCGAAGACATCGGCATCAAGCTCGAGAACGTCACCCTGGACATGCTCGGCACCGCCAAGAAGGTGAACATCACCAAAGACGACACCACCATCGTCGACGGCGCAGGCGACAAGGAAGCGATCGAAGGCCGCGTCGGCCAGATCCGCCGCCAGATCGAAGACACCTCGTCTGACTATGACCGCGAAAAGCTGCAGGAACGCCTGGCGAAGCTCGCCGGCGGCGTGGCCGTGATCAAGGTCGGCGGCGC
>CAZAGE010000062.1:0-16199 GCA_964484345.1 uncultured Oceanicaulis sp. | reverse complement strand
CGATTCCCTGGGTCGATGTCGGGGTCTGGGACCCCTGGAATCATGGGGAAAGCGCCATGGCGCTCGCTGTCGCGGGCCGCGCGACAGCGGTGGAAGCAGCGCTCGATGCGCTGGCGGACCGGCAGGAAGCCGATGGCGGATGGACCGGTGAGCTCGGCGCCGGCGTTCCCATGACGGAATGCGGTGAGCGGATCGCGCCGCCGGAAACACCGGTGACGGCGCGCGACACCAATTTCACCGGCTATGCCGCCGTCACCGTGCTGCGCTGCGCCCTGGCGCTGGACGAGCCGCGTCTAATCACCCGCTACGCCCCCATGGTCACGGCGGCGCTCGATTGGGTCGCCGCGCGCCAGAGCGAGCATGGCGACATTGTCTGGCGCGATCCTGATCCGGGCCAGCACCTTGAAGAAGTCGACGCGCTGCGTGCGGGCAACGCCTCGCTCTACAAAAGTTTTGAAGCGGGGCTTCGTATCGCCGATGCCTTGGACAACCCCCGTCCCGATTGGGCCCAAGCCCGGCAGAAGATCGCCAAGGCTTTCGCCGAGACACCGGAGCGGTTTGACCGCAAGGGCACTGACCGCAGCCACTACGCCATGGATTGGTACTACCCCATACTCACCGGCGCGATTGGCGGTCAGGCCGCATTTAACCGCCTCGACGCGGGCTGGGACCGCTTCGTGGTCGCGGATCTGGGATGTCGCTGCGTCGCCAACGAGCCCTGGGTCACCGCGGCTGAAACGGCGGAGCTCGCCATGGCCTGCCTGACGGTGGGACGGATCGATCAAGCGCGCAGCCTGATCGCTGACCTGGCGCCGCTCGCCCAGGGCGGGGAAGGCTTTTGGATGGGCTGGCAGTACGAGCTGGGCATGATCTGGCCGAAGGAACGCCCGGGCTGGACCTCGGCGGCTGTGGTTCTCGCTGTCGATGCGCTTTATCAGATCAGCGCAGGCTCGGACCTGTTCATCCGCCATGCCCGGCCTGACGCCTGGATCAAACCCGGCGCAGAATCTCGAGCGTATTGATCCGCTCGACCGGCTCGAAAAGCTGCGAGGCCACCGCCATTTTCCAGATCTCATAGGGCGGACGGCCGCCATCTTCCGGGTCGGGAAAGACGTCATGGATGGCTAAAAGACCGCCGGGCGCGACATGGCCCGCCCAGGCGCGATAGTCGCCCAGCGCTGTCTCCATGGCATGGCCGCCATCAATGAAAACAAAGCATAGCGGCCCGCTCCATGCGGCGCCAATCTGCGCGCTGCGGCCAACAACGGGCGCCACTGCATCCTCCAGGCCCGCCAGCGCGATCGTCCGGCGGAGCGCCGGCAGCGTGTCGACACGGCCAAGTTCCGCGTCAAAAAGGTCCGGGTCGTGATAACCCTCTCCGGGTTGATGTTCTTCAGAGCCGCGGTGGTGATCTACGGCGAAGAGCAAGCGGCCGGCCTGGCGCGCGGCACGCCCCAGATAGACGGAGGATCGGCCACACCAGCTGCCGATCTCCACGAACGGCCCCGGCGCGGTTTCCGCGGCGCCGAGCGCATGGCGTGCGAGGGCTTCGCCTTCATCATGAGCCAAGAAGCCCTTGATCGTTTGAGGGTCGAGCTTGTCGCCGGGGATGGAGAGGGGCATGGCCTAGCTGAACAATCCCGACCGCATCGCCCAACGCCGTTCGGCCAAGGCATCGGCGGAGGCCGCCAGGCGCGTCTCTGCAGCAACAATATTATAGAGCTGTATCGTGAGCTCTTCCTGCCACTGCCCGCGCTCGGACACTTGCGTAAAAAAGCTTTTCGCCCGGCGCACGGCGCCCAATGCGCGTTCCACAGCGGCGATATCGCGGGCCAAATCAGCTGAGCTGATGGGGCCGTCAGCCGCCGCAACGCTCAGGGCCTGATCGGCCAGCGACCCGGTCTCCACAATCAGGGTCGCCAAATCTTGTTCGGCCTGAGCGACGCCGTAATTGGCGAGATAGAGCGCGACCGGATCGGAACCGGTTTCATCCACCGCATCGGCCCCGCCGATGAGCCGGCCTAGAAAACTACGCGTCGCTTCGGCGGGCGTGGCGGACACCGCCCAACCATGCTGTTCAAGCCGATCCGCCAAGGCGTTGGCCTGTTCGCGCAATTCAATTTGTGCAGCGCTAAGCTCACTATCGTCAGATGCGCCGATATTGATGGGAGCGCTGGCGCAGGCGGAGGCCAGAGCTGGCGCCGCAAGCAACGCCAAGATCAAGAAACAGTGCTTCACGCCACGCTGGCCGTTCACGATAAAAGTGTCCTTTGAGCGGAAAACGACGCCGCCCCCCCATGGCGGCGCTTTCGATCTATCATAAAAGGGCATACTGTTCTGGTAAATAAAGCTCAAACATCTGGGGAACCGCAGCGCGGTCCGAATTGGCATGGACACCCACCGCGACACGCGAAGGCTTGGCCTTTATCCGCCGCTCGAACCCAACAGGACCGGCATGTTGGATGTGGGCGAAGGCCATCGTGTCTATTGGGAAGAATGCGGGCGGCCTGATGGCGTGCCTGTCATCGCGCTTCACGGCGGACCGGGCGGCGGCGCGGCTCCAGCTATGCGCCGCTTCTTTGATCCCAAACGCTACCGGATTTTGATTTTTGATCAGCGTGGCTGCGGCCGCTCGCGTCCGTTCTCGGACATCCAAAATAACGATACCGACCGATTGATCAGCGATATTGAACGCCTGCGTCGCTTCTTTAACGTCGATCGCTGGGTGGTGTTCGGCGGCAGCTGGGGCGCCACTTTGGCGTTGGCCTATGCGCGCGCCAATCCGGAGGCGGTGCTCGGGATGGTGCTGCGCGGTGTTTTCGCCTGCACCAAGGCGGAGATCGACTGGTTTTACCGCGATGGCGCCAATCGCCTCTTTCCCGACATCTGGGAGCGGTTCATCCGCCGGCTCGATCCGAACGAGCGCAATGACGTGCTGGGCGCCTATCACCAGCGGCTGATGGCTGACGATCCAGCCGCCCGCCGCGAAGACGCCCTGGAATGGGCGCGCTGGGAAAGCGCTTTAATAAGTCTGCACGTGGATCCGAACACCGCCAATCCAGACCCGCGCCGCGCGGACGCGCTGGCGCGCATGGAGACGCATTACTTCGTCCATAACGGCTTTCTGGAGCGGGACGGTCTGCTTCTGGAGGACACCGCGCATCTTGCTGATATTCCCGGCGTCATCGTGCAGGGCCGCTATGACATGGTCACACCGCCGCGCACCGCCTGGGCCTTGCACCAAGCCTGGCCAGGGTCGCGCATCGACTTTGTTCAAGATGCAGGCCACGCAGCCGGTGAGCCCGGCACGATCGACGGGCTGATCCGGGTCACGGATGCGTTTGCAAAACGCTTCAGCTAAATGCTCGGGACCGCGCGGCTAGAGGGCGGACGGCTGTCTCGCGCACCTTGCCCTTTGCCCTGTGCGCGTCAGGCGGCGTCGCGTTTGATGACACCGCCTGACACTATTGAGGACGCCTCAGCGATCTAGCCGCCAAAGCCCGGCAGCGTCAGCCCGAAGGTGTCGGCCAGCCCCGTCACGATGATCAGGCCGACAGCCACCGGCGCAAGCCAGCGGATGGTGAAGCGCCAGAAGGCGAACATGCGTGCGCCAGCATGAGGCAGTTCTTTCTGCATCAGCGCTTTCGACACGACCCAGCCGGTGAACAGCGCAATCAACAGACCGCCCATCGGCAGCAGGAATTTGCCCGAAATCGTATCGAGCAGGTCGAAGAAACCACCGGAGAAAGCGGCGCCGACGCCGACCAGGAAGATGATCGAACCAAAGAACAGCGCAGATCCTACGCGGCCGAAATCGGTGTGCTCTTCGCCAAAGGCGACAATCACCTGCAACAACGAGATCGAGCTGGTCAGCGCGGCGATGAAGGCGAGCACGAAGAAGGCCGTTCCCAAGACCTGGCCGCCCGGCATTTGCGCGAAGGCCGCCGGCAGGGTCTGGAAGAACAGGCCCGGTCCCGCGTCAGCGGCGAAGCCGAACGCAAACACAAAGGGGAAGATCGCCAAGCCGGCGATGATCGCCACCAAGGTGTCAGCGCCTGCAATGATGGTCGCCGACTGAGGCAGGTTATCCTCGCGCTTCAAGTAAGAGCCGTAGGTGATCATGATCGCCGAACCCACGCCGATCGAGAAAAAGGCCTGGCCCAGGGCCTCCAGGAAGGTGTTGGGCGTGATCTGCGACAGATCCGGGGTGAAGAGATACGCAACCGCCGCGCCCATATCGCCGGCGATGAACGCGTAAACCACCATACCCAACAGCATCAGGAAGAAGAGCGGCATCAGCACCGTGACGACCCGCTCAATGCCTTTGGTCACGCCCAGGCACACGATGCCGACGGTGATGGCCATGAAGAAGGTATGCCACCCCAGAACCGTATTGACGTTCTCTGGATCGGTCAGCTCAGCAAAAACGGATCCGGCTTGCTCAGCTGAAACCCCAACGAAATTGCCTTGGATCATCTCCCAGACAAAGGCGGCGACCCAGCCTGCAACAACCGAGTAGAAACACAGGATCATCACGCCGCCGGCCATGCCGACCCAGCCCGCGATGGACCAAAGCTCAGACGCGCCAGCGTCAAACGCCATCTTGCGGGTCGAGCCCACGGCGGACGCGCGCGCATGACGGCCGACCGACAATTCAGCGATCAGGATCGGGAAGGCGATCAGAAGCACGCACAAGAGGTAGACCAGCACAAAGGCTGCGCCGCCGTTCTCGCCGGCGGTATACGGGAAGCGCCAGAAATTCCCCAGGCCCACCGAAGAGCCGATCGCGGCCATCAAGAAGCCAAACCGCGTATTCCAAGTTCCGTGCGCGCTCGCGCCACCCATGGCCATGAACCGTTTCTCCCCCACAGAGCGCAGCTTTCAAACCCGCTCTAAGACCTATGTCGCGCTTGATAATGCCGCGACGCTTTGGCGCGGGAGGGTGGTCGATCCGGTCATGCCGGTCAAGATGTTGGCGCGGCTGAGCTTCAGCCGAACAGACCTGCGCCCTTAGGCGGTTCGGCGCTGCGATGCACATGGGCCCCGAGGATCAGACCCAGCCCAAAGAGCACCGCCAGCATGACCGTTCCGCCATAGGAGATCAGCGGCAGCGGGACCCCGACCACGGGCAAGAGCCCCATCACCATGCCGACATTGATGAAAACATAGAGCGAGAAGGTCGTTGCAACGCCCATCACCGTCAGGCGCAGGAAGGTGGACTTGCATGACGAGGCGATCAGGACGCAATTGGCGAGCAACAGCGCATAAAGCCCGAGAACCACGATCCCGCCGACGAAACCAAACTCTTCCCCCAGCATGGTGAAAATGAAATCGGTCTGCTTTTCCGGCAGGAAATCCAGCGAGGCTTGCGTGCCCTGCATGAAGCCTTTGCCGGTTGGCCCGCCTGACCCCAAGGCGATCTGGGACTGCAGGATCTGGTACCCCGCTCCCATCGGGTCTTCTTCTGGATTGAGAAAGGTGGTGATGCGTTCAAGCTGGTAAGGCTCGATGAAGAAATTCAGATAAAGCAGCGCGCCCACAATCGCGAGAATCGCGCCGCCCAAGATCACCCACCAGCTCAGACCCGCCATAAAAATGATCGCCGCGCCCGTCGCCGCGAGCAATAATGAGGTGCCCAGATCAGGCTGCATGAGGATGAGCGCCATCGGCGCACCGATCATCACCGCGGGAATGATCAGCCCACCAAGACCTGAGACACGGTCCTCTGGCAAATCGTGATAATAACGCGCCAGCGCCAACACCAAAGCAATCTTCATGATTTCAGAGGGTTGCATGCGAATGGGGCCAATATCGATCCAGCGCTGGGCACCGCCCGCGGTCACCCCCATCACCTCCACGCCGATCAATAGGACCAAGGCGCCGAGATAGGCTGGATAGGCGATCCCCATCCAGAAACGCGGTGGAAACATCGCCACCACGATCATCAGCCCCAAGCCTGCGCCTAGGCGCACCAGATGGCGGATGGCGTACGGCTCCCAAGACCCGCTCTCCACCGAGTAGAGCATGGCCACCCCGATTGCGCCGATCAGGGCGATCAGCAGCACGAAAGTCCAGTTGATCTCATAGAGCTTCGAGCGCACATCGCGTGGGGCGGAGACGGTGAAGACAGACATGGCCTAGCCCTCCCCCGCCCCGGCGCCGCCTGCGACCGGCGCACTCGCGAGCGGACCAACCCGCTGAGCTGCAGGATCCCGGCGGATCAAGTCGCGCAAAATGTCCCGGGCCGGACGCGCCGCTGCTGTGGAGCCGCCACCGCCATGCTCGACCACGACCGCCACGGCGTAACGCGGATTATCGACCGGACCATAGCCGATAAAGAGGCCGTGATTGCGCAGCCTCCAGGGCAGATCGGCTTGTTCACGAACGCCCTGCCGGCGCTCTTCAGCACTGATGGAGTAGACTTGAGCCGTACCGGTCTTGCCGGCCATTTCGGTCTCCAAATCGCCCAGCGCCTGCCCGGCGTCCAGCACCCAATAAGCCGTCCCGCCAGGCTCATGGACCACGGCGCGCTGGGCCCGGTGGATCAGATCCAGATGTTCCGGATTGACCCCGAGCGAGGCGAATTCCGCGGCGCCCTGGCGCGGCAGCAAGGTCGGCTCGACGGCGCGGCCTGTTGCCACCCGGGCGGTCATCACAGCCAGTTGAAGCGGCGAAGCCAGCATGAAGCCCTGGCCGATGCCGACATTATAGGTATCGCCAGTGCTCCAGCGTTCTCCGCGCGTGGTCAGCTTCCAACGCTCGCTTGGCACCAGGCCGTCGGCGCTGTCGGGCAGGTTCATGCCGATATCGTGCATTTCACCAAGGCCGCACCGCCGCGCCATTTCACCGAAGCGGTCAATGCCCAAGCGCCGGGCGACTTCGTAGAAATACGTGTCGCAGGAACGCTTGATGGCGTCGTGGAGATTCATCGGCCCATGACCGCGGCGTTCCCAGCAATGGAAGGTCCGGTCACCCAGCTCTACCGACCCAGTGCACAAAATCCGCTCATTCGGATCGATGACGCCGTGTTCAAGCGCGGCGAGCGCGACCATGCCCTTGATGGTGGAAGCCGGCGCGTAAATCCCGGTCGTCGCTTTATTGAACAGGGGCCGATAGGGATTGGTGTTAAGGGCGCTGAACGCGGACTGTCCGATCCCGAGCACGAAGGGATTGGGATCAAAGCTGGGCGAAGAGACCAGGGCGAGAATCTCGCCATTCGTCATGTCCAGCGCGACGGCTGACGCAGCCTGGCCGTCTAGCGCCTGAAGCGCGGCGCGCTGTGCGCGTACATCGATAGTCACCTGCACGTCTTCACCAGCGACGGGTGGATTGGAGTCTTCAGGCAGCTCGCGCAGCACGCGGCCTGACGAATTCACCTCGATCTTCATCTGCCCGGCCCGACCGCGCAGGCGGTCTTCCAGCGACAATTCCAACCCTGTGCGCCCGACGCGAAATCCCGGATGCAAGAGCAACGGATCATTGTCAGCCTGACCTGGCGGCGCGGCTTGAACATAGCCGGTCACATGGGCAGTGAGCGGTCCGTGAGGATAGGTGCGCACTTCTCCAAGATCGGGGGTGATGCCAGGCAGCTCGGGCAGTTGCAGATTGATCCGGCTAAAGGTTTCCCAGTCGAGATCCTCAGCGATAGTCACCGGCTTGAAGCGGGGCGACCGACTGATCTGGCGAAGCAGGCGCTCGATGCGCCCCTCGGAAAGCGGCATATAGGCGGCAAGCCGCTCCAATGCGGCACGGGGGTCGCCTGCTTGCTCCGGGACAATCAAAAGGCGGTAGCTGTCGCGGTTGACCGCGACGCCTTCGCCGAAACGGTCCAGCAAGCGGCCTCGCGTGGGCGGCTGGAGGCGGAAGTTGAACTGATTGTCGGCGGCGGCCAGGCGGAAGCGTTCCTGCTCGAGGATCTGGAGCGAGTAGAGCCGTGCGCCCAGCGCAGAGAAGGCAGCAGCGCCCGCCCCCGCGAGCAACATGGCGCGCCGGTTGAACTGGGCCTGGGCTTCCTGCTTGTCACGGCGCATGCGCGCTCCCTAACCCCGCCCCGTCAAAACCAGCCCCATCATCCAAAGGATGACCGCTCACGCCGCCGGGCGAACGCCCAGACGAAAAGCGGACATAGAACGATGGTCAAAATTGCCTCACCGATCAATCCGCCAACCGGCGCTGGCGCTGCAATCACAGCCGATCCCGCCGCCCAGGCTGTAAACTGGGTGATCGCGGCCAGCGCCGCGAACCGCACCACCAGGGGGCCGGCTTCCCCGCCAGCGCCATCGGCTTCGCGGTCACGCGCCGCGGTGAACCCGACAAGATAGGCCAGCGCCCATATCCCAAACGGTGCGCCAGTGAACAAATCCTGGATCAGACCGACCGCCAACAGGACCGGCGGCGCAATGAAGTAAGGCCGCCGAACCGACCAGACAAACAGAACGATTAAAACCAAATTGGGGAAGAGCCCTGATCCGCCGAAAAGACGGGCCGCCGCGCCTTGAACAAACAAGGCCGCCACAAGGCTGAGCACCAAGCCCGCCACCGCCCACCAAGGCGAAGAGGGTTCGTAAGCCGCGCGCATCACCCCTCCCCCTCAGTTTCGGCCAGGGCGGCCGCCTGTGGCTCGCCCGCCGCGACGCGGCCCGTCTCACTGGGAGCGGCGGTCTCTTCAGGGGACAGTATGGCTTCAGCCGGGATAGGATCCGCTTCCGGGGGCAAGACCGGCTGAAACGGCCAGATCCAGACCAGATCAACCGGGGCGGCGCGGCTGTACAGCGCGACCCGCCAGCGGCCGTCGCGATCCAGAACAGCCTCGCCCACGGGCAAGCCACGCGGCATGACGTTGTCATCCCCAGAGGTCACAATACGGTCACCGGGCTGCAGGTCCGGGTCGCGCCCCAGATAGTCGAGGCGTGGAAACTCGCTGTTATCGCCGACCAAGAGCGCGCGGGCGTTAGACCGATCGGCCATCACCGCTATGCGGCTGTTAAAGTCGGTGAGTAGAATGACACGTGTCGAGCGCTCGCCCACCTCCACTGTCCGACCAATTAGCCCGTAAACATTCACAACCGGATAGCCTGGCGCGACGCCCTGCAGCCGTCCGGCGCCGATCAAGCGGGACCGCACGAAGTCGGAAGATTGATCGGCGACTGTCCAGGCGGTGATCCGCTCACCCACTGGCGGTCCCTGGAGGTTCAACGCATCGCGATAGCGGGCATTCGTCTCCTGCAAGGACCGGGCGACGTCGCGCCAGGCGCGGAGCTCCGCAAGCTGGATTTCAAGCTGCCGGTTTTCCGCCGCCAACTCGAACTGACGCCGCCACCACGGGCCGACATTCTCCAATCCGCGCACGGGACTGTCTATGAATTGGAAGACAGGAAGCAGGAGGTTGGTCGCGTCGGCTCTAAACTGCGCCATTGCGTCCGGCCGGTCAGCGGGACGGTCGATATAAAGGGCCCCGAGAGCAAGCCCCAAGCTGACCAGAAACAGCACAAGCGGAAACCGGACGGTGTCGTCGTCGCGTCTGCGCGCCGATCTGAATGTCGCCACCTTGTCCTCCGCGTGCTGAGCGCGGCGCTACACCGCTTCGGCGAGGATAGGCCGCCAAATACGAAGATTTTCTACCGCCTTGCCGCAACCCAGTACGACGCAAGACAGCGGCTCGTCCGCCAGGCTCACTGGCAGCCCTGTGCGATCGCGCAATTCGGTGTCGAGATTACGCAGCAGCGCGCCGCCGCCCGTGAGCACGATGCCTTTGTCGACAATGTCGGCGGCCAGTTCTGGCGGCGTTGCCTCCAGAGCCTGTTTAACCGCCTCGACGATCTGCTCGACCGGCTCGGACAAAGCATCGGCGATCATCGCTTCGGTAACCACAATCTCGCGCGGCACACCGTTCATCAGATCGCGCCCCTTGATATCAAGGGTGAGCCCCTCGCCCTTCACCGGCGGGGTGGCCGAGCCGATTTCCTTTTTGATGCGTTCAGCGCTCGTTTCGCCGATCAGCAAATTCGCCGAACGGCGGATATAGTTGATGATCGCCTCGTCCATGCGGTCGCCGCCGACCCGGACAGAGCGCGCATAGACGATGCCGGACAGGCTCATCACGGCCACTTCGGTGGTGCCGCCGCCGATATCCACGATCATTGAGCCGGTCGGCTCATCGATCGGCAAGCCGGCGCCAACAGCCGCCGCCATCGGCTCGTCGATCAGATAAACTTTGCGGGCGCCCGCGCGGATCGCGCTTTCATGGATGGCGCGCCGCTCCACCGCTGTGGCCCCGGACGGCACGCAGATCACCACCTGGGGGCTCACCGCGCGCTGGCGGTTATGCACCTTGCGGATGAAGTGTTTGATCATTTCTTCGGCGACGTCGAAGTCGGCGATCACGCCGTCGCGCATCGGGCGGATGGCTTCGACATTGCCCGGCGTCTTGCCCAGCATCAGCTTGGCTTCCGCGCCGACGGCCTGGACGTGTTTGCGCCCTTTCTCGACCTTGAAGGCCACCACAGAAGGCTCGTTGAGCACCACGCCGCGCCCCTTGACGTAAACAAGGGTGTTTGCGGTGCCGAGATCGATGGCGATGTCCGCAGATAAAAGCCCGAACACGCTAGAAAACATGCGCTGGTCCGTTTCGTGAGGCGCTTCGCACTGGCGAGAAGCACGCCACGAAGCAATTTTTATGAATCTGTGTGTTTCTTGTGCGACGGTGCGTCAGGTTTTGCAACCCGCTCAGGCGCTTCGGCCTCACCCGCCGGATCGTTTTCTGGTGCCGCAACGCCGGTATCGGCCCGCAGCATGCGCCGCGCGAACAGCATGAAGACGATCCAGAGCGCCGCCGCACCGGCCAACGCGACCCAGGCTTGCCATCCACCGCCGGAAATCACTGCGATCAACGTTGAGCCGAAAAAGGCGATCATGGCGGTCTTCGGGATCACGCCGACGCCCGCGCCTGCGATGAAGGCGAAATAGCTCATCCGCGAAACGCCCGCCGCCATGTTGACCACGATGAAGGGCGCGCTGGGCACGATGCGCACGATCATCGAGGCGAAGAACCCGTTCCGCCCCACAAAGGCGGAGATGCGGTTCACCGTCTTACCGCCATAGCGCTTGATGGCGTCAGCGCCTGCGAAGCGGCCAATCCAGAAATTCACCGTCGCGGACACCATGGTGGCGATCCAGGAATACAGAAAGCCTTCCACAGGTCCAAAGGCGAACACCGCTGCGCCGATCAGCACGAATTGCGGCGCGCCGACAAAGGCGAGCAAGGTGAAGAGAAGGATGGTGATCGGAAGCGCATACCAAGCCTCCGACGCCGTCGAAAACCATGTCTGGACCGAGCTTGGCTCGATATCGAGCACGAAACGCCCCACCAGGAAGACCGCAGCCACCATGCCGAACAGAGCCAGCGTGATCCACACCGCGCGGGCGGCGCGGCGGTCCATCCGGTTGAAGAAGCGAAGCAGCGCGTCCATGCGACTTGAGCTCAAAACTACGTCAGGGTCCGCAATCGGCGTGCAAGTCGCGGGCCGGACGTCATTAGGAAACTGAGTTGGGGCGTGCTGATAAGCCCGCACGGCCTAGCGTGCAAGCGCCCGCACCCATCACAATGTCTTGTTCTCGCCCCCGCGCCGGCGCGCGACGGCGGCGCGCATCTCCGCACCGGCGGCTTCGAGCGGGTGGTCCTTGGCTTGAGCTCGACGCCGGTGCAACTCGGCGCGATCTTGATCAAAGTCGGCCACCCAGCGGCGGGCGAAATCACCTGCGGTGACATCTTTTACGATCGCCGCAAAGACTGGGCGGACCGCATCACGGATAGGGCCCTCCACTTCATGTGCGCCAAATTCGGCGGTGTCGGAAATGGCGGCGTACATGCCGTGGATGCCGCGCTCATGGATCAAATCGGCGATGTATTTCAGCTCATGGACGGTGTCGATATAAGCCATCCGCTCGCTGATCCCTGCGGCGACGAGTTGCTCAAAGCCCTCTCTCGCCAGCGCACACATGCCGCCGACCAGCACCGCCTGCTCGCCGAGAATGTCGGCTAGAGCCTCTTCCTTAAAGCTGGTGGGATAAATGCCCGCCCGTCCACAGCCAATGCCCGCCAAATAGGCCTTGCCGACGGCTTCCGCTTCGCCGCTGGCGTCCTGGTGCACGGCCCAAAAGCCCACAAGGCCGCCGCCCTTCTCAAAACTGGTGCGCACAGCGCCGCCCGGGCCCTTGGCTGCCGCCAAGATAACGTCGCAGTCAGGCGGCGGGTCGATCAGGCCGTAATCAATGGAGAAGCCATGGCTAAGGATCAGCGCCTGGCCGGTCGACCGGTTGGGCGCGATATGCTCATCCCAGATCGCCTTGTGCGCCTCATCGGCCGCGAGCAGAGCGACCACGTCGGCGTCTGCAATCGCTTCGCCTAATCCCACTGGCGCAAACCCGTCCGCTTCCGCCTTGGCTTTGGAGGGCGAACCCTCACGCAAGCCGATCGCAATGCGCTCGACGCCCATGTCTCGAAGATTGAGTGCATGGGAGCGGCCATGATTGCCATAACCGATCAGGGCGAGGCGGCGCGCCTTGAGGGGGCTGAAATCGATATCGGCCTCATAAAGCGGTGCGCTCATGGGGCGGTCTCCGGAAAAGCCTTTGTGAGAATAGCGTCAAGCTCGCGCTGCTGAGCGGCCGGGTCAAGCGCAGTGATCCGCGGCCAGTCGCCATGCTGATTCGAGAACCAGGTGTATTGCCGCTTGGCGTAGCGGCGGGAGTCGCGTTTCGCAGTCTCAATGGCGGCCTCCAGAGAGAGCTCCCCGTTCAGATGCGCTAGGAGCGGCGGCAGCCCGACCGCCTTCATGGCCGGCAAGTTTGTGCTGAGCGACCGGCCCGCGATCGTCCGCGCTTCGCTCAGAGCGCCCGCTTCCATCATGATGTCGAAGCGGCGCTCAATCCGGGCGTATAGCGCGTCGCGATCAGGTTGGATCACGACGCCTTTCACGATGCCCGGATCCAGCAAGGGCCGGGTGTCAGCCTGTAATTCTGAAAGAGGTCTACCAGCCGCATGCGCAACGGCGATCACACGCATCAAGCGTTGCCGGTCGCCCTCACCGATGCGCGCGCTCGCGACGGGATCAAGACGGTCGGCCTCCTCGCGCAAGGCGTCGAGCCCGCCGGATGCGTAAAGCTCCTCGACTTGATCGGCCACCGCGGCAGGGATGTCTGGAACTGGAGCCAGCCCCTCAAGGAGCGCTTTGAAGTACAGGCCCGTACCGCCCACGAGGATAGGAACGCCGCCCCTTGCCTCGATCGTTTCGATCGCCTCCAGAGCCAGCGCCGCCCAACGGCCAACCGAGCAGCGCTCGGCAGGGTCGATCACACCGAAGAGATGGTGGGGCGCAGCCGCGCGCTCCTGTGGGCTAGGTTGCGCGCTAATAATCTGCAGGCCTTCATAGACTTGCATCGAATCGGCGTTGACGATCTCACCCTTCAGGCGGTGCGCGGCCTGCAGCGACAGCGCTGTTTTTCCGCTGGCTGTCGGCCCGGCCAGAATGAGGACGCGTTTGCTCATAGGCTCTGATAGCGCTCGTAGAGGCGAACAAAAAGGGCCGGAGCATCCTGCCCCGGCCCTTCCCGATGTATCCGCCGACCGATTAGCTGGAACAGCTAGCCAGTGCCGCGTTCGTGGTCAGCGCGTCGTCGGACGCGCCGCCGGCCAGCTCAGCCGCACGGGCGAAATCCGCGGACGCCGCAGCCGTGTCACCCGCCAGCCAGAACGCCGCGCCGCGATTATTATAGGCCTGCCAGCCTTCGGCATTGCGGGCGACTGCATCATCGCACGCCGCCGCCGTATCGTCAGAGCCTTGATTGGCCAGCGCCGCGCAAAGATTGACCGACGCCGCGGCCTTGTTGCGGGCGGCCGTGCGCGATTCCAGCGCTTCGCGGGCGAAGTGCTCCGCCACACGCCAATCGCCCCGGTTAACGCGGGTGTTGGAGGCGCGAACATCAGAATTCGCCGCGCTGACGCCGACAAAGGCCGGCGCGGACGGGCATTCCTGAGCCAGGGTTACAGCGCTGGCGGTGAGCGCGAGGGCAGCGCCGGCGAGCAAAGTGCGAGCAAATTTGGTCATGGGGAGGTCTCCTCTGTGTGGCCTGAGCGTTGAGGCCGGTTCACGTTACTCATTCTCAACAGCCGCAATAGTAACGAACGTTAGAAAAGTGAACAACGTTCATTTTTATGACATTTACGTGTTCGCGATTTCGAAGGCTGTGCAGGTGCGACATGGGCGTTGTGCGGCGCAGCGTCAACAGAGGTTCGAGGAATCCGCCGGACACCCCAAGTTCATGAGAAGTTTGATGTTGCGGGAAGCACACACCTCACACTGCAGCGCACTCTTCGCACCTCGGCGCAACACGCGAGAGATCAAGCCAAGGCTCTGTAATCGGCTGATGAATGCCGCTAGGCTTGGCTGATGTTCGTAAAACGCTCTCTCACCTTGTCCGGCCACGCCACATCCGTAGCGCTGGAGCCGGAGTTCTGGGCGGTGTTCGACGCAGCGGCCCGCACCGAGCGGCGCTCGCTGGCAGGGCTTATTGCGGAAATCGACGAGGCACGTGAAACGGACCAGCCGCTATCGAGCGCCTGCCGAGTCTGGGCGTTGAAGCGGGTTCAGGCCAAGCCTTAAACGCTGTCCTCGCCCAGGCTTGAGCGGACCCGTTCGGAAAAGGCCCGCAGACGCGCCGCGTTGGCGCCCAGGTCGGACACGCCGACCCGGCTGACCGACCGGGCGTCGATACGCGAGCCGCCGTCTTCAAGCGCTGTCACACGCACAACTACGTCGTCCTTAAAACCATACCAGAAGGTTTCCGCCGTGCCCTCGAACATCAGCGCGTCTTCAGACGCTGTCGTCACCCGCCAGCCCAGCTCGCGCGCCGCACCCAAGGCGGCGCGATAGGCGAGCTGAGGCTCGGCGCTGGTGTCGATCGGCACAATGTCAGGATAAGCCTCAGCTTGGACCTCTGGGAGCGGACGCTCAGAGCGTGGATCGATTTTGGCCGCGTAATCGACCGAGTTGCGCGCGCCGTCATCCTCACGCCGCTCAACCATCGCAGCGGAGAATTGCGGCGGGTTGGCGGTGTCGGTGGTGATGTCGTGAATCGGCGGAAGCGTGCGCGCCGTAGTGCGCACGCTGTCGGCATACCAGAGCCCCGCGCCGCCTACAGCCAGCGCGGCGAGAGCCGCGACATACCCGCCAGCGCCGGGCGCGTTCGCCGCCCCAAAGACCAGCCGGTAAACGACGGCCAGAACCAGTGCGAGCCCGCCGAGCCCGACTGCGGCGAAGAGCAGGTTAGGCCCCCAGCTGAAGGTCATCGTACTCAGACCGAAGCCATACTCCCAGAGCCCGAACCGGGTGCCGAGACCCGCGCTGGCGAACCAGAGCGGTGTAATAATAGCGACGAGCCCCGCGAGCCCGATCACCAAATGACGAATGATACGAAAAAACCCAGTCATGCTGCGCCCCCCCTGGCGATGCCTGATCTACTCAAGCGATCTTAGTGCCTAACCCCTCACGGATATAGACGAGTTGTGGACCAAGGCCCGGAAATATCATCACGCTCGAACACAAGCCGGTCGTGAAGCCGAAACGCGCGGTCGCGCCAAAACTCCAAACGCACGGGGGCGATGCGGTAGCCGGTCCAGAAGTCCGGACGCGGAATATCGCCGATATTGAACTTCGCCGCATAGCCGGCCACGGCTTTCTCTAGCGCGAAACGGCTCTCCAATGCCCGCGATTGCTTGGACGCCCAAGCTCCAATCCGGCTGTCTCGGGCGCGGGAATTGAAATACGCGTCCGCCTCTTCCGCAGACACCTGCGAGACAATCCCCCTCACTCGCACCTGACGGCGCAGCGACTTCCAGTGAAAGCAGAGCGCTGCGCGGGCGTTCTCGGCCAGCTGGACGCCCTTCTGGCTTTCGGTATTGGTGTAAAAGACAAAGCCGCGGGGATCGACGTCCTTCAAGAGCACCATGCGCACATCGGGGAAGCCCTCCGCATCCGCAGTGGACAGCGCCATAGCGTTGGGGTCGTTGATTTCCTTGTCGCGCGCTGACTTCAGCCAATCGGTGAACAAGGCGAACGGATCTTCCCGAGTGAAGATGTCGTCCGCTTTCGCGTCAGTTTCTGATTGGTAATCACCCTTGGTCGGGCTTGGCGGGATAGCGT
>CAZAGE010000061.1:0-16764 GCA_964484345.1 uncultured Oceanicaulis sp. | reverse complement strand
CGCCAGTACGAAGAGTACAAGGACCGCGTGGGCGAGATCGTCAACGGCATCGTCAAGCGCGTGGAATACGGCAATGTCATTGTCGATCTGGGCAAAGCCGAAGGCATTATCCGCCGGTCCGACGGCATTCCGCGCGAAAGCCTGCAGCTGAACGACCGCGTGCGCGCCTATATCTATGACGTGCGCGAGGAAGTGCGGGGCCCGCAAATCTTCCTGTCGCGCGCACATCCCGACTTCATGGCCGCCCTGTTCGCTCAGGAAGTGCCGGAAGTTTACGAAGGCATCATCGAAATCCCGCGCGTCGCCCGCGATCCGGGCAGCCGGGCGAAGATCGCCGTCATCTCGAACGACAGCTCGATCGACCCGGTCGGCGCCTGCGTGGGCATGCGCGGTAGCCGAGTTCAGGCCGTCGTCAACGAGCTCGCCGGCGAGAAGATCGATATCATTCCGTGGAATCCGGATCCGGCGACCTTCATCGTCAACGCCCTGCAGCCGGCCGAAGTCGCCAAGGTCGTTTTGGACGATGAAGCCGAGCGCATCGAAGTCGTGGTGCCCGACGAGCAGCTCTCGCTCGCGATCGGCCGCCGCGGCCAGAATGTCCGCCTCGCCAGCCAGCTGACCGGCTGGGCGATCGACATCCTTACCGAGGAAGAAGAGTCCGAGCGCCGCCAGAAGGAATTCTCCCAGCGCACCTCGCTCTTCATGGAAGCCCTTGATGTGGACGAGGTCATCGCCCAACTCTTGGCGACGGAAGGTTTCGCCGACGTTGAAGACATCGCCTTCGTCGAACTGGACGAAATCGCAGTCATTGAAGGCTTTGACGACGACACCGCGACCGAGATTCAGACCCGCGCCCGCGAATTCCTGGAAAAGCAGGCTGCGGAACAGGACGCCAAGCGCAAAGAGCTGGGCGTTGAGGATGCGGTGCTGGAGATTGAAGGCGTCGACTTGCCGATGGCGGTTCGCTTTGGCGAAAACGAAATCTTCACCGTCGAAGACGTCGCTGGCCTGACCCCGGACGATCTGCGCGGCTGGTATGAAACCCGCGACGGCGAACGCATCCGCGAAGCCGGCATTCTCGACGGCCTGGACGTCGATCCGGAGATCGCCGAGAGCCTGATTATGAAGGCGCGCGTGGAAGCGGGCTGGATTGAAGCCGACGCGTTGGAGCCGGACGTCGAAGAAGGCGCGGAAGGCGAAGCGGCCGAGGGCGAAGACGCCGCCGAAGCGGAAGCCGATCTGGGCGATCTCGACCTGTCCGATCTGGAAGCGGAAGCGGAGCGCCTGGGCGTGTCGCTGACCGATCTTCTCGATGCCGGCGATGAGACGGAAGCCGAGGAGGGCGACAAAGCATAGTGAGCCGAGGCGCACGCAAGACCCGGGACAAGCCGGTGCGCGAGCGCCGGTGTGTGGCGACAGGCGAAACCGCAGGCCCGGACCGGCTTTTGCGTGTGGCGCTGTCGCCGGACGGGGTCGTGACGCCGGACCTGACCGCCCGCCTTCCGGGACGCGGGGCCTGGATTTCGGCGGACCGCGCGCTGATCAACAAGGCGGTCGAAAAGCGCCTCTTCAACCGGGCTTTCGAAAAGCCGGTGGAGGCGCCGGATGATCTGGCCGACCGGTTCGAAGGCCTGCTGGAAGCGCGTGCGCTCTCCCTTCTGGGCTTGGCGCGGCGTGCAGGACGGCTCGCAATGGGGTACGATGCAGTCAAGCTGGCTTTGTCGAAGGGCGACAGACCAGCCTGGCGGATCGAAGCCAACGATGGCGCAGCGGACGGGCGCGGCAAGCTCGACCGGTTAAGCGCCGCGGCTTGGCCCCAGCTCGCCACAGCGGGCTGTTTCAGCGCCGAGGCCATCGGCCAGGCGCTGGGACGCACCGGAGTGGTGCATGCGCTTTTAAGTGTGGGTCCTGAAGCGGACGGGTTTTCCGCGGTGATCAGCAAGCTGGCTGGTTTCCGCCTCATAAACCCATTTGCGACAGAGCCCGATAAAGGCGCAGACAACGGTTGAATCGCCAATCAAGGCGAGTAGTTTAGCGGGCCTTCGAGCGGGCGGGCGTTTTGCGCTCCCAAAAAGGCCTGACGGAGATACGGCATATCGCGTGCGGCGGCGGTGTGCTGGATGAACGATCTGCCGCGACAAGGACGCTCATGAGCGACGCTGACGAACGCAATCCCTCGGGCCGCAAGCCCCTTTCCCTCGGCGGACGGTCGTCCGGCACCGTGCAGCAAAGCTTTGCGCGCGGCCGGCAGAAGTCCGTGGTCGTCGAGAAGAAGCGCAAACGCCCTGGCGCGCCTGGCGCACCAGCCAGTAAAGACGCTGGCGGTGCAAAGGCCCCGATGTCCGACAAGGACAAGGCGCGCGCGCTGCTGGCCGCCAAAGCCAAACAACTCGGCCTGTCCGAGGAAGAGCTGCTGCGCCGTCAGGCCGCCATCCAGCGCGCTAAATCCGAGGCTGACGCCCGCGAAGCGAAAAAGCGCGAGGAAGCTGAAGCGCTGAAACGGCGCGACGAAGAGGATCGCCGCCGCCTGCAAGAGCAGCGCGAGCGCGAAGAAGCCGAACGCAAGGCCGCTGAAGACGCCGCCCGCCTTGCCGCTGAGGAAGCGGAAGCCGCCAAGCGCGCTGCGGAAGCCGAAGCGGCCGCTGCGGCTGCAGCCAAGGCTGCGCCGTCTGACAAGCCGGCCCGCAAGACCGACAAAGGCCGCGGCAAGTCCGCTCCGGCGGAGGTGGAAGCGCCGGCGCCGGACAACCTCAACATGCTTGAAGCCATGGGCGGCCGGGTGAAGCAAAAGCGCGCCCAGCCGGGTGCGGAAAAGCAGCAGCCCTCGCGCGCGAAAGAACCCAAGCGCCGCCAGGGCAAGCTGACTATTCAAAATCTGGTGGAGGACGATCAGGACCGTCAGCGGTCGCTCGCCTCCATGCGCCGCGCCCGCGAGCGGGAAAAGGCGCGCCGGGCCCAGGGCGGTTCCGGCCGGGACAAGGTGTCCCGCGAAGTGATCGTGCCCGAAGCGATTTCGATTCAGGATCTCGCCCAGCGTATGACCGAACGGGCCGCGGACGTGGTGAAATATCTGATGACCCAGGGTCAGATGATGCGCGCCACCGACATGCTGGACGCTGACACCGCCGAGCTGATCGTCGAAGAGTTCGGCCACACCGTGAAGCGCGTGTCCGAAGCTGACGTGGAAGAAGGCTTCATCGAGGCCGATGACGCGGAAGAGAGCAAGGAGTCCCGTCCGCCGGTGGTGACCGTGATGGGTCACGTCGACCACGGCAAAACCTCGCTGCTGGACGCGCTGCGCGCCACCGACGTGGCGGCGGGCGAAGCCGGCGGCATCACCCAGCACATCGGCGCCTATCAGGTGCAGCTCAAATCCGGCGCGAAGATCACCTTCCTGGACACGCCAGGCCACGCGGCCTTCTCGTCCATGCGCTCGCGCGGGGCGCAGGCCACCGACATCGTGATCCTTGTGGTGGCCGCTGATGACGGCGTCATGCCGCAGACCATTGAAGCCATCAATCACGCCAAGGCGGCCGAAGCGCCGATCATCGTGGCGGTGAACAAGGTCGATAAGCCCGATTCCAACCCGGACAAGGTGCTGCAGGAGCTGCTGCAACACGAAGTCATCGTGGAATCCATGGGCGGCGAGACCCAGGCGGTCGCCGTTTCGGCGCTGAAGAAGACCGGCCTGGACGAGCTGACCGAAGCGATCTCGCTGCAGGCGGAATTGCTGGAGCTGAAAGCCAACCCGAACCGCTCGGCGGACGGTGTGGTGATCGAAGCCCAGGTCGACAAGGGCCGCGGCCCGGTCGCCACTGTTTTGGTCAAGCGCGGCAAGCTCAAGCGCGGCGACATCGTCGTGGCCGGCGCCCAGTGGGGCAAGGTGCGCGCGCTGGTCAACGAGCGCGGCCAGCAGATGAAAGACGCTGGCCCCTCGCTGCCGGCGGAAATTCTCGGCCTCGACGGCGCGCCTGAACCGGGCGAGCTGTTCTCGGTGGTGGAAACCGAGGCCCGCGCCCGCGAGCTGGTCGAATACCGCCAACGGGTGAAGCGCGACAAGTCGGCGGCGGCCCGCTCCGGCGGCGGCGCTTCGCTTGAACAGATGATGGCCAAGCTCAAGCAGAGCGAAATCGAAGAGATGCCGCTGCTGGTCAAATCCGACGTTCAGGGCTCCGGCGAAGCCATCGTCGGCGCGCTGGAGAAGATCGGCAACGAGGAAGTCCAGGCCCGCGTCATTCACCACGCCGCAGGCGGTGTGTCGGAAAGCGACGTGCTGTTGGCCCAGTCCTCGGGCGCGCCGATCTTCGCCTTTAACGTCCGCGCCAACAAGCAGGCGCGCGATCTCGCCGAGAAAGAAGGCGTGGAGATCCGCTATTATTCGGTGATCTACGACCTGATCGACGATGTCAGAGACACCCTTCAGGGCATGCTGGCGCCGGAGAAGCGGGAAAGCTTCATCGGCTACGCGGAAATCCTGGAAGTCTTCAACATCACCAAGTTCGGCAAGGTCGCCGGGTGCCGGGTCACCGAAGGCGTGGTCAAGCGCGGCTGCGGCGTGCGCCTGCTGCGCGACGACACGGTCATCCACGAAGGCGAGCTCTCAACGCTCAAGCGCTTCAAGGATGAGGTTCCTGAAGTGCGCGCCGGCACCGAGTGCGGCATGGGCTTTATCGGCTATCACGACCTGCAGGTCGGCGATCAGATCGAATGCTTCGAAGTCGAAGAGATCGAACGCAAGCTGTAGGGCGATCCGCGCTAACGAAATCGAGACGGGCGGTCCTTGGGGCCGCCCGTTTTCGTTTCGGCCTGTGGCGCAGGCGATTGGCAAGGCGCGCTGATGCTGTAAGCCTCGTCTCCAGCGATAGCTAGGAGGCTCGCCCATGACCATCGCCCTTCATGGTTTCGCCTGGGACGCCAGCTCGTCTTACGCGCGCGGGCCGGCGCAAGGCCCGGCGGCGATCCGCTCAAACCTGTTTTCCGAGCATTCCAGTGCGCTGAGTCTTGACGGCACGGACATCGCCTCCGCCATTCAGACCTATGACTTTGAGGATTTGCCCAGCGACGCCGCCGAAGCGCGCGACGCGATTACCGCGCGGGTGGCCCGCAGTGTCGACGCGGGCCTGAAACCGCTCAGCCTCGGCGGCGATCATTCCGTGACCTACCCGATCCTTAAAGCCATCGCCGCGAAACATGGCCCGGTCGATATCCTGCATATCGACGCCCATCTCGACCTCTATGACGAGCTCAATGGCGACCGCTTCTCCCACGCCTGCCCATTTAGGCGCGCGATCGAGGATGGCCTGGTGCGCAATCTGGTGCAGATCGGCATTCGCAGCGCGCCGCCGGCCCATCTCGAATTCGGCGCCCAGCGCGGCGTGGTGTCGCTGGGCTCCGAACAAATCGGCGACATCCCTTGGGACAAGCTCAACGCCCCGCTCTACATGACCATCGATCTCGATGGCCTCGACCCGGCCTTCGCCCCCGGCGTCTCCCATATCGAGCCGGGCGGGCTGACCAGCCGGGAGGTGATCGGCTTGATCCACAGGCTGCCCGTCTCACCGGTCGGCGCAGATGTTGTGGAGCTCAACCCCTCGCGCGACATCAATCTAATGACCACGCATCTGGCGGTGCGGCTGGTCAAGGAACTGGTGGCGGCGTTTTAGGGCGAACTCTCATCTCTCTTCCCCTGCCTTCGCCGGGAAAGAGAAGAAATAAGCGACGAGGTCGGCCTACTCAGCAGCCTCGGCGGCTTCACCCTGCTCCGCCAACCAATCCCGCATCTTCGCTTCCATATAGGCCAGCGGCACGCCGCCCTCGTCCAGGATGCGGTCGTGGAAGCCGGCGAGATCAAAGTCGGCGCCCAGCGTTTCTTCACCCTCGGCGCGCAACTCGCGGATCAGCAATTCGCCGGTCTTGTAGGCGAGGGCCTGACCTGGCCAGCTGATATAGCGGCTGACTTCGTTGCGAATGTTGAAAGGCGCCAGCGCCGAGTTTTCCAGGAAGCAGGCTTCGGCCCGATCCCGGTCCCAGCCATACCAGTGAATGCCGGTGTCCACGACCAGGCGGCAGGCCCGCCACATCTCATAGGTCAACCGGCCGAATTCTTCGTAGGGCGTTGAATACATGCCCATATCCTGGCCGAGAAACTCCGTGTAGAGCGCCCAGCCTTCACCGAAGGCGGTGATGTAGGTCTGCTGGCGAAACTCCGGAACATTCTCCAGCTCTTGCGCGATGGCGACCTGGTGGTGGTGGCCGGGCACGGCTTCATGCACGGTGAGAGCCGGCATTTCATAAAGCGGGCGCTGATCGAGCCGGTAAGTGTTGACCATATAACCGCCCGCCTGGCCGGTTTCGGCATTGCCGGGCCAGTAGCGCGCCGTGGTGTAGTTCGGCGCGATGGCGGCCGGCACCGGACGCACGCCATAGGGTAGGCGCGGCAGGTTATTAAAGTAGGCCGGCATGGCGTCATCGGCCTTCTTGGACAGGAAAGACGCCACCATCATCAGCTCGAGCTCGGTCTCGGCGTAAAACTGCGGATCGGTACGCAGGAATTCCAGGAACTCTGCAAAGCTGCCCTCAAAGCCGGTCTGTTCGATCACCACCTCCATGTCGGCGCGGATGCGGGCGACCTCGGCGAGGCCGGTTTGGTGCACCTCTTCCGGCGTCAGATCGAGCGTCGTGTGCTGGCGCACCAGCGCGCGATAGAAGTCTTCCCCGCCCGGCAGTGAGCGCGCGCCCAGCGTTTCGCGGGAGGCCGGGATATAGGTCTGGGTGAAGAAGTCATGCAGGCCCTGAAGCGCGGGCATGGCCGCAGTCTCGATCGCCTCCAGAGCGTCCGCGCGCAGGCGCTCCCGCTCCGCATCCGAGATGGTGCTGGGCAGATTATGGATCGGCGTGAGCAGCTGGCTGTCTTGCGGGGCGACGATCTGCGCTTCGATCTGGTTGGCGACGCCGCTCAAAATCTCGCGCGGCTGGGTCCAGCCGGTGTCGATGCCGCGCTGCAGCCAGGCTTGATGTTGGGCGAAATAGTCCGGCAGCGCGTTAAGGCGCGCGATCCAGGCCTCGGCCTCCTCCACCGTGCGCACCCGCACAGTCAGCGCGGCGAAGCCCGGCGAGGTGTGGAAGCCGCTATCATTGGTGAAGGGGATCATCGCCGTGCGGGTTCGCGGGATCGCAGTCGCGCTGTCAAGGATGTAAGCGAGCACCGCATAGCTGGCCTGATGCGCCTCGCCCAGATCACCAACATCGATGGCGTCGATGCGCGCGTCAAAGCCGGTCATGGCCTCATCCCAGCTCTGCGCCGCTTCAAAGCTGGCGTCCGGCCATTGCGCCGCCGCCTCCAGATCGCCGCGCCGGGCGCGCGCATTGACATTGCGCTCCGCCGTGAAGGCTTCGTAGTCGGCGACCAGCGCCTCGAAATCCTCAACCGGGTCGGCGAGGGCGGGCGCGGTCAGGGCGAGCGACAGGCTGGCGGCGAGCAGGCGCATGGAAATCTCCCGAAGTATTTTTATATTGGCGCGCGACCCTAGCGCTTGCGCGCGTCCGGCGTAAGGCCGAGCTGCTTTGCGATCATGCGGTCGGTCATGCGGCTGGGCAGCACGGACAACAGCCAGGTCTGGAACCGGTCCGGGGTCAACACGGTGTTGAGCTTGGGCTTGGCGTCGGTGAGACCGGCATAGACCGCTTCCGCGACCTTGACCGGCGGCAAGCCTTTGCGGCCGCGCTTGACCATGAAGCCCATCAGTTTCTCGATCGGACCGATATAGGCGGTGTCGGCATATTGATTGGGGTCCAGCTCCTCCGCCTTGTCCCAGATCGGCGTGGCGATCGGCCCTGGGTTAATCGCCACCGCGTCGATGCCATACATCAACAGCTCGCGGCGGAGCCCTTGAGTGAAGGCCTCCATGGCGAATTTCGAGCAGGCATACGGCGTCACCAGCGGCATGGCGCTGAACCCGGCCACCGAAGAGATGTTGACGATGCGGCCCGGCTTACCGGTGCGCCCGCGCTCCGCGCCTAAGAGCGGCGCGAAGGCCTGGGTGGCGCGCAATTGGCCGGTGACATTGATCTCCAGCTGGCGCTGCATGTCTTCGATCGGCAGATGCAGCAGCGGGCCGGCCACGGCGACCCCGGCGTTGTTCACCAGGCCCACCAGATTCTGATCGCCCAGGGCTTCGCGCACCTGCTCACCCGCCGCTTTGACCTGAGCCTCGTCGGTGACGTCGCACATCACCGGCGTGACCTGGTCGCCGAGCGCGTCTTTCAACCGATCCGCATCGGCCGGTTTGCGCACCCCGGCGAAGACATGCCAGCCCTTGCCCGCCAGATACTGCGCCGTCGCAAAACCGATACCGGTGGAGGCGCCGGTGATCATCACCGATCTTGAACCTGTCATCCCTGATTTCCCCTGCTGCTTTCAATCCGCCTGTTGATCTGGCGCTGACCGATTGGACTAGGGATAGCACGAAACCGGCGACTTGAATGGCTGTCCGAGCGCCAAGCGATTTACCCCCCGGAGCGGGAATTTTGAATTGTTTACTGATATTGTGGTTGAAATTGTGAGCGCCTCAAATACGGTGACGTTGCTCTGCAGGGCGCCCATAAATCAAATTGGAGGAGACTTCCTATAAAACGTTTGATTGCGGTGTCCGCAGCGGCCTTTGCGGCGCTGAGCATTGGTGGTGCGGCATTGGCCAATTGTGCGGATTGTCAGGCCCAGTGCGATCGCTGGTATGACGATCCTGATCAGGTGGCCGCTTGTAAGAATGGCTGCGCCTTCGCCTGCGTCGGCGACCCCTAAAGTTGGCATGATCCTGCGGTCTCGGCATTCCAAATCGGGGCCGCAGGGTTATCTAAAAGGACTTTCAATGTTTAGCACACTCCTCGCGTCGATTGCGCTCAGCGCCACGTGCTCTCCGATTGATTTCAGCGCTTTAACGCCTCCTGAAGGGTCTCAATTCACGTATGCGTTCTGGCGCAATGGTGACACTCAACCAGGACTATACAGAGTGGAGATAACGCGATCCTCCCCTGGCGTTGTTCATGCTGAGGAATCCTACTTTCTGATCAATGAGCGGTGGACCGATCCCTCCCCTAGACGCGTTGTTGCAGGTATCGTGTTGCGCGATGCAGACTCATTTAACGGCGTCGCCGAACGCCAACTCGAATTCACTGAATTGAGCCCGCCTCTCGAAGAGCAAACTCTTGATATCAACGAGGAGGTCCGCATACCTGTAAGGCAATCCGTACCGGGGCGATTCGGAATCCGGGCTCGCAATCAGGGCGAGTATATTCTGCGGCATGTCGGCTGCGGCACGCTGGTGCATGAAGATGGCATGTCGGTGACGACAAGAATGCTGGAGGTGGCCTACCCGCGCTATGTCAGCCGCGGGGGCGACGCATGGCAACTGACCGATAACGTTCAAGTTTATCACATCCCCGAGGGCGGCCCATGGTTTTACGCAGTTCATAGGGCTGGAAATCAACCAATGCAGCAGGGCACAATCCTTCAGGGATATCGGGCTCCGTAGATTTTTGGGGCCTCTGCAAAGGGGTGCAGTCATGAATTCGGCATCTGGCGCATTCGCCATTTGGCCGCTTCTTTGCCTAGCGACGGTTTGGCTGGGCGGATGCGGTTTGCTGAACGACAGGCTCTCAGAGCAACGGCCGTCAACCTTTGAAACCGAAATCGCCGAAATCGGTGATATCCGCGAAATAATTCCGGCCGTGGGACCTGTGCGGGCCGCCACCGAGGTGGAGGTCGGGGCCGAGGTGACCGGTCGCATCCTTGAGGTCCACGCAGATTTCAATGAGCCGGTGGAAGCAGGCGATTTGCTGGCCCGGATCGATCCGGCCCCGTTCCAAAGCGCGGTCGCGCAAGCCAGGGCTCAATTGGCTGCGCAAGTCGCGGCTTCGCAATCTGCGCAGGCCACGCTCGACGAAGCCCGCGCACAGGTCGCTCGTCTTTCGCGCTTAGCTCAAGGCTCAGCGGCCCGACAGGTCGATCTTGAAACCGCGCAGTTCCGGGAGCGAGTGCTCGAAGCAGAGCTTCAAAGATCTCAAGCCGGTGTCGATCTGGCCCGCGAGGCATTGCGCCGCGCCGAAATTGACCTGGAGCGAACCGCCATACGCGCGCCTGTCGACGGATTTGTTCTCGATCGCCGCGTGGAGGCCGGTCAGGCTGTCAACGCGCTGCAAAGCGCACCGACCGTATTCGTCATCGCAAGCAGCCTCGACCGTATGTTGATTGAAGCGAGCGTGCCTGAAGCGGACATCAATCGCATCGACGAAGACATGGCGGTGCGCGCCACCGTTGACGCCGATCCTGGGCGATACTTCTCCGGCACGATCGAGGAAATCCGCCGAGCGCCGGTCGTCCGAGGCCGGTTCGTCAGCTATGTCGTCATTGTGGAAGCGCGAAACCGCTCCGGCACGCTGCTGCCGGGTATGACCGCGTCCGTGGAGTTTGTGCGCACGGAGGCGCGCGAGGTGCTGCGCATACCGATCGAAGCACTCTATTTCCGGCCTCGCGATTTTCAGGTTGAGATTCCGGCGGAAACCCTTGCCGAGTTTGAACGCCGAACCGGCCAAACCTTGCCCGAAGCTCCGGAGTTGCGTGAGGCCACGCTTGCAGGGCTCGACTTCGCCGTCCTGGCTCGGCAAGGCCTTCGCCGCGTTTTCGTGCTCACCGATCAGCGATGGGAGCCACGTGAGATTCGCATCGGCGGAGAAGACCAGACCCATGTGGAAGTCGTTGAGGGACTAGAGGCCGGCGACCAAGTTATCATCGGCAATGGACGCTGACGCCCACGACGATGCGGTCGTGCGGGCCGAGCAGGCCGGACGGACCTATGGCTCGGGCGAGGATGCCGTGACAGCGCTGACCGCCGTCGATCTGACTTTCAGGTCAGGTGAGTTCGCGGTGCTGCGCGGGCGGTCTGGGTCCGGCAAGAGTACGCTCCTGAACCTTGCGGGGCTTTTGGATAGACCCACACAAGGACGGATCATTTTTCGAGGCCAAGACACCCAGCGCTTGAGCGATCGAAAACTTGCCCTTCTACGGCGCGATTCGCTCGGCTTTGTGCTGCAGGACTCCGGTGTGATTGAGCGTATGAGCGCGCTCATGAACGTGGCTCTGCCCGGATACTATGCTGGATTATCCATTGCAAAGTCTCGCGCGCTGGCCACTCGCGCCCTGGAACAGGTCAGCCTGGCCGACAAGGCGCACCGGCCAGTTGGTCAACTCTCTGGTGGTGAGCGCATGAGAGTGGGTGTTGCGCGCGCCTTGCTGCTTTCACCGAGCCTCGTGATCTGTGACGAACCGACCGCGTCGCTTGACGCGGACACCACCAACCTGGTGATCGAACGGTTGCGCGCGGGGGCGCAAGCGGGCGCCTGTATCATTTGCGCCAGCCACGACCCGCTGGTGATCGAGCAGGCCGACCGACTCATCACTTTGACCGATGGCCAGATCGTCGGCGACCAATCCCAAACCGTAGTGATTGCGTCGTGATGCGTCTTCTTACCCTGCTGCAGCTGGCCGTCTGGTCGGCCTTCAGCCGGCCTATGCGCACGGCCCTCATGATAGCTACGCTTGCCGGCGGCGCCGCGGGGGTCACCCTTACCGCCGGCGTCTTGCAAGGCTATGCCACCGCAATGGAGGCCTTAACCTTCGGCGCATACTCCCGGTCCCTTGTCATATCGGAAAACGCCTTTGTGGAAGACCGCTTCGGCCCCCCCCGATTGTCGGACGTTGAGAATATCCGCGAGGCGCTCGGGCAACGGGTCGAAGGTCACGCAGCCTGGCGGCGCGCGCGTTCAGATGTTCGCGCTGGGCGCCATCAGGCGACACTTCAGGTTCACGGTGTGATTGGGTCTTTTGAGCACGAAGTGGACATGCTCTTAAGCCAGGGACGCAGCTTCAGCGCAAGCGAAACGGCAAGCGCGCTCCGAATTTGCATGCTTGGCCCAGGCGCAAGTCGAATGCTCTTCCCGGACGGCGAAGAGCCCGAAACCATACGGATAAACGGCGTCAATTGCTCAGTTATCGGGGTTTTTGGCGAGCCCCAATCGCAACTGGCTGAGCGCTATCGAAATGCGATTATTGCTCCGTTCGGGGCAGTGGCCCGCTATTTCGAATTGCCGGATCGGTCCGGCATGCAGCCCGCTCCACACGAAGCAGAGCGCTTAACCGTGATCCTCCATCGCGGCGTAGACCGCAATGAAGCGCTCGTCGATGCCGACAGGGCGTTGCGCCGCGCCCATGGATCATCGCAAGCCAATGTGGCCCCGTTTGTTTACGCGGACCCCGCCGCCCCGGCCCAAGCGCTGGCGCGCCAACGCGACTTGATCGCCAGATTGCTGGTCTCCATCGCCATTGTATCCGTACTTGTCGCCGTGACGGGCTACGCGGCCGCCTCTATGGCGGCCGTTGAAATGCAGAAGCGTGAAATTGCCCTGATGATGATGAGTGGTGCGACCGGTCGCAGTATTTTGGGTCAGGTTCTGCTTGAGGGACTGATCCTCGGCGTCGCGGGCGGTGGTGTAGGGGTGGCCGTGGTTGCTGGCGTCGCCTTGATAGCAGGAAGGGTCACGGCGTTTCCATTTGAGTTGAGCGGCACCGTGGCCGCGATGGTGCTCATTGCAGGTGCGATGACCGGGCTCCTGGCCAGCCTTGGGCCCGCGCGGCGGGCCGCGGCAGGCTCGCCAGCATTGAACGCACGAGCATGACCCCTAGCCAACAACGGCCGCCGGGCGAGAGACATTTCACCCTTCGGCAATAAGAATGCCTCTTAAGTGCAAACATCTGCGCGATCTGCACCTGCCTGTGCGTTGACCAGTTTTAACCTGATATTATTGTGCCGCCGCGCATCGCTACGGGCCGTCCTGCCACGTGGCGCGATCGACTGAATTAGGGGGGCCGAATGGCCAATTCGCCGGGACCATCCCGTCCGCTGTCTCCGCACCTTCAAGTGTGGAAATTCCACCCCACCATGCTGTCCTCCATTCTGCACCGCGCGTCCGGCGTGGTGAATTATGTCGGCGCTGTCCTGGTGGCGATCTGGCTGATTGCCCTGGCTTCGGGCGAGGCCGCCTATACCGGGCTGATAAATGTCCTGAACGGCCCGATCAAAATCCTGGTGATCATCGCTCTGATCGGTTTCACGCTTTCCCTGATTTATCATATGCTTAACGGCATCCGGCACCTGGTCTGGGACATGGGCAAGGGCTTTGACCCGGTCGGCTCCAACCAGCGCTCGGTCTTGATCATGATCGCCTCGATCGTGCTCACCGCCGTGATCTGGCTGCTTGGACTGGGAGTGTTTGGATGAGCGATTTACGCACCCCTCTCGCCAAGGCGCGCGGCCTGGGCGCAGCGAAAAGCGGCGCCGGTCATTTCATCGCCCAGCGCGTCAGCGCAGTGGCGCTGATCGTCCTGGTTCCGATCTTCTGCTGGTCTTTGGCCAAGCATGGCTTCGGCGATTATGCCGCCGCGATCGCGTGGATCGGCTCGCCCCTGGGCGCCATCGTGACCCTCCTGACCCTGACTGCGGCATTCTATCACATGCGCCTGGGTCTCCAGGTGGTGATCGAGGACTACATCCATAAGCCCAGCACCAAGTTTGCGCTTTTGCTGCTGAACACTTTCATCGCAGCTGGCCTGTGGCTGGCGACGCTTTGGGCGATCCTGTCGGTCGCGACCTAATTAAGATAGAGGCACGCTTTTGATGGCTGCTTACGAGTTTATCGATCACACCTTTGACGTCGTCGTTGTCGGCGCGGGCGGCTCCGGCCTGCGCGCAGCCCTGGGCGCGGCCCAGGCCGGCTTGAAGACGGCGTGTATCTCAAAAGTCTTCCCGACCCGCTCCCACACCGTGGCGGCCCAGGGCGGCATTTCCGCCTCGCTCGGCAATATGGGCGAGGACGATTGGCGCTGGCACATGTACGACACCGTCAAGGGGTCGGACTGGCTGGGCGACCAGGACGCCATCGAATATCTCTGCCGCGAAGCGCCGGCCGCCGTGTACGAGCTGGAGCATTGGGGCGTGCCCTTCTCACGCACCGAAGACGGCAAGATCTATCAGCGCGCCTTTGGCGGCATGACCAAGAATTACGGCGAAGGCCCGGTGCAGCGCACCTGCGCCGCCGCCGACCGCACCGGTCACGCCATCCTGCATACGCTCTACGGCCAGTCCCTGCGCCATGCGACGGAATTCTTCATTGAGTATTTCGCCCTTGATCTGATCATGGACGAGGACGGCGCCTGCCGCGGGGTCACCGCCTGGAAGCTCGACGACGGCACGCTGCATCGCTTCCGCGCCCAGAAAGTCATTCTGGCGACCGGCGGCTATGGCCGCGCTTATTTCTCCGCCACCTCGGCGCACACCTGCACCGGCGACGGCAACGCCATGGTGCTGCGCGCCGGCCTGCCGCTGCAGGATATGGAATTCGTGCAATTCCACCCGACCGGCATTTACGGCGCCGGCTGCCTGATCACCGAAGGCGCGCGCGGCGAAGGCGGCTATCTGACCAACTCGCAAGGCGAGCGCTTTATGGAGCGCTATGCCCCGAACGCCAAGGATCTCGCCAGCCGCGACGTCGTCTCACGCTCCATGACCATGGAGATCCGCGAGGGCCGCGGTGTCGGCGAGAATGGCGACCACATCTTCTTGCACCTGGACCATTTGGACCCGGACATCCTGGCGGCCCGCCTGCCGGGCATTTCGGAAAGCGCCCGCGTCTTCGCCGGCGTCGACGTGACCAAAGCCCCGATCCCGGTGCTGCCGACCGTCCACTATAATATGGGCGGCATCCCGACTAATTATCACGGCGAAGTGCTCACCAAAGTCGGGGGCGATCCCGACACCGTGGTGCCGGGCCTGATGGCCGTGGGTGAAGCAGCGTGCGTGTCGGTGCACGGCGCCAACCGTCTAGGCTCGAACTCGCTGATCGACCTGGTGGTGTTCGGCCGGGCTGCGGGTCTGCGCTGTGCGGAAACCACCGAAGCCGGCGCCAGCCAGCCCGATCTCGCCGAAAACGCCGGCAAAGCCACGCTCGATTGGCTCGACAGCCGCCGTCACGCCTCGGGCGGGACCAAGACGGCGCAGCTGCGCCTGGATATGCAACGCGCCATGCAGGAAAACTGCGCGGTGTTCCGCACCCAGGACATCCTGGACGAGGGCGTCGACCGCGTCGCCAAAGTCTACAAGGGCGCCGATGATATTCAGGTCAACGATCGCTCGATGATCTGGAATACGGACCTCTTGGAAACCCTCGAGTTCGACAATCTGATCGCCCAGGCGGCGGTCACCGTCGGCTCGGCGGCGGCGCGCACGGAAAGCCGGGGGGCTCACGCCCGCGAAGACTTCCCCGATCGCGACGACGCCCAGTGGATGAAGCACACGCTGGCCTGGTTCGACGGCGGCGAGGTGAAGCTCGATGACCGTCCGGTCCACGAATACACCCTGTCCAACGACATCGCCTATATCGAGCCGAAAGCCCGGGTTTACTAAGCCCTTGCTGGCGCAGAATAAGAAAGCGGAACGACTGACATGGTCGCACTGACACTGCCGAAAGGCTCCCAGGTTCAAAAAGGCAAGGTTTGGCCCAAGCCGGAAGGCGCGGACGCCAAGGACCTGCGTGAGTTCAAAGTCTATCGCTACGATCCGGACTCGGGCGGCAATCCGGCCTGGGACACCTATTATGTCGACACCGCCAAGTGCGGGCCGATGATCCTGGACGCGCTCTTTTTCATCAAAAATGAGATCGACACCACGCTGGCCTTCCGCCGCTCCTGCCGGGAGGGCATTTGCGGCTCCTGCGCGATGAATATCGGCGGGCGCAACACCATCGCCTGCACCAACGGCATCGATGAGCATAAGGGCGCGATCACCATCTCGCCGCTGCCGCATCAGCCGGTGGTCAAGGATCTGATCCCGGATCTGACCAATTTCTACGCCCAGCTGGCGAGCATCAAACCCTTCCTCCAGACCGAGACGCCGCAGCCGGAGAAGGAATGGCGCCAAAGCCCGGAAGAACGCGTCGAGCTCGACGGTCTTTACGAGTGCATTTTGTGCGCCAGCTGCTCGACCTCCTGCCCGTCTTACTGGTGGAATTCGGATAAGTATCTTGGGCCGGCGGCCCTTTTGCAGGCCTACC
Organism: uncultured Oceanicaulis sp.; assembly: GCA_964484345.1. Taxonomy (GTDB): domain Bacteria; phylum Pseudomonadota; class Alphaproteobacteria; order Caulobacterales; family Maricaulaceae; genus Oceanicaulis. The sequence continues at coordinate 606 of CAZAGE010000061.1, read as the reverse complement.
GCTGGATCGCGGACAGCCGCGATGAAGCCACCGGCGAGCGCCTCGATGAGCTGGAAGATCCCTTCAAGCTCTATCGCTGCCACACCATCATGAACTGCACCAATGTCTGCCCGAAAGGCCTCAACCCGGCCAAAGCCATCGGCAAGATCAAGGAATTGATCGTCGAACGGCAGGTCTAGGCCCTGATGCAATACGCTTGGAAGACGCCCTGGCCGCCCGGCTGGGGCGTTTTTCGTTGGACGGCGCGAAGTCGCCTCTTCCCCGCCCCGATTTCTCCCCATTGGCCGATCAGGCTCCCGGCCAATTCGAGCGAACGGGAGGATGCAGGCGATGGCGGTTCAAGGCTTTGGCAGACGGTCTTTAGGCCTGAAACTCATCCTCATCGGCGCGCTGGTCGCGCTTCTGGGCATTCCCCTCCTCTTCGTGAACATCCTGGCCTGGGAGCGATCCAACCGCGCCGAGGAGGTGGCCCGCGAAGTCGGCCTGGCCCAGGGCGGGCCGCAAACCCTGCGCGGGCCCTTCCTCCTCATTCCCGTCGAGGCGCCTGAGATCGTCGCGGTGAACACGCCGACCGGCGCGGTTCAGGAAACCCGCATCGTCGAGCAG
>CAZAGE010000060.1:0-17194 GCA_964484345.1 uncultured Oceanicaulis sp. | reverse complement strand
TTTGTTCTTGTTGGCGCGGCGCGTAGCAGCCCGCTGGCGCAGGAGCAAGCGCTGGACCAATCGGGTCTCAGGTCACCAAGCGTAGACCAACGGGACACCTCTTTCCCAAATTCCTTCTTCCGTTTCACTCATAGGCTGATAAGATTCCCGTATCAGGGTGAGGGGTTCTCTATGCATCAACCAAGACCATCGGCGAGTGACGCTGTAGAAGCAATCGAGTCCGATGAGTGGTTTGAGCGGTGCCAGTTTTGGCAAGCTGCATACGAGGCATCGATCCCGTTCCGAAAGCGCCGCCAGCGCCAAATCGCTCCCCTCGTTTTGACTGGCAATGGCCTTTCGGTTCGGGTCGACCGTGGCTCACTTTGGATAAAGGACGGCTTAACGCACCATCCACAAGAGCGTCGGGAATACCGTTTCTTTCCAGGTGGGCTGGATAATCCGCCTCGGATCGTGGTGGTGGATGGTAGTGGTCAGATCACGCTTGATGCGCTCGACTGGCTAGCCGAGCAGGATATCCCGCTTACTCGGCTTCGCTGGGACGGAGCGTTTGCTTCGGTGGTGACCACCGGAGGCCAAGCGGCAGACCAAGAGAAGGTTCGCTGGCAATTTGAAACCCGCCATGATCCTGAAGCGCGTCTTGCATTCGCGTACCCCCTTATAACTAAGAAGGCCCGCAACACGCTCGAGACTTTGGACGACTTCATTCCTGAAAGCCGGTTCAAGGCTAGCGCGCATAAGACAATCAGCGCAGCGCTTTCGAAGATCGAAGCGGGTGAGCCAGAGACACTGACTGACCTGCTTGGGCAAGAAGGTGTTATCGCGAGCGCTTACTTCCGCGCCTGGGAGGGCGTTGAGATAAATTGGTCGGGCACAGAGCGGCATCCGATCCCAGACGATTGGCGGGCATATCGGGCTAGAGCCGCTCTACGGGAAGAGAAACCGCAAAACCGGCATGCGACGCACCCAGTCAATGCGATGCTTAACTATGTCTACGCGACGCTGTGTTCGCAGAAACAGATCGAAGCGATTGCGGACGGTTTTGATCCAATGCTGGGCATCGTGCATGACCGGCGAAAGCGGGTTCGTGGGATAACACCAGCCTATGCACTTGATCTGATGGAGCCAGAGCGGCCTGTTGTGGATCGGAATGTTCTGACCATCCTGTGCAAGGGCAACTTACACCCGGCTGATTTCACGCTGTCATCGAAGGGGCTTTGTAGAGTGGGGCCGGAGCTGGCTCGCGCAATGATATCCACCAGATAAATATTCAAAGGAGCTGGCACCCTATGGACCAGTCTACCGCCATCATTTTCGCAGCTGTCATCGCTGCAGTAATAACAATTATCAACACTTCTATTGTTCTGGCTTCGGCAGATTCCCGTGATCGCCGGAATGCCACCCGCGACATCATTCAAGATAAGCTCAATTCGGTAGGAAAGTGTATTCACGAAACGATCGCCTTGAGCGACCTACTTACAAAGAGTACAAATGAGGACACACACAAGAAACGCTACCAGAGGGCGGCTGCAGCGGCACAATCGCTCAAGGATATCCGTCTAGAAATCCGGTATAGCATCTGGGGCATTGATGAAGGAATTCGCGTTCTAACTAGGACTCCCGATTGGCTCTCCCATGCGCAAAATGACAATAAATACAGAGATAAAATTCTAAGAGACGCCAAAGAACTCGGGTCTGCGTTAGATGGCGCTATCCGCAATGTATATGCTTCTGGGAGGTTGCCGAGCTTGTTGACTCGCACAATCGTGACATTTCGAGCGCAGCAACTCCGAAATACTCATAAGAAATTCATGGCAGACAAGAAATAATTCGCTACCGATCCAGCTCAACAAGGCGCTAGATTACTTACACCAGTAAAACCGCTTCATTTGCCGTCATCGCGTCAACGCGACCCTGCTCCCATGAATTCCGGCCGCGGGCTGGTAGCGTCCATCGAAGAGTTGAGCTTACCTCCCCCATCCTAAGACACGGCTGTGATTATTTCCGACGGATTTATCTATACCCCCCGGATCAAATCCGGGGCCTGGCCGGGGTTTCAGAGGCGGCCGGGGACGCTTAGGTGTCCGGCGTGCGCAAATCCTGCCCATCACCTCGCCGCCGGCGATCGCATAAAACAGCTTGTCGAGATGGCGCCGCCCACCCCTCTATCCTTGGCAAGGGGGACGGGACGTGGCTGATCAAGCTTCCCCACCCTCTGCCAAAAGGGCGTGGACAGCAAAATCCTCCCGCCCTATAAACCGCGTCCTTACGAGCGCCGGGCCAGCCCCGGAAACGCCTGTTCGCCCGGGTAGCTCAGTTGGTAGAGCAGCGGATTGAAAATCCGCGTGTCGGTGGTTCGAATCCGCCCCCGGGCACCATTTTTCACTCCACTAAGCACCGTAATTCTCCGTAACACTCAGATAATATTCCTTTTTTCGGAGTGGGTCTGTTCGCTCTCCTCCGGGGCGGTCTCTCCAAATACCAACAATCTGATGGTATCATTGTTGGTATCGGCGAACTGACGCCGTGACGATACCAACACCAGCCTGGAGATTCACGCATGCCGCTTACCGATCGCGCTGTCCGGTCAAGCCAACCGAAAGCCAAATCGTACAAGGTGTCGGATATGGAGGGCCTTCACCTGCTTGTGTGCCCCAATGGAAGCCGGTTGTGGCGACTGAGCTACCGGTTTGGCGGCAAGCAAAAAACCTTGTCGTTCGGAGCCTACCCTACCGTTTCGTTGGCCCAAGCTCGTGAAAAGCGGCGAAGCGCGAAACAGTTGCTGTCGGAAGGAACCGATCCTGCGGTTCAGGCCAAGCTCGAAAAGCTAAAACGGCAAATCGCCAGCGCGAACACGTTCGGGGCCATCGCGAATGAATGGCTCGAAAAAATTGAGCGCGAAGGGAGGGCCGAAGCCACAATGAAGAAGAACCGCTGGCTGATCGACCTTGTGCGTCCCCATCTCGGTAATCGACCGATAACAGAGATCAATGCGATGGAGGTTCTCCTTGCGCTTCAGAAGGTGGAGGCTCGGGGTCGATTGGAAACGGCTAGGCGACTTCGCTCGACAATCGGAACAGTGTTTCGCTACGCGATGGCGACGGCGCGCGTCGACGGCGATCCGACAATCGCCCTGCGCGGTGCGCTGGCGGCACCTAAACCCAAACCGCGGGCCGCTATCACCGATCCAAAAAAGCTCGGTCCTCTGCTCCGCGCCATAGACGAATTTGAGGCTCACATTCCTGTACGCGCTGCTCTTCGTTTGTTGCCTTTGCTGTTCCCGCGCCCCGGTGAACTGCGTCAGGCCGAATGGGTGGAATTCGATTTCGATGCTCGCCTCTGGTCCGTCCCAGCTGATCGGATGAAAATGCGCCGCCCTCACCGTGTTCCGCTGCCTATGCAGGCGATCGACGTACTGAAGGACCTTCGTGAATCGACCGGAGACCTAAAGCTCGTCTTCCCGCAAATCCGCACTCTGTCGCGTCCGATATCCGACGGCACGCTGAATGCGGCGCTGCGCCGGCTCGGTTACGGCGCCGACGAGGTGACGCCGCATGGTTTTCGAGCAACTGCGGCGAGCTTGCTGAACGAGTCCGGTAAATGGAATCCCGACGCGATCGATCGGCAGCTGGCTCATCTGGATGAGAACGAGGTTCGACGGGCTTATGTCCGAAGCACGTATTGGGATGAGCGCGTCGAGATGATGCAGTGGTGGGCCGACTATCTCGATGAGTTGAAAGGCCGTGATTGAACACTTCAAGATTTCGATCGGATTGTCAGTCAACCATCTTCGAAGGACGCGCGTTTGCTGCAGAGTGGTGGAGGGGCCTCAATTGCACACAAACGCACGCGGTCCTCGATTGCAGCGAGGCGACGCAGCAGGAAAGCTTTCACGACTGACGGATTGGGATGTCCGGTACGCATGGTTCGGCCCTCCGGTCGACAGTTTACCTCTCAGACGGGCCGGACATCGCTCGACTTCGCTATCGCCCTTGTCAGCGCGCGGGGCGTTATCCAGCGGACGGCCTGTGAATTCGGCCGAGAAAATGCGCGCAGCTCGTTCGGGAGTAGATGCCATGACCGCAATGTCTTCAGAGGACCGCACAGACGCCGATTCCATTGGTCGCTTTTTGCGCATGCCCGAGGTGCAGGCCTCGGTCGGCTTACGCAAATCCAAGATCTACGAGTTGATCCAGGATGACGTCGATCCGTTTCCGGCGCCGATCCGCATTGGCGGGGCGTCGGTTTGGCTGGAATCCGAGATAATCGACTGGAAGGCGAGACGCGTCGCCAAGGCGCGCGGAGACGGAGCATAGCCAGCCGGCGCGTGCCAGCTCGGCATTGCGCTTTCTCATAAGGCGCCACATCGCCGAATTGGAGGATGCGAGTACAGCCGAACTCTAATGCCGGCGGGCAGAGTTCTGTGCCGGCGTTGGGGTTCGCTGCTTCTGTAAAAATATGATAAAATCATCTAAATGTGAGATTCTAAAAGGAAATCGTAGCCAACAATTGCTGCGCAAATTGATGTTGGAGGAGCAGTTTTTTTATAATCGAGCTGAAGGAATCTGGATTCAATATTTTCCAAAACTGTAGGAAGGGTTCATTTCAGACCAACTCAGAAGCGGTGTTTGGAAATGCCGGCACGGACGCTAGAAAGGTCAGCAAAGGGAGCTCGCGTGACCACCACCTCATAGAGTCAGCGTTCTGCTGCATTGAGGACTTCAGGCGCGCCCCCAGACGGTACGACAAGCTCGTCGGAAACCTCCGCTAAGTTGTCGCGCTCAGTCTACTCGTCGCCCTCTGACTACGAATAAGTCTGGACCGTAAGGCCCTGCAAGCAGATCATAGGATGAGAGTAGGAGCTAATCATGCGCCTTGATGTCAACCGCTCCGTGCTTCTGGCGGTCTTTGATGGTTCGACTGCGCCAAGCAAGCTGGTCACCGATGCTGTCATAGCCGCAGACGCCAGCGAATTACCCATCTTCATCAGCCAGTCGGGCTCAGGACCGCTCGCAGAACTGCCCGTCGGCGTACGCCGCTTCACCCGGACCGGGCCCGACCCCTGGCCGGGAGACCTCTCCGAGCATTTGCGTACGATTAAACGCGATCAGCTTGTGGTGATCGCTGACCGTTTCACCGGATCGGCCACGCTCGCCGTGCTTGGAGCTTTGATGGAGGCCTGGGAGGTTTGGTTGTTGGCCGATGCGTGGCCGGACGGGTGGTCTGAGGATGTCCACGTCCAGCGGCTTCTCCACGCAGGCGCCAGCCCGATCACCTTGGCGCAGGCCAAGCTGGAATGGTCCCTGCCGCCGTTGCCGCCGCTGCAAGCGGTCGGGGGTCTCTTCGGCTAGCTGTTTAATCCCAGTATGTGATGGGCGGGATCATTGATGAACCGTTGCGGCTCTTCCTGACCGTCTTCTCGTACAGCCCATATCGCTCGGCGATCTGCGGGACCGAAGCCTTCGATCGCTGTATTGCAGCTCTGACCGCGTGAGTGGTCGTGGCGCACCCATGTAGTACCTGGCCCATAGCTCGTCCCTCTCAATAGGTGAAAGCAAACTACCATCCCACTGCGGGACTAAACAGCCTCAGTGAACTTCGATGCCTTCATGGTCATCCGCTCCTCTCCCAGCCCAGGAAACCTAGCGGAAAACTCCAACTTCAAACGATCCAGTTTTTCAGGGGCAGAGCAGGGCTGGGTCACTACTGTGACCGTGTATCAATACGAACCTAGCAGCGACGTGAAATATCCTTGGGGCATCCAGATGCCCACACGTGAGAATGTCGACCCTTCATTTATCGAGCGGCCAAACTAAAGCTAATTTGAAGCACCGGAAATCAATGCCGGTGGCCCTTATTTTTCAGGAAATAAACCCGGCATCCATTCTGGTGCCAGCGCAGCGGGGAACGCTAAGCGCAGCGGTGCTCGCGGGCTTTCAGATACGAGCACACCGGCATTCAAGAGCGCGGATGTGACACGGCGCGCCTGTCGATCGGTGGTACCAAGCACATTCTCGGCTTCGCCGCGTGGAAGCTCACCGCGATAGAGCACAGCTTGCAAGATTGCGTCTGCTTTCGGGGGGAGTCGCTTTGCTTCGATTTCCTGTTTGGCCCATCGGTTTATCCGGTCTCGCAGACGATCAGGCTGTATCAGGCCCTCCATGAAGGCCACCTGATCAATGCACACTTCGAGGAAGAATTTCGCGAAGTCGACAAGAGCGCCTTCGCTGAGATTCCCGCGCCCATCGAGATCGCTCCGGCGAGGGCTATCACAGGCGGCAAGCTGGCTTTTGTATTCGGCTTCTCGGCGCGCAAGGCCGCGTGCAATCGACCAAATGCCGCCCGTGTCGAGAGCATCGCGTAGGACGCTGTACGACATGAGGCGAGCAACACGCCCATTGCCGTCGAGAAATGGGTGAAGCCACAGGAGTCGGTGATGGGCGCATGCCGCCGACAGGATGCGGTCTACTTTTCCCAGGCGTGGATTTGCGTATACGGCCTCGAACCGCTCAAAGAAGCGCGGGAGCGAACCGGGGCTGATGGCAATCAGCCGGCCAACCTGAACGTCGCGCTGACGCAGCTGACCAGGCACGACCTCCGCCTTTTCCCCGGTATCAGGATTATCAACCCATAACAGGTCTTTCGGCAGCAACTCGCAAAAGCGACGGTGCAATTCCTCGATGCCGTCGCGGGTGGTTGCGCGACCGGACAGCCCGTCCGTATCGATCCATTTTTGGACGGTGACATGCGCTCGGGCTTCCTTTTGCAGGTCCCGTTTTTTCGGATCAGCGCTATAATCATCATTCATCGCCCGCTCGATATCGATCGGGTGCGTATCGTGCCCTTCAATGAGATTGCTATAATAGCAGTTCATCGCCCGGATGAGATCGGCGAGACTGGTAACAAGTTCCGGGGGAAGGCTTCGTTTTAGGCCGGTCGATCTCGAAGCCAGATCGAGCGCCAAATCGGCCAGATCGGTTCGCTTAGAGTTGCCCTCGCTGATCATAAGCGGTTCGGCTGCGCTAACCGCTTCTCCGCGATCTTCGCCCGCCTTTATGTCCGCTTTTTTATCCGCTTTTTTATCGTTCATAAATTAAAATATATCAGATAATTGGCTTAAATGCGAACGAAAGAATTGCCGCCTCGATGTCCGCATCAATGTCCGGATGGCGCAACTAACGTTCTGGTGCGTTGGGATCGCGCGATCGGTCACGTTCCTGTTGACGTGACCCCCGAGTTTCATCCAGCGGAAGCGAGAGTTCGGGGGTGATTTGAGCTTGACCCCGTTTTCGGGCCACGGGGAGTTGGAATATCCCCGTGTCTGAGCTTGACCCCGTTTTCGGGCCACGGGGAGTTGGAATATCCCCGTGTCATGGCGCCAGGGCGGGCTGCGTGAGCCCTGACGCTTTTCGTGCCTCCGCAGGCGTTCGGTACCCGATAGCGCTGTGCGGACGCTCCGTGTTGTAGTCTCTACGCCATCGCTCGCATTTTCCGCGGGCGTCGGCAAGATTCATGAACCAGTGCGCATTCAGGCATTCCGCGCGGAACTTGCCGTTCAGACTCTCGATGAACGCGTTGTCCGTAGGCTTGCCTGGCCGCGAGAAGTCGAGCTCTACTCCGTTCGCATAGGCCCATAGGTCCAGGTCACGGGAGATGAACTCGGGACCTTGATCGACCCGGATGGACTTGGGATGCCCGTGGCGGGCGCAGATGCGCTCGAGCACGCCAACGACGTCTGCACCGGTGAACCGCGCGCGCGGTTCGATAGCTGGAACATACCGGGTGTAGGCGTCGATCACGGTCAGGATCCGCAAGCGGCGGCCGTCGTATAGCTGGTCATGAACGAAGTCCATCGCCCAGACGTCGTTGGCCATCACCGGGTCAGACCGGCCTTCTCGGAGTTTCGCCTTTACCTTCCGCTTCGGTGTTTTGTTGCGTAGTTGAAGGCCCATCTCGCGATAGAGCCGATAGACCCGCTTGGCGTTCACCGCCCAGCCCTCTCGTTGAAGCAAGACGTGGATGCGCCGGTAGCCGTAACGAACCCGCGTCTCAGCGATCTCCCGGATGCGCTGGCGAAGCTCATCCTGGGACCCGCGCTGAGATTTGTACTGGTAGGTCGAGCGATCGGCCCGAAGAACCTGGCAGGCGCGTCGAACGCTCACCCGCCAGGCCGCGCGCAGATGATCCACCAGCTCTCGCCGGCGCGCAGGCCTTAGAGCTTTCGGCGCAGAACATCCTGAAGCATTTCCTTGTCCAGCGAGAGGTCCGCGACGATCCGCTTCAGCCGACCGTTTTCCTCCTCGAGCTGCTTCAGGCGTTTCATCTCCGACGGCATCAGGCCGCCATACTTCTTTTTCCAGTTATAGAACGTTGCCTGGCTGATCCCCGCCTTGCGGCAGACCTCTTCCACCCGGGTGCCTTCCTCGGCCTGACGCAGAATGAAAGCGATCTGCGCTTCAGTGAATTTCGACCGTTTCATCGGCCCTCTCCTCGTAACAGCAGCCCAAGCTGCTAAACGAGAATTTTCCACTTTTCCGTGGCCGAGAAAACGGGAAGCAGGTCAGATTTGATCCGCGTCATCAATACGGGCCAGGGCGCTATCGACTTGGCTCAACGCATAGTGCAGCCGGGTCTTGAAGGCGATGAGATCAGAGCGGTCGTCCTGATCGGGCGCCTCGGCGATTTCCGCGACCAGCGCATTGATGAGGTCGTCGACCGCCTTAATCTGGATCAGGCCGTCATCGACCATTTCCGCGATGGCTGCATCGGGCGCGGCGTCGAACTGCAAGGCCGCACAGCCACCGCGCGTGAAACACAGATCTGCGCCCAGCAATTCGAACAGCTGGCTCAGCACCGCCGCGACGGGGCCGCTCAAGGCCGTTTCGCCTTGCGCCGCCGTCCCTGAAATCTCCAAAATACCGTTATCGTCGAGCTTTAATTTCATAATGCGTCGCCGGGTTTCATCCCGCCCCATGGCCTTCGGCAGTATACGCGGCGATCGTGAAATCGCCAGAAGTCGAAGGCCGGTCGGGGCGAGTTTGATGGATCACCAAGTACAGATGGCATCGTCGATCCGCAATATATGACGTGGTCACATATTGATCCATATGGCGGGCTCGCTTTATGGAGCTGCGCCGAATATTCGCCCACAATCTCCAGCGCGTGCGTCTGGAGAGAGGGTTAAGCCAGGAAGAGCTCGCCCATCGGGCGGGGCTCGAGCGCAGCTATGTGGGAAAGCTGGAAAATGCCCGGTTTTCGGTCTCGCTCGACACGATCGAGAAGATCGCGCTGGCCCTTGAGACGTCAGCCGCCGCCCTGCTGGAATCTTCAGCAGGGGCCTCCTTGCAAAGCAAGGTGTGAGCTTGAGCGGCGCCTTGTGTTCAGATTGCAATTCATGCGCGTTTTGGGATAGATTGATCGGTATTGGCGTTGGCGTAAGGGAGATGCGACGCGGGCGGGCTGGGCCGCCGCATAACATGAGCGATGGCTTTTCGACGACGCGAAAGCGCGCCGCCGGAGATCCCTCCCGCTGACGTGTTCGGCGGGCGCGCGCTTGTTTTTGCCTTCGCCCTGCGCGCCAAAGCTTATCGCGCCCTCTGGGGGCGGGCTCGCACAGCATCTGTGCGCCGTATCCAGGCCGCATCCGACTTCACGCTTTGGCGGCTTACGCGTCGCTCACGCTGCGCTGAGAGCCTTGGCGTGCGTCATCTTCCCCCGCCGCCAGACCTGCGCCGCCGGCTTGGCTCGCGCCCCTTCTTCCTCGCCCCGCCGGCCCGAAGGGTGACGGCGCATTTATGGCCGGGCGTTGCTTCTGACGAGGGTGCGCTCAGCTTGTCTGACTTGCCGGGCGAGAAGCATCTCGTGCTCACGCCCGGACTGCGCCCGGTGCTCTACATCTTTCATGCCGGAACCCAGCTTCAGCTGCATCTGGTCGGCCCGGCAACGCAGATCTTCGGCTCTGTCGCCGTTGAGCTGCACGTCCCACTCCATGCCGGCGTTCAGCGCACACTTGAAGATGTGCTGGCCATCGTGGCCGAAGAGGCCGCAGACCGAACCGAGCGCCTGGCCTGTGATCGAAGGCGTATTCCCGCCCTGCTTCGGGCGCTGGATCTGGAACGCGCTGGATATTCGCACAGGGCGATCGCTATCGATTCTTTTGGCGAAGCGCGCGTGAAAAGAGACTGGCGGGCGGATTCCTGGCTGAAATCAAAAACCGCCCGGCTGGTGCGCGATGCGCGACGATTCATGCGCGCGCCATCCTCCTTGATCCGCCGGGGCGATTGAACGCTCTTCGTCGGCAGCCGGTCTGCGCCGACCGATGCTTTTAAAGCGACTTTCATCGTCACAGGCGCGCCAGCCCGCTGGCCTGGACCGACGCCGCCCTTTAGGGCGGCGACACCTTTTTGGAAAACCTTTCCCGCTGCGGGGGCGGGCGAGGCTCGCTTTATCGCCCCGGCGCGCCGCCGCGCAAGGGGCTTGGGTTTTTTTCCGACCCATTCGTCTTGAGGGCTCCTACCAACCCCCTTGCCCGCCGGCTTCTTCGCCGGGGCGGCGCTCGCTTCACGCCCACCCCCTTGCCGGGGAAAGGACGCGAAAACGAGGAGACCCGCCCCGATGACGCCCGATCCTGCACCGCACAGCGCTACTCCGACGCGAGCGCCAATCGCCGACACGCCCGAACCCCCGCGCATCTATGCGGCCTGCCTTGCCGCCTACAATGCCGGGCGCCTCCATGGAAGATGGATCGATGCGACCCAAGGCGAAGACGGGGTCTATGCGGCCATCGCCGCCATGCTTAAAGCCTCGCCTATCCCGAACGCCGAGGAATGGGCGATCCATGATTATGAGGGGTTCGGTCCGGTCCGGCTGGAGGAGTATTCCGGCGTTGAACGCGCCTGCGCCTTGGCCACGTTCATCGCCGAGCATGGCGCGCTGGGCGCAGCGCTGATCGCCCATCATGACGGCGAGATCGCTGCCGCGCGCGCCGCGCTCGATGAATACGCAGGCCAGTATGACAGCCTTGCCGACTTCGCCCAATCCTTGACCGAGGACACCGGCGAGATTCCGGACCGACTCGCCGCCTATATCGATTACGCCACCATGGCCCGCGATATGGAGCTGAACGGGGATATCTACGCAATCGAACTCAGCTTCGAGTGCGTGCATGTCTTCTGGGCGCGGTGACCGAGATGGCGCGCCGCTCCCCCTCCTGCGACAGGACCCGGTCGCCCGAAACGGGCGAAGCTCCTAGCCTCGCCTATGAGGACACGCCGGAAGGCCGCCAAGCGCTCGCGCCGGGCGTGTCGCCGCTGACGCTTCACGACCAGCTCAGCTTGCGCCTTGCCGCGCCCGCCGCCCCACGCCGCTACGCTGGAGCCCAGAAGCCCTGCGATATCGGCCTGTTTGATCAGGTCGCGCGCAGCCAGACCGACCTTGTCGATTGGGTCCGCGCCGCAGAGCGCGCGGAACTCGCCCCCACCGATCCATCCCCCAAGCCGAAGGAGTAGACCCCATGCAACTGGCCACCATCCCCCTTGAGCGCCTTCATGTCAGCGCCCTCAATATGCGCTATGGCGATCCCGACCCGGACGTGTCGGATATCTTGCCGAGCATTGCCGCACGCGGCGTCTATCAGCCGCTTCTGGTGCGCCCCGAAGGCGAGGGCTTCGGCGTCGTTGCCGGACGAAGACGCCTGTTCGCGGCGCGCGCGGCGAAAGAGAACGGCGCTGAGATCGATGATCCGCCCTGCGCCATCCTCGCCCCGGACGATGACGCGGAAGCGCTCGAAGCCTCCATTCTGGAAAACTGCGCCCGGCTTGATCCTGACGAGGTGAGCCGCTGGGAGAGCTTTTCCAAGCTCGCCGAGCAGGGCCGCAGCCCGGAGGACATCGCCGCGCTGTTCGCGCTTCCTGTCATCATGGTCAAACGCGCGCTGGCCCTTGGCGCGCTTCTGCCACAGCTTCGCGCCGCCTACCGGGCGGGCGATATCGATGCGGCCACCATCCGGCCTTTGACGCTGGCCACCAAGACCCAGCAGCGCGCCTGGCTGAAACTCTTCAAGTCCAAGACCGAACGCGCGCCGCGCGGGCGCGCCTTGAAGGCGTGGCTGTTCGGGGGCGATCTGTCCACCCAGCACGCCCGGTTCGACCTCAAAGCCTATAAGGGCAAGATCGTCACCGACCTGTTTGAAGAACGCGGCGTGTTCGCCGACGCGGGCCAATTCTGGGACTTGCAGAACGCCGCCATCGCAAAGCTGCGCGAGGACCGCCTTGCCTCCGGCTGGCGCGATGTGAAGGTCTTGGACATCGCCGAGCGCTTCCACACTTGGGACCATGCCCCGGTCAGCAAGGCGGACGGCGGCAGGCTTTATATCGAAGTGCGCGCCGATGGCGAGATGATCGAGCATGAGGGCTATCTCACCCATGCCGAACGCCGCCGCGCTGAACGCGCCGCCAAGGGCGAGGCTGAGGCGCCGCCCACCGAGCGGCCCGAACTCACCAAGGCCGCGCAGAACTATGTCGCGCTTCATCGCCATGGCGCGGTGCAATGTGAACTCTTAAGCTGCCCCCAGCTCGCCTTGCGGGTGATGATCGCCCATGCGCTGGCAGGCTCCACGCTCTGGCGTGTCGAAGCCGATCCACTCAAAGCCGAGAAAGACATCACTGCCGAAAGCCTCAGCCAATCGCCAGCGCGCACGGCGATGGCCGAGGAACGCGAGGCGGTCTTGGGGCTCTTGGGCTTGCCCGATAACGCCGACCGGCTGGTGCGCCCCAATGGCGATGACTACCGGCTTTGCGAGCTTCTCGCCAAGTTGATGACCTTGTCCGATGCGGAGGTTATGCGGGTCTTAAGCTGCGTAATGGCCGAAACCCTGCAATCGGGCGGTGCGGTGGTGGAGGCGCTTGGCGTTCACATGGAGGTGGATATGAGCCGCTATTGGGCGCCGGACCCCGCCTTCTATGCGCTGTTGCGCGACAAGGCCGCGATCAACGCCATGCTGGCTGAAATCGGCGGCAAGTCGGTCGCTGACGGCAATGTCGCCGCCACCGCCAAGACCCAGAAGGAGATCATTGCGGCCTTTGTGACGGGCGAAGGGCGGGAACAGAAACCCGGCTGGTTGCCGCGCTATCTGCGCTTTCCTTTCACCGCCTACACCCAGGCGGGGGCGGGGGAGTTGTCGCGCAACGCCAAGCGGATCGCGGCTGTGTTCAAGCCGAATACGCCCGCCAAGCCGGTGCGCAAAGCGGCATAGATCAATCGCGAGGGCGCCGTTTGGCGGCACCGGGGCGCAGCGGCGGGAGTGTCGCGTGCGCCCCTTATCCGTTCGGATTCTCCGTCGCCGAGTGGCGGAATCTGCAGCAAACTCGCTCCGTGGGCCGTTCTGTCGGGCTCGGATCGGAGTCGATAGGGGGCCGGGCTTTGAGCGGTGTGGTCGCAAGCGCGCCACCCAGATCGGCGCGGTCTCATCGCAGATCGCGCCTTGCGCCATGCGTCTGCCGGATGGTGCGAAGCGCAGCCCCGCCATCGCCTGCTGGGCGGCTTTATGACCTATGGCGAACGCCGCGCGCCGACGAACCGCGTCGCTTCCGCTTTCTTCCCCGCCCGCTTTGCGGGCTCCTCGCGGATCAAGAAAGCCTCAGCTCTGCGGTCCTTCGCTGACGCTCCGGCCGTCCCGGTTGCGGCGCGCCGCGCCCGCCATCGCGGTCCCGCCGTCAGCAGGGCGATGGGCGCTCTGCGGCGCAAATCATGGAGACGACAAATGGCGCAAGCCCTTGGATATGTGACGAAGACCGAAGCCGGCGGATTTGAAGGCGCGCTCGCAACGATGAGCCTGAAAGCCCAGATCCGCATCGAACCCAACGCCGAGAAGACCGCCGACAGCCAGCCCGACTTCCGGGTCTATGCCGGCAATGCCGAGATCGGCGGCGGCTGGAACCGGATCGGAAAGCGCAGCGGCAACCCTTATGTCTCGCTGACCCTTTCGAGCCCGGAACTCGGCCCCAACCGCGTCTACGCCAATCTTGGACGCGCGCACGGCCAGGACGATGAAGACGTCATGGCCATCCTCTGGAACCCGCGTCACTAAGCGGGTCTCCCATTTACGCCCGCCCTGCGCCAACCGGTGCAGGGCGGGTTTTTTGTGACTGAACCTCAAAGTCTCGAGCGGTCTGGGTCATGAACTCCGCCAGCAGGGTCGTTCGAGACGCTCGAAGAACGACCCTCCCGCAGGCCCCGCAATTGCGCGCATCGTCTTGCTCCTTCTTGAACGAAACGGGAGAGAAACGATGGATGAAACGCGCCTTGGTACTGAAGACAGCCCCTATGTGAACGTGGAGGAGGCCGCCGCCTATCTGCGATTGAAGCGGCGCACGCTGGACAATATGCGCTGGATCGGCGGCGGCCCGAAATACCGCAAGCATGGCGGACGGGTCTTCTATCACCGCGATGAGTTGAAAGCCTGGTCGGAATCCCGCGCCTTTAAATCCACCAGCGAACGATGAGGTCGGGAGACTCAATCCGGCGCCGGATCGCCCTCCTTACGACCGGCGCCGGGCTCGCCTTGATGGCGTTCGCCGTGTTTGCTGAGCCCGATCCGCGCCTGGTCTGGAATGGATCAGCCAGCGTGCCGCGCGGGCTCTACTGGATCGAAAACCGCCCCCCTCAGCGCGGCGATCTGGTGCTCGCGCGCGCGCCTGAGATGGCTCTTCGGCTGGGTGTTTGGCGCGGGTACTTACCCTCTGAAATGCCGGTGGTGAAGCGGCTTGTGGGCCTTCAAGGCGACGAAATCTGCCGTTTGGGGCGCGCGGTTTCGGTGAATGGGCGGGCCGTCGCCCTGGCTCATTTGCGCGATCTGGAGGGGCGTTTGATGGCCAGCTGGCGTGGCTGTTTTCAGTTGGGCGAGGGCGAGGTTTTGCTCCTCGCCGACCATCCGCATTCCTTTGATGGGCGCTATTGGGGCAAGAGCGATCACGCGGGAATTCTTGGTGTGGCGCACCCCGTTTGGACCTTCGGAGTCAGCGCGGGTGGCGAGAGCGGCGGGGACAAGGCGTGACGGGGCGGGAAAGGCAGAGACAGCGGACCCGGAGGGCAAGATCAAAGCAAGGGTGCAACGCCCCCTTAGTCTCAAGCCTGCACATCGGGTTAGACCTGCACCCCCGCACGGGAGTTACCGTGCAGGACTTGGCCAGGATCGCTAGACCTCACTGGCCTTCGCGGTGGTGCAGGCTGTGAGCGAGGATGAGTTCACGCCGCGCCCTGGCCGAGTGCGCAGCCGGGGCGATGCGGCGGCGAAACGCTATCTGGCGCGCGTTCAGGCGGGCCTGGCGAAGCTGGGCCGCACGGGTCTGAAACGTGGCAAGGGTTTTTCCGGCACACGGATCGGGCGCGGGGCTGGGGTCGGTCATGTCTCCACGCGCCATTCCTTCGATCGCTTTCGCTCACGCCGCGTCATCGTCAAAGTCCATATCGCCCGGGCGAGGGGCATAGGGGGCGCTAGCGCCTTACGCGCCCATGTCGGCTATATCCAGCGCGACGGGGTGGACCGGGACGGAACGCCTGGCCAGCTTTATGACCGCGCCAGCGATGAGGCCGACAGCAAGGCTTTTGTTGAGCGTGCCTCCGGCGACCGCCATCAATTCCGTGTGATCGTGTCAGCCGAGGACGCCGAGGCGCTAGGCGATCTTAAACCCATCACCCGCGAGATCATGGCCCAGGCCGAAGCCGATCTCGGGACAAAGCTGGACTGGGTCGCGGTCGATCACTTCAACACCGCCCATCCCCACACCCATATCGTGATCCGGGGCAAGGAAGCGTCCGGCAAGGAATTGGTGATCGCCAAGGACTATCTCACCCATGGGTTCAGGCGGCGCGCCTCTGAGATCGCCCTGGAAGAGCTTGGCCCGCGCCGCGATTGGGAGATCGCCCAGATGCGCTGGCGCGAGGTGGACCAGCATCGCTTCACCGGTCTGGATCGGGAGCTGGTCGCGGCGACCGAGCGCAGCGTGCTCCGTCTCCCAGCAGAGCGCGGCGCCCATGGCCGGTTCCAGCGGACGCTGGCCTTGGGGCGGTTGAAGACGCTGGAGCGCTTGGGGCTGGCGGCCAACGAGGCACCGGATCGCTGGCGCATGTCCGATCAGCTTGAACCCAGATTGCGGTCGCTGGGGCGACGCGGGGATATCATCAATGAGATGGCGCGCCTGGCGGGCGAGGATCGCGGCGCGTTCGCGATCTTCGATCCGGGCGACGCGCGTCAATCTCCCGTGCTCGGTCAGGTCGTCGCTCAGACGGTTGCGGACGAACTGCGCGGCGGCCGGGCGCTCATACTCAAAGGCATGGACGGGCGCACCTGGCATGTGGATGTTGGCGTGCATGAGCCGGGCGGGCTGCCGCCAGACGGGGCGATTGTCGAGGTGGCGCCGCGCCAGGCGGGACCGCGTAAAGCCGATCAGTTGATCGCCGAGATCGCGGAGCGAGTGGGTGGGGTCTACTCCGACGCCACGCATGCTGAACAAGACCCAAGCTCCACGGCGGCTTTCCGCCGGGCGCATGTGCGGCGTTTGGAGGCATTGAGGCGGGCAGGCGTCGTGACGCGGCGACCAGGTGGCGATTGGACCATTCCGACCGATTATCTGGAGCACGCCGCCGCCTTCGAGGCGCGTCGTGGCGCTGGCGTGTCACTGGCTGTGCGGTCCTGGCTGCCGCTCGAACAGCTGGTGAACCGGGAGGCGGTGACCTGGCTTGATGACGGCGCGGACCGTCTTGCTCGCAGCGAACGTGGATTTGGGCGCGAGGTGAACGCAGCGCTTCAACAAAGACGGGCCTGGCTGATCAAAGAAGGATGGATGGAGCCGGGCGAGGGGCTGGATGCTGGGACGACCGCGCGTTTGAAGGCGGCGGAGTGGCGCAGTGAGACAGCGGTGATCTCCAAAGCGCTCGGCAAGCCCTTCACCCCATCCGAGCCTGATGACCGGATCGAAGGCCGGTTCACGAAGGCAGTGGATATGGCGTCGGGCCGTTATGCGGTGATCGAGCGGGCGCGGGATTTCACGCTCGCGCCGTGGCGGGCGGTGCTGGAGCCGCGCCGGGGTCAGTCGGTCATGGGGGTCATGCGCGAAGCGGGCGTGAGTTGGCGCTTTGGTAAGAGCCGTGGCCCATCCCGATAGCGGGTGAGCGCCCGATCAACATTCGCGTTAGACGA
>CAZAGE010000059.1:0-17721 GCA_964484345.1 uncultured Oceanicaulis sp. | reverse complement strand
GATGAAGGATGAGGGGGCCGACATCGCGCCTGACCGACCGGATGGGAGGGAAGACGGAGAAATGGTGGAGGGGGCTGGATTCGAACCAGCGTACGCATAGCGGCCAGATTTACAGTCTGGTGGATTTAACCACTCTCCCACCCCTCCACAGGGTCCGCCTTGCCCGGCGGCGCACTCGTGGGAGACGAGTGCGGGACAAATCGATTGGCGGTGAGCCGTTTAAGCCGATTGCGCTTAAGCGCTAAGGGCTTTAACGAGGCCGCTCCCCGATTTGGAGCGCGGACTATAGTCATGGCCCCACCCCGGCGCAACACCGAGAAAAGACCTCCTGCAGCCCGTCATGCAGCGCGCTCCAACACGGCCTCTGAGGGGTGGATTTGGGGCCGTCACGCGGTGCTGGCCGCGCTGGCCAATCCCAAGCGCAAACGGTTGAAATTGCAGGTCACCCGCAACGCCGCCGCCGACCTTAGCGAGGCGGACAGGAAAGCCGCGCAGATCGTGCTGCCCGGCGAGATTTCCAAACGCCTGCCCGACGGCGCCGTGCATCAGGGTTTCGCCCTGCGCGCCAGCGCCTTGGAGGCTGAAAGCTTCAACGCCGTCGCAGCGGCGACGCACGGGCTTTTGGTGGTGCTTGATCAAATCACCGATCCGCAAAATGTCGGCGCCGTGTTCCGCTCGGCCGCCGCCTTCGGCGCGCGCGCGGTGATCATGCAAGACCGCAAGGCCCCGCCTTTGTTCGGCACGGTGTGCAAAGCCTCGGTCGGGTGTGTGGAGACTGTGCCTCACGTGCGCGTCACCAATATCGCCGACACGCTGTCGGCGCTGCGCGAGGAGGGCCGCTACGCCATTGGGCTCGCCGGGGAAGCCGACACCGGCCTGGGCGATGAAATCGCCGCCAACGCCGGTCCTGGCCTGGTGCTGGTGCTGGGCGCGGAAGGACCCGGCCTGCGCCCCCGCGTGGCGGAGCATTGCAGCGCGCTCGCCCGCATCCCGATGGGTCCGAAGGCGGAAAGCCTCAACGTCGCGGCGGCGGCCGCCATTGCGCTTTATGAGGCTTCCCGCTTCGACCCGCGGATCAACCCGCGTTCGGACGCACGTTGAACGAGCCGCTGCCCGTCGAGCGCACGGTCTGAGAGCCCTCGACCCCGCCGACCACCACATCGCCGCTGCCGGAGATCCGGATTTCCGGGTTCACCACGACGCCGCCGAAGCGCAATCCGCCCGATCCGGTGATGCGAATGGCGCTGGTTTCAGCCCGCCCGTCATCAATGCGAACACCGCCCGAGCCGGACAGCGACACGGAAAGCGGGCCGTTCATCGAGGCCGCACGCAGGTAAGCTGAGCCGTTAAAGCGCACGTCTAGCGCCCCGATCGCGCCGGCGGTCAAATCGCCGTCGCCGCTGGCCCGATAGCTGACGCCTCCTGGCGCATCGCCGATGACGATATCGCCCGAGCCGCTGGTTTGCCCTTCAAAGGATGCGACATTGCCCGCTTCCACGTCGCCGGACCCCGAGGTGCTCAGGCTCATCGGGCCGGCGACATCGCCGATCTGAAGATCTCCTGAACCGCTGGCGCGCACTTCGACCTCGCCGCTGGAGCCCGCCTCAATATCGCCGGAACCGCTTTGGCTGGTGCTCAACGCGCCGGCGACATCACCCGCCGTGACATCGCCGGAGCCGGAGATCCGAACGCTCAGCGCCCCGGCGTCCTCCAGACGCACATCGCCGGATCCGGAAATGCCGATTGAGGCGTCACCGCCGACATCACCGACGACGACATCCATGGAGCCGCTGATGCCGATGGCTGCGTCACCGCTGATGTCGCGGGCGACAAAAGCGCCGCACTTGCCCGCGGAGAGATCAAGCGAAGCCAGATCGCCCGCTGCGCCGCGGAAAACGCTTTGATCGATGGTGAAGCGGGCTGGGTTTGGCGTGGTGATGATCAGGAGCGGCATTTCGCTAAACGCAATGGCGCCGCCGCGATTGCGGCCAATCCGGCGGTCTTCGCCGCGGCCGTAACAGCGCCAACGTCGAATAGTCTGCCCGCCGTCGATGGCGAGGCTGTTCGCGCCCTCGTCAATCTGAACCGCCGGCGCATCGCCCGGCCGCTCGACGCGCGCCGATAGGGTCGCGCCCGCCTCGATGCGAATCTCGCCGGCGAAATCGGTCACGGTGACGGCGGGTGCGGACGATTGCGCGAGCGCAGCCAGCGCAGTGGTGAGAAAAACAGACAAAGAGGCCTCCCAAAGCGGCGTGTTGGACGTCACCACACATGATGCGCGCAGCGACCAAAACGGATGCAGCGCTCCCCGAACGCACCCTCACCCAGGCGCCCCGCTGTTGGCGAGTTAAGCCTTGGTCATGTGGGCAAGGCGAACCTGCCCGCTCGACAATCGGGGGCGCAGCGCGCTTATCTAACCCCATGAAACACCACGCCCCCCGCACCGCGCTGTCCACCCATGACGTGTTTAACCAATCCGAGCCTTTGGCCGGGGTGAATTGGTATGCCGGCGACGCCATGTTGTCCGGCGCAGTCGCCCGGGCGGGCGGCGGCGAACATGCCGATCGCTTGAGCGCGTTTGGCGCAGAGGTCGGCTCCGCTGCAGTCTTGGACCTGGGGCGCGTCGCCAACGAAAATCCGCCCAAATTCAAACCCTTCGACCGCTTTGGCCAGCGGGTGGACGAAGTGGAGTTTCACCCCGCCTATCACGCGCTGATGGAGCTGGGCCTGTCCCATGGCGTGTCCTCCGCCGCCTGGACGACGGATGCAGCCGGTCACACCCTTCATAGTGCGCTATTGATCCTGATGGGCCATGCCGATGCGGGCGTATGCTGTCCGCAATCGATGACCTATGCCTGCGTGCCTGCGCTGAAGCATGCCGACTGGACCGGGCCCTGGATCGAAGGCGCGACCAGCGGGCGCTACGACCCGCGCTTCCTGCCACCGGAGGAGAAAGTCGGCCTGACCCTGGGCATGGCGATGACGGAAAAGCAGGGCGGCTCGGACGTGCGCGCCAACACCACGCGCGCCAAACCGATCTCCACCGATGAGGTCGAGCTGACCGGCCATAAATGGTTCTGCTCCGCGCCGATGAGCGACGCTTTCCTGACCCTGGCCTATGAAGGCGATGGCGATGAGGCGGCCCTGTCCTGCTTTCTGGTTCCGCGCTGGCGGCCGGATGGCGAGCGCAACGCGATCGAGATCCAGCGCCTCAAGGACAAGCTGGGCGACAAGTCCAATGCCTCGTCCGAGATTGAATACAAATCCGCTTATGCCCGCCGCATCGGGGATCCCGGTCGCGGCGTTCGCACCATTATCGAAATGGTCAATCACACAAGGCTTGATTGCCTGGCGGGCTCGGCGGGTCTGATCCGCGGTGCGGCCGCCCAGGCGATCTGGCATGCCGACCGGCGCAGCGCTTTTCAGCGCCGCCTGATTGACCAGCCTTTGATGCGCGAAGTGCTCGCCGAGCTAGCGATGGAGGCGGACGCGGCGCTTGCCTTGGCCTTCCGCGTGGCGGAGAGCTTTGACAAAGCGGCGAGCGACCCCGGCGAAGCGGCGCTGGCGCGCCTGATGACGCCGATCGCGAAATACTGGATCTGCAAACGCGCGCCCTACCTCGTCTATGAGGCGATGGAGGCCCATGGCGGCGCGGGCTATGTGGAGGAACACCCCCTGCCCCGCCTGTTCCGCCAAAGCCCGCTCAACGCCATCTGGGAAGGCTCGGGCAATGTCATAGCGCTCGACGTGCTACGCGCGCTCAGCCGCGACAGCGCCGCTCGTGAAGCGCTGGAAGCGGAGCTGGCGCCCGCCATGGGCGTACATCCCGCGCTGGACGCCCGCATCCAAGCCCTCTTCAAAATGACGAGCGGCGGGATCGGCGCCGCCGACGCACGGCGCTTCACCGAGATCGCAGCGCAAGCCCTTACAGCGGCAGCGCTGATCCGGGCGGGTCTCGACCCTGCCGCCGACGCCTATATCCGTCGCCGGATTGAAGAAAGCCCGGTCATGCTGGGCGCTGGGGAAGCGACTATCGACATCGACGGGCTGATCGAACGCGGGCGGTTAGCGAATTGAAGATGAGAGCGCCATGCTCAATCCGAGCCATCTTGAACACGGAAAGGCCCCGCGAATGCGGGGCCTTTCCGTGTTCAGCCTGGACGGACCGTCCTTGGCCAAGCCAATGCGTTAGGCGATGAGCGCCGAAGGCTGCTCCAACACCACCGCGCTGCGCAGGGCGGACCGTCCTGAACGTGAAACACTCGACATCGGATCACCTCCTTTCAATGACTAAAGAGGTTGATACGATGGCCGTGTTCGCCACCGCAGACAAGGCCGCCATTCGAAGCCGTCTCGATATGACGGACCGGGTCAACCAGGGACGCGCACCGACCTAGCTCAGCAGGCCGAACACGGCCGTGCCCAACACCGTGCCGACCGCATAGCCCAGCACACCCATCAAAACGCCCGGGGTAACCAGATCGCGCCAGCCTTTCGCGGCCGCGAGCGCCGGCGCGGTGGTCGCGCCCAGGATCGCGGCGTTGGAGGCGATGAGGATTTCCGGCAGCGACAAGCGGACGAATTTGGCGATCACCAGCGCGACAATGGCGTGCAGGCTGACCAGCACCAGGATGAATAGACCGATCAGCGGCGCCACCTCGATCAGCATGGCGATATTGGACTCCGCAGCGATCGCCGCGAAGAACATGAAGGCGAACACCACGCCCAGCTCAAACCCGCCCGTCAGCTTAGCCATTTGTTTGGGGATCGCCGTCGGCAGGATCAGCGCGAGGAAGGTGATGGCCACATAGCGCAGATCACCAATGGACACGCCGATGGACGCGCGCAGATCAGAGGCGGTTAGGCCGAACCAGGTTTCAAACGCCCAGGCGCCGGCGCGTACGATCGCGTCGCCCAGCGCCACCACCACCAGCGCATAGGTCAACGTTAGTGCCAGGCTGAGCGAAGTCACGCGGGCTTCCGTGCGCTCGGGGCTGTCTTCGACCTCGCCCTGGGTGTGGTCGCGCGGCACGTAGCGCCGGGCCACCCAGGCGACGCCTGGAAGAATGGCCATCACCGCCACCCAGCTGGCGCTGGCGAGATGGTCTGCGGCGATGATCGCCGCGACCAGAGCGCCGTCTTCGGCCAGGCCCGTCATCTGCGTGAGCGGGACGAAATTCACCGTGCCGCCGGTGTACGAACCGGTCAGCGACGCGGCGACGGCGGCTTCCTGCGGCCCCAGATCGACCAAAGCGACCGCACCGAACACGCCCACCAAGGTGGCGAAGCAGCAAATCAGGAAGGCGCCGGTCATCCGCGTGGTTTCAAACAGGATGCGGCGCAAGTCCGCCTTCATCAAAAACAGCGGGATCAGAACCGGAACGGCATATCGGAAGACAAAATCATAAGCGCTGGAGGCGAAGGGCATCAGCCCCATCCAGATGGTGTCACCAGCATCCGTGGTCCCAACAGGAAGGCGTAGATTGGTGGCCAGGATGGCGATCAAAATCGCCCAAACCGTGCCGGTCAAAAGCGCACCGAACTTGGTCTTTTCCAGAAGGAAGCCCGCCGCCGCGATGCCGAACAGGGCGGCCATCACCGCCACAGGCTGGTCGGCGGGAATAAGCGAGGTGTCCATCGGGCGCGCTCCTGGGAGAGAATTCAGGCGCTAAGGGATAACGGCATCGGCCTCGATCTCAACCAGAAAAGCAGGATGGGCGAGCGCGCTGACCGCTAACATCGTGGACGCAGGCGGATGGTCCTTGAACACATTCAAGTGAGCCGCGCCGACGGCCGCCTGGGTGTCGGGATGCATGTCGGTGGTGAAGACGCGCGTGCGCACCACATGCTCGATCTCCGCGCCCGCCTCTTTGAGGGCTGCTCTGATGATCTCGAGCGCGCGTGCGGTTTGGGCGCCGACATCACCGGGCGCGAAAGGCTCGCCCTTGTCATCGACCGCCACAGTGCCGGCGACAAAAATCTGATTGTCGACACGCACTGCTCTGCGATAGCCGACTTTGTTTTCCCAAGGCGCGCCCGAGGTGATGCGAAGAACGGTCATTGCGCGCCCGCCGGTACGCCGTTCTCAAACAGGTCGAGTGCGATGGCGGTCATGCCTTCGGCCGCCACGCTGACCGCGCCTTCGGCGTCGGGATAGAAGAAGGGCGAGTGGTTGGCCGGCGGGGTTTCCCCGCGCGCGGCATATTCCGCCCATACCTCGTGCGGTGAACCGCCAACCCAGAACATGAAGATCGGCACGTCATGCTCGGTCCGCCCATAGCGGGAGAAATCCTCGCCGCCGGTCACCGGGCTGGCGGTGTCCACGGCATCGCCGAAGCGGGCGGACAAGATGCTGCCGGCCCGGTCGGACAAGGCCGGGTCATTATAGACGGCCGGCGTGTAAGTCTCGTCAACCTCCATCACCGGCATCAGATCTTCGGGCAGGCCCGCCGCCATGGCGACACCATTGGCCACCCGCTCAATCCCCTCAAGCAGCTGGGCTCTCACCTCGTCGGTATAGGAGCGCACGGTGATCTGAAGATGGGCCTCATCGCCGATGATGTTGTGTTTGGTTCCCGCATTAAACGCGCCGACCGTCACCACGCCGGTTTCGAACGGCGACAGCTCGCGGCTGACCAGGGTCTGCAGACCCATGACGATCTGTGAGCCGATCACGATCGGGTCCTTGCCCAGATGCGGAGAGGCACCGTGTGAACCGATGCCGCGCACATAAAGATCGACCGTGTCCACATTGGCCATGGCGAAGCCGGGCACATAGCGGATCTGACCCGCCGGCATATAGCCCCACGTATGATGGCTGATCACCGCGTCCGGGGTCGGGAATCGCTCATAGAGCCCTTCGGTCAGCATCGCGAAGGCGCCCAGGCCCACCTCTTCGGCCGGCTGAGCGATCAACACCAGCGTGCCCGACCAAGCCTCGAGATTATTCGCCATCCAGCGCGCCGAGCCAACCAGAGCGGTCATATGCGTGTCGTGGGCGCAGGCATGCATGATTGGAAACTCATTGCCCATCCGGTCCGGACCCACCGCCGTGGAGATATAATCGACCGGCGTGTCTTCCTGCATGGGCAGACCGTCCATGTCGGCGCGCATCATGATGACGGGCCCCGCCCCGTTCTCCAGCACCGCGACCACGCCGGTCCGCCCGACCTCTTCGGTGACTGCATAACCAGCCGCCCGCAGCTCGGCCGCCATGCGCGCCGCGGTCTCCACCTCCATGAAGCTCAATTCCGGATTGGCGTGGAAATGCTGGTAGAGGCCTTCGAGATGATCCGTCCAATCGGTCTGCAAATCAGAGCTGAGATTATCCTGAGCGAAAGCGCCAAGCGGCAGGATCGCCGCCGCAGCGCACGCAGTGAGAAAACGGCGCATAAATAACTCCCCGAAAAAGTCAGGGGCATTGCAGACTTAGTTGTCGGGATTGGTCAACGTTACACCCTAACCAAACAGAGCGTCGACTTCGGCCTGGTCAGCGGACTGGTCATCCACATCATCACCTTCGATGCGGCCGTTGATCGCCGCCCGGGCGGCGGCCAGCAGCGGTTCGATGTCCGTGGCGGTCATCGCCACGGCGCCGTCGACATCACCGTCACGCAGCTTGGCTTGGGCATCGATGAGCGCGTCGTCGATCGCTGCAATGATGGTTTCGAAGTGGGCTTTGAGCGCTTGAGGGACGGCGGCCCAGGCTTCCACCACGGTCTCGGTCCCGGCATAGCCGGTGCGCTGGAAATGCTCTGTATAGGCGCAAGGCGCCCAATCGAGCACCTCTTCGGCCATGTCCGGCATGTCGCCGAGCATCTCGAGCAGCATGACGACTTCATTGAAGTGATTGAGATAATCGGTCGCCAACCCGCTTTCAGGATGGACATTGGCCGCCGCCAGCGCCTCAGCGCTCAGCGCGCCCTCCCCCAAAACCGGTGTGTTGGTCATACCGCTCCCCATCGTCAGGAGCATGACCATGGGGCTTTAGAGTTGATGAAGCGCTAACCGTGTTTATTCAGCCGCATCTTGGCCGGCGAAACGCTCGGTCCAGTCGGCCACCTGGTCATCCTCGATTTTGGCGAACAAGACCTCCGGCACGGTGAAGGCGTGACCGCGCGGCAAAGCGTCGAGCAGGTCTGCGCCAGAGCCCTTCGGCCAATTACGCTGATCCTCTGCGACGCCCACAGCATCGAGGATCGTTTTGGCCGCCGCCGGAATGATCGGCTGGGCGAGGATTGCGGAGAGGACGATCAAATTAATCCCCGTGCGCACGCCGACGGCCGCCTTATCCTTATCCGTCTTGAAATGCGACCAGGGCTCAGCCCGGGTGAGATACTCATTGCCCGCCGCCCACAGCGCACGGGTTTCTGCGGCCGCCTTGCGGAACTCCATGGCGTCATAATGCTCGGCGATGGCTTTGAGGCGTTGCTCGACCTCACCGGCCAACCAAGCCTCATGTTCGCCCGGCTCGCCGCCGTCTGGAATCACGCCGTCAAAACGGGAGTTGGCGAACTTCAGAATCCGATTGACGAAATTGCCCAAGACGTTTGCGAGGTCGGTATTGATGGCGCCCTGGAAATGCTCCCAGGTAAACTGCGCATCGGCGCCTTCCGGCGCATAGGCGGTCAGATACCAGCGCCAATAATCCGCCGGCAAAAGCTGCAACGCCTGGTCCATGAAGACGCCGCGCTTGTTGGAGGTGGAGAATTTGCCGCCATACCAATTGAGCCAGTTGAACGCCTTGAGCTTATCGACCGTTTTCCACGGCTCTTCCGAGCCCAGAAGCGTCGCCGGGAAGCTGACGGTGTGGAAGGCGACATTATCCTTGCCCATGAACTGGACATAGCTGACATCGTCCGCGCCCTTGTCCGTGCGCCACCAGCGTTCCCAGTCCTGGCCGGTTTTTTCCGCCCACTCGCGCGTCGCCGCGATATAGCCGATCGGCGCGTCGAACCAGACATAGAAGACCTTGTCTTCAAAGCCGTCGCGCGGGGCGCCGTCCTTGACCACCGGCACGCCCCATTTGAGGTCGCGGGTGATGGTGCGGTCGCGCAGGCCTTCATCCAGCCATTTATTGGCGATGGATTTGGCGAGTTGCGGCCAATCCGTCGACGCGTTGACCCAGTCGCGCAGGCGGTCTTCCACGACGGTCTGCTTCAAGCGCAGATGCCGGGTGTCGCGAACCTCCAGATTGCGCGAGCCGGAGATCGCAGAATACGGTTCGATCAAATCGATGGGATCTAAGAGCTTGCCGCAATTATCACACTGGTCGCCGCGCGCTTTTTCATAACCGCAATGGGGGCATGTCCCCTCCACATAGCGGTCGGGCAAAAAGCGATCATCATCAATGGAGAAAACCTGCTTCTCGGTGACTTCTTCGATCAGGCCCCTAGCTTCCAGCACTTCGGCGAAATGCTGGGTGAGTTCTTTGTTGGCGTCAGACGAGGTGCGGCCGAAATGGTCCCAGGCCAGGCCATAGCGTTCGCCGAGACCTTTCTGGATCTCGTGCTGCTCATCACAATAGGTGCGCACGTCCTGACCCGCCGCGGCGGCGGCCAGCTCGGCGGGGGTGCCATGCTCGTCCGTGGCGCAGATCGCCAGTACTTCATGGCCGCGCAGACGCTGAAAGCGCGCATAAACGTCGGCGGGCAGCATCGATCCGGCCAGATTGCCGAGATGCTTGACGCCGTTGATGTAAGGCAGAGCGCTGGTGATGAGGATGCGGGCCATGGGAAACCTGATTGCGTGCTATGCGCGCACACATAGGCCTTCCCCTGCACCCTGTCATCCCGCAGGCGTGCAACGGGGAAGAGGCGCGTGGATCAAACCTTCTCCGGCGCCGCAACCATGGACGACCGCCGGGCCATCAGCTTCGCCAGCACGATATTCGCATAGGCGGCCAGCGTGGGCAGCGGGTCGGTCAGATTGAAGGTGAGATGACACGGCGCCAACATTTCGCGCGCGGTCTGCGCCATCAGGCCCGTAAAGCCGCCCCAGCTCACTTCGCCGGCCCGCTTTGCTTTCAATGCCCCCGAGATCGCGCCTTTCGTCCAGGCGTAATGCACGCCGGTTTTGAACGCCCAGGCATCGCTCGGGATCGCAGGCCGGGCGCCTAGGGGCAAGTCCAGCGCCAGCTCCGATAGCTTAAGGCCGCAGGCCTCAGCAATCTTATAGTTGGCGCCCAGGCGCGGATTGATTTCCAGGAAACTCAAGGCTTCCCCATCGGCAGACTGCATGAATTGCGCACAGCCCACGCCGTGATAGCCAAGGTGCGCGATCAGCGTTTCGGTGGCCCGGCAAAGGTCGGGACCAGGCTTGATCGACCGTCCGGAAAGCGCATAGCCGGTGCCGTCCAAAGCGTCCGTGCGGCCGATTTGAACCGGGACGGCTCCGATCAGCTGACCGTCGACCGCTGCGAAATAGACATTGAGGCGAGGTCCATCGACGAAGCGCTGAACGCACAGAGTCTGATGATCGGCTGGCCAGGCGGTGAAGGCCTTACGGGCCGCGTCCGGCCTGTCCAGCACCACAGCCTTGCGGCCGAGCACGTAGGCGGTGGAATCCGTCGGCTTGACGATCAGCGGACCGCCGACTTCAGCAGCGGCGGCGTGAAGCGCATCCACCGAGGCCACGATGCGCCGCTTGGCCAACGGCACGCCAGCAGCTTCGCAGGCTTCGAAAAGCCCCGCTTTGTCGGCGCAGCGCTGCACCAGCGCCGGATCCGGCAAGGCCAGCTGCGCCAGCGCGCGTAGGCGCTCGGCCTTTCGCGCCACCAAGCGGGTCGCCACCTCGCTGACCGGCAGGATGACGTCGACATCCTCGCGCGCGATCGCTTCTGTCACAGCCTTCAGGGCGGCGTCCGGTTCAACATCCAGCGGCGCGTGGGGGAAGACATGAGCGACATGACGGGACAGGAAGAGATAAGGGTCCGGCGCATCCATCCCCGCCACGATGCGGTGACCGGCGCGCGCCAGGGATCGAGCCAGCGTCAAGCTTGCGCGCAAATTGCCCAGCAGCAGCACCGTCGCCATAGCAACCTCCTTTGGATCACAGGCGGAAAACCAAGCAAGCTGCGCGCCAGACTTAGCCGAACAACCCGAAAATGGAGATCCCGAAAAGAGCCACGCTGATGATCAGGCCGATCACCGGCGCCCAGACAGGGGCGGTGAAATGGGGATGATCGCGTGCTTCGCCGCTGCGTTTCTCGGCGATCAAAGCAGCGTTGACCAAGGTGAAGACCACCAGCACGACAAAGACCGTGCCCTGCGCAAGAGTGGCGAGCGGCGCGGCCAACGCCAGCACGGCGACGACGCCCGCCACGATCAAGGTGGCCATATGGGGTGTGCGCCGTTTTGGGTGCACCGCCGTCATCCAAGAAGGCCCAGCGCCGCGCTTGGCCATGCCGTAGAGTACGCGCGAGGCCATCAGGACTTGAACCAGAACGCCGTTGACCATGGCGACGAGCGCGATGCCCGCCAGTATCTCGCCCGCCGTCGGACCGAGCCCGGCCTCCGCCACCCGCGCCAAGGGCGCCGGGCTGTCGGCCAAGGATTGCGGACCGATGGCGGAGACCGACACCTAGGCGATCAAACCATAGAGGATCAGCGCCGCGCCCAGCGTCGCGCCGATGGCGATGGGCAAGGTCCGCTCGGGCCGTTTGGCTTCTTCCGCCATGTTGACGATGTCTTCAAAGCCTACGAAGGCGAAGAAAGCGAGCGACACAGCCGCCGCGAATCCCGCGAAGGGCGGGGCCGTCGCCGCGGTGATGAGCGCGGGTGAGGCCAGCGCGTCGGGCAAGCCTGCGACCACGACGAAAACCAGGCCCGCCACCTCGATCACCGTGACGATGCCCGCCGCCCAAACCGCTTCGCGCACGCCCCACAGCGCGGCGAGCGTGAGAATGGCGAGCACGCCCATCATCACCACAGGCGCCGGCAAGGCGGCGAATTCGGTGAAATAGCCGGCGAAGCCGCGCAGGATCGCAGCGGAGGAGATCAGGCCGGACAAGGCCACGCCATAGCCGGTGAGGATCGACAAAAAGCGCGATCTCAGACCGTGGGCGACATAGGCCCCCTCCCCGGCGCTTTCCGGGTGCCGGGTCGCCAGCTCGGCATGGGACAAGGCCGAAAATCCGGCCGCGATGCAGGCGGTCATAAACGCCACCGGCGCCCAATCGCCCGCCAGCCCGGCGATCTCTCCGGTCAGGGCGTAAATGCCCGCGCCGATGGTCACGCCGATGCCGTAGACGGACAGGCTGAGAGGGCCGAGCACGCGTCTGAGTTTGGCCATAAGCCCAGTCTAGCGCAGTGAGCGCCTTGGAGAATGCGACCCCTGCGCGCCCGGTCGCTGACTAGCGTCATTGAAACCGCAAGCCCGGCTTGGCGGCGCGGCCCGGTTCGCGTATGTCTGCGGCGTGGAGAGCCGGTTTAGCTCAGCTGGTAGAGCAGTGGTTTTGTAAACCGAAGGTCGGGGGTTCGAGTCCCTCAACCGGCACCATCCCTTTTTCTCCTTGTTTAAAACCCTCTAAGGCCTTGAAAGGCAACGATAAATTGGCGGTTCGAAAACCCTGATTTCGGTCATATGAAACCTGGTCCGAGAACGTCAATTTTAGCACTGCACGCTTGTCTTCTAGGCGCTCAGAACGCCATAGAATCAATGGGTTAGACAGAAACCGCATAGCGGTTCGAAAAGTACGCTCAAAGGTGGTCTGGGGTTGGCCGATTTGATCCTGTTTTTCGGCCAAAACCAGCTTTCTGGTCTCCAGATCGCTCAGGCGTTCTTCATATCGCTTGGCCAGCGTTCTATTCGTGGTCTCAAGTGTGCGGTCTACGAGTCGCTCGATGTCTCGCTCGATATCCACCAATTCCTTCTTTACGGCCTCAACGAGCGCCACGCCACGCGCCGCCTGGGCATCCCAGAGGTCTTTCAGCATTGCATGAAGAACACGAAACAGTTCCTTGCTGGGCCGCATCGTAGCAAGCAGCTCTTCGAACTCGCCTTCTATATTGGCTTTCTTGATCGACTTACGGTATGACGGACAGGCCTTGTTATGGCACTCGTAGTACACGTAGTACTTAGCTCGCCCCTTCACGCGGCTGCCTGTCAGCGGGCGATCGCAATCCCCGCATTTCACGAAACCGCGCAGGGGCATCAACTCATTCAAATTGAGCTTTGATGGCGCTTTGGCGACCTTGCCGTCCAGCCGCTCTTGGATTTTCTCGAAGGTTTCAAGCGAAATCAGCGGCTCGTGGTGACCCTTGGTCCGCTCAATACCCCATTCCTTTCGCTCGACATAACCGGTGTAGAGTAGCTGCGTCAGCAGAGGGCGTATCCTCTGGATACGAACCTCTCCCTCCTTGG
Source organism: uncultured Oceanicaulis sp. (assembly GCA_964484345.1). Lineage (GTDB taxonomy): Bacteria > Pseudomonadota > Alphaproteobacteria > Caulobacterales > Maricaulaceae > Oceanicaulis. The sequence continues at coordinate 4,359 of CAZAGE010000059.1, read as the reverse complement.
TGTCACGTGGGTATTCTGGGAACGACTCCAGGAAGCGTTTCACCTCGGCAATAGTCTCAAGGCGTCCCGAAGCGAAGCCCTCAAAAGCCTCCTTCAAGATTGAGGCTGCGGGTTCGTCACGAACCAGTAGTTTCCCGTGCCCGGAAACCTTTTCAAACTTGTAGCCACGCGGTGCCTGAAAGACCCAGTACCCGTTCTTAAGACGGCCCCACATGCGATTTTTAGTCTGTTCTGCATTCTTCAGGCGCTGATACTCAGCCACGTTGACGAGCATCATCTCCACCATGCGGTCATCCGCACCTTCACCGAATTTCTGCGTCGGAGACTCGAACCGCGCTCCGATGGCCTTCAGCTTTTCGCGAAACATCAGGTGGACTTCGAGCGACCGCGAAATCCGATTGATATCATCGACGATCACTATGTGGGATTCAGCCTTTTGCGCTTCTAAGAAGGCAAGCATCTCAACGAAGCGGGGACGATCGGCAATGCCGCCTGACGCATCATCCTTGAAGACCTTGACGATTTCATAGCCGCTCCGCTGCGCATAATCGATACAGCGCACTTCCTGGCTATCCAGCCCATGGCCTTCTAGCTTTTGCTTGGTATCGGATACGCGACAGTAGATGACAGCTTTTTCGCCCATTATTTCGGCCCTTCGTCGAGGTTGCTTCTGCTTTTATGAGGCAGCTCTAAGTATAGGGAATCTGTAGGTTTTCCGCTAGCGTCATCGATACGCTTTTGAACAGAAATCTGAGCAGAATCGATATTATAGGCGCGGTCAACGAAGCTCTGGGCAATCTGCCAGACAGATTTCAGAAGCTCTCTCTTGTGTTCATCCGAAATATCGAATGAGCTGACGAGAGGCATATATTTATCAAGGTCATGCCTGCTCATAACTAAAAACTCAAAATATTCAGTTTGTTACAATTATATTTTACCACATTTGCGGGTATGTCCGTCAAATGTTCAACATGCTGCAACGCAAGCAATTGCAAGGGTTTGCGGCGCCTTGAGCCCTTAAGCCATTGATTCAACGTGATTTCAGCTGAACCCCTGAAAAGGCCAGTTTTTATAGGGCTTTGGAGGTTTTTCATGGCCAATCTCACTATTTTTGGGCGTTGAGAGCCCTGGAACACGCCCGTGAGATTGCCATTGAGCCCCGGTCTGGTAGTACCGGGGTAAAGAGAAGATTCCGGAATATTACAAAGAAATCGAACCCTTATGAGCTTCAACCCTGCAAAATTTGGGCTTTTGAGCCATTATTCGCCGGAAGCGCAGCAGCGCATTCGACGGCTTATGCTTGAAGACTGGAAGGCGTCTGGTGTGAAGCTACCCACCTATATGAAGCTTGTGGCCCGCTTCATCGCCTCAACTGGTGTTCCGGAGACATGGTTGGCAAAGCTGTCCCACCAGACGATGGATAAGATGCTCAAATTGGTATCAACGCCGAGATACGAGTTCTGGGCCAGCCTTCATCTCTATCTGATCCGAAAATACGGCCCGCAGGATATCAGCCCTGAGCTGACCGACGCTGATATCCTTGGGCAAGCTATCTGCCGGTTTGGATCAATCGTCGAAGCCCCCGATCCAGGCGAGTATGACTTTGATGGGCTCACTATTGTTATTGAGGCCGAGGAAGATCGTCCTTACGGGCTGGCGGAATGCGTCGAAACCCAGAAGGGGGCAGAGCCATTCTGTGTTGAAGTTGAGCGTAAGCACCATGGGGTAGCGGTGGCGCGAGATGGTCGCCTGACCGCGATCCTGCGTGACGCAATTTCTCTCCAGATCACGACGATTGAGCTGGAGACCGGTTCATGACTGACAGCAGTGAAGACCGGCTCAATCAGCTAAAATCTTACTTGCAGAGCCTTTCAGACAAAGAGCGCAGCGATCTGGGCGCAGCAGCGCACCAAAGCGAGCGCGGTGTTTTTGATCTTGTAAAGAGTGGGGATGCCGCCGGTCTTTACGCTGCTTTGAAGCGAGAGCCCGGCCTTGCGGAGCGTCAGGACCAGAATGGTATGACGCCGCTGCACTGGTCCGGAGCGGATAAATCCGGCCTGCTATTTGAGGTGCTCACTCAAGAGCCCAATGCCGCGCCCTGGACACGGGATAAGACCGGGCGAATTCCGCTCGATGTGATGCGACAGGCCGGACAACATACCATCGCCAATAAGGCGGAGCGCGTGACCTATCCGCAACTCTTCCAGGAAGAGCAGAGCGGTCCACTTTCTCCGGAGAAAGTGGCGGCGTTCAGCAAGAAGTACGAGGTGCTTGAGAAGCCAAACACCCGGCCCAGCTATGCCCGCAATATGGAGCCCTTGGCGAAGCCCCCCGAACGAAGCGCCATAGGGAAAGATCGGGGCGATCGCGAACATTAGGCAGCTTTAGCGCGCCTATCCGCGCACACCGATAAAAGTTATTTATCCTCGAACGCGGATATTGCATTTTTATCCGCGATCGCGTATATTGAATGTTGGAGATTCAACATGATGATACGCGATACAAAACAATTAGGTGCGGCGCTCCAACGTGAGCGAAAGCGCCAAGGCATGACACAGAAACAGTTGGCCGATAAGGCCGGTGTCCGCCAGCAAACAATCTCAGCCGTTGAGGGCGGCAAGCCGCGCTCAGAACTACAGGTCATCTTCGACATTATGTCGGCGCTCGGTATCGAGATGTCATTGCAAACGCGTAGCGGTGAGAAAGCGCCCAGCCTTGAGGAATTATTCTGATGGGCCGGAAGCGTAAATCTGGAGCGCTAACAGTTGCCCTGAATGGCCGTATCGTTGGCACGCTGGCGCGCGCGGCAGATGGGGCAACGCGCTTTGACTACGCCAATGAATGGCTGGATTGGGAATATGCTATGCCAGTCTCTAGGTCCATGCCACTCGTGGACCGGCCATTCACTGGCACACCAGTTCGTGCGGTGTTTGATAACCTTCTTCCAGATGATGATCGTATCCGAACACGAATTGCTGCGCGCGTTGGAGCAGAGGGGACTGATGCCTTCTCGATGCTGGCTGCGCTTGGTCGCGACTGCGTAGGAGCGCTCCAATTTCTTCCCGAAGATATTCCTCCTGCACCTCCTGGGCCGCCAGAGGGCGAGCCGATAAGCCAAGTAGCGATGGCAGAGCGGATTCGCTCATTGAGTGCTGCGCCACTTGGTATTCGCGGAGGAGATGACGCTTTCCGCATATCACTGGCAGGCGCACAGGATAAGACAGCGCTTCTTCACCATGATGGACAATGGTTAGAGCCTACGGGCACAACGCCAACGACGCATATATTGAAGCCCCAGATCGGCAAAGTTCAAACCGCCGATGGGGAAGTAGACCTGACCGAGAGCGTGCAAAATGAACATTTCTGCATGGCGCTTTGTCGTGCTCTCGGACTGGCGGTGGCAAATACCGAAATCCTGCAGCTTGAAGACGATCTATTGGTTCTCAGCATTGAAAGGTTTGATCGCAAGCTGGATGGGAAAGGTCGCCTTTTGAGGCTGCCACAAGAAGATATGTGCCAAGCGCTCGGTATCTTACCGACCGGCAAGTATGAAAGCGACGGCGGACCCGGAATCTCTGACTGCCTCGACCTCTTAAAATCAAGCGATACACCGGACCATGACTGGCGCGCTTTCATGAAGGCGCAAGTCATCTTCTGGCTGATAGGAGCTACTGACGGTCACGCGAAGAACTTCTCGCTGTTTATCGAACCACAGGGGCGCTTCAGACTTACACCTCTTTACGACATCCTATCGACACAATGGCAGCACGACCGCCGTCAAATACCCAGAAACGCGTTCCGGCTTGCGATGGCGATCGGTGACAAGCGCCGGTATAAGGTGACAGAGATTGTACCGCGCCATTTTGAGCAAACCGCGAAGCACGCAGGCTTCCCGATATCAGCTCTTCATGACGTAATGACCGAGGTTTTGGAAGAGCTTCCAAAGGCACTCATGTCTGTGCGAGAAACCATGGAACCAACTGTTCCGGAAGCAATGGCCAATGCCATCATCGCAGCGGCAGAACAGCGTGCCGGACAGATTGAGAACTATCTTAGCGAATGAGCAGTGTCTGGGCGTTTTAGCCGCTTATTCTGCGCGCAAGATGTGTGTGGTAGTACCACACATCTTGCCAAAGGGGCCGCTGCGCCCCCTGTTGGATACCCTCGCTGTGGCGCTTCCCAGGCATTTATCCTGTCCAGCACCAGCCAATCGTATCGTCGATTGATCCCTCGTCAGAGGCGGAGAATGACCTCTCCCCTCCGACACCTCCCCATGTCCAAACGTACAGCCGTTCGATCACAGATCAGGAGAGCCTCCAAGCTCCCCCGATACCCCCATGGCCATGTCATGGAGACACT
>CAZAGE010000058.1:0-18417 GCA_964484345.1 uncultured Oceanicaulis sp. | reverse complement strand
CGTTGCGCCCGCTCATCCGCATATAGCGCGCCATGATGTCGGTCTGGGTGTAGGAATAGACGTGGCCGATATGCAGCGCGCCTGACACGGTCGGCGGCGGCGTGTCGATGACATAGTCCGAGCCCGCCTCGGCGTCCTTATCCCACTCAAACGCCGTCTCTCCAGCCCAGCGGGCCTGCAGCGCGGCTTCAGAAGCTTTCACGTCATATTTTTGCGGGAAGGATTTCATGGCGTCATCTCAGGTGCGGGAAAGAGCGCGGGTCTTAGACGATTTTTCTCTGGCGCAAAACCCGCGCCCGGCTAGGCTCCGGCCATGACTGACAGCAGCTCCAACGCCCGCCTGAACGTTGGGGGCTGGCGAACACGGCCGATCCTGACAAGGACGCGCTGGGCGCTGGCCCGCGACATCGCGTGAACGGCCCCGGCACCCCGCGCGCCTAAAAGGCGCTGCACGCCATCGCCGAGATCCGTGACGCGCCCTCGGCGACCGCGCGGAATGAAATAGGCAAACTAGACGGCCTGCTCAGGCGTCATTCCTTCGAGAGCAGCGGCCCTGAAGACACGCCGACTCAGGGGCCCAGGTCAGGTCTGGGATGACGAACCGGGCTCATCGCCCTTTCGCGGTACGCGCCCCATTTTCCCCGTGTTATCTTACACTTCGCCACACTTTGGTCCTATTTCGCCAACACTACGCCTGGACTGAGCGGTCTCGATCGGGGGCTTTTCGGACCGTTCAGGGTGACGCAAAGCTGGTTTGAAAGGCAGATCAATGAAACGAAAAAGCCCCTCAAGAAGTACGGTCTCCAAGCCCGGAAATCAGTGCTCGAAAGTACGTTCTCACGTTTCTGCCGCAGTTGCGGCGACCTGCCTGCTCGCGATCCCGGGCCATGCGCAAAACACTGACTCAAGACTGGTGTTCTCAAGTTATCTTGGAGGATCCGGCGTTGATGATTGCGACGGCATCGCGGTCGGCGCAGATCGTAGCGTCTATCTTGGCTGCCACTCGACTTCGAGGTCGCTCGATGACAGCGGCGACAACACATATTGGCGCAGCCGCGGAATGAATGCATTCGTGGTCAAGCTCGCCCCGAATCAGAGCTCCGTCGACTACGTGACCCAGTTTGGCGGCTCCGAATGGGAGGCCGTGCAAAACCTTATCGTTGACGACCAAGGATATGTATATGCGGTGGGAACAACCTATTCGCGTAATTTTCCGGCCACACAAGGCGTGTTCCAAACGGCCTTCGGAGGCGAGAGCGACGCTTTCGTTGCGAAACTCGCCCCGGACGGAACTCCGGTCTGGACAACGTTTCTCGGTGGTTCCGGCGATGAAGACGGACGGGACATCGCGTTCGATTCAAATGGTCTGATTCACATAATTGGTAGGACTGATTCGCCTGACTTCCCGGTTGCTGGCGACCCATATCAAGCCGTCAGCGGGGGCGGCACCGATTCCTTTCTTGCGACATTTTCAACAGACGGCGAATTGCTGACATCGACCTATTTGGGCGGGTCTGGAGAGGATATTGGTGTGGGGCTGGCGGTCGATGCTGGAAACCGCTTGTATCTAACGGGGTCAACGTCCTCAGATGATTTTCCTCTGACCCATGCTGTGCAAGCCGAGCGAGCCGGCGAGGCGGATGTTTTCGTCTCGATCATGGATCAATCCCAACGTGATTTGACGTTCAGCACCTACCTTGGCGGCTCCGCTGCAGAGCGGGGCGTCGGCATAGGTTTGGCGGAAGATGGGGAAGTGATTATCGTTGGCCAGACGCGTTCTACTGATCTGCCGGTTACGCCTGGAGCGATCCAAGCTGGGTTGAACGGAGCATCCGACCTGTTCGTGTCCAGGATTCTCACCGGAGACCCCGCAATTGCGTCCATGACCTATCTTGGCGGCGAGGCTGGCGACCGGCCAAGGCGGCTCACCGTGAGTGAGAACGGTCATGTCATCATCGTGGGACAAACCACTTCGCGCAGCTTTCCCGACGCACCGCGCACTGAGCTTCCGGAAAATGAGGGTGCCGACGGCTTCGTGGTCGAATTGAGTACGGATTTGAGCGAGCTTCTCGGCTCAACAGTGGTTGCTGGATCCGGGCAAGATGTTTTTGAAGGGGTCGTTTCGAACCCGGACGGGACAATCGATATCACCGGGCTCTCCGGTTCTGCCGACTTCCCGATGGTCGAACCAATCCAGTCCTCCTATTCGGGAGGCCGGTTTGATATTGTCGTCGTACGCATGAGGCGCGCGGGGGGCGAGCCCGTCGGGGCGAGAGATCGGTAGCCAGATAGAAACGAGCAACCTCCAGGGCAGGCACAGCTTCGAAGGGCATAATCATGTCTGCCCCGGTCTACCGAAGCTTTTGGATTGGCGCGCGACATCGCCACGAGCGACCCGCTATCCTGCGCGCCTGCAAGACGCTGCACGCCATTGCCGAGACCCATGACCTGCCCTCGGCGATCGCTGCGTGAACCGCCGCCGACTTCCCCGAGATCACCGACAACGGGACCCGGATCGGCGGCTTCCTGCGGGTGATCAAGTAAGGTTAACGCCGCGAGCGCCTGGGCGACATCGACGCCCTTATCGCCTAGCGCGCCAGGGCGTAATCGAGATCGCAGAGGATATCCGCCACGTCCTCCAGGCCCACCGACAGGCGGATCAAGCCTTCGCTGATGCCGTGCTGGGCGCGCTCTTCCGGCGTATAGGTGGAGTGGGTCATGCTGGCCGGATGCTGGATCAGGGTTTCCGCGTCCCCCAGGCTGACCGCCCGCTTGATCATTTGCAGCGCATCCATGAAGCGCTTGCCGGCCTCAAGGCTCTCCAGCTCAAACGCGATCATGCCGCCAAACTTGGCCATTTGCTGGCGCGCGAGGGCGTGTTGGGGATGACATGGCAGGCCCGGATACGCGACCGATTTCACGTCGGGTCGCGCCGCCAGCCAGGTGGCGATCTGCATCGCGCTGGCGCTGTGGCGCTCCATGCGCAGAGCCAAGGTTTTCAGCCCGCGCAAGATCAGCATCGCATTGAGGGGGGCGAGGGCTGCGCCGGTCATGTCTTTCAGGCCGTAAAGGCGAACCTCGTCCATCACCTCTTGGCGTCCGGCCGCCAGGCCGGCGACCAGGTCGCCATGGCCGCCAAGATATTTGGTCGCGGAGTGAACCACGATATCCGCGCCCAGCTCGATCGGGCGGGTCAAAGCGGGGGTGGCGTAGGTGTTGTCGACCACGCTGATCGCGCCGGCGTCACGGGCGATCGCGGCGATGGCGCTGATGTCCACCAGCGACATGGTCGGGTTGGCCGGGGTTTCAAAATACACCACGCGGGTGTTGGGACCGACGGCCTTGGCGACCGCATCCGCATCGGTCATGTCCACATGGCGCACCTTAACGCCGAACTTTTTAAGGCCATGGTGCAGGAAGGCGAAGGTGCAGCCGTAAAGGGTCTTGTCCGCCAGGATTTCCTGGCCTGGCGCCAGCAAGCTCCACAACACCGAGGTGATCGCGCCCATGCCCGAGGCGAAGCTGACCGCAGCTTCCGCGCCTTCTAGATCCGCGATGCGCCGCTCCAGCAAGTCCAGCGTCGGGTTGGAAATGCGCGAATAGATATGGGCGGGCTGTTCGCCGCTGAACGCCGCGCCGGCGGCGTCGACCGTCTCAAACGTGAAGGTGGAGGACAGATGCACCGGCGGGGTCAGCGCGCCGCCCGCGTCTGACGGTTCATATCCAGAATGGATGGCGCGCGTGGCGAAGCCGCTCTTGCGCTCAAACACATTTGATCCGTCCATATGGGCCTCCCTGACTGATCTCTGGCAGCAGGATAGCCGTGAGGCGATAGCAGGTGTTGTCTAATTGAGCTCTAAATTCTCGTATTTGAGCAATAATCTGCTAATAAGTGACCATGGATAGCATGGATCGGAAAATCCTTGCGGCTTTGCAGCAAGATGGCCGCATGACCAATCAGGCCCTGGCGGACGCTGTTGGCCTGTCGCCGTCGCCCTGCCTCAGGCGCGTGCGCGCGCTGGAGGAGGCTGGATTGATCACCGGATATGCGGCCATGATCGACCGAGAGCTGGCGGGCTTGCCGATCACGGCCTTTGTCCGAGTGAAGCTCACCGAGCACACCTCCCATGTTGTGATTGGCTTTGAGCGCGCCGTCGCGGCGATGGAGGAGGTGCTGCAATGTCACCTGACCTCCGGCACGGAGGACTATCTGCTGGAAGTCGTCGTGGAGTCCCAGCAAGGCTATGCGACCTTCCTGCGCGACCGGCTCAACCGGGTCGCAGGCGTGGCGGCGATTGAGACCAGCTTCTCGCTTAGCGCCATCAAACGCACGACGGCGCTCCCGGTGGCGTTTGACTAGGCGCCCCCGTGGCTGCGCGCGCATAAGACTTTCGGCGTCTGGTCGCATCATTTCGACGCCGTTAACTTTCATCGATCAAGGATCAGGTCGAGCGTCGAATTTATTTATTCTCATAGCCGTGCAAGGGGTCAGCCGGTCAGATGAAGTTAGACGACATCATACGCCGCATCGGTGATTTCTCCCGGGACGCGGTGCTGATCACGGAAGCCGAGCCCTTCGATCTGCCGGGGCCGCGAATCCTCTGGGTCAACAAGGCCTTCACCGAGATGATGGGTTATGCGCCTGAAGAGGTGATCGGCCAGTCGCCGCGCATGTTGCAGCGCGAGGATTTCGACCCTGAAGCCGGCCGCAATATCCGCCACGCGCTGGACGCCTGGGAGCCCGTCCGGCAAGTGGTGCGCAACCACACCAAGGATGGACGCCCCGTCTGGGTCGAGCTGGACATCACGCCGATCGCGGATGAGAGCGGCTGGGTTCACTATTGGCTGGCGATCCAGCGCGACGTGACCGAGCGGATCGAGACCGAGCGCCGCCTGGCCGAGGCTGAGCGCCGGTTCGAAATCGCCGCCAGCGTCTCCCTGATCGGGGTCTGGGACTGGGATGTGCGGAGCGGCGCGCTGTACTGGTCCGACGAGTTCTGCGCCATGGTCGGGATCACCCGCGAACAATTCACCGGCGATTTTGACGCCTTCGCCAGCCGCCTGCATCCAGACGACTTGGCGCGGGTTGAAGCCGCGCTCGCGGCGCACCTTGAGGCCGATAAAACCTATGATATCGAATACCGCCTGAAGCATTCCGACGGCCATTTCATTGATGTGAAGGCGCGCGGCGCCGTGCAGCGCGATGCGGACGGACAGCCGATCCACATGATCGGCTCGGTTCAGGACGTCACACGGGAGCGCAGCCGCGAGCGGGCGCTGGCCGAAGCTAAACAGGCCGCCGAAGCGGCCAATGTCGCCAAGTCGCAATTTCTTGCGAATATGAGCCATGAAATCCGCACGCCGCTCAATGGCGTGCTGGGCTTGTCGACCCTGCTCGCGCGCACGGACCTGTCGGACAAGCAGGCGAAATATCTTGAGGCGATCGAAAGCAGCGGCCAGGCGTTGCGCGCGCTTGTCGATGACTTGCTGGACATATCGAGGATCGAGGCGGGCCAACTTGACCTGCGCGCAGCGCCCTTTGATCCGTCGAACGCGATCAACGGCGCCATGGACGCTGTGCGCGCCAAGGCGGAGGCGAAGGCGCTGTCCCTCCATCTGACCAATCACCTGCCCCCCGACACCGAGCTGATCGGTGACGCCGCCCGCCTGACGCAGATCGTCCTCAACCTTGTGTCCAACGCCGTGAAGTTCACCGAGCGCGGCGCCGTAGACGTCGACGCGGATCTGGATGCCTCCGGCGCGCTCCGGATTGCGGTGCGCGACACCGGGATCGGCATTCCGCCGGGCGCGTTGGGCCAGATCTTCGAACGCTTCTCCCAGGTCGACAGCTCCTCGACCCGCGCCCATGACGGCGCCGGGCTGGGACTGGCGATCTCCCGCGAGCTCGCCCGCGCCATGGGCGGCGATATCACGGCGACAAGCGCGGTGGGCGAGGGCAGTGTTTTCACGTTCACCGCGCCGATGCCGGTCGCGCCGCGCGCGGTCGCTGCGGCGCCCAATATTGCGCGGGAGTCCGAGGCCGACGCGGCGGCGCCGCGCAGCGTCTTGATTGTTGAAGATAACGCGGTGAACCGCGAGGTGTTGCGCGACCTGCTTGAGCAGGCGGATATCAAGGTGGACCTCGCTCAGGACGGGGTGGAGGCGCTAGAAAAGCTTGCAACTGATCCGGCGATCGGCCTGGTTTTGCTCGACCTTCAAATGCCGCGTTTGAGCGGCGAAGGCGTGCTCGCCCAAATGCGCCGCGACAGCGAGCGTTTGCGCGCCATGCCCGTGCTTGTGGTCACGGCGAACGCCACGAAGGACACCGCGGACCGGGTGCGCAGGCTGGGCGCGGATGGCTTCGTCACGAAACCGTTCAAGCTCGACGCCATACTCTCGGACGTGCGCCGCTTGCTCACTGACGGGCGCAGGTCCGTCGCCGCCTGACCGCGGCGCTTGCAAGCTGTGGTCTGCGAGGCGGAGGCGCGCTAGCGTCGCGCCATGACCGACACATCCCGCCCAAACGATGTCCGCGCGCGCATTCCGCGCCGCAAGGATGACGACCACTCCCATGACGCCGCCGAAGAGCGCCGCGCCTTCTTGAAGGCGCGCAGCGGCGCGTCGCTTGACCATGTCGGCCGCGCGACCATCGATCCGGCGCTGACCGCCGGCAATATCGAGAATTATATCGGCGCGGCTCAAATCCCGATCGGCGTCGCCGGCCCCTTACGGGTGCGCGGTGAGCATATCGAGGATGAAGACGTCTATGTCCCGCTGGCGACCACCGAAGGCACGTTGGTGGCGAGCTATAATCGGGGCATGCGCATCCTGACCGAGGCGGGCGGGGTCAAGACCACGATTGTGGAGCGCTATATGCAGCGCGCGCCGGTTTTCCACTTCGACGACGCCCGCGGGGCCAAGGCCTTCAAGGCCTGGCTCGACGCGAATATGGACGGCGTGCGCGCAGCGGCGGAGGCCAGCTCCTCCGTCGTGAAACTCTCCCATGCCGAGACCTATGCGGTCGGGCCGATGCTCCATGTCCGCTTTAATTTCGAGACCGGGGACGCGGCGGGTCAGAACATGGCCGGCAAGGCCGGGCTCGCGGCTTGCCAGTGGATCGCGTCCAACCATCCTGGCGGCGCGCGCTACACCCTGTCCGGGGCCATGGACACGGACAAAAAGCATTCCCAGCTCAACGTGTTGCACTCGCGCGGCGCGCGGGTGGTGGCGGAGGCGCGCATTCCCGATGCGCTGCTGCGCGAGCGAGTGGGGGTTGCCGCGGCGGACTTGTTCCGGGCACGGCTCAATTCCTTCGCGGGTTCGGTGATGGCGGGCTCGGCCAATAACGGCATGCACGCCGCCAACGCGCTCGCCGCCTTGTTCATCGCCACCGGTCAGGACGCCGCCAATGTCGCGGAAAGCCATACCGCGATGACCTATGTGCGCCTGGAGGACGACCCGGAAACCGGGGAGCCGAGCTATTACTGGTCGATCACCCTGCCGGCGCTGATCGTCGCGACCTTTGGCGGCGGTACCGGCCTGCCCACGCAAAGCGAATGTCTGGACCTGCTCAGCTGCCGCGGCGCCGGCAAGGTAGGCCGCTTCATCGAGATTTGCGCCGCCACCGTGCTGGCCGGCGAAGTCTCCCTCGCCGGCGCCGTCGTCGCCGGCGACTGGGTCGAGAGCCACGAAAAGCTCGGCCGCAACCGGTAAGGATTAGCGCTCCGGGGCCTCGAGCACGTGCCCGGTCTCCGGATTGACCAGACGCGGCGGCGCCTCGCTCCGCAGGCTGCCCCAGAAGGTCAGGCCGAGAAGAACCACGATGAAGCCCGCCCCTGCAATCATAGCGGGTTGGATCATCAGGCCGGTGGGCGCGCCGTCTTCGTCTTCGCCGGATTGTTTTGACGCCCCGGCTTGTTGATCCAGTGCGTCCTCGCTGGCGTTAGTCACCGGCTTTGAAAGTGCATAGCGTTGATCGGGAAGGGTTCGGACCAGCTCCGCGCCGATGGCGGCGCGCAGCAAGGAGGCGCGTTTGCGGATCGTGTCGTCACTGACATGATCGCGGCGCCAAACCTGAGCCGCCAGCTGATCGGCGTCGAGCGGCTCCGGCGCCGCTTGGACAAGGGCGGTGAGGAAGGACAGCGTCAGACCGCTGGTGTCCAACATCTCGTCACCTCGGCGCACCGTACCGGCGACCGTGTCCAACTCCAGATCGGCAAAGCGATAGCGCATATCATCCTCCTTGAACGCGGTAGGCTAACCACGCTTCATGTCATTTCACCAGCCTTCACAAGGCTTCACCGGACGGGTCTGAAAAGGGGCGCTAGGGCTGAAAGCACACAATCCTTGGAGACCTGCCTGATGCTTCTGCCCACCCTGGCCGCTCTTACGCTCATCGCTCAGTCTTCATGGGATGAGCCCCCACAGCTCGCCGCTCAGTTCGACCCGATCACGCGGGGCGCAACACCCGGCTTCGCGGTCGGGATCATCCGTGATGGGGAATTGGCGGCGGAAGGCTATTTTGGTTTGGCTGAGTTGGAGCATGAGAGTCCGGTCGGGCCTGACACCCGCTTTTATATCGGCTCGATTTCCAAGCAGTTCACCGCGGCCATCATACTCCAGCTCACCCTGGAGGGACGGGTCGATCTAAGCGCTCCAATCACGACCTATGTGCCCGGCCTTCCCAGCCTCTACCGTGCTGTGACAGTTGCAGATTGCCTTCATCATACCGGCGGGGTGCGCGAGTACACCTCGCTTTTGATGATCCGCGGCGATGATCGTCGCCTGCAGGACCGCATGGGCCAGGCGGACGCCTTGGCTCTGATCGCGGGGCAGCAGGGCCTGGACTTCGAACCCGGCGCCCAGCAGCGTTATTCGTCGAGCGGTTATGTCCTGCTCGCAGCGTTAATCGAAGCTGTGGAGGGCGAGCCGTTCGCAGACGTAGCGCAGCATCGCCTATTTGAGCCGCTCGGAATGACTTCGACCCTGTTCGACGACGATCATGGGGCGGTCGTGCCTGGCCGCGCCCATGCCTATCAGCCTGACGGGACGAGCTGGAGACGCTGGCTCAAACACTTTGACGTCGTCGGCGATGGCGGCGCACTGACCACCGTTCGCGATATGGCGAAATGGGACCGGGAATTGTCCACGGGCGCCGTCTTCGGCGCGCAGTGGCGCGCCGCCATGCACCAACCTGGGCGGCTACGGGATGGAACACCACTACGGTCCGGGGCCGGACTTTGGATGACGGAGCATGGCGGACGGTCCGTGGTGCGCCATGGCGGCGGCTTGGGCGGGTTCATCGCCGATCAGATCCGGTTTCCCGACGCGGGGCTCTCCCTTTATGTATTCGCCAACCGCAACGATCGAAACGCGTTTCAGGGCTGGCGATTGGCGGATGCGCTCTTGCCGCCGCTCGCGGCCGCAACCGCATCTGACTTCGATCTGGAGGATACCCGGGTTGGCGACGCCGGCGATTGGGTCGGGACTTATTTTAGCGACGCCATCAATAACCGGCATTTCCTCAGGCTAAACGCGGCCGGGGGGCTGGACCTCCACGATGGCGGTGATCGCTTTCTCGCTCATCTCACGCCGCAGGCCGGGGGGCGCTTCACCGCCCATCCGGGGGGCTTCACCGTCAGGCTAGCCCGAGACGGCGACGCCCGCCATCTCACCGTCAATACAGGTCGGACGCGCTATACGGCGGCGGCCTATGACAACACTCCGCCAGCAGACCTGGAAGCGCTGCAGGCCTTCACCGGCTGGTATTGCAGTTCAGAGCTGGAGGCGCAGGTCCAATATGCGATTGAGAACGGGCACTTCCTCCAGCGCTATGCTCAAGGCCAAGCTGAGCGGCTTTTCCCGGACGCTGACAATCCAAACGCCGGATGGAATGGTGATCGCCGGGTCTGGACCGGAGTGACCATGGTGCGCTTTGACGCCGCGCCGGGTGACCCCGCCCACCAGGTGGTGATTGGAGATCTCCGGGTGAGCGGTGTGCCCTTCGAACGCTGTACAGGCCCTTAGGCCTCGACGATCAGTGCGGCGGACGCGGGCGCCTGACCTGCGACGAGGTCGTTATAGGCCATCAGGCACCCTTGCGATCCGGTCAGGCTCTTTTCGTCAAACACTCCGTCGATCGCGTCGGCGAAGGCGCTCCAGGCGGCGCCATAGCGCTTGCCGAATTCCGCCGCGCCCCACGCTTTCATCCGCTTGGCGACATGGTCGGGGGCGAAGAAGAAGGCGGGCTTGGGACCGGGCAGATCGTCCGCTGGCGCGCTATCGGTCCAGTGGCTGGCGCCGACTCGGATATTGGCGATCAGATCGTCCTGGAGTGCGCCATGGATCGCCCGGTTCACCGTGGCGTCTCCGGCGAAATCGACCACCAGGCGCTTGGGGTCAGGCCCAAGCTGATCCAGGTCAGAATAAAGGGTGATCTGGTCGTAAAACCCGGTCTGCTCGACGAAAGGCTTGGAGCGCTCCGACGTGATCGCCTCCACAATGACGCCGTCCGGCTTATCCGCGTGCAGCAGGTAAGCGAGGGCAAGCGCGGTCTTGCTGGACGCGCTGGTCAGGCTGATGCAATCAGCGCCGTCGTAATTCGTGTCGCGCAGATGCAGATCGATCAGCCAGCTGGTGATGAAGAGGGGCTGCAGGGCCATCTGAAGCCCCTCCCGGTCGGCCCGGTAGCTGGGGTCGCCACCCGTGCGCACATAACGATTATAGGCCGCCGGTAAGTCCATGCGGTGGGCGGACACGTCGATAAAGCTGCCCGGCGTGACATGGGCAGGCTCGACGATCAATTCGTCGCTGGCGGGGAAATAGCCGTAAATGCGTTCGCCGACGTCAAGCCCGTCGGCCTTGCTCTCGGTGACCTCGGCAAAGCCCCAGACCGGAAGCCGGCCTGCGCCGTCAGCCGGGAAGAAGTCCCAATAGCGCATGATCGCGCCGAACACGGCGTAGGTGACATTGTTGGCTGTCAGCGCGAAGCGTTTGACGCTGAGGCGGGCCTGGCCGTCCGCCAGGTCGACCTTCGGTGCTTCAACGATCTGCGCCTTTGAGATGTCGGCTTTATCGATATTCAGCGCCCAACCCATGGCGGCCTCCCTTGTCTTTGCGAGGCAGGGTTTCTGGGTTTTGCGGCGATGGCAAGGGGCGATCATCGAACGCCGTCGTCATCCCCGCGAAGGCGGGGACCCAGTCTTCCCTGTCCTCCTTCGCCTCCGCTCAGTCGGTCCTCGCTGACGCTGCGGGCGGGCGGTCGCCTTTGCGACGCCTACGGCGTCGGGGCGCCAAATTTTCCAGCGCAGAGCTCTATGAGTCTGGGCCCCCGCCTTCGCGGGGGTGACGAAGGAAAGAGCATCGTCACCGCGCCAGAAAATCGCTCGGCCGGTCGCCATTGCGCCAGAGCCGCAACACCGCCTTGTCAGCAGGATCGATCGGGTCGGGCAGGCCCACCGAGGGCACGCTGGCGAGAATATCGCGGATGATTTCCAACCGCGCTTGCCGCTTATCGTCCGCGCGCACCACCCGCCAGGCGATGGGATCGCCGGTCGCGGCCAGCATGGCGTCGCGGGCCTGGCTGTAGGCGTCGAACTTCTCCAGCGCGACCGCGTCGACGGGCGAAATCTTCCACTGCTTTAATGGATTGGTGCGGCGGTCTTCCAGCCGAGCGGCCTGCTCGGTGCGGGAGATGTCGAGATAGTATTTCAGCACGATGACGCCGTCATCGCTGAGCAGGTGCTCGAACCGACCGACATCGCTCATGAAGCGGGCGTATTCGACCTCGGAACAAAACCCCATCACCCGCTCGACGCCCGCCCGGTTATACCAGGAACGGTTAAACAGCACGAACTCGCCCGCCGCCGGCAAATGCGGGATCCAGCGCTGGAAATACCAGCTGGAGCGATCGCGCTCCGTGGGTTTGCCGAGCGCCACCACCCGGGTTTCGCGCGGCGATTGGTGCTCGATGATCCGCTTGATCGCGCTGTCCTTACCGGCGGCGTCCCGGCCCTCGAAGATCACCAGCAAACGCCGGTCTTCCTCGATCAATTGCCGTTGCAGCGCCGCCAGCCCGATCTGCAGGCCGTGGAGCTGGTCTTTATAGTCGTCCTTATCCATGGGGCTTAGACTGACGCGGACCGGGGGGCGAAGTCGAGCCTTTGTCTTGCCAGGCGAGGCCGGTCACCGCCAAGGTGCTGGCATGGAACGTCAACTTCGGCTCATTCAGCGCCTGCTCATGGCGTTGGTTTCTTTGATCGTGGCCGCTGTCTTCGCCGTCATGGCCTGGCAAAACGGCACGCGGAATCCTGCAAATCTGTCCATGCGGGATCTAGGGCGGACGGCGGGTGAAGCCTATATCTTCGGCTATCCCCTATTGGTGATGGATCAGACCCGCTCCAACATGCTCGGCATCGCGGATTCCGACCGGGGTCCCGGTTTTTATCTCAATCGCCTGACCCATATCCGCCAGCTGCCGCGCTATGGTGACGACACGGTGGTGCGGCCCAATCTGGATACGCTCTACTCCATCGCCTGGCTCGATCTCAGCGAAGGCCCGGTGATCCTGCGTTGGCCGAACATGGAGGAGCGCTACTGGCTGTTTCAGGTGCTCGATGGATGGACGGATGTGGTCGGCGCGCCTGGCGCTCGGACTCAAGGTTCGGGGCCGGGCGCGGCGATGATTGCGGGGCCGAATTGGGACGGGCCCGCCTTGCCGGGGATGGTCCATATTCGCGTTGAGACCGAGATGGCCTGGATTCTCGGGCGCATCGCCGTCAGCTCCGATGAGGCGGACTTGGTGCGGGCGCGCTTGCTGCAAGATGAGTTCACCCTGACCGGGCCGGAGATCACCGAATTCCCAACCACCCGGCCGGCGCGAGGGCAAAGGCCGCCGGATGTGATCGCCGCGCTCGAAGCTGACGCCGTTATGGACCGGCTCGCGCGCCTGCTCTCTGAAAATCCCGCCCGCCCGGAGGACGACCCGGTCCGTTCGCGCCTGTTCGGCCTGGGGGGCGTCTCGAGGTATCGCTTGGACAACGGTTGGATCGCCGAGCGCGCGATGCAGCGCGGCGTCACCGTCGCGCGTGAGCGTCTAGAACAGGGCGTCGCCGAGCGCCCTTATGGCCCGACCGGCTGGCGCACCCTACGCACGGGCGTTGGCGACTACGGGACGGATTACGCCTTGCGCGCCGGGGTCGCGCTGATTGGGTTGGGCGCCAATCTGCCTGAAGACGCGATCTATCCGACGACGGATGTGGATGCCACCGGCACGGCGCTCGACGGCCGGTTCGACTACACGATCCGCTTTGAGCCGGACGCTCTTCCGCCGGCTGAGGCGTTCTGGTCGATCACCGCGTATGACGCCGACGGCTTTTTGATGAGCACGATGACGCCGGCTCACCTCAGCCATCGCGATGTCGTCTATGACGCCGATGGCGGCCTGACGCTGACGATCGGTGCGCCGGATCTCAATACCGAGCAGGTCAATCACATCCCGGTCGCGCCGGAACCCTTCCAGCTGACGGCACGGCTCTACCTGCCGGAAGAGGCGGCCCTGGCCGGCGAGTGGGAGATGCCGCCGGTGGAGCGTCTAAACTGATCACATCGTGACGTGGATTAGGGTGTCCTCCACTGCTTGCGGCGGAGGGGGCCTGCAACGTCGAAAAGCCCCCTCGACCCTTCGGCCTTGGTCCGCTTCACGGCCCAAGCCCCCCGTAAACGGGGGGAGACACCTCGAGCGTGAAGCGCTCGCAAGGCGAATAGCCGCCCGCAGCGCAGATAAGCTCGCTCATCGAGAGCGAGGACCCGACGGCCCGGACGGGCCGGAGGATTGGAACAGGCCGTCCTATTCCGCCGCTTCCGCCATCACCTCCGGGGCCGGCAGGCGCGCCCGGTCGCCGGCTTTGCCGAAGCGGATATGGCCGTCTTCCAGCTTGCCGTAGCGGATTGTGATCATGTCCATCACATAGTTCTGATAGGTCTTCCATGGCGCGACCGTGCCCTGGCGGGGCAGGGTCGGCAGGGCGCGCTGGACATAGCCGGAGGAGAAATCCAGCAGGTCCTGGGTCTCAAGATCGGCGGGCGCTTCCGGCACGGCGTAATCGGCGCCGGTCTTTGTCATATGATTGAGCATGCGGCACACCCGCTCGCACGTCAGGTCGATCTTCAAGGTCCAGCTGGCGTTGGTGTAGCCGAACGCCAGCGCGGCGTTGGGAATATCCGACAGCATCATGCCGCGATAGGTGATGTGATCGGGCGCGTTCACCGTGGCGCCGTCGACGACAATCTCCATGCCGCCGCCGATCTGCATGGCGAGGCCGGTGGCGGGAATGATCAGGTCGGCGTCCAGATGCTCGCCGGATTTTAAGACGATGCCGGTTTCGTCAAAGCGCTCGATCTGGTCGGTGGCGATGTCCGCCTTGCCCGATCTCAGCGCCTCGAAAAAGTCGCCGTCCGGCGCCAGGCAAAAGCGCTGATCCCACGGATTATAGGGCGGCGAGAAATGCTTCTCGACGTCATAGTCCTCGCCCAGCATCTTGCGGATTTCTTTGAGCACGCTCTTCTTCACCATGTCCGGCTGCCAGCGCGCCAGATTGAAGAAGAACATGCCCTGCAAGACATTGCGGGCGCGCACCAGGGTATAGGCGAGCCGGCTGGGCAGGGTCTTTTGAAGGAAATCTGCGAACCCGTCGCGCGAGGGCCGGGCGGCGACATAGCTGGGCGAGCGCTGGAGCATGGTGACATGCTCGGCGGTGTCCGCCATCGCCGGAACCAAAGTGATCGCGGTCGCGCCCGAGCCGATGATCACCACCTTCTTGCCGGTGTAATCATAGTCTTCCGACCAAAGCTGCGGGTGGATGATATCGCCCTTGAACGTCTCCATGCCGGGGAAATCCGGCATATAGCCCGCCTCATACCGGTAATAGCCCGAGCACATCACGATGAAGCGGGCGGTCCAGGTTTCGGTCTGGTCGCCATGCCGGGCGGTGATGGTCCAGCGCGCGGTCTGGGTATCCCAGCTGATCTGGGTGACCTTGGTGTTGAACTGGATGCGCTCGGTGATGCCGCTTTCGTCCGCGGTGGCGCGGACATAATTGCGGATCGCCGGGCCGTCGGCGAACACCTTGCCGTCCACCCAGGGGCGGAAATTATAGCCGAAGGTGTACATGTCGCTGTCCGAGCGGATGCCTGGATAGCGGAACAAATCCCAGGTGCCGCCCAAATCGTCTCGCGCTTCCAAAATGGCGAAGCTGCGGTCCGGGCTCTTATCCTTCAGATGCCAAGCGGCCCCCACGCCGGAAATCCCGGCGCCGACGATCAAGACGTCGAGCTCCTGGCTCGGATCAGGTGCGGTGCGTGCCATCAAAATCCTCCCGGCCCGGATGTTTCCGGTGCGCGAGTAGAAGTGAACACTGTTCACTTAAGGCTGGCAAGGCGGCGCAGCGGCGCACATAAGAACCCTCCCGCAAGTATTCCGTCTAAGCTCTCCGAACCGTGGGGCGGCGTGATCGTGAAGCCGATGATTAGCAGCAAGGCTGATCGATGTGGGGCAGACCCTAGAGCCGCAGAATATCGGTGAGGTCGCCACACCTTCAAACTCGTCGAGCCACCCGCCTCATCAATTGGGAGTGAGGAAGAACTCGCTCAGCTCGCCCCCGCAACACGCAAACCGATCATTTGCTGACCGCTCGGGCCTTATGACTACGGAGCCGCGTCGGCGATCCGGCGCGCCAGCGTTTGGGCGGCGAGTAGACCAATGTCTTCTCTTGTGACTGGTGGGGTGAGCCCCCAATCTGCATAAACATCAGGCAGCAGCCCGCGGCCATAGGGGCTGTCTTGCTGGCGCTCAAACCGCACCAGTGGCAGTTCGAGTGCAATGTCCGATGTCGGCAGTTCAAGCCTGCAATAGCCGAAAGCGGTCGCCCCAGCGGCGGCGCCGCCGGTTTCCTCGCCGACAAATATGGCTCGATCCTCGCGCTCCAGGACGCCGGACACCTTCACTGCCGCTGAGCCGGTAGCGCCTGAAATTAGGACAATGAGCGGGCCCTGGAATGCATCTGCCCGCGGGCTGCGCACAGTCGCGCCGGTTATCAGGCTGCGAAACTGTGGCGTTAGCTGGAACAAGCCGTCAGGCCCAGGTTCAGACCAGGACGGGTCAAACGCGACCTCTTGATAATTGGCGCAATGACGCGCGGCCTCAGGCTGACCCACAAAGCTGGTGAGGACATTGTCATACTCGACAAAAGGCTCGGTCAGCAGAAAGTCCAGCAACAGCGAGGAAATGTCTCCACCGCCCTCGTTCTGGCGCAAATCCAAAACCAGGGTAGAGCCTGGCCGTGCGTTCAGATCGCCAAGAATCTGGGCGAATACGGTCTCGGCGTCGAGGCCATGGGCCTCGTAATATCGGTCATGAAAGGACAGGACCGATAGATATCCCAGGTCCTCCTCAAGCCAGCGGAATTGCACCGGGGCGATGCGCGGCAGGCGCTCACGGTAAAACGCCTGGAAGCTCGGCCAGTCGAGCGCAGACATCTCGTGATGTTCGATCCGGCCGTCGCCAACGTCGACTGACAGCGTGTAGCGCGCCCGTGCGCCAAACCAGATCGGATAGTTTAGATCGAAATAGTTCTCGTTCTGGGTTGGCGTGAAGTCCTGCAGGCGACGCATTGAAAATGTTTCACTCAATCCATCGCTTGGGATCGTTGCGCGCAGTGTGGCCAGGACTGTGGCTGCGTCGTGACCGTCAAAGGCGACGACTCGCCGACCAACCAAGAATTGACGTGTTTCATCGGCAACGGCGACCACATAAGGCTCTCCATCCACCCATTGGACCGTGAACGGCAGCATCATCTGACTCTCGCGCCGCCACCGGCGATAACGCTCAGAGGGGAAGGGGATGACATGCTCATCCTTCGTTGATGCGGCGACGTCGGCCACAGCGCGATAGAATGTCAGGGCGTCGACTTGATCAGCTGCGACGTCATCAAGCGCCTCGAGCGCGGAAAGCACGTCGTCGCGCTGACCGAAGCGATCAAGACTTGGATACAGCGTTAGCAACGCCTCACGCAGAATGGCGGCGTCTCCGGCGAATGCTCCAGCCTCAAGAGTGGTTGCGTCGGGCTCCATCACGTGATTCCCCGATGGCGCGCTGGAGGTTGTACCTTCGCCTGGAGCCAGGTTGACGTGGTTAGATGGATGGCAGGCGCAGAGCCCAGATACAAACGCGCTCAGTAGAATGGATTTGTATGACATAGCAGGACCCTCAGCAGTTCAATACGGCCTTGTATAGACAACCAGCCAATGACAATCTCGCCCAAATCAGGAGTATTTGATCATAATCTGAGCCTGTATGGGGCAAAAAATGACGAAATTGGGATCTCAAACCCAAATCGGGGCGTTGGATGCGATTGATTGCCGTATTCTGGAATCCGTCCAACGCAATAATCAGATGAGCCATGCTGCCATTGGCGAAACCATTGGTCTGTCCGCCTCAGCGGTTCGCAAGCGGCTGGCCGCTTTGCGGGAGGCGGGCGTAATCACCGGCGATGTATCTCTGGTGAAAAGCGATCCGTCCTACATCCATATCATTGTGACGCTGACCCTTGAGCAGGTCACAACCGAGGCTCACCAAGCAATTGCCGACCTAGTTGAAGACACTGATGAAATTGTTGAGGCCTATCATGTGGCCGGCCGGGAAGACTTCGTTCTGATCATGCGGTGCCCAAGTCTGCACTGGTATGAGGCTTGGAGCATGAAGGCCTTCATTTCGAACCCGGCTGTGGGTGTGTTCGACACCCGGGTCGCCTGGTCGCGCATGAAGTACACAACAGCCGTGGCGCTGTCTGCCTCCCGTTAAACCTCAGCACCCAAACCCTGCACTGGGCGCGCCGTCTTCAATCCAACCCTCCAGCCGGCGGAACACCATGCAGCGCTCTGCAGTATCGAGGCTGTCATCCATCGCCAGATCGGTCAGGATTTGCTCGACGCTGTCGGGACCCGTGATCACTTCCGGGCCGCCATCGGCCGGGCTGTCAAAGCGCATCAAGACGCCCTCGCTCTCCCAGGCCGGCCAGTCCGGGCCGCCTGCCTGGCCCGGATCGCCGCTGCGGGCGAACGCCGCCCAATAGGCGCCCATGCTGCCGGCCAGCGCCGAGCGCCCGGCGGCGTTGTCGTCATTGAATAGCGCCGGGTCGAGGCGGCCGAAAAAGTTGAAGTGATTAAACACGAAGGGAATCTCCATCGCGTGGGCGGCGCCCAGCAGGTGGGAGAAGTCCATGAAGAACATCGACCCGCCTTCATCCCAGTCAAAGCGATAGGCCCACACGTCCTCATGGCCCGCGGCGGTCATGGTGTTGGCGGCCTCATCCACCGCCTGTGCACGCCAAACCCGAGACTGATACTCCGCCGTGGTGTCGT